>CAYQXM010000079.1:20206-26034 GCA_964421295.1 uncultured Pirellulales bacterium
CGCCTTCATCCAGGCCATGATCGAGGTGGCGGAGATAGCCGAAAAGGACCCCGCCCAGATCAAAGCGGCCCCCGTGACCACGCCGATCTCCCGTCCCGACGAGGTCGCCGCCGCCAAGAACCTCAACATTGCGTGCCTCTCGTAGCACGGGTATCTTGCCCGTGAGTCGCAGGGCCATCCTGGCCCTGCGTGCTGCTACGTGTCGTTCTTCACATTCCCTTGTTGCATGTCTGTGAGCAATTCACGTATCGAATGGGATTCTGCGTGCCCATGTACCGCGATACGTCCTTATGCAAGTACCTCTTCCGGATGGGATCATTCGCAGTCCTTCCAACGAATTCCCACCGCACGTCATCCGGATCGATCGCTTCCTGTTTCCGTGTGTTAAACGTGGAATTGTTCGGGAACCAGTCCGTGATCTCATAGGCTTCCTGTACTATGCCCTGATATACGGCAAAAGCATACTTCGCGGATCTTCTCTTGCTGCCAACCACCCACGCTGACCGCGTGGCATCGTATAGCTCAACTTCTGGCATCCCGAAGCGGAAGGATTGGTTTATGCTTATCAATAAGACCGGCTCGTGAATCGCAACGCTGGTTCTGCTATAGGTGGCAACTACTTGGTCGACCGACATTCTGCCGTATTCACCGGATTCATAACCTGCTTGAAGGTTGGTGAGGTTCCTCATTCCAATCAAGTCAATCACCGATGCCTCTATCTTCTTGGCGGTCTCATCGTCTAGTCCATGTACGAGGATCTCTATCCGAGGCTCCTTTCCCGCTTTGCGGAGGTCACGAATGCGTTTGACCTTTTCTTTCTCTGAGTTCTCTCGGAGGTGAGCGAACGCCCGATTGCACTTGCCTTTGCCTATGTAGAATATACTGTTATCTCGGGGATCGATATAGAGATAGATGTAACACTTCAGTTTGCCGTGGATGCTCTTAGGGAATTCTGTGGTCATGCGGTCTTCTCCTGAAACCAAGTAAGTTGGTATGGACAGTGTCACCACGTCCTTCCGAAATCGCGCTGCTGAGGGACAGCCACGGCATTGGGCATGTCGATGCGGGGCTGTCGCTGCAGGGCGGCGACGCCCTCGCGGATGGCGGTCAGAAGGGCCTTGTAGTCGCGGTCGTCTTTGGTCTTGAAGGGGGCGGTGGCGTTCGGGGCCTTGCCGCCGGCCTGGATGGCGAGATTATGCGAGAGCAGCCGGCTGTTCTCGGGATGCGTCAGGTTGATCGCGGCGTCGGCCGCGACCGAGGCGGCGGTCACGGCGTCACCGACCTGGCCGTTCTCCAGGCCCCGCAGGTTGCGGCGGCGGGCGATCTGGACGAGCGTCACCAGCCACGGCGTGGGCTGGCTCGTGCCGGGTATGGTCCAGGTGTCACGGCCTCCGGCGCTGTGGGGCCGGGACATATCCCACGTACCGTAGTAGCACACATTGGAGTCGATCCACGCGTAGATGCGTCGGCGGCTCTCGGGGTCCACGTCGACGTCGCCATGCCTGGATTCCAGCAGTTTCGTCAGGCGGCTGGTCCATGAGCCAGTTGCCATGGCGGGGAAGTTGCCGGTCGGGGCGGTGAAGAGCCAGTAATAATCGACGCAACCGGTGCGGCACAGGTCGGAGTAGGACATGGAGAAGAAGCGGTTCTTGTCGCCGGACAGGTCCACATCTCCATCGAGCCGCGCACCGCTGTGGCACTTGATGCAGTACTGGTCCAGAACCGGTTGCACCAGGCGCACGTAGTCCACGGGCCCCGCGCCCCACGAGGGTGGCGTGATCTCGTCCGGCGGCGCGCGCAAACGCTCCGCATCTCTCACCAGCGGCGTGGGGGCGGTCATGCGGTTCTCGTGACAACCGGTGCACGAAGCACGTTCACCGGTAGTGATCTGTGTCACGGAGCCCATGCGGATGATCTCCTTGCCGTTGGCGTCGAGGGCCTGGAAATAGATCTCCGCGTTGGAGGGAGCTTTGAAATAAGCGGTGCCCGCCTCGGTGACCGGCACGGTGCCGTGGATCACTTTGACGTAGTACGTCCCGAACCCGACGAGCGGATAGTGATCGTAGACGCGGGGGCCCTCGGTGTTGTACTTCTTGGGGACCTGCTCCCAGATGCGCAGGCTCTTGACCTGCCCCGGCTTGACGCCCTTTTCCAGCAGGCCGTCATAGATGTTCTGCACGTAGAAGATGCCGACGCCCTTTTCCTGCGGCGCGTCGCCGTCGATGATCAAAGGCTTCGGTCGGGCGTCCAGCGGCACAGGGCAGAAGAACGAGCGTCCGGCCTTTCCGTAGACCGGCGTTGTTTTGCCATCATGATTGAGAGCAAGGATCTGAAAGTCCCCGCGCCCACCGAAGGAGACGAGGGAGAGGTTCTTGTTGATGGGCCAGGGGTCGGTATAGGCGTTGGGGAAGTACCGATCGCCCGGACGCCAGTTGTTGTCTTTCCAGTCGCGGCCCTTGGTGGGACGGTAGCCGGTGACGGAGGTTAACTGTTTGACGGCGCCGAGATCCTCCAAGCGCTGATGATGATCCACGATCGCGATGTCCCCGATGGGCGGATAGTGATGGGCGGCCATCGTGAAGATGACTTGGTCCGTGTCGGGGATGGCCTTGCCTCCCCAGCGGCAGTTGGGGAGGGTGAGAGTGTTGCCGTAATAGAGCGACAGTTGCCGACCATTGGGCTTGATCGTCCAGAGACTCTGCCAGGTGAAGATGCTCTTGTCCTGGTACTCCCAGCGCGTGCAGAGGATCGAGCCATCGGGCAGGATGGAGGGGGCACTGGTGGAGATCGTCGTCCAGTCGATCCGGCGGATATCCGAACCGTCACCCTTCATGGTGAACAGGGCGCTGGCCAGGAAGTCCTGGCACATGGAATAGGCTTCCACGCGCGACGAGCAGAACACGATGCGTCCGTCGGGATAATAGACCGGATTGAAATCGTGGTAGGGCCCGGAAGTCAACGGGCGCAGGCCCGTGCCATCGGCGCGCATCTCCCAGATGTGAAACGGCTCGTCGGGCTTCTCGCGATAAGTCAGGACGAGGCGATGACCGTCGTACGAGGGGGAGATGTCGAAGATCATGCCGGTGTTGGTCTGGAAAATGCGGGTCGGCTCACTCTCTCGCTGTGGCTCCCACACCCAGAGAGCTGCACCCTGCCCGTGTACCTGGGCGAACATCGTGCCGCTGGTGCCGTTGAGGACGGCGGGCGGCCGTTCGATGAACGCGAACCGGGGCACCTGCCGGCGCGTGGACTCGGGGATGAGTGCGTTGGACGATCGCCCCTGCGCAAAGCAGGACGCCGTGGCCCCAAGACAGGCTGTCCACACCAAGAGAGACAATCGACTCGTTATCATCGCGCCCTCATGTCACAGAGATAGCACATACTCTGCCAAATCCTCTATTTCCTGCGGCGTCAAGGTCGTGGTGATGCCATGACGATTCTGCCGATTCTCCGTCGTCAGGACGTCCCGCATGGTCGCGGCCCGGCCGTCGTACAGGTAAGGAGCCGTTCTCCAGACATTGACCAGCGTCGGCGTGTCCCACGGCTGATCGGCATCGGGCCCCAGTCCGGGGCCCACGGCGTGCATCCTCATATCGGTGAAATAGGGGCCGCCGTGACAGCCCGCGCATCCGGCCGCGGCAAACACCTGTTGACCCCGCCGGGCGGACACGCTCAACTGCCCGTTCACGAGATACGGGCTGGGGATCGGCCGGACGCCTTTGAGATAGGCGTCGAGCGCCTGGGCGCTGTCCTCGTCGAGCGCCATGAACAGGATCCCGCGCATTCCCGCCCGCACACCGAACTCCGCGTTAGGTCGAACGCCGGTGATCATGACGGGGGGCGTCACGTGGGACAGCAGCAGGCTCTTGGCGTTCTTCGGATTGCCCATGCCGTCGTTGAGCAGGTCCCAGTTGAGTCCGTCCGTGGCGCCGTCCGGATGGCAGCTGGCGCATGTTTGCCACTCCTGAAAGCACTGCCGCCCGTCATGGAACAGCATCTCGCCGACGCGTTCCAGGGTCAGGGTTGGCTCGGGGCCGAGCCGGATCGTATCGTCTACCGCGGCCGTTGTTGCGTCCAGGGTGATGACATCGATAGCGTCCTCGAAGTACAGGCCGACGTACGCCTTCGAGCCGTGAACCGCGATGGCGCGGGCGCCCTGCCCGGTCAGGGGAATCCGGCGCCGCAGGCTGTGCAGGAAGGCCAGATCGTACGTGATCCGGTCCCGGCGCGCCGTGTTCTGAATCTTCGCGTGCAGTGCTTTACGATCGATCAGGCTGATTTCGTGCGTGCCCGAGTGACACACGGCCAGCCAGCGGCCGTCGGCCGTGCCGGCGATGCCCCAGGGGTTCGCCGCTCCACGATCGATGTCATCCAGGAGAACCGTCGCCAGGCATTGCCGCATGTGCAGGTCGATGACGCTGAAGGCGTTCGTGTTCATCCACCCCCGGTCCACCTGGGTGGTGGGCAACTGGAACTGGCCTATCACGTGCGTCACGTAGGCGTACCGATCATCCGGACTGAGGCACACGCTGCGCAGCGTGTGGCTGCCGTTGGCCAGGGGCACGTCCGTGAGTTTCTCCTGGGTTCGGATATCCAGCAGCGAGACAACCGCCGTCACGAAGTTCGCGTCCGAGCGACCCGCCGGGAGGTGGTTCGCCACCACCGCCGTCCGGCTGTCCGACGTCACTGCCACCGCCACCGGCTCCCGTGGGACCGGGACGCGCACCGGCGTGGGCTCACCCGACAGCCCAACAATGGAGACGGCATTGTTGAAGCGATCGCACACGAGCAGCCACTGACCATCGGGGGTTGCGGCAGGCGAGAGCGGCGTATGTCCGACGGGGATCGTTTGGGTGATCTGCCCGGTCTTGGTGTCGATCCGGCACACCTGCCCATTGGCCTCGCCGCACGTGGCATACAGGGTGACGCCGTCAGTCGAGAGCGTCAAGCCCTGGGCGAGGTGCGGCAGATCGATGCGCCGCGTGACTTCCCGCCGCTTCACGTCGACGACCGCCACGGCCTTCCCCGTGTGCTGGGCCACGTACAGGAGGTCCCCACTCGCAGAGACCGCCAGGGCGGCGGGGGAGGCGTATTCGCGTGCCACCGACGCAACCCTGGGGCGGGGGCGGCCCATGCCCCGGTCCATCCCCATGCCCATACCGCCCATGCGGAAATCGTCCCGCCTGGGCCCCGGCCCCGGTCCGGGGGCTTCCGGCAGAGACCAGACCCAGCAGAGCAAACCCAGCAGGGCTACGAAAAGGGTGGCGAGCAGAACGCGGAGGGTGCGCAGGGCCGTCCAGCGGGAGTGGACGAACGAGAAGCACCAACACTGCTCCTGTGCAGGATGGTTGCTGTTGACACTCCCAAGTCCGCTCATGGTTCCAACGCCCTGGACACGATCCGCCGTGTGCACGTTGCACATCGAGTCGTTACTCCACTCCCGACATCATCGCCGGACTGGTCCTGCAGGGCAAGCGAAAAGGGCCAGTGGCCGGCAGACGTGGTGTCTGCGCAGGCAGCTTGGGGTGGCAGCCTCAAGTCCGCAGGACTTGGGGATGGCGAGTATTGGCAGTTTGCCGCTGCCACCCGTATCCGCGCCGTGGCGCCCGCATTGCCTCGCCCCGGAACTTCTCGCGAATCTTCTTGTGCGTTTGGAGAATTGGAGGTAGACTTCAATGTCTAGGGCGTGTATAGTCGATATAGATACGCATCGAGCTGCTAACGCCGTCGGTGTGGGGTGTTTGTGGCCTGATGCAAGTCTTTGACAATACGTGGTTTGGAGAGGTGGCCGAGCGGCTTAAGGCGACGGTTTGCTAAACCGTTGTAGG
>CAYQXM010000080.1:0-25539 GCA_964421295.1 uncultured Pirellulales bacterium
GAAGGGACCCTTTTCACGTCCCAGTATAATGTGCGAACAATACCTTACGTTATCCGAAGGTCTCGATGCGCATCAGCCTGTCCTGCACATCCTGCATGGTGGGCACCGCGGTCAGGAAGACCCCACGGACGTCGCCCGCCCACAGGGGCAATCCCAGCAGAATCCAGAGGATAACAACGTTGGTCACGACCAACGGCGGATAGAGCAGCCATTTCTGCGGCTTGGGCAATGGTCCCTCACTGGTGGCCGCCAACGCTGCACGCGAGGCCAGGAAACTGGCGAGCACCAGAATGAGGAAAGCGCGAGGCAACACGAAGGCGAGGACCAGCAGGCTGAAAGAGAGATACACCAGACGCCAGTCATCGGGTCCGGTGCGGAGGCGCAGGATCAGCTTCCGCCATTCGGGCAGTTCGTCTTCCGGCACCCACTGCCGGGGACGGCCCAGCTTCTTGAGCACGGCGTCGAGCGTCTCCAGCTCCACCGGCTCGGGGGCATCCCGCAACTCGTTTTCGATGTGTTCCGCGATGTTCTGTTCCACCTCGTCGGCGTCGACGGAGGGCGCCCCCTGCAGGTATATCCGCGTCTGGCGCAGGTATTCATCCAGAGCCTTCTGCGCCCCATCGCTTAGCGTCACCATCGCTATATTCCTCTCAAAGAATCGACCCCGGTTTCGATGTTCTCCCAGTGCAGATTCATCTTGCTCAGCACCTGACGGCCCCGGGCGGTCAGTTCGTAGTACTTCCTTGCGGGCCCTTCGCTGGATTCCTGAATGGTCGTCTGGACGAGCCCCTCGCGTTTGAGCCGGCTCAGAATGGGATAAACGGTCCCCTCGCTGATCACCAGCCCCTCCACGTCGCGCAGCATCCGCACGATGTCGTACCCGTAGATGCTCCGATCCCGGATGGCGTTGAGGATACACAGTTCCAACATTCCCTTGCGGAGCTGCGTGGCCCAGTTCTCGAAAAACTCCATGTCCATGCACGCCACTATATAGTAATGCAAGGTACCTGTCCATGCATATTACCAGAATTCTCCAGTCCGCGGAAAGAGTTGACGGGTGGCAGCGGCCAGCTCCGTTGCCCTCCGCTTGCCGCTACCACCCTCCACCCACCACTGTGGATCGTCACCTATTTGCATTGTTCTGCAGATCGGGGAAGGCATGGGCGACGGGGCCGTTGACGAGTCGGTGATCCCGCAGGTCGATGGCGGCGGCGTGGCCGGGGGTGAGGGCGGCGAAGGACGCGGCGCCGAGACGCGCGAGCTGGCGGGCGTAGGGGAGGGTGGCGTTGCACAGCGCGACGCTCGACGTCCGGCTCACCGCGCCGGGGATGTTCGTGACGCCGTAGTGGACGACGCCGTCCACGAGATACGTCGGGTCGCTGTGCGTCGTGGGGCGGGAGGTTTCGGTGCAGCCGCCCTGGTCGATGGAGACGTCGATGATGACGCTGCCGGGCTTCATCCTGCCGACGAGCCGTCGATCCACCAGGAAGGGCGCGCGGTCGCCGGGGATCAGGACGGCGCCGATGACCAGATCCGCGCGCACGATATATTCCTCCACCGTGTGCGCATCGCAGAAGATCGTGGCGACGTTGGCCGGCATGATCTCGCTGAGATAGCGCAGGCGGTCGAGATTGATGTCCATGAGTGTGACATTCGCGCCCAGTCCCGCCGCCATGCGCGCGGCGTTGGTGCCGACGACGCCCGCGCCGAGGATCAGGACGTTGGCGGGGGCCACGCCGGGGACGCCGCCCAGCAAAATGCCCCGGCCCATCATCGGCCGCTCCAGGCACTTGGCGCCTTCCTGGACCGACATGCGTCCGGCGATTTCGCTCATCGGCGTCAGCAGGGGGAGTCGCCCCTGCGCGTCTCTCAGCGTCTCGTACGCCACCGCCGTGATGCCGGTGTTCAGGCACCCGACCGTCAGCTCGCGTGACGCGGCGAAGTGGAAATAACAGAACACGATCTGTCCGGCGCGCAGACGCGCGATCTCGGCAGGTTGCGGCTCTTTGACTTTGACGATCAGCTCCGCCTGCGCATAAACCTCGTCGGCAGCGGAGACGATCTTCGCCCCCACCGCTTCGTACGCCTGATCGTCGAATCCACTGCTCGACCCCGCGTCCTTCTCGATAAGAACCGTGTGCCCATCGCGCGTGAGCAGGTCCGCCCCGACGGGGAGCAGCCCCACGCGGTATTCGTCCTTCTTCACTTCTTTCGGTACGCCGACGATCATCGCAAGCCTCCGAGCGGGAATGTGAGATATAAAATCTGAGATTTGAGATCTCTGATCAATCTACGATGCCGAGGTCGTCCTTGGTCAGGATCGATTCGAAGACGTAGCCGGCGCCGGTGATGTTTTCGCGGGCGCCCTGTTTGCGGTCGATGACGGCGACGATCTTCTTCACCTGCGCCCCGGCGTCGGTGATGATCTTGGCGGCTTCGAGCACCTGGCCGCCCGTGGTGGCGATATCCTCGACGAGCAGGACCACGTCGCCCGCCTTGAGGACGCCCTCGACCATCTTGCTGGTGCCGTAGTCCTTCTTGCTGTTGCGGACGATGATCCAGTTCTTGCCGGTGGCCATGGCGGTGGACGCCGCCAGCGCCACGCCCCCCAGCTCCGCCCCGGCGATCAGCGTCACGTCCTCGTCGGCGTGCCTGGCGAACTCCTTGCCCAGCGCCTGCAAGATGTCGGGACAGGTCTCGAACAGATACTTGTCCAGGTAATACTTGCTGCGCTTGCCGCTGCGCAGGATGAAGTCCCCTTCGAGATACGCCGTTTCTTTGACGCGTTTAATCAGTTCTTTTCGAGTCATCACAGTGCTCCTAGTTAGCCTGGTTACTTGACACTCTAAAGCATGGACAGACTATCTTGAATCTGCCGATTTTGAACTCCTCTTCGCCTCTCGCTGAAACCACCTTCTGGTCTAGAGAATCCCATAGAACCCTGTATTCGTCCCAGATTAATGGAAGAGAATCCCCTTTGCATTGAGGGCGAAGGCAGAATTCGATTGGAAGGACTCGAATCCAAGACGGGATGTCAAGGAAATCACTTCCGGAAAACCTCGTGGGGAGGAGAAAGAACTGGATATCGACAACATTGTCTGTCTTGGCCCCGATGCGCGAAAGCAGTTCCTTAATGTTGGCCTGATTCTCAGATAAGAGCGATCTGTCACGCTCCAACTGATTTGCCCCTTTCTTGATTACCGAGTTCACGTGATCCACATCTGAGGGCGAATCCGGGCGAACAGTGAACTTGGCTTGGCCGATAGATAGGATTGCGTTCAAACAATCGTACTCAACGATATCGAATTCGTTACTTCCTTGAGGCGTCGGGAGCTTAACGTTCGTGCGAACAATACGATTAGAGCCTTCTATGTGGGATTTGAGTCGCTTGAGTGACTTCTTCTCCAGTCCCGTACAGTTCATATCATAAGCGGCCTTATCGTGGTGCGCGAGCAGCCTAAGAAAGATAGTCGGGGCATGTGCCAGCAGGACCACATGAGGGGCTATCAATAGGAATTTCTCGTTCACCTCTACAAAGGGACAATGAAATAGGGAGAACTTCCGATCTGTGTGAGAATTGAGCATCATCCACTGGAGGAACAGCGAGACAACCTCACGTTTCAATCCCGTGCCAACAACGATACCATCAATGAATCTCCTTTTCGTGATGAGTATTCCAAGTTCTCTGGTCTCGGTTGTGGCTGCAAAAGTGCCATAGTTGTGTACCACACAGTCTTGAAACGAACGGTTCAAGCACATCTGGCAAACGTGTTTCCAGAACAACCAGAAGTCCGAGCCGGTGTAGGTCGCTGCGCGTATGTCGTGTGGGAAGTCTTCGAACAACGAGGTTCTGTCGAGAGTGAATGCCTCGGGCGTCACACTATCCACAAGAGGATCACGGTCTTCAGAGATAATCTCACCCATAAGACGGGACTTGATATCGCTCACTCCCGGCCAATCCGGATTGTCCGTGAAACGATAGACACCTTGCGAGGGTGTATCAAGTAGATAACCCCCTCTCTTCGCACAGATGATCAGGTCTCTAACAGTGCCAAATTCGGCAAGATTCTTGATCGCCAAGAAGGCTCTATCCGCAACTGGCTTGCGCCACGAGTTCCTCACCTTCTCGATTGAAGTGAACTTGGTTTGAGGAAGGGAGAGCGCACGCAACGCCCATTCAAGTGCGAATATGTCACTTCTCATCTGCAAATGGGCACCGAAAGAAGATACCATCGCCAGAGTGTTGCTAAGATGACTTACCCGGAATTTCTCCTCCGTCAGGGCCAGCAGATGAAATGCCGCAGTCTGATGGTCGGGAGCGATTCCCATGACTTGTGCAACTCGCCATCTGTCCAAGCATTCCATCAGGGCGTCCAATGTATTGGCCGTGCTTTGCGAGAGAGTACCCACCTGCTATACTTTCAATTCAACTTTGCGGCCCAGTTCCTTTTGGTATCGTTTGCGGATCGGGGTCACGACGGTTTGGATGAATTCGCACACCTGTTCGGGGGCGCGGCCCACGTAGGCACTCGGGTCCAGGACCTCGGCGAAGTTCACCTTCGCGAAAGCGACGTCCGCGCGGAGGCGGCCGATGAGGTCGTTGTAGCGGCCGAACTGCTTGACCTCGGCGCCGGCGGCCTGCGCGTGCAGGCGGATTTTCTCGTGCAGCTCCTGGCGGTTGCCGCCCGCTTTCACGGCGGCCATGAGGATGTTCTCGCTGGCCATGAACGGCAGCTCCGCCGCGACGTGCGCCTCGATCACCCTCGGATAGACGACCAGGCCATCGAGGACGTTGAGCAGGATTTGCAGGATGCCGTCGACGGCGAGGAACGCCTCGGGGATCACGAGCCGGCGGTTGGAGGAGTCGTCCAGCGTCCGCTCGAACCACTGCTCGGAGGCGGTCAGCGGGGGGCTGATCGCGATGCTCATCACGAAGCGGGCCAGGCCCGTGATGCGCTCGCAGCGCATGGGGTTGCGCTTGTAGGGCATGGCGGAGGAGCCCACCTGGTGTTTCTCGAAGGGCTCTTCCATTTCCTTCAGGTTGGCGAGCAGCCGCAGATCGTTGGCCAGCTTGTGGCCCGACTGCGCCACGAGGGCGAGCGTGTTGATGACCTGCGTGTCGATCTTGCGCTGGTAGGTTTGCCCCGTGACGGCGCAGACCTTCTTGAAGCCGAACGCCTGGGTGACGAGCTTGTCCAGCTGTTTGACCTTGCTGTGATTGCCGTCGAAGAGCTCGAGGAACGAGGCCTGCGTGCCCGTGACACCTTTGACGCCGCGGAAGGGCAGGTTGGTGATGCGGTGCTCGATCTCTTCCAGATCCATCGCGAATTCGTAAGCCCAGAGCGTGGCACGCTTGCCGACGGTGGTCAGTTGGGCAGGCTGGTAATGCGTGAACGCCAGAGTGGGCAGCGCGCGGTACGCCTCGGCGAACCGGGCCAGCAGGTCGATGACGGCCGCCAGCTTGCCGGCGAGCAGTTGCAGGCCCTCGCGCATGAGGATCAGGTCCGTGTTGTCACCCACGTAGCAGCTCGTGGCGCCCAGGTGGATGATCGGGGCGGCTTTGGGGGCGACGTCGCCGAAGGTGCGGATGTGGGCCATCACATCGTGACGCAGCTGCCGCTCGTACGCGGCGGCCCTCTTCAGGTCGATGTCGCCGAGGTGCTTGGCCATCTGGTCGATCTGGTTCTGCCTGATATCCAGACCCAGTTGCTTCTCGGCCTTGGCCAGCTCCAGCCAGAGGCGGCGCCACGTGCTGAATTTCTTCTGCGGGCCGAACAGCTCGGCCATCTCGGGCGACGCGTTGCGCTCGACGAGCGGGCTGGTGTAGATGCTTCTTTCCTGGGACTTCTTCATGGCTTCTCAACTCCGATAGGACCTATAGGACTCATAGGACCGATGGGACTTATGCACTTCTTGTCAGCTTCTTGTCACGCTGGGCAAGGAGATTCTCGATTTCGTCGATGTCCTTCTCATTCAATGTCCAGTCGCCGGCGTGGGCGGTTTCCTCGACCTGGTCGGGCCGGCGGGCTCCCACGATGGCAGCGGTGACTTCCGGCCGGCGCAGGATCCAGGCGATGGCCAGCTCGGCGCACGTGCGGCCACTGCGGTCGGCGATCTTCTTCAATTGTGCGACGAGGTCCAGCGTCGCGCTGAACTGCGGCTCCTGGAAGTCCGGGTTGCGCCGGCGGTGGTCGTCGGGAGCGAGGGCCGCCAACCGCTCCTGGCTGAACTTGCCCGTGAGCAGGCCCCGCTGCATCGGGCTGTACACGACGACGCCGATCCCGTGACGGCCGCAGTAGCCGAGCAATTCCTTCTCGACCTCGCGGTGGAGCATGCTGTAGGGGGGCTGCAACGACGCCGGCGGATGAATCCGGGCGATCCGTTCGAGCTGCGCGACGTTGTAGTTGCACACGCCGATGTGCCGGACCAGGCCCTCTTCCTTCAGGCGGACCATCTCCTCCCACGCTCTTTCGATATCGTCCTCGGGGTCGGGCCAGTGCATCTGGTAGAGGTCGATCACGTCGACGCCCAGGCGCTTCAGGCTCTCGTGGCACTCCCGGCGGACGCTTTGCGGGTCCAGGCAGGGCGTGCGCTCGCGCTGGTCGTTCCAGCGCAGGCCGCACTTGGTGGCGATCAGGGGCTTGCGGGAGGTCTGGCGCAGCACCTGCCCCAGCAGATCCTCGGAGTGGCCCAGGCCATAGATGGGCGCCGTATCGATCCAGTTGACGCCGAGATCGAGCGCCCGCCCGATGGCGGCCAGCGCCTCCGCGTCTTCCTGTGGGCCCCACCCAAACTGCCAGGGTCCCCCCATGGCCCACGTGCCCAACCCGACGGTCGTGAGCTTCAGATCGGTTTTTCCCAGTATTCGTGTTTGCATTGCGTGTGTTCCTGCGAGCCTTTTGCTGTGCCGACAGCATATTACCGCATCCGGGCGGGGTGGCAATACTCGACTTGCACGATTGCAGACGAGGCGTTCGCCCACTACAATAGCACCCCCTATGAATGTTCTGCGCCTATTGAAGAATATGGTCATCGGCAAGTCGCGAGACCCCCGGGACGCCGCTCTGTTCCACCGGCTCTCGCTCGTGGCGTTCTTCGCGTGGGTGGGGTTGGGCGCCGATGGACTTTCCTCTTCGTGCTACGGTCCCCAGGAAGCGTTCGTAGCCCTGGGCGAGCACCCGCATCTGAGCATCTTCGTGGGTCTCGCCAGTGTGGTCACGATCATGGTCGTGGCGGCCAGCTATTCCCAGATCGCCGAGCTGTTCCCCACGGGCGGCGGCGGGTACTTCGTGGCCAGCAAGCTGCTCTCGCCCTGGGTGGGCATGATCTCCGGCAGTGCCCTGCTCATCGACTACGTGCTGACGATCGCGGTCTCCATCGCCAGCGGGGCCGACGCCCTGTTCAGCTTCCTGCCGCTGGAGTGGCAGCCGTACAAACTCTGGCTGGCTATCATGGCCATCGTTCTCATGGTGCTACTGAACATGAGAGGCGTAAAGGAATCGGTGATTCCGCTCACACCGGTCTTCCTGACATTCATCGCCGTGCATGTATTCATCATTCTGTACGGGCTGTTCACGCATCTGCCTCAGATGGGCACCCTGGCCACGGATCTGCACACCGATGTGAGCGAGACCGTGTCCGGCGTGGGACTCTGGGGCATGATGCTCATCATCCTGCGTTCCTATAGCATGGGCGCCGGTACGTACACCGGCATCGAAGCCGTCAGCACCGGCATGCCGGTCCTGCGGGAGCCGCGGGTCGAGACCGCTCGTCTCACCATGCGTTACATGGCCATCTCCCTGTCGTTCATGGTGATAGGCCTGATCCTGGGCTATCTGCTCTACAACGTCGGACCCGAGCCCGGCAAGACCTACAACGCGATTCTCTTCGAAAAGGTCACCGCGGGGTGGAACGAAGGCGTGGCCCGCCCGTTCATCCTCGTGAGCCTCCTGTCGGAAGCCATCCTCCTTTTCGTCGCCGCCCAGACCGGCTTTCTCGGAGGGCCCCGGGTGTTGGCCAACATGTCCGTGGACCGCTGGCTGCCGACGAAATTCTCCGTTCTCAGCGACCGCCTGGTCATTCAGAACGGCATCCTGATCATGGGCGGCCTGGCCCTGGTCGTCATGATCTGCACCGGCGGTTCCGTCCGGCTGCTCGTGGTTCTCTACAGTATCAACGTCTTCATCGACTTCGTGCTCGCCCAGACGGGCCTGGTCCGTCACTGGTGGCGGAGCCGGAGTCGGACGAAGGTGTGGAAGAGCAAGCTGTTCATCTGCGGGTTCGGCCTGCTCCTGAGCGCGTTCATCCTCGTGTCCATGATCACGCTGAAGTTCCACGAGGGTGGCTGGGTGACCCTGGTGATCACGGGCGCCCTGGCCGTGGTGGCCGTGCTCGTGCGGCGTCACTATATGCACGTAGGACGCAAGCTGCGCCAGATCGACGAAATGGCCCGGCGGACGGAAAAGCAGACGCTGGAACGCGCGGCCGCCCATCCGAAGGACCCGCCGGTTTTCGACCCGAACGCCAAGACGGCCGTCATTCTGGTCAGCGGTTTCAACGGCTCGGGGCTCCACGTCCTCTCCGCCGTCACACGCCTCTTCGGCGGCGTGTTCCACAACTTCGTGTTTCTGGAGATCGGGGTCCTCGACGCGGGCAACTTCAAGGGACCGCAGGAAGTCGATCGCCTTCAGGGCACCATCAAGCACGACGTCGAGCGCTACGTCCGCTTCGTCCAGAGCGAGGGGTACTATGCCGAGAGCGTCGTCGATATCGGCGTGGACGTGGTCGACCAGGTGGTGCACATCGCCCCCACGATCACGGCCCGCTATCCCACGGCCATCTTCTTCGGCGGCCAGTTGCTCTTCGTCCAGGAGTCGATCTTCAGCAAGCTCCTCCACAACCAAATCGTCTTCGGCGTGCAGAAGATGCTCCACCGCCAGGCCATCCCCTTCGTCATCCTCCCCATCCGCGTCTAGTGCAGGTTCTGCAGAAATTGCACTTATAGAGACAAGTTGGCGTTCTGCGGTTCTTCAGTCGATGTAGATGCAAGCCAGCCCTTGTGGTCCAGTATGCTCCAGGCAATCCGAATGTGTTGTTCCTTGAACATTCGTTTCCGGTCGTTCCAAGCGTAGGTTCTCTGGATAGCCTGTTCTACAGTAGTCGCCTTCTCATGTACTGCCACCCAATGTACGGTGGCCAGAAGCTCCATGCCGAAGGGTGTCTCGAAGCCTTCGATTAGATGCGAGACATGATTGAATCGCTCGTGGATCTTGCGATGATCGGACAGGAATTCCTCTGCCAGCTTGAGTGCCTCACGTCTAGGCTCGATCTGCTTGTCGGGACGATCGGCGGCGTCTCCATATCCCGTGAGGAAATGGCCCTCGATATGCGTGAGCACGTGCCGAAGATTCTCGGCGTAAGGCCCATAGAGCCCCTTTGCGTAGACGAGCCTCAGATTCTGCCCAGCTTCCTGCATGAAGTACATCAACTTGTGAACTTCAAGGAGCGTTATCGAAGGGTCCATGACAGCTGCCAGATAGCGTCGTATCAAACCCAACAAGGCGGCCCGACCTTCCGTCATGTTCGGGATTTTCTCAGTCTTGGCCATCTCTTCTGCAGACGGAGCACCCTTCGGCTCAAAGAGCAGCACACGCACATCCGGCAATTCTTGGAATGCCTGCTGAATACGTGGTCGAACATCTTCCCAGTTCAAACCCCCCAGGCCGCAGCCTAAAGGTGGGACAGCCACCGACTTGAGCCCAAGTCTGCGGACCTCATCAGTGAGTGCCGCGAGTCCCGACTCAATATCCTCGATCCGGCTCTTGCCTCGCCAATGGCGCTTTGTAGGCAGATCGATCACGTAGTACGGCTGCTCGAAACGGTTGAGATCATGAACCAAGACCATGCCCGGTACAAGTTCTCTTCGTCTGCACACCGATTCGTAGGCCTTGAATGCCTCTGGAAACGCCTTCTTGAACTGCAGCGCGATCCCCCGTCCCATTACGCCTGTACAGTTGACGGTGTTGACCAAGGCATCAGCCTTTGCCTTCAAGATGTCGCCCTGCTGCAATTCAATCATCAGTGATTCCCTGTGCTCAGTAATACCACGATGGTTCCGCGCACACCAGCGGTCGATGCTCCGAGTGAACAAGCGCGTCAGCAACAATCGCCATGGTCGCTGCATCTCTCACGCCAATCTTCTCGACGAGTTCCAATGGGAACGATTGGTGGATCAAGAACTCTGCCTGTTTGCCTTCTTTGACCATCATGTCTCGGAAATCCGTTGCTGCCACGGCATCCCAGTTGACTTTGTCGAGATCATCTACGCTATTATAGAACTGGGCAACGTAGGTTCCAGCGTTGCGGTCGGAAAACGCCCAATTTACGCCGTGCTGCTCGGCCCATTCAACAGTAGCGGTCAGATCGGCCTGCAAGTGTACGATGGGTTCTTGTCCTTCGGTGTAAGCGAGGTCGGGATGGTTGCCTTTGTGCAGGATGTAGAGCATGATCGAACGTGAACAGAAGTAGAACGGTGTATATTCGCCCACCATCGTTCCTCGATGGCAGTGGACTTCAATCTCATACAATCGCCGGTGCTTGATCTTCGGCATGCCCACGACCTCGCAGTCCAAACCGAGCTCTGTTCGTTTGGCGTCAGACCAAATCACGCCTGCCCGGGCGATCTGCGACATATTCCGCACGTGCGCTATGTGATAGATTTTCTGATTGGCAGGCATTCTTGCCATGTGTTGGATACCGACTCCGTAACTGGAACCGCCTACTGACGATTGCTACCAGCCTCTCGCAGTCTACATCATGTGGTGCGTGGCGTCCACTCTATGCCGACTAACCCAGAGTCCTTGATGACGCGAGCTGTCCGCTGCGATACCCCAAGTGAGGTCAGTCTCAGAGGTACAGCAGGTTCAGGGCAAAGAGCAGGACGGGCCAGAGGATCCAGTCCATCAGGCGCCACGCGATCACGATACCCACCATCTGGGCGGCGGGTTGTTCCATGAGAGCGTTGTATTGCGCCGTGAGACGCCGGCTGAAGAAGAGCGTGATCACGCTGCTGCCGTCGAGGGGAGGCAGCGGCAGCAGGTTGAAGACGAACAGCAGCAGATTCAGAGTGAACAGCACACTCACCAGCGTGGCGAAGGCGGGCGCCACGCCGCCACCGGTCGCATCGACGATGTGCTGAAAGCTCACCCGGTCGGGCTCGGCGAACACGCTCCCGAGCATGCCGCCGCGAATGATAAGGGCCGCGACGAGGATCAGGAGAAGGTTGGCCGCCGGGCCGCTCAGGGCCATGAACGCGGCCTTCCGGCGGTGAGCACGCGCCCAGTCGGGGTCGAACGGCGTGCTGGCCCAGCCCACCATGTAGCCGGAGGTGAAGAACAGGAAGAGGGGCACGAACACCATGCCAAGAAGCGACCGGCGGATGTGCGGCACCGGATCCAGGGTCACGAGGCCTTCGTAGCGCGCGGTAGGGTCGCCCAATTTGAAGGCCGTCCAGGCGTGAGCGGCTTCGTGAAACGTCGTTGCCACGACGAACACGGCATACCACAGCAGTCCCAATCCGATTTTCGCTGGTTCGAGCATTCTCCGGCCAAACCTCCGAGCTTGTGGTCGCTGCGGCAGGCTCACGGTACACCGAGGTCCTCCGCATTGCCCCTTAGAATAGGATAAACGTGATCTGGGTGCAATCGCCAATCCACTGGCTCACCCGGACTTCGACTCGCGTGGCAGCTTCAAGCGCAGTTTGGGGATGGTCGAATGTGCCGCCTGATTCGCCATCCCCAAGTCCTGCGGACTTGAGGCTGCCACCCAGGCTGTTGTCAGGCGATGGGAGATTATCGGGCCGGGAGGGTGTGCTGATATGGGAAGGTCCGAAAAACGACAGTGAAGATCGGGATGGCGTCAATTCCTCTAACGCCGTTTTGTGGCCCAGCCGATTATTACTTATGGTTTGGGTGTGTACCTAGGAGATCGATATGAGTGAAATCGTCATGCTCGAAGGACACGAGTCGCTGAACGTGCTGACTTCCGTCGTTGGGAGCCACGCGCCGGCGATCGTTTCCTATTTGTCGCGAGATAAGTGGCACGTCACGAAAGTGATCATGTCGAAACTCCAGGGCGATAAGCTGTATGTCGAAGGCTGCCACGCCAGCGACAAGGCTCACCCGCTGAATATTCAGATCGGTCAGCCCGTGGGCGTGAATTTCAAGCACGCATACGGGAAATTCGTCTTCGATACGAGCGTCGTCGGACTCGAACCTTCCACCAATCCGCAGGCCGGCGGCACGATCGTTCTGGCCGTGCCCCCGCGCGTCGGTGTCGTACAGAGACGCAGCTATTTCCGGGTCAACGTGCCCGAATCGCTGAAGGTGAAGGTCGTGATCTGGCACCGGCTGAGCAGTCGCAAGCCGGGCGAAACGCCGCACAGCTACTGTGAAGGCCGGCTCGTGGATATCTCCGCCGGCGGCGCCCAGGTCGTGATTCCGCTCAAACCCGGCCCGAACGGCCAGCCTCCCAAAGAAGAAGATTTCGAATTCCATCGCGGGCAATTCGTCGGCACGCGTTTCACACCCATGCCGTACGAAATGCCCATCATGTTCAATGCTCAAGTCCGCAACATCCTTCCGACGGCGGATCGGCAGAATCTGTGCCTGGGTCTGCAGATCGTGGGTCTCGAAGCCAGTGATGAAGGTCGCCAGACCTTGTCGCAGCTCGCCTCGATCGTGGACAAGTATTACCAGTTGAACCAGGCGGACGCTGCCGCCACCGGCCGGCCTCTGGTTCCACCCGATATGCCGACCATCGCCGCTCGTGAAGGTGCGGACTTCGAGGACTAACGCATCGGGTGGGCCCGGCCCACCCCACAACTCAAAACTCAGCACTCAGAACTCAGAACTACTCTATACTCCCGTCGGCGTCGGTCCCTGGGGTGTCGGTATGTTCTGGACGTCCTCGCCGGGCAGCGGCCGTCGATGGTGGACCACATGAGTCCAGATCGACCGGGCCATACCTGAGACGACGAAGAACCAGAAGATCAGCACCAGCGCGACCTGCCACTTGTACACCGCCAGGAAAATATAGAACAGCACCTGGATGAGCGTGCCGAAGGGCTTCTTGCCTTTGACGTAAACGTTCACGATGTGCGGATAGGCGACCTGACTCACCATCAGAAGGGCCACGAGCACGGTCAGAAAAGGCAGGGCGTAAATCACGAATTGCTCGAGATTCGGCATCTCCTCCTGCAGGAAGATGATCAGGCTCACGATCGCGCCCGCCGCGGCGGGACTGGGCAAGCCGACGAAACTCATGTGATGGGCTTCGCTGTCTTCATTCTCGACGTTGAACCGCGCCAGGCGAATGGCGGTGCAACTGATGTAAGCCAGGGCCGCCAGCCAGATGAAGCGGTGGAACAGACTGCCGCTGAAGGGGATGATGGGTTCGAGCTTGGCGCTGACGATCTGGAGCATCAGAAACGCCGGGGCGATGCCGAAGCTGACCATGTCACAGAGACTGTCGAGCTGACCGCCGAAACTGGAAGTGGAATGGCTCATGCGCGCCAGGCGGCCGTCGAGCATGTCGAAGACCATCGCGAAGAGCACGACGTAGCCGGCCCAGGTGAAGTAAATCGCACCGGCCTCCAGGCCCTTCTCGTTGGCCCGACTGGCCAGAACCACGGATACGAAGCCGCACACGCCGTTGAGAAGCGTCATCAGCGACGGCAGGATGGCGATGTAGTTCACCCGGTGCGGACGCAGACGCGGCAGCAGGTGACGTTTGTTCGTCCGTGAATGTGCTTTCTTCATTTGCGCGTGTACCTCACAAGTACCGTCTCACCCGCCTTGACCTTGTCGCCGATCCGAACCATGCACTCGACGTTGCCGTTGTTGGGCACGTGCAGCTCGGTGCGGGACCCGAATTTGATCATGCCGAAGGGTTGTCCCTGTACCAATTCCTGCCCGACCGCCGTCGCACAAACGATCCGCCGGGCGATAGTGCCGCTGACCTGGCGGACCAACAGCGTGTCCTCGGGATTACTTACCCGTCTTAACGTCAGATCGTTCGATTCGTTGACCTTGCTCGACAGGGGGTTCATTGCGTTGATGTACTTGCCCTTGTTATACGTGATCTTCTCCACCCTGACCCGGCAGGGGGCCCGGTTGATGTGTACGCTGAAAATGCTCAGGAAGATGCCGATGCGAAGTGTGCCGGCCGGGGTGTTGGCGTCCACGCCGGGGTCGATGTCGGTGATCGTCCCATCCGCCGGGGCGACGAGAACGGCCTCATCCTGCGGCGGCCGACGTACGGGGTCGCGGAAGAAGGCCAGTGCCCAGACCAGAATGGCCGCCAGAACCAGCTCCGCCACGATCATGAGCGGGGCATGTGCCGACCATGGTCCCAGCCAGGCGGCGATCACCATGGCCAGGAAGATGCCCCCCGGATAGACTGCCACCTGGGGCCAGCCATACCTGGTTAATGGAATTCTCATAGCGGCCACAGTTTAGAGCAAATTCGCCGCCGAATCAATGAGGAAAAGCAGGGGGCCGGTCCTCCGCCGTGGACCAGCCCCCCAAAAACGCAAGGCGAACCATGACGTCCACCCTGCAATAGCTTTCTATTAACAAGACGCACAGCCCACCCAAACGTTACACCTTTTCCCCGAATTCTCGCGTGCTACTCCATCAAGCAGGGACAGCCGCCATTGACGCCCGTCAGGCCTGGCAAGTTCATCGTTTATCGATGCCTGGGCCGGCGGTATACTGTTTCCAGCGCCCCGAGATGGGTATCCTGGAGAGCCAAATGAGAACTTGCCTGTTTGTCGTGATCGCACTTAACGCCCTCGTGGCGCAAGGCCGGAACACTCCCGTGGCTGCACCTGTCGCGCCGACCCAGGGCGTGACCATTGAGGGGCAGGTCTATCCCACGAACCCCACCACGATCGATACGCCGAAAGCCGGCATCCTCGGTCTGCGTGCGCTCGACATTCCACGCTACACTCAAACCGGTCCGTTGCCCAACCCCGCCCCCGAGAAGCATTGGGTGCTGGCGCCCGTGCCGCACCATCCGAAGCTGCCGACCATCTGGACCATCGGCGACTCGACGGTGCGCTGCGGCGTCGACGCCACCGGCGACGACCGGCCGGGCCAATGGGGCTGGGGCACACCCTTCGTGGGCTACTTCGATCCCAACAAGGTCAACGTTGTTAACCGCGCCGTGGGCGGCACGACCACTGCCAGCTTCTACAACACCCTCTGGAGTGACATGGCGAAGCTGATCAAGAAGGGCGACGTGGTCATCATGCAGTTCGGCACCAACGCCGGCCGGGGCGAGCTTTCCGGCATAGGCGAGGAGACCCAGCAGGCCACGGGCCGCGATGGGCGGGCCACCACGAACCATACATTTGGCTGGCACCTGCGGAAGTTCATCGCCGAGACGCGTGACAAGGGGGCCACGCCGGTCGTCTGCTCGCTCATTCCGCGCCACTCGCGCGACCCCGACGGCAAAATCAAACGCAGTGCCACCACCCAGGCCGGCTGGGCCCGGGACGTTGCCGCGGCGGAAAAGGCGGACTTCATCGACCTCAACGAGCTCGTCGCCCGCAAATACGACGTCCTGGACCCCAACGCCGTGAATGCTCTCTTCTGCGGCTCCCCGCACACGAGCTGGGCCGGCGCCGTGCTCAACGCCGAAACCGTCATCTCCGGCCTCAAAGCCCTGAAGACCGACCCCGTCGCCGCCTACTACGTCCCCCGCGTCCAGGAAATCCCGGCTGCCCCCACCTTGACGGTGGACAGACCCTAGTTGGGAGGGCGGGGCTAGTCACGCTGGGTTTGGTCGAAGGTGCTCTGGGGGGTGGGCCTGGCGATGGGCGTGGCGCCGGTCGTTGGCGTGAGGATGCGGCTGTGCTTTCGGAAGGCGGCGGCGAGCTGCTCGGCCGTGACATGCGGCGGCGCGGTGACCAGCTCGGCATTGTTGTAGAGCTGGAGGCACGATCCGTAGAAGGCGGGGTCTTCCTGCGGCAGGACGATCGGCTTATGGGCCCGGCCCTCGACGTCGATGTAGGACAGGAACAGACGCGTGAACAGGCCGTTGGCGCCCTTGCTGCTGTATACGAGCCACCGGCTGTTGCTCGACCAGGTCTGCCAGCCTTCGCTCCGGTTGCTGCTGATATCGAGGCGTCGATAGGGCCGCGGGGTCCCGGCGGGGGCCTGGAGGTCGAGCAGGTAAATGTCACTGCCTTCCTGCCAGGGCGGGAAATAGCCGTAATCGCACAGGCAGAACGAGAGCCACCGCCCGTCCGGGCTGCACCGCGGCATGGCAATGCTCTTGCCGGCATCCTGGGCGGACAGCACGATCTCGGGTTCGCCCCACCGGTCCGTGTTGGGATCGTAGGCGATCCGCATCAGGTCGTACCGGACCTGATCGTACTGTACCGGAGGAAACTCAGCCTTGTCGGTCCACACCCTGGGGGCGCTGCAGAAGTACAGGTAGCGGCCGTCGCCCGACCAGGCGGGCCAGTTTTCCAGCCGGTCCTTGCGGGCGAGCTGCGGTACCGTAAAGATCGACTGCGTGTCACTCCGGTAGAACGACAGCATGGAGTCGAGATCGATGGTGTCCCGGATCTCGTTGCGGCTCGCGTGGTAGAACATCGGCAGATTGTTGATCGCATACGCCGCCAGCCGGCCGGTGGGATGCCAGGACGTGTAGCCGAACTTCTTGTCGATCCGGTGCATGGCGTCCCCCGCAACGGCAAGGGTGGCGACGCCGAATTGCGGCGAGCGCAGGCCCACCAGCATCCGGTCGGTGCGGTTCTGCGGGAACGAGTGACAGTTCACGCAGGCTTTCCCCGTGCCGCTGCTGCTCAGGACCACGGATTCGTCGAAGCCGGTCAAGTCACGACAGCAGATCCGGACGGGACCCCGCATCTGCTGGTGCGTGGCGTACATCTTGCGATACACGAGATAGCGATCGATCTCCTCCCGCGCGATCCGGGCGCTCACGGGCCGGGGACGCAGCCACAAGCCGGGCTTGTCCTCGATGAAGATCTCGATGCGCAGCTCTTCCCCGCGATTCTGGGCCAGGAGTTTACGCCACGCTCCCTCCGGAATCCGCAGTGCGGGACTGTGCCCGGAGACTTCGATGGGGTCGCCCTGCTTCGAGGAGATGCGGGCCGCGTAGGCGAGGCCTCTGCGCCTCACCTCGAAATTCAGCGGCGCGATGTTCGGCGGGATGACGGCGCCGTTGCCGTCGGGGAAGATCGTCACGGGCTCATCCAGGGACACCGCTTGACCCGGCATCGGCACCCTCGCCGAAACCCACACGATCAGCCCGCCGCCCGCGAGGAGCAGTGTCACCAGGACGAGTATCTTGACGCTCCACTTGGGCATTACGGGACTCCGGGACCGCCGAGGAAGAAGTAATAGTAATAGCTGTCACCATATCGTTCGCGGAGGGCCTTGCGTGCGGCCGCGACGTCCCGGCCGAAAGGCTGCCGGGCTTTCATGAAGGACGCGAGCCGATTCACGGACTCCGGGCTGACGGTGCGCACGCCCAGGTCCGCGCTCCCCGCGTTGAGGGCCTGGGCCAGCAGGAGAGCTTCCTCGTAATGCCGCGGAATCCTCGACTCGATCGCGTTGTGGTACGTGTTGAAAGTCTGGAGGAAACCGGCAAGGTTCCGGGACAGCAGCAACCAGGCCACGCCGTATTCGTACGCCATGCGGTTTTTCGGATTCTCCACCAGCAACTGCCGGAGCGTGTCCGTCGGCCGGACGGAGTCCTGTTTGATCCGGACCGCCCGCAGGAATTGAATCTCCTTCGCCCGCGTGAGATTGGGATCGCTCCGCAGGTACGCGAGGTCCTCTCGGGCCTGGCCTCTCCAGAACGGAACCTTGCGCAGCGCCTGGAGATAGACCAGGGCGGTGTCCATGTCACCCTTGACCAGATAAAGCCCCGCCAGACGCTGGAGCAGGAGGGGCCTCTCCCCGAACGTCTTGACCAGCATGGTCAGGTCATACTCCGCCTCGCCGAGCAGGCCGAGGTCGGTGAAGGTGTCGGCCTTCTGCCACAGGGCTTCCTTGCCGGTCAGGAGCAGGGCGTTGGGGTCCTGGTAATAGGCGAACATGTCGTCGCCGAGCCGGTGGGTGTGATAGAGAGCGCGGTTCACGGCGTGACAGATCAGGTAGTGAGGCGGCGCCCGTCGGGCGATCTCCAGGACCTTCGACCACATTCCCTGCCTCGAGTAGTAATCCACCGCGAAAAGGGCCCTGAGCCCCGGATCGTGGTAGAGGAACAGCGTGGCCGCGGTCGCAGCCGCCAGGAGAATCGTCTCGAGCGCCCACCGCAGGATACCGGATTGCGTTCCGTCGCGTGGAGAGGGTGACATCCTGTGTCCCACGGTAGCGCGCCCCAGAGCCACGGCGGCCAGGGTCATGGGCAGGAAGAGATACAGCACCTGCACGGCCTTCAGCATCAGCCGCGACGGCTCGTTCTCCCGTGTCCCCAGGTAAAGCGGCAGCAGCTCGGTATAGGCGTCGAGGAGCGGGAATCCCCAGGCCGTCACGCCGACGAGATAAGGAACGGCGGCGGCCGTCAACGCGTAATACAGGCTCTCGCGGTAGCGATGCTCTGTGACGGTCTGGGCCCCGGCGCACAGGAGAGCAAAGAGGAAATACGTCGCTCCCGCTGCGGCGTAGAGCACGAGCGAGAGAACCACAAAGCAGAGAATCCGCCGGGCCGCCTGCGGCGGCGCGAACTTCAGGAAGAGCCAGGTCACGCTCAGAGCCACGGCGAAGGCCCACGTCTCGGCAAAGTGAAAAGTATATTGAGAGTACGCCGCCCCCAGGACCAGTGGCCCGACAAACCGGAGCACGCGCAGCCGTGAGGCGCCGAGGGCTTTGAGATAGGCGTCTGTTCCCAGGCCGATCAGCCACGCCTGGCACGTGACCACGGCGGCCCCGGCCCACGAATAATAGAAGAGCTGGGCCAGGAAAGCGGAGGTGTACTCGATCAGGCCCCCGGGAAAGGCCAGATGTCTTCTCCAGAACTCGCCATCGAGGTAGAACGTCGGGAAGTTGTCGAGGAGTCCGCCGCCGTTGTAGAGGAAACGCGGATCGATTTCGCAGGCCAGATACAGGTAGAATAGGAGATAGAACGCGGCGGGCGGAAGCGTCCGGAGAATCGGCCGGATCAGGGCCGCGCGCGTCGGCGGTTTCACCTTTTTCGATTCTGCGGTGGTCATCGGTCCATCTTTCCTGCCACGGGCCACGTCTCAGAACAGCGCAGCCGCGGCCGATCATACGCGCCACGGCCGGGAGAGTCAACGCCGCGGACCGTTACTCGATCCTGCCGAACTCACTTGACGATGCAGTGAGGCTTGCCGTCCTCGGTGGTGAAGGAGGCACGCCCAATCCCGCCGGACGCTGCGAGCGGCCCAACTGCCGGTAGGCCCGCAGGAACGATTCCTGGGCGATGTCACAGACCAGATGCCGATCTTTCACGACAGGCAGGGCCGTGGCCCGAACGGAGCGCTCGTAGCGTTGGATCAAGACCTCAAACGCCTGCTCCTGCCCGCGCACTTGCGATCAATTCTGCATCAGACGGCACGTTTCACACCCTTACGGAAACGCTTCCATCATAAAGACCCCGCCCGTGGCTGCAATGCGACCGCGCCGCGGAAAAAATGAAATGGAAGCATTAGCATTTGTATGATGGGACTCAGCCCATGCGGATCGTATTCCATGGTCAGTCGTATGCGAATGTGACGGACGTCCCGCTCCGGAGGGGGAGTCTGGTCTGAAATCCGCGATCGTCAGGCCAAACGTATCCCACGCGCCGGTCTGCCTTCTGCTTCCTGAGCGATCAGAATCCTCAGGGGAGATTTCGAATAGGCCGGCGAACAGTTGAGGGTTTGAAGACGTAGGATATAATCTCACAGGAGTGCCGCTCGAGTGATTCTGAACATGACTCGAGGTGACCGTGTTCGAGGCCAAAATAGACAACCGTACCCAGTACTTTGATCCGGCACGCTGGTGGGGAGTGTCAGGTTCTCCCGCCGGGACGCGAAAATTCTCCGTGAGCTTGGAGGCAACAGAACCGTCAGTTCCTATCGTGCGATTCCGATTAGATCTCAATCAACCCTGAAGGAGACCCAGTCATGAAGCATGCACTTCTCTCAGTCATGGTGCCATTGCTCCTGGCGAGCACGGCCAGTCTGTCGGCAGCGGTCAAGGACGCCGAGTCTGCCACGCATGGCAACGATGCCGCCCGCTATCAAGTGGTGAACACGTACGAGTATCCCGGGTTCAAGCTGATCCAATTCAACCTCCCGACTCTCTCACATTACTCGTACATGCTCGTCAGCGACGGGCAGGCTCTCATGGTGGATCCTGGTCGTGACATTCAGACGTATCTGGGCACGGCCAGACAGCAGAATCTCAAGATTACCGGCCTCTACCTGACACACTCCCACGCGGACTTTGTGGCTGGGCACATGGAGATGGTCAAAGCAACCGGGTGCCCGATCTACCAGAGCGCCAAGAGCAAGGCTGAGTACAAGATCGTGCCGCTGGAAGAGGGCACGACCATTCAGGTCGGTCAGGCGACCGTCAAATCGATGGACACACCCGGTCATGTCGTGGATGGAACCAGCGGTCTGGTCTATGCCAAGGGCAAGAGCACGCCCGAGTTGATCCTGACCGGCGACTACCTTTTTGTCGGGAGCGTGGGCCGCCCCGATCTGGTTGTGGGCACGACCGCCGCGGCTTTGGCGGGCATGGCTTTCGACACCTGGCATAACAAGGTTTCCAGGCTGCCGGATGGCGTCCTCGTCTTTCCGGCCCACGGGGCAGGCTCGCTCTGCGGCGCTCACCTGAGAGACAGTCCGCATTCCACGATAGGGGAAGAACGTGCGTCCAATCCCTACTTCCAGCACAAAGCGAAAGCGGAGTTTGTCACGGCGGTGCTGTCGGACTTGAGCGAACCGCCGCAATACTTCGGTCACAATGCCGAGATGAATCGCAAGGGACCGGACCTGGTCAACTGGGATCAGCCTCTGACGGCCAAGTTGACGGCGAGCCAGGAGCTCACGGATTCGGCCAAGTACTACGTCGTAGACATCCGCGACGCCAAGGACTATGCGGCCGGCCATATCCCCAATTCGGTGAACATTGCCCTGCGTGGTCGGTTGGAGACCTGGGTCGGCATCATGGTGCCCTGGGGCTCCAACGTTGTACTGTGCGGCGAAACGGAAGAGATCAAAGAAGCTCTGCACCGTCTGCATCGGGTGGGCTACACAGGTCAGTATGTGCTGTTCAGCGACTGGCAGAAGGCTGGACTGGCGATGAACAAGAACCAACTCATGTCGCCACAGCAGCTATATACCGCGATCCAGGCCGGGACTGAACCGCTGATCGTGGACGTCCGACTGCCGAACGAATGGATGGGTCTGCGCATCGGAACGGTGCTGAATCTGCCGTTGAACAAACTTAGCGAGCTGTCGATCAAGCTCAACCCCGCCGAACCCATAGTAGCGGTCTGCAATTCCGCCTACCGATCCAGCATGGCCATTGGTGTGCTGGAGCGAAAAGGATTCACGAACGTCACCAGCCTGGCGGGCGGCAGTGAGGCATGGATTGCCGCCGGTTATCCTGTGTATGGCGCGGAAACCAAGACCACTGTGGCGACCGTGCCCAAGAGGGTGGTGCCATTGCCGGAGCGTATTTGTGCCGCGGAGCTGAACCGGCTGATGCTGGACTTACCCGGCACGTATGACCTGGTGGATATCCGACCGGCGCAAATGTTCGCCGATTACAGTCTGCCGGGGGCTGTCAATGTGGAGATTGCCGACCTGATCAGCAATCCGGCGTGGCTCACCGGCGCCGGCCCACTCATCATTGTAGATCGCGACGGGTCGCTGGCCATGGCGGTAGCCGGAATTCTCTCTCAGAAGACTCAACGGCCGATCAAGGCGGTCTTCGGCGGATTGGACGCTTACTGGTCGCAGGCACAGCCCGGCGCGACGCCCGCTGCTCCATCGGCTCCAGCCGCACCGGCAGTGACGTCGCCCAGGACCACGCCTTCGACGACACCGGCCCCAGCCGCTCCGGCGCGGCCGGTCCCGACACCACCAACCAAGAAGAGCGCGGGGTGCTAAGCCATGAACGACAAAGAGATCCGACCTGATCGTTATATGAATCCGTATCTGGCTGGAGTTTTGCTGGGATTGGTTCTGCTGGCGTCTTTTCTCATTCTGGGCGCCGGCCTGGGAGCTTCAGCGGGAATCGCCCGCATCGCGGCCGGTGCGGAAATGTGCGTGCTGCCCACCCATACGCGGACCAGCGAGTACTTCGGTGCCTGGGGGACACAGCCGCTTCGATACTACCTGGTCTTCATGTTCGCCGGCGTTTTTGTCGGAGCCTTGTTCTCGGCGCTGCTGGCCGGACGAGTCCGTCCTGCCCTGGAGCGCGCGGCGGGTTTCTCGGGCCGGGGCCGCGCTATTCTGGCTCTCGTCGGGGGACTCATCGTCGGTTTCGCCAGTCGCTTGGCCAGCGGCTGCACATCAGGTCAGGCTCTGACCGGCTCCGCCCAACTGATGACGGGGAGCTTCGTATTCCTGATCTGCGTATTCGTCGGCGGATACGGGTGTGCCTATTTCGTAAGGAGGCAATGGAATGATTAGTTCGTTCTATTCGCTCGATGCACTGGGCACGCCGCAGGCATTTGTGGCCGCGCTGGTTATCGGCATGTTGTTCGGCCTGGTGTTGGAACGCGCGGGATTCGGCAGCAGCCGAAAACTCGCCGCCGTCTTCTATTTCAGGGACATGACCGTCATCAAGGTGATGTTCACGGCAGTCCTGGTGGCTGCGCTGGGACTCGCCTACGCTCGGCTGTTCGGCTTGATAGGGGCTGATGGCGTATACCTGCTCCCCACCGTCTACGGTGCCCAGATCGTCGGCGGGCTGTTGTTCGGCATCGGTTTCGTAGTGGGCGGCTGGTGCCCGGGCACCGCCGCGGCGGGAGTGGCTTCGGGCAAGCTGGATGCCTTGATCTTTCTCGGGGGGACCGTTCTGGGCAGTATCCTCTTCAACGAGACCTTCAGCTTCGTCAAGTCGCTGTATACTGCCGGTGAACGCGGCGTGCTCTTCGTCTACGACAGCCTGGGGCTGTCCGAGGGCCTCTTTCTGGTCGTTTTCGTCATAGCCGGTGCGCTCTTCTTCGCCTTCAGCGAGTGGGTGGAGAAAGCACGGGGACATGCCAGCGGAATACGCCCCGGCCTGTTGATGGCATTGTGTCTGATCCTGCTGGCCCTGGCAACGGGGATGACCCTTTCTCCATCCGGCACAGCTCACTTGTCGCAGACTGTGGCAGCTTCGACCGAGCAGCAATTGCTGCAGCAGGTGGATCAAGCCGCCGACCACATCGAACCGGAAGACCTGGCAGACCGGTTGGTCCGCGGCGATCAGGACGTGCTGGTCGTCGATATTCGTCCCGCGGACGAATACGCCGGTTTTCACATTCGCGGAGCCGTGAACATTCCCTTGTCTGACTTGCACCAGGCACTGGAGCCGCACCGCGGTCGCGGGATGATCGTGCTGTATTCCAACGGCATGACTCATCCGGCCCAGGCGAGGGACTCCCTTTCACGGAGCGGATTCGACAACGTCTATATGCTGACGGATGGACTGGATGGTTTCATCCAGCGTTGTCTTAAGCCCGTCTCGCTGCGGTCGGAGCCGCTGACGGCCGCCGGGGCCGCCCGAGCGAATCTGTGGCGGCAGCACTTCATGGCTGTCCCGACGGAGCCCGCGCCATTTCAGCAACGGCCGGCAGAGGAGAATCTCCCTCGTCTGGTGGAGACCGCATGGCTATCCGAACGACTGGGCCGGCCGGATCTCGTGCTCCTCGATCTGCGGACGCAACCGGAATACAACACCGCCCACATCCCAGGCGCTCTGCGTCTGGACGTCGAGCATCTGCGGGGCAACATCGGCGGTGTCGGGTCCAAACTGTTGCCGGCGGATATGCTGGCGCGTCATCTGTCGCTCATGGGCGTCACGCCGCAGAGCACGATCGTGATCGTGCCGGCGGCCAAGATCCAGGACGCGACGTTGGTGGCCGTGGCTCTGGAACGCGTGGGTCATACGCGCTACGCGATCCTCGACGGGGGCTATGACAAGTGGATGGCCGAGAGCAGACCGGTCGGTGTCGACTTGCCGTCCAGGGCAGTGACATCATACCCTGTGCCTGACCGAAACGACACGTTCACCGTGGACGATGTCACGGTCTTGCGCGCGGTGGAACGCAAGGATGCCGTGATTCTCGATGTGCGGCCTGCAGACTATTACACCGGCCAGAAGACAGAGGAGGCTCGTGCCGGTCACATTCCCGGTGCGATCAACCGACCCTATACCGAGGACATTGTCAAGACGGACAAGTACACAGCCTTCAAACCGCAGACGGAACTGGAGAAAGCCTACCAGGCCCTGATCCCGAACAAAGACACCCGAGTGATTGTTTACTGCCGCACGGGTCACCAGGCCAGTCACACCTTCTTCGTGCTCTCCCGGTTGCTCGGATACAGAAACGTGTTGTGGTACGACGGCAGCTGGACCGAATGGGCAGCACGTCCGGAGTTGCCCATCGAGAAATCACTTGCCGCATACCCCTGAGCGAAGTCGAAGGATTTCACAGATTGGGCACTTGTAGGATGGGCCTTGGCCCATGCGGTTCCTGGAGGTTCCGACATGAGGCGAGCATTTCGCTCGCTGTAGGGGCAGGTCCGTGACCAGCCCTCCCCGATCCAGGCCGGTCCCAGCCCCGCCCCTGCAAACCCCGCCGCCGTTCCTTGTCCTCGCGCCCCGCCGGGGCTACAATGAAATCGGTTGGCGACGAATGTGCGTTGGAGACTTGGAAGATGAAGGCGGCGTTGGTTCCTGTTGAGCGTATTGAGCGTCAGATTCTCCTGATTCGAGGACAGAAGGTTCTGCTTGATAGCCAATTGGCGGAACTGTACGGCGTCGCGACGGGCAACCTGGTACGCGCGATGAAACGCAATGTGGACAGGTTCCTCAGTGATTTCATGTTCCAGCTTTCCCCCGATGAGTTCACAGACTTGAAATGCCATTTTGGCATTTCAAGTGAGTGGGGCGGCCGTCGGTCCGCTCCCTACGCCTTCACCGAACACGGTGTCGCCATGCTGTCGAGTGTCCTGAGGAGCCCACGCGCCATTCAGGTGAACATCGAGATCATGCGAGCGTTCTCTCATTTGCGTCACCTCTTGGCGTCACATGCCGAGTTATCCGCCAAAATCACTCGACTCGAACGCAAGTACGACGGCCAGTTCAAAATCGTCTTCGATGCCCTGCGTGCCCTGATGAACCCGCTGGACTCGGAACGGCCCAAACGGAAGAGCGGGTACTTGTCGGAGGGAGCAGAAGACGGTTCCCAAACACGCGATCGAAGGAGGAATAAGTAAAGTGAGACTATGAAGCAAGCCTCCTTTCGGATAGCCGGCCGTTGAGGATAATGGTC
>CAYQXM010000081.1:0-25529 GCA_964421295.1 uncultured Pirellulales bacterium
CTGCTGTATGAGATGATAGGAATCATAGCCAAGCCGGATACGCAGCAGAAGCTGGAAGTACTGAGCACGGATGCGCAGTACGATCTGGCGTGCGCGTGCGGCAGCCAGCAGGAAAACGCGAGACGGCGGGGAGCGGATGGACGGTGGATCTACCCGGTGACACTCCCCAACGGCGGCAAGAGCATTCTCTTCAAAACACTTCTCTCGAACGTCTGCACCAACGACTGCAAGTATTGCCCGCTGCGCGAGGACGAGGACATCCGCCGCTGCACGCTCAGCCCCGACGAGACAGCCAATGTGTTTCTCGATTATCTTCGCCAGCGCAAGGTACACGGGCTCTTCCTGAGCTCGGCCGTGCTGGGCTCGCCCGACACGACAATGGATCGGCTCAACACGACGGCGCGCCTCCTTCGCACAAAGCATCACTTCAAGGGGTATATCCATTTGAAAGTGATTCCGGGCGCGGCCCCGGCGGCGATTGAAGAGGCAGTGTCACTCGCCAGCGCGGTGTCGCTGAACATTGAAACGCCGGGAGAGCGGAACATGGCGAGGCTCTCAAATCGAAAGGATTTTCTGCGCGACATCGTTGAGCCGATGAAGCTCATCAGTCGGTTGACGGCGCGCGGCTCGCGCTTCGAGAGAGTCAAGCAGACCACGCAGTTCATCGTCGGCGCCGCCGGCGAGTCGGATGCCGAGATCGTCAAGTACATGAGCGGCCTTTACGACCGGCTGCATCTGAACCGTGTATATTTCAGTGCCTATCAGAAAAGCCTGGGGGATCGCACGCTCACGGCGGAGCCGGCCGGCGCAGTAACGGATGCCTTCGCCCGGGAGCATCGGCTCTACCAGGTGGATTTCCTGATGCGCAAATACGGTTTCAAGGACACGGATATTCCGCTCGGGCCGGAAGGCAATCTCTCGCTGGAGAAGGATCCGAAGGAGCTCTGGGCGCTGAATCACCCCGAGGCGTATCCGGTCGACGTGAATCGCGCCGGGCGTTTCGAACTGTTGAAGGTGCCGGGGCTGGGCCCCTTGACGGTGAACCGGATCCTTCAGCGGCGCCGGGAAGGACCGATTCGGGGGCTGGAAGATGTCGGCCCGGTGAACGCCAGGCTGCGGAAAGCGGCCCCGTACGTGATCTTCGGGAAATTTTGATTGCGACACTGCCATGAGAATCTATAATCGCCGCCGAATTCAATATTTGTTGGACATGCGTCCATCGATTGTCTACTCGCAAAAGGAGGTGGCAATGTGGAATATGGTTCCCTCTAAGGTCTTTTTCACGAAAGGCGTAGGGCGTCATAAATATCAATTGAAGAGTTTCGAGGAAGCCCTGAGAAAGGCCGGAGTGGCCCAGCAGAATCTCGTGACCGTATCATCCATTCTGCCGCCCAAGTGCAAGATTATCAGTGTGGAAAAAGGACTCAAGCTGCTCACGCCGGGCGAGATCTGTTTCTGCGTCATGGCTCGCGCGGACACCGACGAGCACGACCGCCTGGTGGCCACCTCGGTGGGCATGGCCGTGCCCAAGGACGGAAACAAGCACGGGTACCTCAGCGAAGTGCATGGCTACGGCATGAACGAGAAGGAAGCGGGCGACCTGTCGGAAGACCTTGCCGCCGGCATGCTCGGAACGACTCTGGGTCTGGAAGTCGATCCCAACAAAGCGTGGTCGGAGAAAGAGCAGGTCTACAAATCAAGTGGCCTGATCATTCGCACGTCGAACATTACGCAAACCGCCAAAGGCAAGAAAGACCTCTGGACGACGACCGTGGCCATCGCCATGTTCATCTTCGACGAGAATTCGTTCACGCCGCGGTAATGCGGCATCGTCATTGACAGGGTGTAAGGTGATTTATGCGGAGCGTGCGGCGTTTGCGCACGCTCCGATATTTTTATCTCGAATCCAGAGTGGAGAACCATCATGAGCGAGCACAAGAACTTCGGAGGTCTGCCGCCGGAGTATTCCGAACTTGAGAATTCCAGGATCGTAGTGGTTCCCGTTCCGTACGATGGGACGAGTACGTACATGAAAGGGGCCGACAAGGGGCCGGACGCGATCGTCAAGGCTTCGGCCGCCGTGGAGCTTCTCGATATTGAGATGCAATCGGAGGTCTATCACCAGGGGATCTTCACGGATAAGCCGGTCGCCGAAAACGCATCGCCCCAGAAGACGGTGGATGCTCTCGAACAGCGCGTCTCCAAACACCTGGATAATGGCAAATTCGTCGTCGTCCTGGGCGGCGAGCATTCGATCAGCACCGGCACCGTGCGGGCTCATGTTAAGAAATATCCCGGCATGAGCGTCCTCCAGCTCGATGCGCACTCCGATCTACGGGAGGAATACGAGGGCACCAAGTACAACCACGCCTGCGTGATGGCGCGGATCAAGGAAATCTGTCCCATCGTGCAGGTGGGCATCCGCAGCATGGACATCTCGGAGAAGCCTTCGATCGACAAGAAGCGGGTATTCTTCGCGCACGACATCGCGGGGCGCGCGGGCTGGATCGACAAGGTCGTGGCCCAGTTGGGCGAGAAGGTCTACGTGACCATCGACCTGGACGTCTTCGATCCGGCGGTAATGCCTTCGACGGGAACCCCGGAGCCGGGGGGACTGTATTGGTATGAGGTGACGGCCCTGTTGCTGGCCGTGTGCCGGCAGCGGCAGGTCGTCGGGTTCGACGTGGTCGAGATGTGCCCCGTCGAGAAACAGTGGGCACCGGACTTTCTGGCGGCCAAGCTGGTGTACAAATTCTTGAGCTACGTATTCAGGGATACGAACGTTTGAGCAGAAGGTGAGGCTAATATGGAGAAGAGGGAGCTCCTGAGCGAGCCGATCAAACACATCGATATCACGTCATTCGATGCGACGCCGATCATCGATGCCATGCGGGGCATGTCGTTCACGGCCCGGGATGCCGCCCGGGCGGCGGACATCCTTAATAATATGGTGGCGGACCCGGACTGCACGATCATCCTGTGCGTCGCCGGCAGCACCAGCGCCGGCGGGTGCATGCAGGTCTACGTGGACATGGTCCGCTGCAACATGGTTGACGTCATCGTTGCCACCGGCGCTACCATCGTCGACATGGACTTTTTTGAGGCCCTCGGCTTCCGTCACTACAGAGGTAACGCCTCAATGGCCGATAATAAGCTGAGAGAGCTGTACATCGACCGTATTTACGATACGTTCATCGATGAAGAGCAGCTCCAGGCGTGTGACAATACGATCAAGGCTATCGCCGACGGGTTGGAACGCCGGCCGTATTCATCACGGGAGTTCATTGGGGAAATGGGCAAGTATCTCGTCGCCAACGCCAAGAAGAAAGAATCGCTGGTGCAGACGGCTTACGAGCACGGCGTGCCTGTCTTCTGTCCCGCATTCTCGGACTCCAGTGCCGGGTTCGGCCTGGTCAAGCACCAGGTGGAGAGCCCCGACGACCACGTCTCCATCGATTCGGTGAAGGATTTCCGCGAGTTGACGCAGATCAAGATCCAGGCGCCGGTCTCCGGCCTGTTCATGGTCGGCGGCGGCACCCCCAAGAACTTCGCCCAGGACACGGTCGTCTGTGCGGAAGTACTTGGCCACGCCGTTGATGTGCACAAGTACGCCGTGCAGATTACCGTGGCTGATGTCCGGGACGGAGCCTGTTCCAGCTCCACGCTGAAGGAGGCCCAGTCCTGGGGCAAGGTTGATACCGGTCACGAACAAATGGTCTATGCCGAGGCTACCAGTGTGCTGCCTTTGATCGTCAGTTACGTGTATCACCAACGACGATGGCAGCAGCGGCCTCGCCGCCAATGGAGCACGATCTTCGGTTCGGCCCAGACGGCTGAAGTCTGACGACGTGCCGGGAGCACTACGATGCACGCACCACGGATGAAAGCGATTGGATGGACTTCCCTGATTCTGACGGCCGGCCTGTTCGGATTGGCCGGCTGCGACGACGGCAAATTGCAGGAAACCAAAAAGGAAGCGACCCAGGCCAAAGCGGAGATCAACCGGCTCCAGCTCAAACTCCAGCGGGCCGAACAGAAGAATCGAGAGTTGGAGGACGAAAAGAACAACCTGCGGGAAATGCGGGATACCTTCAACGATCGCGCCACCCAGCTTGCCAAGGAGAGGGACAAGGTCTCCGTGATGGCCCAGCAGGCTCAGCAGACGGCCACCACCCTGGCGGCAAAGGCCGATAATGAAGCCGATACCATGGCTTCGCTAAAGGAACAGGTCGCTCAGCTCAAGAACGTCGTCGCCGAGCAGAACGCCACCATCCAGCAGTATCAGGCGACCCTCGAACAGATGCAGCAGTACATTTCGCAAGGCGGCGGCGTCCCGACGACTCCCGCGACACCGGGAGGTGACGCGATGCCTGAACCCGGTGCGAACCAGGGCCAATCGAACGCGGGAGGCGAACCGTAACGCGGGAGGCATCTGCGCCTTCAAGTTCACGTCCGTCTGTCTACCGCCGACCAAAACGTTGACAGACGCCTCCTCATTCCGTAAAGTCAGGTCTTCTTGCTGTAACGCAAGGGCGGGTTGGATACACCTTCCTGTTGGATTTTGTTGTGCACCTGTAGAAGGAGATGCTTGCATGGGTTTTCTGGCCTTCAAGTTCTTCCCTAAGTCGTTCAATTTCTTCGACTTATTCGAGAAGCACGTCGGGTTTGGCGTGGATGCGGCGTGCCTGTTCAAGGACACGGTCGCACAGGGCCGCGTATCCGATGATGCCATGAGCAAGATGGCCACTATCGAGCACCAGGCGGACGACGTGGCGCACGCCGTGATCGACCAGTTGAACAAGACCTTCATCACCCCGTTCGACCGGGAGGATATTCACGCCCTGATCAAACAGCTCGATGACATCACCGACATGATCAACAACATCACCAATCGCCTGCGGGTCTACAACATCACCACCGTCGATAAGAACCTCGTAGAATTTTCTGTTATTATCGAACAGTCCGTGCGGGCCGTGGCGCGGGCTGTCGGTGGGCTCCGGCATATCAAGAACGGTCAGGCGGTCTTCGAGGCCTGCGTCGAGATCAACCGCCTGGAAAATGTGGGCGACACCATGCGTGACCGCGTCCTGTCCGAGCTGTTCGAGAGCGGAAAAGACCCGATCGCGGTCATCAAATGGAAGGACATCTATCAGGACGCGGAGACTGTGCTCGATGTCTGCGAGGACGTGGCGCACGTGGTCGATTCCATCATGGTCAAGCAGGCGTAAACGGCATGACAGCGAGCATCCTGTTTCTGATCGTCCTGGCCCTGGCCTTTGACTTTCTCAACGGCTTTCACGATTCGGCCAACGCCATCGCCACGGTCGTGTCCACGCGCGTGCTCACGCCGCGCAAAGCGGTTATCTTCGCGGCCTTCTTCGACTTCATCGCGTTTCTGGTCTTCGGTCTAGGAGTCGCCCACACCATCGGACAGGGGATTATTGATCTTTCAATTATTGACGAAAGCGTCATCTTCGCCACCCTGATCGGTGCTTGTGGTTGGGACGTCATTACCTGGTACCTGGGATTGCCGACCAGCTCTTCCCACGCTCTCATCGGTGGCATGATCGGAGCGGCCCTGGTCAAGGTCGGAACCAGTGCTCTGGTCTGGTCCGGCATCACCAAGACCATTATCTTCATTTTTGTCTCTCCGGTGTGTGGTCTTGTTCTGGGCACTCTGTTGGGCGGGCTCGTCTACTGGTTGTGCCGCAATACGACGCCGGCCAAGGTGGACCATCTCTTCCGCAAGGGGCAGCTCATCTCGGCCGCCGCCTACAGCCTGGGCCATGGCGCCAACGACGCCCAGAAGACGATGGGCATCATCACCAGCTTGCTCGTCAGTGCCGGGGTCTTGAAGAAATTCGATGTCCCTTTATACGTGGTGCTCCTTTGCCAGAGCGCCATTGCCCTGGGCGTGATGTGCGGTGGGTGGCGCATCGTCAAGACCATGGGGCAGAAGGTGGCCAAGCTTCGCCCGGTGGACGGATTCGCGGCGGAGTCCAGCGCCGCTGTTATGCTGGCGATCTCCACGATTTTCGGCATTCCTGTGAGCACGACGCACACGATCAGCGGTGCCATCATGGGCGTCGGGTCGCTCCGCCGGCTCAGCGCGGTTCGCTGGGGCGTGGCGCATCGCATCGTCTGGGCTTGGATCATCACCGTTCCTGCCGCCGCCGCCATTGCGGCGCTGGCGTACTTCGTGGGCAGCCCGCTTTTCGCCAGCCATTCCTGACCGGCGTTCCCTCGTTCCGTCCCCTGACTACAAAAATGTACTCAAAGGCTTGTGTGATTACAAAAATGTAATCACACGTTCCTTTGGCTCCTCGATTCCTCTCCTCCGTAACCTGCCGCCTATCCGATGCTTACGCGAATCTGTATCGTGTTCTTTCGCCCTGGCACGCCAGTTGTATTGGTAGAGTCTTGAATTCGGTGTGGTCCACGGCCGGTCGTTGCGGTGCGTGCGACGCCCGAGAGGAAGGTCTGGCAGTCTCTTTTGGGAGGACACAGCAATGATCGTGACATGGTACCGGTCTATCCTGAGGTCGCGGGGAATGCGGCCGGGGATGTGGATCGCGGTAGGATTCATCGTGCTCTTGAACGCCGCGTCGGGGGCGCGCGCCGAGCAGTCGAACACTCCCGTCGCCGCCGCGGCGCCGCAGCCGACTGTCGATGCGGGGGACACCGCCTGGGTGCTCATCAGCGCCGCCCTGGTCATGCTGATGACACCGGCCCTGGCCTTCTTCTACGGTGGTCTGGTCCGTCGCAAGAACATGCTATCCGTGCTGATGCAATGTCTGATGCTCCTGGGGCTGATCAGTCTGCAGTGGGTGCTGTTCGGCTACAGCCTCTCTTTCGGGCCTGACAAGGGGTCGATCATCGGTTCGCTCGAATGGGCCTTCTTGAAGGGAGTCGGCCTGACGCCGAATGCCGACTACGCCGGCACGATTCCGCACCAGGCCTTTATGATGTTCCAGATGATGTTCGCCGTCATCACGCCGGGCCTGATCATCGGCGCGTTTGCCGAACGCATGAAGTTCTCGGCCATGTGCGTCTTCATGCTGCTGTGGGCCACCCTGGTGTATGATCCGGTGTGTCACTGGGTCTGGGGCGTCGGCGGCTTCATGAAGGCCTGGGGGGCATTGGACTTCGCGGGTGGCACCGTGGTGCACATCAACGCCGGCATGACGGCGCTGGCCGCGGCTTTGGTGCTGGGACGCCGGCAGGGTTATCCCGACGGCATGTCCCCGCCGCACAACCTGCCGTTTGCCGTCCTCGGCGCGGCGCTGCTGTGGTTCGGCTGGTTCGGTTTCAATGCCGGCAGCGCCCTAGGCGCCAACGGCCTGGCGGCCAGCGCCTTCACCGCCACGCATATTGCCGCGGCCGCGGCGGGCGTGACCTGGGCTCTGCTCGACTGGGTCAAACACAAGAAACCGACCACCCTGGGTGTCATCACGGGTATGGTCGGCGGGCTGGTCTCGATCACCCCGGCGTCCGGGTACGTGACACCGATGGGAGCCATCTGGATCGGCATCGGCGCGGGCCTCATTCCCTGGCTGGCCGTGACCTATCTGAAAGCCTGGCTCGGCTACGACGATACGCTGGACGCGTTCGGCGTGCACGGCGTCGGCGGTATCTGGGGGGCCATCGCCACCGGTATCTTCGCCACCAAGGCGATCAACCCGGCCGGCGCGGATGGCCTGCTCTACGGGAACCCGGTGCTGCTGTGGATCCAGATCAAGGCGGTGGCGGTCACGATCGTATGGTCGCTGTCACTGGGCTTCATCCTGCTCAGACTCGTGGATGCCCTGATGAAACTGCGGGTCAGCGAGCACGACGAACGGGTGGGCCTCGATCTGACGCAACATCGCGAGGCTGCTTATACGGTGATCGACTAAACGAGAAAGGACAAGAAGACCATGAAATACATCGTTGCAGTCATACAGCCAGATTGTCTCGACGCAGTCTTGCAGAAGCTGACGGATGAAGAGATTCACCTGGTCACGGTCTCGAACGTGGTGGGCCGCGGCCGGCAGAAGGGCGTCGCCGAGGTTTACCGCAGTCACAAGGAACAGGGCAGCTTGCTCAAGAAAGCGAAACTCGAGATTGCCGTCAACGAGCCGTTCGTGGAGAAGGCGATCAAGGCCATCACGGACGGCGCCCACTCCGGGCAGATCGGAGATGGCAAGATCTTCGTCATTGACCTGGGCGAGTGTGTGCGAATCCGCACGGGCGAACGAGGCGGAGAGGCCATCGGGTGATGTGACAGTTCGTTCCTCACCAAGTGTCATCACTAGCTATGCCCTCCGGGGCCAGACGGGGACCGGTCGCCAACCGGCCCCCCTTTCTGTTCGATCACGTATTGGGGGACGGATTCTGTCCGATGCTCGGGCCATCCGGCGCCGGCAATCCCGCGGCACCGGCATTGGTCGAAGTGGCTGGAGCTGTCTGTGAAGGCTGGACCTGCATGTGCATCCAGTACCCCAGACAGGCGGGTGGCACCCAGATCAGGGCGGCGATGAGCATAATGATGCCGCCGATGATCCGTAAACGCGCGACCCGGTGTTCGCGGAGGACCAATCCTGCGAAGATCCCGCCGCAGCCGGTTACGATGAAGCCGATGCCGGACAGCAGGGGGGTGGCCGTCAAGGACAGATGAATGATCCGCACGCCGAGTACGACAGCGACCAGGCCGGGTACAAAAGCGTAGATTCCCAGTGAAACCAGGCTCCACCCTCGGGCCAGGGCCCACGCCGCACCGAGAAACAGGATGCCGAACAGCACGGACATCTCGCCGAAGGCTGAGTTGTACGGCTTGGGCAGAGGCCACGTGAAGGTCATGGCCAGCCCGACCACGAAAGCGATCAATCCAGAAATGCCGAACATCGGCGCCCACTTGTGCGAGTCCTCCCGCCCCAGGCCCCACCAGAGAAAGAAAGCCAGAACCACCAGGGCCGCGATCATGTTCGTCAGTAGCAGCGTCACGTAATCGATGAAATCAGCCATCGCATTACCCCTTTCTTTCACGGATTGCCTCGACACGGGTCGGGTGGCCCGGTCGGCAATCCTGGAAATTCCTACTGGTGATGGACGAGCAAGTTCGCTACAAATACGTATGTTATTGGCTCGAAGTATACAGAATTGTAGATTTATACAAAGGTGAGATTTCTGCTTCCGGAGTTCTAAGTTCCTGTATTTGCGTATGTTGCAGGCGGATGTCGCCGCCTCAGTATTGCTGGCACGCGGCTTGCCTATAGGATAAGCGTTGCCCCACCGTGGGGATTGACCCCGGGGGGGTATCTGGAACACGTGCTCGTTGGGAGGCACAGCGGTGATGGTAAGGCAAAGAGGTATCAATCTGTTCGCCGGCCGTGCTCAAGCCGCACAGACGGCGACCAAGCCTGCAGTGGACAACGGCGACACGGCCTGAGTGCTGGTCAGTGCGGCGCTGTGATCGGATGAAAGAATACCTGTGTTCTCTAAAAACCCAATGCCTATGAAAGACAGAAGAAACACAACGCGTGAGAGGGTACCACCGGACGCTGTTGGTAGCGTGGTAACTGCACAACCCTGTGCAGTTGGCATTGGGTTGCGGGTGAGGCTTGCAACCTTCCGGCTGATTCTGCTGGGGACTGGCCGGACAGGACAAGCCTCGCCGTTTTTGGATTTATGAGGAGTGCCGATGGAATCGTTGACGGCTCGAAACAATGCCAATAGTATGGCCCACCGGCCTGATGGCCATATCATGCCAACCACGACGAAGGAGCATAAGATGCCCACAGATGTAACCGAAGTGTTCGGATGTAACGTATTCAACGAGGCGACCATGCGGGAATGCTTGCCGAAGAACGTCTTCAACTCGCTGAAGAAGACGCTCCAGGGTGAGCAGCCGTTGGATCGGCCGACCGCCGACGTCATCGCCAACGCGATGAAGGACTGGGCGATCAGCAAGGGCGCCACGCACTTCTGCCACTGGTTTCAGCCCATGACGGGTTTGACAGCGGAGAAACACGATGCGTTCATCTCGCCGACCTCGGACGGCCGCACGATCATGGAGTTCAGCGGCGAAGAGCTGACCCAGGGCGAGCCCGATGCGTCGTCGTTCCCGTCGGGCGGTCTGCGGGCCACGTTTGAAGCCCGCGGCTACACCGCCTGGGACTGTACCTCGCCCGTCTTCGTTCGCGAGAACGGCAAGAACATCACGCTGTACATTCCCAGCGCCTTCTGCTCCTACACGGGCGAAGCGCTGGATAAGAAGACCCCGCTCCTCCGCTCGATGGATGCGCTGAACAAGCAGGCAGTCCGCGTGCTCAAGGCTCTGGGCAACACGACGAGCACCCGCGTGACACCCACGCTGGGGCCGGAGCAGGAGTACTTCCTGGTCGATCAGTCCTTCTATGCGAAGCGTCTGGACCTGGTGCTGGCCGGCCGGACCCTGTTCGGGGCCAAGCCCCCGCGCGGTCAGGAGCTGGAGGATCACTATTTCGGGTCGCTGAACGAACGCGTCGCCTGCTTCATGAACGAGCTAAACAACGAGCTCTGGAAGCTGGGCGTCACGGCCAAGACGCAGCACAATGAAGTCGCCCCGGCCCAGTACGAGCTGGCCCCGGTCTTCGGAACGGTGAACGTGGCCGCGGATCACAATCAGCTGACGATGGACATGATGCAGAAGGTGGCGCTCCGCCACGGCTTCGTCTGCCTGCTGCACGAGAAGCCTTTCGTCGGTGTCAACGGCTCGGGCAAGCACAACAACTGGAGCATGGTCACCAACGACGGCATCAATCTCCTCGATCCGGGGGAGACGCCGCACGACAACATGGTCTTCCTCGTCATGCTGTGCGCCGTGGTCCGTGCCGTCGATCGACATGCTGCGCTGCTCCGCGCCGCCGTCGCCAACGCGGGCAACGATCACCGTCTCGGCGCCAACGAGGCCCCGCCGGCGATCGTGTCGATCTTCCTGGGCGAGCAGCTGACGGACATTTTCGAGCAATTGGCCAAGGGCAGCGCCAAGAGCAGCAAACGCAGCGGCGAGCTGAAGCTCGGCGTCTCGACCCTGCCCCCGCTGCCGAAGGACTCCACCGACCGCAACCGGACGAGTCCCTTCGCCTTCACCGGCAACAAGTTCGAGTTCCGCATGGTCGGCTCGTCGCAGTCGGTGTCCGGCCCGTGCTTCACGCTGAACACGATGGTGGCCGACGTGCTGTGCGAAATTGCCGACGGACTGGAAACGGCGAGCGACCCCAAGGCCGCGGCGCAGAAGCTGCTGCGTGACATCGCTACCGAGCATGGCAAGATCGTCTTTAACGGCGACAACTACTCCACCGAGTGGGTGAAGGAAGCCGGCCGGCGCGGCCTGCCCAACATCCGCTCGACGGTCGAGGCCCTGAAGGGCATTCCGTCCAAGGAGAACGTGCGTCTCTTCACGAAGCACAACGTCCTGTCGGCCGAGGAACTCAAGGCCCGCACGGAGATCTTCCTGCACGTCTACTGCCACCAGATTCACATCGAGGCGGAGACAATGCTGGCCATCGCCCGGCGGGAAGTCCTGCCGGCCTGCTGCGAGTTCTCCCGGCGCCTGGGCAAGACGGTCGAAGTCATCAGTACTACCGGCGCCGACGCGAGCACGCCGACCAAGCTGCTCAAACGCCTCTGCGACCTGATCACGGTTCTGGACCAGAGCATCGACGCCTTGGCCGCGGCGACCGCCAAGACCGGCGCTCTGCACGGCACCGAGCAGAAGGCCGAGAGTTTCCGTGACGACGTCGTCCCGGCGATGGTCGCCCTGCGCAAGGTCGCCGATGAGCTCGAAACGCTCGTCGCCGCCGACCTGTGGCCGTTGCCGACCTACGCCCAGATGCTCTTCATGCGATAACCCGAAGTCACCGAACCTTATTGACGGCGGCCTGTTACCTTAGAGACGGGCCGCCGTCTTCTCTTGCGCCCGGACCACCACGCGATTTCCCCTTGTCACCATCCCCGCCCGAGAGGATAATAACCCCGGATCCCGTCCCGCCGCAGCGGCCGGGATAACCGCCGGCGAATGGGTGCCTGACTTTCGTCATGCAGGAGTGCGGCACATGAGGAATGTGAGCGCGTCACTGATAGTGGGCGTCTGGCTCGGTTGCGTCGTGCAGGCCGACATGGGGATGATCCGTTACGATGGGTACACGCTCAGCATGCAGGACAACAGCGATATCCGCATGGTGAGCGAGGACGTCCATTTGTACATCGGCGTTCCCTTGCACATGCAGACGGGTGACGCCAATGGTCTTATCGGCGACCGCCTCCGCGTCACGGCCCGGTTCGATATGCTGAATGAAACCGACAAGCCCATCACCGTCTTCGTTGGCTTTCCGGTCTCGGCGCCCGACGAACGCCTGACGCAGAGCATCTACGACTTCCGTGTGACCATCAACGATGCCAACGCCCTGCAAGGGATCAAGAAGCTGCGGGTCGATGCCTATCCGCCGGGCAGCAGAATGATCCTCTACAATCCTCACCCTGTCTGGTATGGCTGGGATCAGACCTTTCCCGCCGGGCACACGATCGTGCAGGTCGAGTATCATGCTGCGGCTGCTGAGATGAGGGGGGAACCTGCCTGGCGGTTCGTCAGTTACATTCTGGACACCGGCGCCTGCTGGAAGGGTGCGATCAGCCGAGGGGATGTGACGGTCCATTTCGGAGAACCCGTGTCACGAGAGAGGCTGTGGCAGGAGTACTTGCCTGGGGACAGTCGCATCGAGGGCAACACCATTCACTGGCGCTTCACCGATCTTGAACCCACCTTCGAGGACAACATTCATCTGGCGTACCTGCCGCACGCCACCTGGCACGAACTCCAGCGCCGCGAGGAGAACGTCCGCACGAATCCGCAGGAAGAGGTCCACGCGGTGCGTCTGGCGGAACTCTACTTTTCTCTTGGTCACTACATGGGTCTGGCCGGCGACTGGCTGCCGGGGCCAATGACCAAGTCGGAATACGACGCGATTGTCACAAAGATCGCCGACGCCAACGACAGGGTCACGTTCGAGAGGTTCTGGGAACCGACCGACGACGTGAGAAGATATGACGAGCAGCAGAAACGCTTCGTTTCACAGGCGGGGTACTACCCGGCGGACGAATCCGGTCGGGCTCGCGTCGCACCGGTCTGGCGTATCCGGCACATCATGGGATCCGCGGGTTACGCGTCTACGCCGTCGTCGCCATACGTGGCGAAGGCAAAGGACCTGCTCGACCGGCTATTGGAGAAGAACCCCAGGAATGCTGACGCCTGGGTGGCGTACATAGAGAATTGTCACTACTTTGTCTACGGTGCCGGAGTGCCGGGCGACGTCCGCTGGTGCCCGCTGGCGCCGCGGCAGAAAGCCATCATCGCGAAGGCTTACGCCCAGTGCCCGGCCGACGAGCGTATCAGGGCTTGGTACGACTTCGCCACCAGCCCCGCCGCCGACATCCACTCCCCGCCGCCGACCGCCGCTTTCGTCGCGCTGCAGTCGCGCCTGCAGAAAGCCCGGCCCGCGCGGTGATCGCGGGTGTCATGGGGACGTGAGCGTGACCAGGCTGGCGGCATCGGCGGGGAGCATATCTGCGCCGGCGTGGACAGGACACCCGGCACTTCCGAACACCGGGGTGATAGTACCCGCATCGCGGATTTGTTGCTTGTCTCGGAGGACGCTCCAGTCGATAATAGCGTGTGACAGGAGGCCGCGGGTGGAGCGCGGCGCCACGCATAAGTGCTTTCGGGAGTGGGCTATGAGGACGATGGGCGTGTTACTGATCGTTATCGGCTTGTGTGCGAGTGTGCTGTGGGGGAGGCAGGTCGAAACCAACGGATTTACGCTCACTCCTCTGGCCGACCAAGGGAAGAGTGACATCCGCCTGAAGCGTGAACAGGTGGATGTGTACCTGGGTCGGAACCATGTCTGGCCGGCGCTGGTCCGCGTGGTCGCCCAGTTCGAAATGGTGAACGAAACAGACCAGCCGATCCGCCTGCTCGTTGGTTTTCCGGCCGACGACGTCTCCTCAGAGGGTACTTACGATTTCCAGGTCCGGATCAACGACGCCAATAGCCTGCAGCCGGTCCGACAGATGCGACGAGAGGAACGCTACCGATTCCTGGTCTCGCGGACGTGGTTCGTGTGGGACCAGACCTTCGCTCCCGGACGCACGATCATCTCGGCGCAGTACCACGTGCAGACGTTCCCGTGCGGGATGTACAGCAACGGCGTGTACGAGAACCTGCGCTACATTCTGGACACCGGCGCCCCGTGGAAGGGAACCATCGCTCAGGCCGATATCCGCGTCCATTTTGCCGATCCGCTGGCAGCGGAGCAGGTGCGCGAGTGGACCTGGCCCCAAAGCTGGCGCATCGACGGCAACGATCTGTGCTGGAGCTTCCAGAACTTCGAGCCCGAGCTGAAAGACAATCTCTTCATCGCATACCTGCCGCGCGGCGTCTACGACGACTTGGAACGATTCCGCAGAGCCGTCCGCGCGAACCCGCAGGACCAGACATCCGTCCTCGCGTTGGCGCGTCTGTGCTTCTCGCTGGCGCGAGGACCGGGGAGTGCCGATCCCGGCGGTTACGATATGGTCTTCTATAGGATGCAGGATGCGAATGACCGCGAGTACCAGAGATTCGAGGACGCGCTGGTAGAGGCCACGGCCCCGCGCAGAGAGAAGGGCGGTGCGTCCGACGGAAACGGAACGGCGCCACGAGAACGCAGGATATACTTGAACAACCTCCCGAATCCGTCGTGCCAATATGGCACCGAAGGGCGCGCGGTTCTGGAACGTTTCCTGGAGAAGAATCCGAAGGTTGCCGAGGCCTGGCGGGTCTGCCTCGAGAGTGCCGAGTGGTTCGTGCCCGGGGCCTATGCGCGACGCTGGCATTCGACCCCGCGCGGCGGCGCTCCCGAGCCGGTTATCAGGATTCCGGCCGGACAGAAGGAACTCGTCGCGCGGGCCTACGCGCAGTGCCCGGACGATGAGGAGATCAAGGCCTGGCATGACTTCGTCACCAGCGGTGACCCTGTCCCGCCGGGCAAAGCCCGGCAGTTCCGCGAGCGTCGGCGGAGTCGCCCTTCGGACCGCTAGTCTCTTCAGGGCGTGCCCGACCCCGGGTGCTTACGGCGGTACTCGATGGGGGTCGTGACTTCTTTTTCGAGGCTCTTGAGATACGCGCGGTACTCGCGGTCGCCTCCGGCTAGGCCGTCGTCGCAGTACCACAGGCCATCGATTAGTCCGAGTTTGTGGTCCGTGCCGACAGGCATCGCACCTTCGGCATAGGCTTCGACGCCGGTAAGACCTTTGGTGAGAGCAACAATCGACACCATGACCCGGTCCTTCTCAAACCACACGTAGATCGGCTGCAATCTCATTATCGGCTCCGGCAGCCGATTCACGTCCTGGAAGGCGCACGCATCACCGAGAGGACCATGAGTGAAGAACCTCGCGTTGTGGAATCCGCCGGAGTTGAAATCCCGGAGGGCGTCGCGACAGGCCCTGAGCAACTCCTGATGATCGGTTTGGTAGAGGAGTCGCTGCCGCTTCAGGGCCCACCGGGTGGCATTGTTCTCGTTGATCGCCTTGCCGGGCAGCTTCATTTCCTCCAGGGAGTGAGGAGGTGTATCCCGTGCAGTCCTGTACGTCAGGCCGGGGCGGAGCTCGATGCTGAAGACGTCATAGGTGGCGTCGAGGTAGTCGAGCGTCTCCTTTCCGGTGATCGCCTCGAACCGCAACGGATTCATGCGGGTGCCCGAGCCCTTCCTGCCGTCGGGTTCCGGTACGCGTCGCTGAAAGTCACTGGTGAGGCACTCCAGGGTCTGACCGCCGTCAGGGCTGGCAAACTTCATGTCGAGACCCAACTCCATGACGAAGATGCTCGTCGGCTCGATGTTGCGAATCCCCTCCGGCAACTCGTTCCACTTCGTCGGTGGATCATCACAGTAGTAAGTGCTGTCGGAGAGCCGGCCCGCCTTCTTGTCCCGCAGGAGGTGCTGACAGGCCGCGTAGACGGCGTTGGCGTCCATCTCCCGGAGCAGGTACTTCTGCCGGCCTTTGAAATCCGTGGGGATCGCGGTCTTCGCCGGGGTCGGGGGTCGCGACGTAGCACAACCCGCCAGCAAGACGCAACCGCACAGCACTACGCTCAACCTCCGCATATCGTCTGCTTATTTGGGGAGCCCGTCGGGGTGCTGGCGGCGGTACTCTATCGGGGTCGTGACTTCTTTTTCGAGGCTCTGCAGATAGTCGCGGTACCCGGGGCCGCCTTCGCGGAGGCCGTCGTCGTAGTACCACAGGCCGTCGATCAGTTGGATGGCGTCGTCGCGCTCGGAGGGTTTCTGGCCCTCCGCGTAGGCGATCGCGCCGGAGTGACCCAGGCCGCCCATGAAAGCCACCTCGACCCAGTTCTCCCGGAACGCGACGTAGATGGGCTCCAGCCTGCGGATCGCCTCCGGCAGGCGCTGGAATTCCGTGACCTTCTGTTCGTCGCCGGCCGGGTCTTGAGGCTGGAGCTGGGCGCGGGTGAACCGTCCGGCTTTGAAATCGCCGAGAGCGTCGCGACAGGCTTTCAGCAGCTCCGGGTGGTCGGTCTGGTACAGGAGACGCCGTTGCTTCACGGCCAGCTCCGCGACCGTCCTTTCCATGAAGCCGTAGATCGCCTCCATGCTCACCGCCTCTGCCTTCACCTGCTCCAGGGTCTGGCGCGGGCCCAGGCGGGAGGTCAGGTACATCAGGCCGGGACAGAGGAAGAGGTGGAGGGTGTCGTAGGTTGCGTTCAGCTCGTCCAGTGTCTCGGTCCCGGTAACCTTGCCCATGCCCAAGGCGCCCCGGCGGAAGCCCCAGCCTTTTCCTTCGTCCGGATTGGTACCGGGCGCGCCGAATTCGTTGGACGAGCACATGAGCGACTGGGTGCCGTCGGGACTGGCGAACGACATCGTGACCATCAGGTCCAGCATGATGTTGACGGTGGTGGGCTCGATCTTGCGGATCGCTTCGGGCAGCTCGTTGCGTTTGGCTGGCGGGTCATCGTACAGATACGTCGCGGCCGAGAGCTTGCCGGTTCTGGCATCGCGCAGGAGCTGCTGACAGGCGGCGTACACGGCGTTGGCGTCCATCTCGGTGAGCAGGTATTTCTGCTTGGCTTTGAACTCCGGCGAGAGCGGGGCCTCGGAGACCGGCGCCGGAGTGGGCACGGGAGGAGCTGTCGGAGCGGCGGAGGGCAGGCCGAGCGTCTGGCGGGCCTGGGACGGTGTCATGGGCAGGTTGTGGTTGGTCACGTAGGCGAGGCCCAGGCGGAGGTTGAGCTCGAAATTGGTGTAGGTGGCGTTGAGCGTGTCGAGCGACTCGACGCCGGTGAGCGGTTCACGGCGTTCGGGATCTGTGCGAAAGCCAAAACCTTTCCCGCCGTCACGGCCGGGCGCGTACGCGAGAAGCTGATCGGAGACGCAGGCCAGGTAGTGACATCCATCGTCGTCGGCGAAAGTGATCAGGACCAGGTCCGGCGCCACACATACGGCCGTCGCGTCCAACTGGCAGAGCGCCGCCGGGAGTCCCTCGGTGGTGGCCGGGTCGTCGTCGGGCAAGTAGAGCCGCGTGAAGGTCTTCCCCTCCTGCACGGCCTGTCGCGCCCCGCGCATGAGCTGCTGCCCACCTTCGTACACGGCGTCGCGGTCCATCCGGGTCAACAGGTACTTCTGCCGGTCCTTGAACTGGGGCGGACCGTCATACCTCGCCGCCGGGCCTTCCGAACGCGTGGAGGCACATCCCGCCAGCAGAACCCACCAGCACAACAGCACGCTCAACCTCTGCATATCATCTCCTTAAAACGCTTTCCGGCATTGTCTCTGATTCCGGCCGTTCGGGCAAGCTTCTGGTGGGCTGACATGAGGGGGCATGCTTGGCGTCAGTCACCCGCTTAAGTGGAAGTGGCTGCCGCTGTGAGAACGTGGTGGAGATGAAGCACTTGATTCCCGCCTCATGATAGTAGATTTCGATAGTTCTTTCACGCACGACTGACGGGTCGGAACGCATGGATATTAAATAAGCATTCATAATTGCAGTATGCAAGTGGCTTATGGTGTGTATTAACGGAACTGGCTGGCAAACAGCCGGGGATTTCGTAGAATCAACGAGAGTAGAACGTCATAAGTGATGGCTGCAGCCCACTGACCTCACACCAGAATAGTCCTGAGTTTTGAGTTCTAAGTTAGCTCGGAACTAAGGGCTCGAAATCGAGGACTAAGGACTGAGAACTTAGGACTACCAGGAGAATCTACGGGTATGATTCTGAGAGATCAAGGTCTGTACGAGGTGCGTCGGGAGCACGACGCGTGCGGGATCGGGGCCGTGGTGCACATCAACGGCCAGCGGGACCATTCCATCATTGAATACGGCCGGCAAATTCTCGTGAACATGGCCCACCGCGGAGCCGCCGGCGCGGATGAGACGACCGGAGACGGCGCCGGGATCCTGTTTCAGATTCCGCACGACTTCTGCGTCGCGGAGGCCAAGCGGCTGGGATTCACGCTGCCGGAGCCGCTGCACTACGGTGTCGGCATGGTGTTCGGACCGAAGGACGCGGGATTGCGGAGCCGGTGCGACGGGGTGCTGGTCGAGGCGCTGGACTACTATAAGCTGAAAGTGCTCGGCTGGCGCGATGTGCCGGTGAACAACGCCTGCCTGGGCAAGATCGCGCTGGAAGCCGAGCCCACGATGAAGCTGGTGTTCGTCGACGGCGCGGGGCTGGTGGGCGAGCCGCTCGAACGGCAGCTCTATATGGCCCGCAAACGCGCCGAAAAGCTGGTCGCCGAGCAGTTTGGCGAGGCGGCCATCGACTTCTACTTGGCCAGCTTGTCCTGCCGGACGATCTGCTACAAAGGCATGTTCATGGCCTGGCAGCTCTTCGAGTACTTCCCCGATCTCAAAGACGAGCGGGTCAAATCGGCTCTGGCGGTGGTGCACCAGCGCTACAGCACGAACACGTTCCCGAACTGGCGGCTGGCGCAGCCGTTCCGCTGCATCGCCCACAACGGCGAGATCAACACCCTCAGCGGCAACATCAACCAGATGGCGGCCCGCCAGACGAAGATAGCCAGTCCGATGTTCGGAGAGCACATCAGGGACCTCATGCCCATCCTCGTCCCCGGCGGCAGCGACTCCGCCATGTTCGACAACGGCCTGGAGCTCCTCATGCGCGGCGGCCGCAGTCTGCCCCACGCCATGATGATGATGATTCCAGAGGCGTTCGGTCCCAAATACCATATCAGCACCGACAAGCGTGCGTTCTACGAGTACCACTCCTCAATCATGGAGCCCTGGGACGGCCCGGCGGCGATGGTCTTCACCGACGGCCGGTTCCTGGGCGGGTGTCTCGACCGCAACGGGCTGCGTCCGTGCCGGTACCTCGTGACTACCGACGGCCTGGCCCTCATCGCCAGCGAAACGGGCGTCGTCGATTTCGAGCCCGAGCGCATCCGGCGGAAGGGACGTCTGCGTCCCGGCCGGATGTTCCTCGTCGATACGGTCGAGGGCCGCATCATTTCGGACAACGAGGTCAAGAGCAAGATCGCTCGCCGCAAGCCGTACCGGCGCTGGCTGGAAGAGAACCGCATCGAGCTGCGCGGCCTCTTCGATGCGCCGGAGCTGGAACGCAGCGATTCGGAGACGATCGCCCTGCGCGAGCGGATCTTCGGGTACAACCGCGAAGAGCTGCGCATGATCCTGACGCCGATGGGTGTCAACGGGCAGGAGCCGGTCGGGTCGATGGGCAACGACACGCCGCTGGCCGTGCTGTCGGACCAGCCCAAGCTGCTGTTTGCCTACTTCAAGCAACTGTTCGCCCAGGTGACCAACCCGGCCATCGACCCGCTGCGCGAAGGGCTGGTGATGAGCCTGATGTCGTTCGTCGGCAAGAAACAGAACCTGCTCGACGAGACGCCGCAGCACTGCCGCCAGCTCAAGCTGCCGCACCCGATCCTCACCAACGAGGACATCGAACGGCTCCGTGCGGTCCGGCGGAGCGACTATCGCGTCGCGACGATTCCCATGCTGTTCGACACGACCGTGACACCGCCGGGCGAAGCGCTGCGGCGGGGTCTGGAAACCCTGACCAACTCCGTCATCGGCGCGGTCAGGGAAGGGGCCTCGCTGATCATCCTGAGCGACCGCGAAACGAGTGACACCCAGGCGCCGATCCCGTCGCTGCTGGCCGTTTCCGCCGTGCACCACAGCCTGCTGGCCCAGGGGCTGCGGCACGAGGCGGGCCTGGTCCTCGAATCGGGCGAGCCGCGGGAAGTGATGCACTTCTGCCTGCTGTGCGGGTACGGCGCCAATGCGGTCAATCCGTACATGGCGTTCGAGGCGCTCGACGAGATGAACCGTCGCGGCGACTTCGGCAAGGAAATGGAGCCCACGCAGATCGCCGACAACTATATCGCCGCGGTCAAGAAAGGCATCCTCAAGACGATGAGCAAGATGGGCATCTCGACCCTGCGCAGCTACCACGGGGCGCAGCTCTTCGAGGCCGTCGGCTTGAACCGCAGCGTGATCGATCAGTACTTCACGGGGACCAGCTCCCGGATCGCAGGCATCGGGCTGGAGGAACTCGCCGAGGAGGTGCTCCGCCGGCACCGCGCCGCCTACCAGCCCCGACCGGCGGGGGCCACCGAGCTCGACTTCGGCGGGGAATACCATTTCCGCCTGAATGGCGAGCGGCACCTGTGGAACCCGACGAGCATCTCGAAGCTTCAGCACGCGGTCCGCAACGAGGACAAAGCGGCGTACGAGGCCTTTGCCCAGTCGATCAACGACCAGGCCAAGGCGCTGTGCACGCTGCGCGGCCTGTTCGAGTTCGTGCCGGGCCAGCCGGTGCCGCTCGACGAGGTGGAGCCTGCCTCCGAGATCGTCAAGCGGTTCTGCACGGGTGCGATGAGTCACGGGTCGATCAGCAAAGAGGCGCACGAGTGCCTGGCGATCGCCATGAACCGCCTCGGCGGCATGAGCAATACCGGCGAAGGCGGCGAAGACCCCGAGCGCTACCTGCCCGAATCCAACGGCGATTCGCGCAACTGCGCCATCAAGCAGGTGGCCAGTGGCCGGTTCGGTGTCACGATCAACTATCTGGCGCACGCCAAAGAGCTGCAAATCAAGGTGGCCCAGGGCGCCAAGCCGGGCGAGGGCGGCCAACTCCCGGGCCATAAGGTGACGGAAGAGATCGCCCAGCTTCGCTATTCGACGCCGGGCGTGACGTTGATCTCGCCACCGCCACACCATGACATCTATTCCATAGAAGACCTGGCCCAGCTCATCTACGACTTGAAGTGCAGTAATCCGGGCGTCAAAGTCTCGGTGAAGCTCGTGTCCGAAGTGGGCGTCGGCACCATTGCGGCGGGTGTCGCCAAGGGCAACGCCGACGAAGTCCTCATCAGCGGGCACGACGGCGGCACGGGCGCGAGCCCTCTTTCATCCATCAAGCACGCGGGCTGTCCGTGGGAATTGGGCCTCGCCGAGACGCAACAGGTGCTCGTGAACAACAACCTGCGCGGCCGTATCCGCGTCCAGGTCGATGGGCAGATGCGCACCGGTCGTGACGTTGTCATCGGCGCGATGCTGGGAGCCGATCAGTATGGCTTCGGCACCGCGGCTCTGGTCACACTCGGTTGTACGCTGCTGCGGAAATGTCACGAAGGCGCGTGTGCGTTCGGGATCGCATCGCAGGACCCGGAGCTGCGCAAGCGGTTCACGGGCAAGCCCGAGTACATTCAACGCTACATGATGTTTGTCGCGGAAGATGTCCGGCGGATTCTCGCCGCGATGGGCTTCCACAAACTCGAAGACGCGATCGGCCGGGTGGACCGGCTCCGAATGCACCAGGCGATCACGCACTGGAAGGCCAAGGGCCTGGATTTCTCGGCAATTTTCTTCGAGCCTGACACGTCGGACGATCGTCCGATCCGCCGCAACGGGACGCCGCCGGAACGGCTGGCCGACCACATCGACTGGGAGATTCTCAAAGAGGCGACGGCCGCGATCGAGACGAAGCGCAAGACCAAGATCGAGATGCCGATCCGCAACGTCAACCGGACGGTGGGCGCGATCCTGAGCAACAAGATCGTGCTCAAACACGGCCCGGCCGGGTTGCCCGACGGGACCCTCGACATCACCTTTGCCGGTTCGGCAGGCCAGAGCTTCGGCGCCTTTCTGGCGCCGGGCGTCACGCTCCGCCTGATCGGCGATTCGAATGACTACCTCGGCAAGGGCCTCTCAGGCGGACGCATCATCGTCCGCACACCGGAGAAGGCGACGTTCATCCCGCACGAGAATATCATCGCGGGCAACACGCTGCTCTACGGCGCCACGAGCGGCGAAGTGTTCGTCAACGGCATGGCGGGCGAGCGGTTCTGCGTCCGCAACAGCGGGGCGACTGCCGTCGTCGAGGGCGTGGGCGATCATGGCTGCGAATACATGACGGGCGGCACGGTCGTCGTTCTGGGCCAGACCGGCTGCAACTTCGGCGCCGGCATGAGCGGTGGCATCGCGTACGTCTTCGATGAGATGCAGCTCTTCGACACCTTGTGCAACCTCGACATGGTGGAGCTCGAAACCGTCTGGCAGAGCCAGGACGTGCAGGTGCTGCGCCAGTTGATCGAGCGGCACCGCGAATGGACCGGCAGCAAGCGGGCCCAGGCGATTCTCGAGGCGTGGCCCGACATGATCGGCAAATTCGTCAAAGTGATTCCGATCGATTACCGCAAGGCGTTGGAGAAGATGCAGGCCGCCGAACAGCGTGACACCGACTCGACGCCGGCGACGGAAGAGGTGTTTCATGGATGAAATCCGAAGCAAGAAATCCGAAACCCGAAACAAAATGCGAATGACCGAAACCCAAAATTCAAAACGGACGGCTCCGCGAGTGTCAGGGTTTGGATCATTTGAGCTTCGGGTTTGGAATTTGTTTCGGATTTCGAAATTCGAGCTTTAGGTCTTGTGTCACTATGGGTGAGCTAAAAGGGTTTCTGAAGTACAAACGACAAGCGGTGGGTCATCGGCCGGTGGAAGAGCGGATCTATGACTATGCCGAGATCGATCTGCCGTTGACGCCGGACGCGATCAAGCGGCAGGCCGGGCGGTGCATGGACTGCGGCGTTCCGTTCTGCCACGGCGCGGGCTGCCCCGTGCGCAACCTGATCCCAGAGATGAACGAATACGTCTACCGGGGACAGTGGAAGCGGGCGTGCGAGCTGCTGCACGCGACGAACAACTTCCCGGAGATCACGGGCCGGGTCTGTCCCGCGCTGTGCGAGGCGTCGTGTACGCTGGCGGTGAGCGATGAGCCCGTCCTGATCCGGCACATCGAATACCAGATCGTCGAGCGGGGTTTCGCCGAGGGCTGGATCGTGCCGGTGCCGGCGGCGCAGAAGACCGGCAAACGCGTGGCCGTGATCGGTTCGGGACCGGCGGGCTTGGCCGCGGCGCAGCAGTTGGCCCGGGCCGGACACGAGACGACCGTTTTCGAAAAAGATGAGAAGGCCGGCGGCATGCTCCGCTACGGCATTCCCGACTTCAAGCTGGGCAAGGGCATCATCGACCGTCGGCTCAAGCAGCTTACGGCCGAGGGCGTGATCTTCCAGAACGGCATCAACGTCGACACCGATATCTCGGCCCACTACCTGCGTCGGATGTTCGATGCGATTTGCCTGTGCAAGGGGGCCAGAGAGGCCCGGGATCTGAAGGTCCCCGGCCGGGAGATGAAAGGGATCATGTTCGCCCTGGACTACCTGGGCGCTCAGAACAGGCTGTGCAGCGGCGAGCTGCTGGCGAACGCTTCGCTGCCCAACGCCAAGGACAAGACCGTCGTCGTCCTCGGCGGCGGCGATACCGGCTCCGATTGCGTAGGTACCGCCCGGCGGCAGGGGGCCAAACAGATTTACCAGTTCGAGATTCTACCGCAGCCGCCCGAAGATCGGCCGCAGGATACGCCGTGGCCGACGTGGCCGCGGATCATGCGGACGTCGTCGTCGCACGAAGAAGGGTGCGAGCGGCGTTGGTCGGTCCAGACCAAGAGTTTCGCCGGCAACGGGCGGGTCAGGCAAGTGAACGCGTGCGAGGTCGAGTGGACCCGCCAGCCGGACGGTGGCTGGAAGGTCAAGGAACTGCCGGGGACGGAGTTCACCGTCGAGGCGGACATCGTTCTGCTGGCGTTGGGGTTCCTCCACGTTACCCACGGCGGATTAGTGAAGGATTTGGGCTTGCAGCTTGACCCAAAGGGCAATTTAATGGCGGCCAATAATCAAACCAGTGAGCCTTGGGTTTTCGCGGCCGGCGATACGGTCAGCGGCGCCTCGCTGGTGGTGCGGGCGATCGAAAGTGGCCGGCGGGCCGCGGCCGCGATGGATCGCTGGCTGCATCAGTGAGAAGTGTGATGTTTGATTTTTGATGGTTGATCTTTGCCTCTCACGTCAAACTTCGAACTTCATATCGAGGGCTGGAGGCCCGAGTAGTCGTCTATGCCGAAACGTACGGACATCCACAGAATACTCATCATCGGTTCAGGTCCAATCGTCATTGGGCAAGCCTGCGAGTTCGACTATTCCGGGACCCAGGCCTGCAAGGCGCTCCGCAAGGAGGGGTACAAGGTCATCCTCGTCAACAGCAACCCGGCGACGATCATGACGGACCCGGAGTTGGCGGACCGGACGTACATCGAGCCGATCACGCCGGAGATGGTTGAGAAAGTCATCAAACGCGAGCGGCCGGACAGCCTGCTGCCGACGCTCGGCGGGCAGACCGGTCTCAATACCGCGGTTGCCCTGGCGGAACGCGGCGTGCTCAAGAAGTACAATGTTCGTATGCTCGGGGCCAACCTCCGTTCGATCAAGAAGGCGGAGGAACGGGACAAGTTCAAGAAGACCATTCTCGACATCGGCCTGGAGGTGCCCAAGAGCGGGTACGCCCACTCGTGGGAGGAGGCCAAGAAGATCGTCGAGACCACGGGCTTCCCCGCGATCATTCGGCCGTCCTACACGCTCGGCGGCACCGGCGGCAACATCGCTTACAACATGGAGGAGTACCAGAAGTACATCGCCTGGGGCCTGAGTCTCAGTCCCAAAGGCGAGGTGCTCGTCGAGGAATCGGTCATCGGGTGGAAGGAATACGAGCTGGAGGTGATGCGGGACCGCAAGGACAATGTCGTCATCGTCTGCTCGATCGAAAATCTCGACCCGATGGGCGTTCACACGGGTGACAGCATCACGGTCGCGCCGGCCCAGACGCTCACCGACCGCGAGTACCAGATCATGCGGGACGCGGCCATCAAGATCATCCGGGCCATCGGCGTCGAGACGGGCGGCTCGAACATCCAGTTCGCCGTCAACCCCGCCAACGGCAAGCTGTACGTGGTCGAGATGAACCCCCGCGTATCCCGAAGTTCGGCTTTAGCCTCTAAAGCCACGGGATTCCCCATTGCCAAGATCGCCGCGAAACTGGCAATCGGTTATACTCTGGATGAAATCCCCAATGACATCACCCGC
>CAYQXM010000082.1:0-25130 GCA_964421295.1 uncultured Pirellulales bacterium
AATCGTTCCTGATGTGAAGGTAATGGCCTTTGAACCCATCCCCCAGACGTTTGGATATCTGGCGCGCAACGTTAAATTGAACCAGGCAACTAACGTGCAGATCCACAATTTCGGTTTCTCGAACCAAGAAAAGGAATTGACATTCTACTTCTGCCCGGATTCGTCGGCGAGCGCATCGGCGGCGAACATCGGCGAAAGAGGCGACGCTCAATTGATTCGGTGCGCAGTGCGGAGGTTGGACGACTTTGTCGCCGAGCAGGGCGCCAGGATCGATTTCATCAAATGCGACGTCGAAGGTGCGGAGCTTTCTGTCTTTCAGGGCGGAATGACCGTGATCGAGAGGCAGAGACCCATCATCCTCAGTGAGATGCTGAGGAAGTGGTCAGCAAAGTTCAACTACTCTCCGAACGACATTATTGAGCTGCTCGCTGGTGTAGGCTACAAATGCTATGTGATAAAGAACGAGAGGCTCATCGAGTTCGCCCGCATGGAGGAGACAACAGTGGAGACAAATTTCTTCTTCCTGGATCCGGATCGACATGCGGCACAGATTCGTGAGCTGGTGTCATCGTGACGCCGATAGGTTTTCCGTTGCAGGTGATTGTTCTCTAACAGTCGATTGGCTCCACGGATCTGTGAGTAGCCTCCGTACCAAGACTATGAAAGTCGCAGATTACATCGCCGCGGTTCTCGAACGAAACCGGGTCCGACAAGTGTATGAACTGATCGGCGGCATGACTACGCATCTGGTCGATTCGATTCATAACAGGAGGACAATTCGCATCGTCTGCATGCATCATGAACAAGCGGCGGCTTTTGCAGCTGAGGGCAGTGCTCGCATGACTGGAATTCCCGGCGTGGCCCTGGCGACGAGTGGACCCGGTGCCACCAATCTCCTGACCGGGGTAGCAAGCTGCTTCTTCGACTCCGTTCCCGTGGTCTTCATCACGGGCCAGGTCAATCGCAATGAAATGCGCAAAAGCCACGGCGTACGTCAGCAGGGTTTTCAGGAAACGGATATTGTCACTATGGCCAAGCCCATCACAAAGGGGGCATGGTTGGTCGAGGATCCGACGGACGTCCCGAGCATGCTTTGCCGCGCCTTTGAACTTGCCGTATCCGATCGCCCTGGACCTGTCCTGCTGGATATTCCGATGGATGTTCAACGGGCGGAGATTCGGGTTCCTGAACGGGTGCCTATGGCTACGCCTGTGGTTCCAAACTCGGAGATCATCGGGTTGGACCAGATGATGACTGAGTTGGCTCAGGCAGACCGGCCGATCATACTGGCTGGTGGTGGCATCCGATCGGGACAGGCAGCAGGTCTCTTTCGGCAGTTTGTCGATCGCATGGAGATTCCCGTCGTCCACTCCCTCATGGGCGTAGACGTACTCCCCTACGATCACCCTATGAAAGTCGGCATGATTGGTACGTACGGAAACCGTTGGGCGAATCACGCACTGCAAAGCTCAGACTGGCTCCTGGTAGTGGGGAGTCGACTCGATGTTCGGCAAGTAGGAGCCGACGTCGAGGCTTTTGCACGCGGCAAGACCATCTGGCACGTTGATATCGACGGTGCCGAGATCAATAACCGTGTGAAGGGATGCCATGCGATCCCCGCTGATATCAGGCAGTTCCTGGAAAGTGCTCTGGAAGAGACAGTGAGTGATCAGCGGCCCCGTTTTGAATCTTGGAGGGCCGAGATACGAGACCTTCGTGAGCAATGGCCTGACACAGGCGAACAGCCGGATCTCCCAGGCATCAACCCCAACGTGGCAATGCATCGATTGTCCCGCTTGTTTCCTCAAGCGTCGGCATTCGTATCAGACGTGGGGCAGCATCAGATGTGGGCCGCACAGTCATTGGAACTCAGGGAGGAGCAGAGATTCCTAACATCGGGTGGGATGGGCTCGATGGGATTTGCGCTCCCGGCCGCCGTTGGTGTTGCCACCTCTTGTCCGGGGCAGCCTGTCGTCGCCATTGCCGGTGACGGTGGTTTTCAATGCAATATACAAGAACTCGACGTGGTGGCACGTGACCACTTGCCGGTGAAGATGGTGATTGTCAACAATAAGAGTCTGGGCATGGTGCGACAATTTCAAGAGGCTTACTTCGAAAGTCGTCTTCAATCAACAGTGTGGGGATATTCGGCACCGGACTTTGTGGCAATCGCGGAGGCGTACGGCATCTCGGCGCATCGTGTGGAACGCACAGAGGATCTCGATGAGCGAATGACTTGGCTCGGGAGCTCAGAAAGTGAGCCGGCCTTGCTTGAGATGTGCGTCGATCCCAAAGCCAATGCCTACCCAAAGACTGTCTTTGGAAAGCCCCTCACTGAGATGGAGCCACCGCGCGGTGCACCTTGTCACAGCGGCATCTTCTCAGCGTGCGGTGGAGAACACCGCGTCAGGAAGACGGAACAACAGCGGTTATGATTGACGCAGCAGGGGCTGACCAGAGTTGGGCCACTGTTCGACAGAGTGTTCTTTTCTGCCAACGCGCGGACGGCACAACGCGATGAATTCAACTGAATACAAATGTGTGGCCGAGCCTCGTCCTGAGAAGGTGGAGGATAGGCACATTCGGCTGTCGATCGCCATTCCCACGTTCAATCGTTGCACATATCTGGCCGATCTGCTGCCATCGGTCCTGCAGCAGTGTGTGCAGCTAAACGCGACGGGTCGAAGAATCGAGGTGATCGTTAGCGACAACGCCTCGACGGATGAAACATCACAGTATGTCCGCTCCTTCACAGACAGAACGAGCTTCCTGGTGTATTCTCGCAACGAATCCAACGTTGGTGGAGAGTTGAACTTCGCTCGATGCATCGAGCAGGCCCGGGGCGATTATATCTGGATGCTTGGGGACGATGACCTGATCCTCGAAGATGCAATCGAGAAGGTGCTTGGTGTCCTGGACCTCTATTCTCCCGAGCTTATGGTGTGCATCGATGCGCTGAAAGTGGTGTCGGGGGATCCCTCCGGTCTGTATGCAGCGGGTGAGGCGCCCGTCTCAATCCATGCGAGCTACCGTGAATTCCTCGATTTTGCCGCAACCCAATGTCCCAACCTCCTCTTGGCACACACTTGGATACCTTCTCTGGTTGTGCGTCGCACCTGCTATGATTTGGTCACTTTCCAAAGCCGGGTGGGAACCTATTATCCCCATATGTATGCCATTGGAACAAGCCTGTTCGAAGGGGGAAAGGTCCTTCTGTATCGTTCTCCCACATTGGGAATGCGGCAGAAGAGGGCGCCGTGGCAAGCAATGAGAGCTCTATTGCGGAGGCAGAATGAGTACCTGCTGTGGCTCGCGGGCACATGCGGAAATGCCCGCATTCGGAAACTTGTAAGGCGGAGACAAGTAGACCGCTTCGTGGCCCTGCCGGGTCGAGTAGTCCGCCGCGTTTTGCGTGCGAAGCCTTGGGCAACAGCGTCATCATTGGGATAACGACCCCATGCGGTTGAACAGCGTAGCCAACCCGATGTCAAGCCCTTCTTTGACTGCTGAAAGACCGGGGCAGACGACTGCGAACGGAAGGGAATTGGATTGGCCGCATTCGACTGTCGCCGAGGATGTGCAGCGCAGGAATACCACCCGCAGTGCCAGGGCAAAGACCCACGCTGTTGGATCCTTGTTCTGCAAAGGCCTGAGTATCGCCAGCAATTTTGTTGTCGTCCGGTTGGCGATCGCGTATGTGAATCCCGCTGTCTACGGCATTTGGCTGACTTTGTATTCTGTATTGAGCTGGACACAGCTTCTGGACATTGGCCTTGGCAATGGTCTCCGGAACAAGTTCGCGGAGGCTCTGGCGCGGCACGATCACGTGCTTGCGAAGAGGTACGTAAGCACGGCGTATGCCGTGCTCTTCACGATTCTAGCTACGGCACTGATCGCCTTCTTGATAGTCAGCCCGTTCGTGGACTGGGCGATAGTCTTCAATGCACCAGAGGCCATGAGGGAAGAACTGCATTCTGCGGTGAGACTGGTATTCGCTTTTCTGACGCTTCGCTTTCTGCTGAAGTTGATTGGTTGCGTTCTGACGGCGGACCAGCGACCTGCAGTCACGAGTCTCCTGGGCGTGGCTTCAAGTGTTATTACGCTGGTCGCCCTCGTGATTGCGTCAAACACAGTGCGTGGCTCTCTGTTTGGTCTTGCCGCCATATGCAGTTCAGCCCCGGCGTTTGTGTTCCTGGTCGCTTCCATTTTCTTCTATTTCGGCAAGTACAAGGCATTTGCTCCTTCCCCGTGGCATGTCGATTGGGCTATGGCGAGGGGGCTAACAGGATTGGGCTTGCGATTCTTCGTAGTCCAAATCGCCTATTTGGTCATGTATTGTACGAGCAACATAATCATTACGCATCTTGAGGGTCCCGGGGAGGTGACGGTATATAACGTCGCCTATATGTACTTCAGTGTGACCGTCGTGATCTTCGGCGTCCTCATGTCCCCCGTCTGGTCGGCCACGACGGACGCATTCGTTCACGGCGATCTTGCTTGGATACGCCGGACGACCCGCAGTCTCTTGTGGCTCTTCGTCGGCGTCGTGGCAGTCATCATAGCAATGTTCCTTGGGGCACAGCCGTTCTACAAGTTCTGGATGGGAACGACGGTCAACGTGCCTACAACCCTCTCGGCGGTGATGGCCCTCTACGCTATCTTGCTCAATTGGGCTGGCATATTCTCGAATCTCATCAATGGAATGGGGAAGATAAGACTATCCGTTCGGCTTGCAACCTGCGGTGCTGTCCTCAACATTCCGTTGTCGATATTCCTCGCTCGGACCGTTGGACTGGGTTCCAGTGGCGTCGTCCTGGCAACCTGCATGTGCTTGGCACCGGCATGCATCGTCTTGCCCATTCAATACTGGAGGATTCTGAATGGATCGGCTGCGGGAATATGGGCGAGGTAGACACATTAATAGATTACTGACACGGGAATGAAAAGGTGACTTTGGCGGATAGCGCACGGTTGGAATCAAGATGAGCCTATCGGACAAAGGAATTTGTAGATGGGGTTATAGACAGTTCAGGTCCCTTCCTTTGATGGTCGGAAAAATGGTTGCCCGTGCGTATCTCCGATTGCACGGGGTCCAAGTGGGGGCGCACCTGGCGATGACCTCTCTTCCTTACTGCCGGCGACACCCCGGCGCGACTATCCGAATTGGTGACCATGTCGGCATAGCCAATCGCCTCCGGGAAAATGCTGCTGGCATCAGCCATAGGACGGTCTTGGTCGCCAACCGGCCCGGCGCTCGATTGTTCATTGGGAATCATGTCGGTCTGTCCGGCGTCGTCCTGTTCTGCTCCAAAGGGATAACCATTGAGGATCACGTGAAGCTCGGTGTTGGTGTCAGAGTCTACGATACTGACTTCCATCCAATCGACGCCGCCTCCCGCCGTGCCAACGATGAAAGCATGACCCTCTCTGCAGAAGTACGGATTGGCTCCGATGCGTGGATTGGCGCGGAAGCCATGATCCTGAAGGGCGTAACGATTGGAGCAAGAGCGGTCGTGGGTGCACGTGCTCTTGTGACAAAGGATGTGCCCCCCGATACAGTAGTTGGAGGCGTACCGGCCAGAGTCATTCATTGCCTAGGTCATAGCGAAGCTGTCTGCCAAGAGGTGAGCCCGTGCTCCTGTCTGAAGCCTTTAGGGTGAGTCTCGCTAAACCGTTCGACCCAAGGTCGTAAGATATATGGAAGTCCAAGGTTATCCATCAATACTGATCCTCATCGTGCTCGGGATTGGTGTTCCGCTGGCATTGCTGCGGTCCTATTCCGCTTTTCTGTTTGGTCTGTTGGTGATCGTTGCAGGGAACACAGCCAGGTTCAACCAGACTCGGTTGCCTGGTCTAGGGCCGTTTCTGAACATGGCCGATGCCTGTCTTTTCGTCATGCTGGTCGCCTTCTTCTTCGACCGGATCGTTCGCAAGAAACCTATTAAATTTCCGCCGGTCGTAGGATTGTTACTCTTGGTATTGAGTATCGGCGCGATTCAGAGTCTCTGGAAATTGGGCTGGACCTACGACACGATTCGGGCCTCGCGTTGGGCACTCGATTTGCCGTTTGGCCTTTTTCTTGGTGCAAACATGGTAACCACCGCCAAGAGAACGCAATCGCTTATCGCCATACTTCTTCTGGGCACTGTCCTTTCCGCCGGACAACATGTCTTTTTAGCGGCAAGTATCTGGCACAGTATGTCCTTGACGATGGACGATTATCACTTGATGCGGACCATAGCATATGGCGGTATGTCTGGTATCTTTCTGCTGACGGCTGTGATCTGGGAATTCCCGCGAGGCTGGGTCACGAGGGTGCCGTATTTGCTTGTCGGGGCATTGCTTCTGGCCAGCCAGTTCTTGAATCAGACACGATCTCTGTGGTTGGCAAGCGTGGGTACCATCCCTTGTCTTGTTCTGCTATTTCCGAGTCAACATCTTCCGCGGCGAGTCTTGCGACTCAGTGCTGCGTTGTGCATCATCGTAGCGGTCTTCCTGCTTCTCATGCACCGCGCGATGCCAGGGATTGATCCGCTGAAACTTGCGGAGAGCCGGATCTTGGCGCTTGCCGGAGGTGGGCCTATATCGGGTTCGCAGACAGCGACACGAGAACGGGACTTTGAAGTCGAGATGAGTCATTGGTGGGAAGGGACTTTGGTTCTTGGTCGAGGGCTGGCCTTCTTTCAGACAATCCCCAACCCCAAGTATAAACTGGACGTCATAGCCTTCGGCCATCTGGGCTACGTTACATATCTATGCCAACTTGGGCTTGTGGGACTTTTCGCGTATGGAGTCTACCTTCCTTTGCGCACCATCCATGCTGGGCGTCTGCTGTGGCGCTATTCCGATTCACGTGCGATTCAATACCTTGGGCTTCTGGGGACAGCATCAGTTGTGTGCCTGTCGATAACGTTCTTGATGAGCGGATCTTTTTTGAACCTCGGGGCTTGCACGAGTGGCGTTCTCTACGGGGCTTTATGGTCTCTGGCTCCTCGCGCAGAGAGGCAGTCCCCTCAGTGGTGTCTGGGGAATAGCGGTATGAGTGAGAACATGTCACGGACGCTCGTCTCCAGCCCAGGATGGTAGTTCGCAACGACCGTGCAATACCCACGAATTAGCATAGTCACCGCTTCCTACAATCAGGCGGAGTTTCTGCCTGAGACGATCGAGTCCATTCTCAGCCAGAACTACGCCAACCAGGAATATATCATCATCGACGGCGGTAGCACGGATGGCAGCGTTGATATCATCCGGAAGTATGAACGCCATCTCGTCTACTGGGTCAGTGAAAAAGACGGTGGCCAGAGCGATGCTTTCAACAAAGGATTTGCGAGAGCAACTGGCGACCTATTGACGTGGGTCAACAGCGATGATGTGCTTCTTCCCGGAGCCCTCAAGAGAATTGCCGAAAGTAAAGCCCGGCACCCTGGTTGTGAGTGGTTTACCGGGAAGATCATAAGGATTAACAATGATAGCCGCATTATCGACTTTAAGGGGGCAGGAAGGCCGAGAACGTTCCTATGTCGGATGGGAGTGACCCCAATCCATGCACCAAGTTCCTTCTTCTCGAAACGCCTGTACGATGCGGTCGGGGGGATGGATACGGCTCTCTACTACATGATGGATATTGATCTCTGGTGGAAGTTCCTTGGGACACCTTTCCTTCCCAAGTTAGTGAACCACTACCTCTACGGGTTTCGGATACATGCCGGGTCAAAGACCACTGCCGGTCTGGCTGGCGAAAACGTGGGATACGATTCGCAGAACGATCCGAAATGGGAACGCATTGGTAAGGAGAAGGACCGCTGCATGAAGATGTACGGATACGGTCGGAAGAACCGTCTCTATCGTGTGGGACTGAACCTGTCACGGGCATTGAGGCTCCCCGGCCATCTTCACGCGATGCTGTTAACACATCGGTTCAGGGACTGTCGTTGGCCGGATGCAGTATAGATGAGTGTCATGGCTGTGACATCTGAGACCATCTCTCCATACGCAGTCACTTCGCCACCGAAGCATCACTTCTTTGGCTTCCATGACCTGGTGCCGTGGAATGAGATGGGTGATAAGTTGCTGGCGCTCGAGACCGATCGGATTGACATACCGGTCTATCCCGGTCAGAGAGCACGGATTGGATATGTCGACTGCGCGTCACGCGAATTTGTAGGCATTGCAGAGACGAATGCTTTCAACTACCCCCAGGGAGCGCGTCAGCAATGGATCGACGGAAATGATCGGTTCATCGTCAATGATCAGGTTGGGGATAGATGGGGTAGTCGTGTCTATGACGCGAATTCAGGCCGATGCGTGGCGGAGCTGGAACACCCGACCCATGTCATTGACACGAAGACGCTCGATTGTTTCGGGATCAATTACGCACGTCTCTTCAGGCTGGGGGCCTACGGCTATGCGGGATTATCCGATACGACCGAAGCGGACAATTGGCCCGCCAACGACGGTATAGTGAAGCACAACATCGAAACCAGACAGGCCCGGATGATCATCTCAACCCGCGATGTTGCCGAGAAAGAAATGGGTCATGGTTTCGGCAAATATGTACATTACGTGACGCACCTGTTGCTGAGTCCAAACGGGACACGAATAGCGTTTCTTCACCGGTACCGCACGGGCGAGGGGGAAGTCACAAGGCTCATGACGGTGGGGACGAACGGGGATGACCTGCGATGCCTCGCCAGCGGATTCCTCAGTCACTTCGATTGGATGGATGATAAGCACGTCCTGATTTGGGGACGCTCAGGATCAGCCGTCGAGAAATTGCGGAATAGCCGCCTGTATTCACTCGTGCCTCCCTCGCTTCTCAAAGCTGCCAAGCGAGTCGTGAAGCACATGTCGCGCCGGACCATTCGTGCACGAGGCGCGACGACATGCGGCTGGCTAGTCTGCCGAGATGCCGAGCCGGCCGAAGTTGCTCCTTTTGTGGGTATAAGCGAGGAAGATGGGCACCCCATGTTCTGCCCTGCGAACCGGGACTGGATGGTTTGCGACAACTATCCGGACGAACAGGGTGTCAGGACGCTATTCCTTTATCAACGTAGCGAGAATCGCAGGGTAGATCTCGGTTGTTACAGACGTCTATTTGCAGAGCCCGACTTGGCGGAAGCCAGGCGGGCCATGGAGGCGGTCAATATGTCCGCCTTGGGCTATACAATTGACTTTCGATCTTTGGCGTTCACACGCAGCGGCCTTCATTGTGACCTGCATCCTCGGTGGAAATCCGACGGGGCACAGATATCATTTGATTCCATCCACGAAGGAACACGACAGATATACGTTGTTGACGTCGGTTCTCTAACGCGCACCGCAGGGCGGGAGTGCCATGTCACTGTCTGAGACACGTCCAGACGCGCAGGTCGCGATCATCCAGCCGCTAGTGCTTCACTACAGGACTGACTTCTATGCCGGACTCAACAACGCTGTTCCTGTTGATGTATATGCATACGAGGGTGTGTCCAAGATCAGTGATCAGAGCATGGCTCCGGCCTGTGGCGTCAAGGTCAGACCGCTTCGCGCCATACAAATCGGTAATCTCGCGGCATACAACCCCTTCCCGTTGTTTCGGCGTCAGTATTCGATTCTTGTTCTAACCGGCACGCTCCGTCAGCCCACGACATGGTTGTTGCTTCTGCTCAAGAGGATTATTCGCAAGAAGATCATTCTGTGGGGCCATGGCATATCCATCAGAAGATATATCAATCACGAGAGGAGAATGCCCTTGGCCTACAAGCTGCTGTACAAGATGGCAGATGCGGCTTGGTTCTACACGGAAAATGAGCGAGCAATGTGGAATCGTATTCTGCCAAAGCTCAGATCGGTGTCCCTGTCGAATACGATATCCGGGGTGGAGCGAATCCTCGGCACAGACCTCTCAGGTCAGCGGGAGACCCTGAAGGCAAAGTACGGGATTGCCACTACGAGGAACCTGATCTTCTGTGCCAGATTCTCAGGCCCGCACAGACGCACCGACTTGCTCATAAATGTGATGAAATCACTCAACGCAAAGCGTTTTGGCTTGATCGTCATAGGAAGCGGTGATGACAAACCTGATTTCTCCACGTTCTCCAACGTCTACGATTTCGGCGCCGTGTATGATGAGACGACCAAGCAGGAGTTGTTTGCCATCGCGGACATCTATTTCCAGCCAGCTTGGCTTGGTCTGTCGGCAGTTGAAGCGATGGCTTATGGCAAGCCTGTATTCACGTTTGAGAGGTCTGCCGACGTGCCTCAATGCGTAGAGTACGGCTATGTTGAATCCGGCGTCAACGGTTATGCGGCACGGGACGCAGCGGATATGGTCCAGCGGCTCACGTCGATATCCGATGGGGAGATAGCCAGTCTGGGCGCAAATGCCCGTAGCTATGCTGCAAAGAACCTGAAGATGGATCACATGGTCGACAGCGCTTTGGGCATCTTGCGAGAGGTGTCCGACGACCGTGCTGCATAGTCAATGTTGTTCAGTCAGAGATAGATGTTAAGACTGCTTGTCGTTCTTCCCTCATATGAGCCTGCCGGGGGTCCGGGGGGCGGTGTTGCAAGATGCATTTCGACCCTCTGCGGCGCGATGAGTCGCCTGGGTGCCGCCGTTACGGTCTACACGACGAATGCCAGTGGTACGGACAGGCCGCTGGATGTGCCCGTCGGCCGAGCTGTCGACATAGACGGCGTCGCCGTGTACTACTTTCCGTCAACGTTCGGCCCGAGGAGTCTTTTTGATTCGCGTCTGTTGCTGCATAAGCTCCAAGAGACGGCGGGGCAGTTTGACGCGGTCTATATTGCAGCCTGGTTCATGTGGCTCGGGATCGCGGCGGCGAAGATCTGCCGGAAGAAGGGCGTGCCGATGATTGCAGGCATTCACGGGGGATTCACAAGCGTCTCCCGGCGCAAGTCTTCTCTGAAGAAACACCTGTTCTGGCGGTTGTTCCTCCAACGAGCGATACGGCAAGCGGCGGCGGTGCATCTGACCTGTCATGCAGAGCAGGCAAGTTCCAGTGATTGGCTCTGTGAGCGGCCGTCTCTCATCATACCGAATCCTGTTGATCCCGATGAATTCTACCCATGTCCGGATGCCAAGATGAGTTTTCGGCGGGAGCATGGTATCCCGAAGGGAACGCCTGTTCTGCTCTTCGTCGGACGATTTGACTGGATGAAACGGGTAGACCTTCTGATGGAGGCTGTGGCAAGATCGCCCGTCTGGTACTTGGTCCTGGTGGGGGACCACCAGGGCGGATTGGGGCCCAAGCTGACGAAGCGAGCGAAGACCCTTGGCATCGAGAACCGGGTCAGATGGGCCGGGTATCTCACAGGGCAGAAACTGCGAGAAGCTCTCTCTTCGGCTGACCTGTTGGCGTTGGTCAGTGAGACCGAGAACTTCGGGAATGTGGTGGTTGAAGCGATGCTGTGCGGGTTGCCGGTTCTGATCTCTAAAGAGGTTGGGGTCCACGAGTACATTGAGAATCAGCCGTTTGTGGTGACATCTGATCTATCGAAAGCTGCTGTGACCGAGGCGCTGAGTAAAGCCGAACAGCGGCTGCCTGCCTTCCGGGCCGATCGGGAACGAATCCGACAATGTGCTATCGATCGGTTTGCACCGCCGCGCGTGGCAGACTCCTTTGCAGAGGATCTTCGGAGACTGCTGGAGTGCTGCCCGCATGCGAAGCCGTCAGGGGGCCTGGAAGGTGCGGCGAGGCGATTGGAACGCGTACACAGTTGACCTCTCCGACGCGATCGGAAACGCTCGCTGCTGACCGTGAGACCGCATACTGAATATTCGGTGACGTCGCTTCTCGTTGCTCCGGGTGACATCTTGTGAAGTGCTGTGGGGACTTTCAACCGTAGAGATGCTAAGAGCCCAGAACCTGAGAAAGGTCATCTCGGCATGCAAAGGATCTGATTCCGGAATACTCAGAGTCCTCCTTTCTCATGCCTACTATCGCATGATAGGCAAATCCATTCTGCGAGGGCCCCGTGTCCTGATTCGGGGAGTGAACAAGATAGAGACTGGGGGACTGGTCAAGATCGGCATAGGATATATCGGCTTCATGCACAAGTATGACCGCACCTACCTCAACGTGAATGGCAGATTGGTGTTCAAGAGAAAATTCTCGATCGGCAAGGGGTGTCGATTTGACATCGGCGATAATGCCCTGGCTGAATTTGGCGAAGGCTATGTGAGTGCGAACACCACCTTCGTCATCATGCACGGGTTGACCGTGGGAGATGGGTGCGCCATTTCGTGGGGTTGCCAGCTTCTGGATGACGATTTTCACAAGATCAGCTATGCCTCCAAGCGACAGAAAGCCAATCCGATAAGGATAGGAAATCATGTTTGGATTGGAAGTAATGTCACCCTATTGAAGGGGAGTGTGATTCCGGATGGATGCGTTGTCGGCTCGGGCTCTGTTGTCGCCAGGGCCTTTGAAACGCCGAATACATTGATCGCCGGGAACCCTGCAAGAGTGGTGAAGGAGAACATAACTTGGGAATAGCGGCCCGGTAGCCGAAACCGAGTAGTGAGACTCCTCAAGTAAGCTCTCAGATGTTGGCCGTATGCTAGTGGTATCCGCCAAGCAGTCTGTAACTTATCCGATGGCAAAAACGCCGGACGGAGACGTGAGTGAGAACCGGGAACCCCTCGATATGCGGCCAATTCTGCTCGGTCATACGTTTCATCATTTCTGGCGGATACCACTAGTGAGAAGAAGCAAATGACTCCACCCTCTGTAGCGGTTGTCATCATCACGTTCAACGAGGAAGTGAATCTGCCGCAGGCACTGCAGAGTGCGGTGGGGTGGGCGGAGCAGGTGTTCGTCGTCGATTCGTTCAGCACGGATCGGACCATCGAGGTGGCGCAGGCGTTTGGCGCCGAAACGTGCCAGCATCGGTTTGACAGTTTCGGCACGCAGAAGAACTGGGCGCTCGAAAACCTGCCCATCACGGCGGAGTGGGTTGTGTTTCTCGACGCGGATGAGTATCTTTCCGACGAGATCAAGGCCGAGATTCCGCAGGCCATTCAGAACGCCCCGGCCGACGTCAATGGCTTCGTCACCGACATCAAGTACATCTACCTGGGCCGGTGGATCAAGCACGGTGACATCTACCAGAAACTGGTGCGGATGATTCGGCGGGGCCGGGCCTCCTACATCGTGACCAGTGCGTACCATGAGAAGATGGTCGTGCAGGGCGGGGTGGGACATCTGAAGGGTCGCATCGTTCATGACGACCAGAAGACCCTGCGGGAGTGGGTCGATAAGCAAATGACGCGGATCGAGATCGACGTGCAGGCCCGGCTGCGGCGGCGTCAATCCGCCGGGGCCGCGCCCGCCCGGGGCACGCCCGGCGTCACCGTCGAGGGAGGGCGGAGCGTCTGGCTCAAGAAGAGGCTCAACGGTCTCCCCGGGCCGCTGCGACCGTTCGCACAGTTCTTCTACCGGTATGTGTTGCGTCTCGGCTTTCTCGATGGATGGCCGGGATTCGTATACAACTTCCTGTTTCAATTCTGGTATCCGCTCATGGTGGAGGTTCTGTATTTGGAAGCGCGGTTGCGGGCGCGGCGTGCGGCACCGAGACCGCTCCCGCGGCGCCCGGCTTCCGACATTGTGTCAGTGAAGTGAGGGAGTTTTTGTCACGAAGGACAAAGGTGACGTCATGAAGGTATCCATCGTAACTGTGTGCTACAACTGCATCGGCACCGTGAGGCAGGCCGTCGACAGCGTGCTCGGCCAGGTGTACCGCAACCTCGAGTACATCATTGTCGACGGCGGGTCCACGGATGGGACGCAGGCCGTCGTCGGCAGCTACAATGGGCGGATTCGCAAGTTCGTTTCCGAGCCGGATGAGGGCATCTATGATGCCATGAACAAGGGGCTCCACATGGCCACCGGCGAGATCGTAGCGTTCCTGAACGGGGACGACATGTACGCCGACAGCAGGGTCATCGCCGACGTGGCGTCCCTGGCACAGTCCGGACGGTTCGACGGCGTTTACGGCGATCTCGTCTACATGCCGCGGGATGGCTCGGACAAAGTCGTGCGGTATTGGCGGGCCGGCCACTATCAGCCCGGCGCCCTGCAGACCGGCTGGGTCCCGCCTCATCCGACGTTCTTCTGCCGCACGCAACTGCTCCGGCAGGCCGGCGGTTTCAATGCCTGGTACCGGATCGCCGGTGATTTCGAATTGATGCTGCGTCTGATCGAAAAACAGGGCATCAGCCTGGGCTACGTTCAGCGTCCGCTGGTCCGCATGCGGGTAGGAGGTCGGGCCAATACCTTGCGGGGCATCCTCTGCGGCAATCGCGAGATCCTGCACGCGTTTGCCCGGAACGAGGTCAAGCCCGCACTCGGGTACTTCTGGCGGAAACCCCTCATGAAAATCGGGCAGTTGATTCAACGCCCCGGCCGCAACGGGGCTCGTACCACTCCCTTCAAGCCCGTGGAGCAGGTCGAGCAAACGTAAAACCCTCCCGGCAGACAATAGATCGGCCGGTGGAGTTCAGCTCCGCCGGCCGTTTTTTTATTGTTGCAGCAGTCGATACAAGTCTTAGAATATGCATACCGTGAGTTCCCTTCAGGCCGTCGGCAGCAGGGTGGTCGAAGGGATATAAGGCCTGCGGGCGTCGCGGGGCCGCGGGAGTGTGGTAACAAGGCTCGCAATGTGACGGATATGGGTGGGCGGTGTTATGGAGCAAGGTCTGCATGCCGGCGAGGCAGAACTGAGGGAAGCGCCTGGGACCACATCGAGGGATCACAGAACGGCAGCCAAAGAGAAGATCGAGTTCCGCCCTCATACGCAGGTTCCCTTCCGAGTGGGGGGGCATGCGCTGCATCTCGACCCATCGCCCTCCGTTCAGGCCCAGACCTCGATGGCATCGGAAGGATCGATGCGATTATTGGACATTGTGGGGTCGCTGATCATCCTGGCTTTCGCTCTGCCGATCATGGTGGTCGTAGCGGCTTTGATCAAGGTCACTTCGCGGGGACCCATTCTCTACCGTCAGGAACGGGTCGGCAAGGCGGGCAAGACGTTCACTCTGTGCAAGTTCCGCACCATGATCAACGATGCCGAGAAGCATATCGGCCCGGTGTGGGCGGCCCGCGATGACAATCGTATCACGCCGGTAGGGCGGGTTCTGCGGCGGATGCGGCTGGACGAGCTGCCGCAACTGTTCAATATCCTCAAAGGCGATATGAGCCTGGTTGGGCCCCGCCCGGAACGGCCGTTTTTTGTCGAGAGACACAAGGCACTGCAGGGCGTACGCCTGGCCGTCAAGCCCGGCTTGACGGGTCTGGCCCAGGTCCGCAGTTTCTATGACCTCAAGCCGGCACACAAAGTCAAGTACGACTACCTCTACATCCAGAACCGTTCCTTCCTGCTGAATCTCTACATCCTCCTGCAGACCATCCCGGTCCTGTTCGGCAAGAAGGGCTGGTGAGCACTCGAATCTACGGCTGATGATCGCCACCGCAGGCGAGACAATGGGCGGCAGACCGTAGACAGAAACTCATCCCTCCCCGTTTCTCGAGATTCCCACGCGGACAAAGCTATGCGCTCACGTCGTGCTCAGGAGTCTAACGTCGTGCTCTCAGGCTCTTGTAGGCATTCTCGCCACCGTTGATCAGGTGGATCAGCGGGGCGGGGCGGTCGACGCCCTCGACGAATGCCGGACGAGCAGCCCACGGAGTGACGCTCAGCACGCCGGTCAGGTCCATCCAGTGTTGCAGACGAGCCACCGGCAGGTTCCACGTCATGTGGAAGTGGTTGGCCGGCGGGTACTGCTTGTACTCGACCATGCTGGCATACTTGGGCACGACGAATGTATGCGGCCACGTCGGATTCGTCAGGCCGCACATGGCCTTGCTCAGCTCCACCGGGACCTCGGTCGTGTGCGCCTCGTCCCAGATCAGGCTGAAGAGGCCTGTCACGCTGCTGTAGGCCATGCGGGCGGCGATGCCTTCGATGCCCGCCGGACTCAGGAACGTGACGGAGTTGCCGCCGCCGGGGAAGTAGAACGGGTCGGCCAGCGGCATCAAGACCTGCTCCATGATGCGCTTCACGCCCGTGCCCGGCGTCGCGGCCCAGTCGAACGCCGCACTGCCGGAATTGTCGCCGTCCACCAGGCCTTTGGTGTACCAGTCGGTGCTCTCGTCGACCTTCCCGAGGCCCAGCTTCTCTGCGAGCGCCTGGATTTCCCACGCCTCCCAGACCTTGCGGAAATCCATGAACAGCGGCGGGTTGCCGCCACTGAGATAAGTCATGACGAGCATCGTCAACAGGCCCTGCACATCCGCCTCCGTTGCGTACGGCAGGGGGGCCTTGGTGCCGGTATGATCGAAGGTGCTGTTGAAGAACGACTCCATGACGTCGGCCACGGGCAGCGGAATCCCGCGGGGATCGCTGCCCCACTCCAGCTGACTCATGAAGCCGCCGCCCACCGCGTTCAAGTCGGCCAGCAGGTTGCGCACGATCAGGTACATCGCGAGTGACATGTTGAACCTCTCGCTGTCGATATCGTTACGCAGTTCCAGGCGGCGCCCAACGTATCTGTTGATCCACGCACGCAGCTCGCGCAGCTCCTTCTCGTTATAGGCCTTCTTATTGAGCATGTCGGCCAGGAGCTTCATATCCAGTCGCGTGATCTCGATGCCGAACGTGTTGCGCGTCGGGATCACGTGGGCCAGAGCGGTCTCCATGCCCATCGAGTCGTGGCCAAGCACGACGACACGACGGCCCCTCAAAGCCACCGTGGCGACGGCCGCATAGCACCAGTCGATGAGGGCCGCGGCGGTCTGCTTGGTCATTTTCGGTTCGAGACCCGTGTCGGGCCAGGTGCCGACGTTCAAGGCGACCATCCGGCCGAACTGGCTGAGGGCGCCGTTGGCGGCGTGGGCATACACCACTCCCGGGCGGGGGCCGCTGTTGCCGCACGTGATGTTGAAGGGGGTCTCACGCGGGAACTGGGCGAGCAGCGAGATCGTCGTCAGTTGCGGGAAAGCCCATGTGTCCGGCACGCACACCATAATGTCGACACCCGCCTTCCGGAATTGCTGGGCGACGATATCGGCCTGCGGTTCGCCGTCGATCAGAACTGTCGAGTAGACCACCGGCACCGGCGTCTTGTCGGGCATCACGATGGCCCCGCTGAGCGTATCGGCGGTCATCTTGACAATATTCTGGCAACGGATGCGGCTGTCCTTGTCCACGCGCGGATCACCGGTCGCAAACACGCCGATCACCGGGACCTTGGGCGTCGCCTTCGCCATACCCGACAGCTTCGTTGCCTCGATCTTCTTCGCCATGGCAGCACACCCCTCGTTAAATAACAAACTGTTGCGGATCTTCGAGCATCTTCTTGACGAAGTCCAGGAACTGGGCCGCATAGGCGCCGTTGGCCACCTTGTGGTCCACCGATAACGTCATGTTCATGAGCTTGCGGACCAGAATGTTGCCGTTATCCGGCACGCACGTGTCCGCGATTCGTCCGATTCCCAGGATCGAGCACTGGCCCGGCACGACGATCGGAATGAAAGCGTCGATGCCAAACGCGCCGAGATTGCTGACCGTAATGCAGCCGCCTTCCAGATCGGACAGGTCGAGCTTGTCGGCCCGGGCCCGCTCGATGAGGGCCTGGCTGTCCTGCGCGACCTGGCGGACACTCTTCTTATTCACATTCTTCACCAGCGGAGCGACCAGCCCATCCGGGACGGAAATGGCCAGGCCGACATGAATGGCGTCGGCGAGCCTGATCGCGTCGCCGGCCAGTTGGCCGGTCATCAGCGGATATTTCTCCAGGCCCTGGGCCACCGCCTTCATCAGAAAATCGTTGTAGGCGACCTTGACGCCGCCACCCTCGTTGGCTTTGGTACGTACGGCCACGAGATTCGTGACATCCACCTGAACCGACAGATAGAAGCAGGGGATTTCCTGCTTGCTCTTGAGCATGCGTTCGGCCGTGATACGCTGCAGCCGATTGAGCCGGACCGTGCTTCCCAATTTGATTTCGCCTGGGGCTGCCGCGGGAGCGGGTCGGGCGGCGGGAGCAGCGGCCGCTTTCGGAGCCGCGCCTTTGGTGGTCGCTGCCTTCTGAATGTCGGCCTCGGTAATCTTGCCGGCCGGTCCGGTTCCGCGAACCGTCGACAGGTCCACCCCCATTTCCTCGGCCATCTTCTTGGCGCGGGGGGAGACCATGATGCGGCCCATCGGCTTGGCCGGCTCGGGTTGCGGAGCGGCCGCAACAGCCGCCGGCGCCGCAGCCGCAGCGGAAGCAGCGGGAGCGCCGCCCAACAGGGCGTCGACGAAACTCTGGGGCACGTTCTCGTCCTTGTCCCCGAGAACCATGATCGGGGCGCCGACGGGAAACGTCTGGTCGAGCCCGGCCATGATGTACTTGACGTAGCCGCCGGCCGGGGCTTCCATTTCCAGCGTGGCCTTGTCCGTTTCCACGTCGAAGATCACGTCGCCTTTCTTGACCTCGTCGCCGACTCTGACGTGGCAATTGACGACCGTGCCTTCTTCCATTGTCTGGCCGAGTTTCGGGAGTCTGACTTCTTTTGCCATAGAGATCTTTTCCCTATCGTTACAGGTTCGCGGATTTCAAAGTTATGCCTGTCCCGTAGCTTTGCGGGCCGCCTCGACGATCTGCGCGACGCCCGGAATGCTGGCGTTCTCCAGCGGCTCGCTCATGGGCGGCGGGACATCCTTCGCGGCCAGGTTGATGGGCCGGCCGTCGAGGTAGTCGAAGCCGCAGGAGCCGTCGCCGAAATCGTATTCCATGTACTGGGCGGCAATTTCGCGTCCGGCGCCGCACCAGCCGAAGCCTTCACTGACCGTGATGAGCCGGCCGGTCTTGCGCACGGACTCGGCAATCGTCTTCATGTCCAGCGGCTTGAGGGTCCGGACGTCGATCACTTCCGCGTCGATGCCGTACTGCTTGGCCAGGACCTTCGCCGCTTCGAGGCACACCATCGCCATCCGGCAGTAGCTGACGAGTGTCACGTCACTGCCGGAGCGTTTGATGTCCGCCACACCCAGCGGGATGATGTAGTCTTCCTCGGGCACGGGGCCGACTTGGCCGTAGGTCGCTTTGTGTTCGATGAAGACGACCGGGTTGTCACTCTGGATCGCGGCCCGGAGCAGGCCCTTGGCGTCGTACGGCGTCGAGGGCATCACGACATAAAGTCCCGGCGGGTGCATGAGCCAGGCTTCGAGCGATTCGGAATGATGGGCGGCGATGCACCGGCCCACGCCGCCTTCCGTGCGGAGGACCATCGGGACCTTCGCCTTGCCGCCGAACATGTAGCGGTTGTAGCCGCCGTTGTGGACCAACTGGTCCATGGCGATCGTCAGGAAGTCGACGTACATGATTTCGGCGACCGGTCGCATGCCGCGCAGCGCCGCGCCCACCGCCGCGCCGGCGATGGCCGCTTCGGAGATCGCGGTGTCGATGACGCGCTCTTTGCCGAATTCCGGCAGCAGACCGCGCGTCGCCTGATAAGCGCCGCCGTAGATGCCGACGTCTTCGCCGAAGACGAACACGCGTTTGTCGCGTCTCATTTCTTCGGCCTGCGCCGCCGACACCGCCTCGGCGATATTCATGACCTTCATGCCGAACTGTGACTTGATCTTGGCCCGGGCCTCGTCGGTCTTCTCTTTCTTGGTCTTGGCCTGTGAAGTGGCGACGATGTTGTCGAAGGCTTCGCTGGCCTCGCGAACCTTGGCCGCGAGCTTCTTTTCGTTGTCGATCACGCTGGCCGGATAGGTTTCTTCGACATAGACGTCCTTGGCGACGTCCGCCGGGTTCGGCCACGGGCTTTCCGTCGCGAACTTCGTCGCAGCCTCGATGCAGTTGAACGCCGTGTCTTTGATGGTGTCCAGTTCCTGCTCGTTGCTCAGTCCTTCGTCAACGAGCTTGGCCCGCAGGACCGTGATCGGGTCGCGATCGTGCCAGGCCTTCTCTTCTTCCTTTGTCCGGTAGGCCCGCGGATCGCTACGGCTGTGGCCATACCAGCGATAGGTCTTGCACTCGACGATCGTCATCTGGTTGTCGCGGCGTGCCCTCTCGGCCGCCTTCTGAATGGCCAGAAATACCGCCACGACGTCCTGACCATCGACGATCATGGCCGGCACGTTAAACGCTGCCGCCCGAACGGCGATGTTCTCCACGTTGCTGGCACAACCCGCGTCTTCGATGACGCGGCCGAAGAACGGGACACTCATTCCGTAGAGGTTATTCTCAATGATCGCCACCAGCGGGACTTTCAGCGTGGACGCCATGTTCATAGACTCATGGAAGGTGCCGGTGTTCGTCGAGCCGTCACCGAAGAACGACAGAACGACCTTGCCGCTCTTCTTGAATTTCTCGGCCAGCGCCGCGCCGACGGCGGGGGGTTGGTTGCCGCCGACGATGCCGGTCGAGCCGAGATTATTCTGCTTCTCCACCTCCGCGATGTGCATCGAGCCGCCGCGACCTTTGCAGTAGCCGGTCTCTTTGCCCATGAGCTCGGCCATCATGGCGTTCCAGTGATCCTGGCGGGCCTGCTCGGTGGCGGCGTACTTGTTGCCGATCGCGCCGCAATGGCCGTGACCGCGGTGGGTCGAGCCGATGACATCGCCGTGTTCGATGGCCGCGACGGCGCCCGTCGCGACCGCCTCTTGTCCGGCGTACAGGTGCGAGGCGCCCTTGATGACATTCTGCCCGAGGAGATCGTAGACTTTCTCCTCGAAGAAACGAATCTCATAAATGGTTCGGAGCCAATCCTTGGCCTGGTTGACCGTGATGGCCTTCCGACTGATGAGGTCCTTGAGTTTAGGGGCAGGCGACTTCCGCGTGTCCTCTATAGAGTACTCCATACCGTTGGCTCCTCTATTGAACAGAAACAAGCCCTCCAGCCTGCTGCATACAACGGCTTTGGGGGCAAAACAAAGATCAGTACTATAGCAGCTTCTCACGATAGAAACAAGGCAGAACCTGCATTCGCCGCTTTTTTCAGGCCGCCAGGATATGGCTGACAGGGCACCTTTCCGGGGGAAGCCCGGCGGGGGTGAGATAAACAGGCAACCCAGAGGCCACAAAGGCCGTTATCCAGAGGAGTCCCGAACCCCAGAGACGGACAGATGATCAGTCCATCCATCCCTGCGGGCCCCTGGATTGCCACGGTGCGGGGCTATGGAAATACAGGCCGAAGCCTGATGGTAAACAGGCGAGAGGGGCGGGGTTGCACCCGTCCCTCCCTGCGGAGACGCTTTTCGCACCCTTCAGAGCCGCAAGCCCGGACAGAATCGAAGGACTTGCACTCCATTTCCTCCTTGCAGTCAATGGGCCCAATCTGTCCCTGCACGAATTTGCGTCCCAAGTTTGTGGTCCCGTTGTACAACGGATATAGCTGCAACGCCCGACCGACACTCGGCAAGTGGGAAGCGAGATGTCGCGGCCATGAGCGTGCTCTGCCGGACGAGAGGCGATCTCGCCGAGAGCCGACCGGTTTTCCAGTCACCGGCATTCTGAGCCCGGCTTCTGCAGATTGGAGTGTTGCGTGACCCCCATGCCATCCTGGGCTGGGGGCCACGCAACAGAGAGTGAGAGAGAAGTAAGAGAGAGCGCAAGAGTAAGGTTTCGCCGCCGTGCCCGTGCTGCGATTCAGATGGGGCCAAGACATCGAGCGGCTGCCAGGCAGACGGTGTTCCACGCGGGGCTCGTGACCGAGCGCGGAGAGACACTCAAATCGGCTTGGCATGTGGAGATGAGCCTGAGACTTGTGGATTCCGCGAGAGCCCGAGATCAGGCTGGCACAAATCCGCCGGGGCTTAGCGCTGTCTTGCCGTGGGGCTTCATTGCCGGTTCGGCGATCGTCCACCACCGAACTGCCGCACCCACTAAAGGCGCCCGTCCTGCTGTCGCGAGTTCCCCCGATCTTGTCAGACACGGGGAGAAGGCTTAACAGCGGCTCTGCTGTAGATAGAATGTTTCCGTCTAGTAGCATGCCTCTGCCTCCTAATCAGAGGCTCTCCTCCATGAACACACGGTCCTGTGGCCTAACCCACACGCGATGGAATGGCCTCCTCCATAAAGAGGACCATGTGTGTGTTATACGCCCCCTTACTTACCCACCTTGCCGTCAAAAGTCAAGCGAAAACTGCTGGGAATTCCTCTCTTCTCGGACGTGACATTCCGCAGAACCACTTAAAGTGCTGTCTGCCAATAGCTTGTGACATCTGTTGTCGCGTGGGACTTCCCAGAGAATCCCTCTTGCCTGAATCACCGGACCATCACCTGGCCGGAGTCGGCGACGATAACTTGTCCTGTAACAGTGCGGGCTTTCTCCGAGCAGAGGAAAACGATCGCATCGGCAATGTCCTGGCCCTTGATCTCCCGACGCAGGGCGGTCTTGTTGACATAGTAAGGGATGACTTCTTCCGGTTTGATCCCGTACTTCTTGGCGCAGACCTTGATGTACTCCGGATTCCAGATCTTGGAGCCTTCGAAGACGTTGCCAGGCGCCACGCAGTTCACGCGGATTCCGTATTCGCCCAGTTCCAAGGCCCAGCCGCGGGCCATGTGAATCTCGCCGGACTTGGTGGCGTTGTAGGCGGTGTTGTTCTTGCTGGCGTCGAGGCCGGACTTCGAGCTGAGATTGACGATGCTGCCGCCTATGCCCTGGCGGATCATGATACGAGCAGCCTCGCGGGCCATGAGGAAGTAGCCGGTCAGGTTGACCTCCAGAGCCACCCGCCACTTGTCGACCGGCATGTCCACGAGCGCGTATGGCGGAGCGACCCCCGCCGCATTGACCACGACATCGAGTCCGCCCCAGTGGGCCAGAATCGCCTCGAAGCCTTTCTGGACACTGCTTTCGTTGGTCACGTTGACAGGGAGGGCCATGATCTGGCTGTTCGGTCGTTCCTCGCCGATCATCTGAGCCGTTTCCGTAGCCGCTGCTTCGTCGATATCGGCCAACGCCACCATCGCCCCAGCTCGCACCAGGCCGATGGCGATGCTTCTGCCCAAGCCACTCCCGGCTCCCGTCACGACGGCAATCCGGTTATTCAACTCGCCGGCAGCGCCACTGCCGACCTGCTTCTTACGAAATGCTTCGGATTCCCAGTTGTTGATGAAGTGCTGCTCTCGCGGCGTCAGAGCCAGCACGCCCCCGAATTGTCCGGCCAGCATCCGCACTTTCAGCGAGGTCTCCGTGATGTCGGCGATCAGGCCGGCCACCGACTTGGCGGCCGCGACAAACAATCCCAAACCATCAACGACGAATGCTGCCGGCGTCTTCTGTCCGGCCGCGACGAGAGTCCGAAGCTTGCGGGTGAGGGCTTCGGTCTTGACCGTGTCCAGCCAGATGGCCGAGCCATTGGCGTAAACCAACTCATCCGGATTCAGAGCAGGGGTCGCGAGGAGTTGCCTGGCCTGCCTGTGCGCCATGAACGCCGACACCGTTTCCGTCGGGGGATAGTAGCTGATCGGGAGATACTGGCCCGTGGCGTCGAACAAGGCTTTGCGAATGGCCAGCCTGGCATCCGTGATGCTCTGACCTGAGGCCAGCTTGGCGACTCGACCTTTGAGTGGCCTGAGCCCGCTCTGGCACAGATTGATGACCTTGCGAACGAGCCTCAGCGCCGCCCCGGCGTCGTTCGCCGTGACGAATATCCCGTGCTTCTCAAGGATCAGGACATTGGGCTTCCGGCCGTGTTCGGCCTCGTAGTCCGCCACGAGATCCGATATCCTCCGGGCCAGCATGAACCCCGGGTCGGCATACGGCACCCACAGCCACCGCATGCGCTCATTGGCCAGCAGTTTTTCCAGCCTGCCGCGCCCGCCCTTGGCACTGACATACGCCGCCACGACGAGCGGGTGCAGGTGAATGACGTGCGAATCGAGCAGAGCATGAAGATGAGCTTCGACAGACGGCCTCGCCCCGTCGGCGATCTCGTCGAAACACGCCGACAGCAGGCGGTTGACCACTTCGGTCTCGCGCCGCATCACGTCCATCTTCGCCATCGACTTATCCGTGAGAATCGACAGCACGCTTTCGATGCGCAGCCGCCGCCAGCCCCGCTGCTCGCTCATGTCTTTGAGAGCGGTGCCGCTGGCCTTGATATACATGTACTTGCCGTCGGGGGTCTTGACCGACGTGTTGCCGCCGCCGCCCAAGACCAGGGTGGGGTCCTTGCCGGTGACGTTCGATATTCTGATAAGATCCGATAATGCCTTATCCATAGAGATCTTTCCAAGTGTTGAGTCTTGAGTGTTGAGTTCTGAGTTTCAACCCAAACCTCAAAACTAAGAACTCAAAACTAATAGAGCCGCTATTAATAGCACGTCCCGCCGCCCCTGTCCACGTCGTTTCAAACGAACCCAATTCATTCCGAGTGTGAAGTTTGAAGTGTGAAGTTTGAAGTCTGGCCCTGACTTGACACTTCGAACTTGCCACTTGAATCTCCTCCGAAATTGGCTTCGTTTTGCACACGCGGCCCCCGTTCTCAGCGGCGCGAGACGTTCTGCGCCAAGTCCGTAGGGGCGGCCCTCTGTAACCGCCCGTCGTTGGGCAGGCACGGAGGCCTGCCCCCGCAATTTCCCCCCAATTGGCTTCGTTTAGCATGATTCATATTCAATGCTCCCGCTTGCTCTCTGTAAAGTATGTTTATTGTATACCATACATTAAGACGCTTCCGGCTGACCAGATGTTTCAAGAAAAGCAGAGATTCTCTGTTCGTAGTGACGCCGCAAGGCGTTTCTTGGCATTGGCGTCTTGACCTCGCGCAGTTGCCGGACTTTCGAGATAGTCCCACAGGGACGGTCGACAATAGCCCACCGTTTCAACGGTGGGTGACGAGAGCCAGGAGCAAAGAAAGAAAGTCCCGGCAGGGACGAAAGGGCCCCTGAGATGAACGTCTTACGACCATCGGTTGCGCCAGTGTTCTTTCGCCCCTACGGGGCTTGGGGTCATTTCAAATTTCTGTACCCACCGTTGAAACGGTGGGCTATTCTCTTTCACCCTTCGGGCTATGGCCGTCCCCTTAAAGACTCCTACGTCAACAATCAAACATCAACCGTCAAACAGGTGTACGAAAACACTCGGGCAATCCGTGTGGCAGCCTCAAGTCCGCAGGACTTGGGG
>CAYQXM010000083.1:0-24484 GCA_964421295.1 uncultured Pirellulales bacterium
TCACCCACAACATCGCCATCATCCTACTTGGCAATGAGCTTTTCTACAGAGCAGGCCTGGCCCTATTTCTGACTTGGCCCCTTTTCTGACTCGCCGGCACGGACATCCCGAACGGCGGCTCCGGGACATTCGGCCTGGTGCTTTCGTTCGAAGGCAGCGTCCAGTTCGTCCTCGAACAAGTCCCGAGCAACCCTATCGTCATCGACGTCGTCCCCGCCCCCGGCGCCCTGCTCCTCGCCACCCTCGGCCTCGGCTGCCTCCGTTGGCTCCGAACCCGAGAGCGTCTCTAACCATCGCCAGGGTGACAAAGGGGCCTGGCCCCCTTTCCTGACCTCGATTATGGTCCGCACGCAGCGGGTCTGTCCCTATCAGGCCCGTTTCAGTTATCTCCGGGCCTGCTGGCTCTGAATAGCTGCTTGACCGACTCACGCATCAGAACGACGATCGTGAAGACGCCCAGCACGGTGCCAAACGGCATGAAAACGCACTCGACGCCCCCCACGGTAAGGCAGAACAGATATCGCCTTCGTTTCGCCAGTGACCGACCCGCCGCCAGTACCAGAGCCGCTAATACCCATCCCAGGACCACAAGAACACAGGCCATAATCACGAACACCCACCCAAACCACGCCGGCGGCGCTTCGCCCTTGCTCTCGAACGTCTGCGGGGCCAGGAGAAACAGCAATCCGATGCCCAGGTGAACGACCGGAAAGCACGCAAACAACGCCGTCAGCCCGGCCACAACATAATGGAATATCGCCAGCAGCCTCAGTTGTTCTTCATCCTGTGTCATCGCGTCATTTCCTCAACGAACTGCATCCAAGAAAATGGTACCTGACACCCTCCGATTCCCCGACACAGTGGCACAGCATCCTATCTTCATGCCATTCGTAGTATTTCTGTCTCGTTGCGTAGAATCGCAGTCCATCGTCGGCGTCAACTTTGTTGTGGAAAAGGTCATCGAAGTCTATGTCACGCCCGAGGAGAAGACGAGCGTCTTGTCGGAGGACCTCTGATAGTTTTGGAAATACCGGGACACCCCTCTTGGTAGCCTTTTCGAGTTGTTGGCGAGCGAATCCATGGAGTGTCCTGACTTCGGACAGGCCGAAAAGCTCAAGAGAAAGATCCTCTACAAGAGCATTCACGAAGGTCAGAGTGAGGGAGTTCTTCTTCCCAGTGAGTACCTTCCTAAAGAGGAACGTCTTGCCTGTGCCAGGACCGGCCACAACAATCTTCTTTCTTGCATCAGTGGTCAGAATGGCTTCAACATGTGCTTGGCGTTTCTGTCTTGCCGCGACATGTCTTTCAGTGGCAGAATTCCTCTCCGTTTGGGGAGCTCCAAGCACGCCATGCTCATTTCCGCCTGCCATAGGCACTTCCAATATCCGCGTGTCGTTCACTTCACTACAAGATAGAATAGCGTGGCAAGAGAGAAGGGAAAAGAGAAATCAGTCCTGAGTTTTGCGTTGGCGTTGGCGTTGGCGGAGGGCGGCTGAAGTCTCAGTTTCGAGTTCCTGGTTCTGACGGGGGGACGGAAGGTCGGAGTCCTACGGCTTGTCACGCTCTTGTGGTACGCCTGGGGTTGCATCCTTGTGGGGGATGTCCGGCAGGATGTCACTCGGCGTCCCATAACGATAGGCGAGCTTGGCCACTGTATCCGAAACGGGATCGCCCTGTTTAACCCCAAGGCTTTCCGGTGTGAATTCCGACGGAGATATGGGCTCATTCACTCTGATGTCTGCCAGCGTGACGCTCGTTTCAGGATGCCCATCGCGAGTGCGGGACCATGCCGTAGGAACCCAGGCGTCGCCTATCTTTCGATAACTCCATGTCTGTCGTCCCGTCCTGGCTCGCGGGCCTGCCACGTCGGTGGCATACTCGACTTGATTGCCTCCCTGAGAGAGGTCAAACACATGGCTGATCCTGCCCTCGTCGAAATCCTCCTGCAGGGTGACCCGTTGACCTTCCTGCCGGACGGTTACATCTTTTCGTCCCTTCGCCACCAGAGTGGAATAGACGTCCAGTTTCTGAATCGTATCATGGCCGTCATGCGTGAAGAAGTACATCGGATCAAAGGAACTGCTGATTCCGCTTTGCCTGGCCTTGTCCGCGGGCCAGAGGGTCAATCCTTTCGCTCTCTTTCCATCCGGGAGCACGAAATAATCCATGTAGCGATAGAAGGTCCCGCCCTTTATCATCTCATCGTAAGTCCCCTGGAAAAGATCGGAGATGGGCTGCCCCTTGTCATCGTAGTAGCGGCCTTCCGTCGAGATCTTCCACCGAGTGGCCTCCAAATCGGCCGAATACCAAAAGACCGCCCGGGTCTTCCTTTTGGAGATCCCTGCTTTTCCGTCCGGGACATTCGGCTGAAGTGGGATTCTATCTATCGATGAGGTCTCCATATTGGCCCGACCCTGCCAGTATTTGATTCTCCCTTTGTTCTCGCGGAGCATTGCCGCTATCTTCTTAAGCAGGCCTGCGTCTCCTTCCGTCGCATGTGCCGGTGTCCCAAGCAGCAGGCAAAGAACAACGGCGACCTTCATTACAGGCGGATGTGCAGTCGCGGAGTTCGTTTTCGGTATACTTCTTCTTCTCATATCATGCCTTTCAAACACAACGCAGCTTGGCTTGCTCCCATGGAATCCCGCGACAAACAACGACCCCGTGAACAGGCTTCAGATCAGCATCTGGCGCAAATCCCTTCTGCCTTCGGTGCGGCACAAGTTGTGGGTACCCAGCCTATTCTTCGTCAAGCACACAGGTCATGCGAGCACTATAGGCACTTCCAGCATCCGCGCGTCGTTCACTTCACTAAAGAACAAGTGTAACGTGACAAGAGAGGAGAAGCAAGTTTGACTTTTGATGGTTGAGGTAGGGGGGAGTTTCAGGTGTGAAGGGGGAAGTTTGAAGGCGGGCGAGGCTGCGGCCGTAAGCGGCCGAGTCCTCAGTTCTGAGCGTTCAGATTTGAGTTGGACACGGAAGTTTGATGTTCGATTTTTGAGGGTCGATTTGAAGGAAGAGGCGGGGCGGGATGGGGGACAAGGAGCAAGTCTGATTTTTGACGTTTGAGGGTTGATGTGGAATCGAGGGAGGGCTGCGGCCGTAAGCGGCCGAGTCCTCAGTTTTGAGTTCTCAGTTCTGAGTTGGACACGGAAGTTTGATGGTTGATCTGACTGGCTGACCCCTGATCCCCGACCCCTGTTCTCCCGTCCCTGAAGCCCGAGGTCTGAGGACTGAAGCCTGGGACCCATGGGACTTGCGGCCGGAGGGCGGCCGAGTGTTGAGTTTTGAGTCCTCAGTTTTGAGTTGGACACGGAAGTTTGATGTTTGATTTTTGAGCGTCGATTCGACGGGCTGCCCCCTAGCCCCTGATCCCCGACCCCTGTTCTCCTGTCCCTGAAGCCCGAGGTCTGAGGCCTGAAGCCTGGGACCATAGGACCAATAGGACCGATGGGACGGATTCACCGGGCGGGGGGCCCTGCGTGGGGAACCGCATCTGTCCTGCGAGGCTGTGGCGAAGCATCGGGGGGCGAGATTGTTCTGGCCCCGGATAAGGACGACGGTACAATCACGGCAGTGGGCGGCCCACCGCCGCGAAGACACGCATCGCCGCGAAGGCCGCCGGATGGCTTGAGAGCCTGTTGTGAAGATAGAGGGGAACGCACATGAGACAAGCTATTGTACTGATGTTGTTGATCTGCTGTGCCGGCTGCAGCCGCAATCCTTACACGACGTTCTACCAGAAGGCCGTCGGCGGATTGAAGCCCGTAGAACGTCCCAAGAGCTTCGTCGCGGAGCGTTGCACGCCGGAGACGATAACGACCCGAACGAAGGAGCTTGAGGCCGAGGGATACGTGGTGATCGGCCGGTCCGAGTTCGTCAGCGCGTTCTCGCGTCACAAGGAGATCTACCGGGAAAGCGACGGCCAGGGGGCGGAGATCATTCTGTTCTCCGATACACCGGCCCCCGGTGCGAAGGAATCCTACACGAGCCGACGCGCCAACGACGCCAACGGCGTCGGCATGACTCGTCACGTGGCCGTGTACTTCGCTCGCCCGCGTGCCGAGAAGAAATAGGCGAAGAGCAGACTCCCTGCTGGAATGCGCACAGCGGCGGCGAGCCAGTTGCCCGCCGTCCAAGGCTTGGAGTCTAGCCCATCAGACCAATCGGCCCCATGGGACGGATGCGGGGTAGTGTTGAGTTTTGAGTTGACGGCTGCCTGACGTCTGACGCCTGATGTCCGAGGCCTCTCGGTTTGTCACCCGACCTGGCGGCGCTGGAGGACGGCGGGGGAAGAGGAGTTCTTGGTTTTGAAGGTTGAGTTTTGAGTTGAGATAACGCCAGGGGCGCTAACCGACTTGACGCCTCTGAAACAGTGCTACCGCAAACGCGAGGATGGCGGCGGTGTAGGAGAAGGCGTAGGTGGCGGCGATGGTCAGGTACTTGAAGGGGACGGGGTTGCCTTCGTAGATGGCGTCGCTGATCCAGAAGACCTGGAGGTTGGGGACGAGGGCGCGGCCGACGACGGCCCAGTAGTAGGTCTGGGCGAGCTGGCCGAAGACGTAGTCGCTGATCAGACCGAGCAGGAAGACGCCGAGGCAGGCGGAGAGCGTCACGACGATGTTGAAGCGTGACGAGATCGCCACCGCGACGGCGGCGATGATCATGGCGGCCAGGAAGAGCAGGATCGAGCCGTAGACGTCGACGGCGTGGATCGAGTTCTTGGCGGGGTTGAACTGCCAGTCGCGGTCGAAGAGCGACAGGAAGACAAGCGCGAACGTCGCGCCGATGGCGGCGATCACCAGGGCGGTGGAGGAGAACTTCCAGTCGTAGACGTAGTTGAAGAACGCCGCGAGGATGACCGCGATGCCGGCCACGCCGCTGGCGGAGAGGAGGACGGTCCAGTCGCGCTCGTCGGCGACGGATTCGAGGACGCCGTGGCGGATCGTCATGAGCAGGCCGACGGTACACAGGTAGTGGGCGAGGGCGACGGCGGCGAGGACGCCCAGGAATTTGGCGAGAATAAATATCGGACGTTGGATGGGCTTGGTGAGGACGGTGAGAATGGTCTTGTTCTCGATTTCAACGGCCACAGCCCCGGAAGCCGAAAAGATTGCCACGAACAAACTGCTCAGGAAGAGCGTAGAAAGTCCCAATTCCCGCAGGAATTTATTGTCGTCGTCCATCGTGTACATGGTCAGGGAAGGGCTCAGCAGGAACAGGAGCAACGCGGCGACGATGATGATCGCGTAAACGGGCTGGCGCAGCGTCTCGATGAACGTATTCTTCGCTATGGCAATCAGCTTGTACATGGGTCACCTGAAAGGCTCGTGCTTCCGGAAACGGCGGCGGACAGACCCGAAAAGCGAGGCACGCACAGGGCAGGTTGCCGCGATACTTTTTTCATAGTTGTCACTACACGAAGCATGTGTTGGGTGTTATAGTACCGAGCTTTCCGTTTGTAAAGGGCTTGGGTCTGTATTGAGTCCATACTGGACCGACGCAATTTTGTTCGCAACCGGGAGACAGAATCGGCAATGACAACAACGTCCAAACGTCCCGAGCAACTGGCCTGGGCATCCCTGATTACGAGTCTGGTGTTCTTCGGTATCGCCTTCGTCCTGGGGCGTTGGAGCGGTTTCACGGCCCTCTCGGCCGCGAGTTGGCAGATCCTGGGGGCGGCCCTGATCTGGTTCGTGCTGGCGGTGCAATTCCATCAGCGGAGCCTGGCCGAACAGGAAAAGCTCGACATGCGGCAGCTCGCCCAGGAGCACAGCGGCGCGACGATTTTCCAGGGCAAAGGTGAACAGGCCGCACTGCTCGCCGCCGCCCAGCGCCGGCTCGAACTAATAGAGAAGTGGTTTGTTCCCATCTTCGCCGTGCTGATCGCCGCGTATGAAATCGGCATCAGCCTGTACCTCTTCAGAGTCCTCGGCGCGCCCAACGACGCCGGAACGCAACAGCCGCTGGTCTGTGCGATCGTCATGACGGCGGTCGCGTTCGTCAGCTTCCTCCTCTCGCGTTACGCCACCGGCATGTCCGCCGAACTTCCCTGGAAACCCCTGCGGGCCGGCGGCAGCTACACGCTCGGCGTCGCGCTGGCATGTTTCGCACTGGCGCTCGGCCTGGCCAGCGTACACTTCCAGTATCAAGCCCCGGTCCAGGTGATCGGCTACGTCGTGGCGGGCCTCCTGATCCTGCTCGGCATCGAGACGGCGCTCAACGCCCTGCTGGACATCTATCGTCCCCGTCTGAAAGATCAGTACAACCGCTCCGCGTTCGACAGCCGGCTGCTCGGCATCATCAACGAGCCGGGCGGCATCTTCCGCAGCGCCGCCGGCGCCATCGACTACCAGTTCGGCTTCCAGGTCTCGCAGACCTGGTTCTACAAGCTGCTGGAAAAAGCCATCGTGCCGCTGATTCTCTTCTCCGCGGCCACGCTGTACCTGGCTAGCAGCATCGTGGTGGTCGGCCCGGACGAGCAGGCAATCGTCGAGCATTTCGGCAATCCGCTCACCGCCGCCGGGCAAACACGGATCATCGATTCGGGCCTGCACCTCAAGTGGCCCTGGCCCATCGATATCGCCTACACGCATCCGACCCGCCAGGTCCGCGAGATCTACGTCGGCTATGTCCCGAAGACCGATCCGAAGACCGGGCGCGTCATCCCCGAGACGTCGCTCTTGTGGGGCCAGACGCATTACGAACAGGAATACAGCGTCCTGGTCGCCAGCGCCTTGAGTACGGGCGCGTCGGGTGACGCCGCCGTCCCGGTCAGCCTGGTCAAAGCCAACATCCCGGTCCAGTATCGTGTCAAGGACCTGCATTCTTACGTCTATCGTCACCGCGATCCCGCCAAGCTCCTGGAGGACATCTGCTACCGCGAGCTGACGCAGTTCGCGGCGGGGACCCAGGTCGAGGCAGACGAAAACGGCGCGAACGAAGGACTCCTCGGCGGCGGGCGCAGCCGGGCCCGTGACACCCTCAAGCAGAAGATTCAGGAGGCCGCCGACGAGGAAGGGCTCGGCGTCGAGATCATTTTCCTCGGCGTCCAGGGAATTCATCCTCCGCCGGAGGTGGCGGCGGACTACGAAGCCGTCATCGGCGCCGTCCAGGAAAGGCAGACGAAGATTCTCGCGGCCGAGGCGCAGCGGAACCAATCCCTCGGCACGTTGATCGGCTCCGTCCGGATGGCCGACGAACTGTATGGCCTGGCCCGGCAATACCGTGCGGCCGAGTACGAAGGCAAGGCCGGTGACGTGGAACGCGTCGGCAAGCAGTTCGACGCCGCCCTGGGGCAGGCCAGGGGCCGGGTCTTCCAGGTCTTGCGCGAAGCCCAGAGCTACCGCTTCGCGAAAGCGGCGCTGGCCCGAGCGGCGGGGGACCGCTTCGCCGGGCAGATCAAGGCCTATCGTGCCGCCCCCGACATCTACCTGCAGCAGCAGCGTCTGTCGGCCTACGAAGACGCTCTCAAGAACATCCGCAAGTATGTGGTCCTGACCGACCCGAACGATACCCACGTCCTCAACATCGATCTTCAGGATAAGCCCGCATCGGCCCTGGATCAAATGAGTCAAGCTCTGGAGAAGAAGGCCCCATGAAGAACTTCGCCATTCCTATTCTGATTGCCGTCATCTTTGCGATCATGCTGCTCTACCTGGTCAGCTTCCAGGTGCGTCAGACCGAGTCGGTGTATATCACGCGGTTCGACAAGCCGGTGCGCGAGATCACGACGCCGGGGCTGGGCTGGAAGTGGCCCGCGCCGATCGAGAAGGTCAACCGCTTCGATTCCCGCCTGCGCGTGCTCGAAGCCGAGCCGGGGGAGACGACCACGCGCGGCAATGTCCCCATCATCGTACACACCTACATCGCCTGGCGCGTGAAGGAGCCGCTGAAGTTCCTCACCGCCTTCCCGGGCGGCACCGACGACGCCGTCGACAAGCTGCGCAGCCAGATCAACGACACGCAGAACCGCGTCATCGGCCAGCACGCCTTCGGCGAATTCATCAACAGCGATCCGAACCGCATCCGGTTCGACGACATCCAGAAGGAAATGCTCGCCGACATCCAGAAGCCCGTGCTGGAGAACTACGGCATCGAGGTCCGGACCCTCGGCATCAAGCAGCTCAAGATCAGCGAGGACGTGACGAAGAAGGTCTTCGACCGCATGAAGGAAGACCGCAAGCGGCTGACGGAAGCCACCGTCGCCCAGGGCACGGCCGAGGCCACGCGCATCACCAGCGACGCCGACGGCAAGCGTTCGACTCTGCTGGCCGCGGCCGAGGGACGCGCCAAGCAGATCCAGGGCCAGGGCGACGCCGAGGCGGCACGCTACTACGAGATGCTCAATGCCGATCCGCAGTTGGCCATGATCCTGCGCGACTTCGAGGCGCTGCGCAACACCCTGAGAGACAACACGACGATTATTCTCCCGCCTGATGTCGCGCCGTTCAAGTACCTGCATTCGATGCCGTCCGTGACCCCGAGCAAGGCGGAGGAGTCGGGCAACGTCGTGGATGCGAAGAAATAAGGCCTCAGGCCTCGGGCTTCAGGCCTCAGGCGTAGTCAGGGAATCGAAAACACATGGGACACCATCATACACACACGCACGAACACGAGCATCACCACGAGGAGGGGCAGGAGTGCCCGGTGCACGGGAAGATCGACGCCGCGGAGCACTCGCTGTCCGAGGCGTTGCGGATCAGCTTCATCGTCCTGAAGGTCATCATGGTCGTGCTGGTCGTCGCGTTCATCGTTTCGGGATTCAAGACCGTCGGTCCGGGCGAGAATGCCATCGTCCTGCGCTTTGGGGCGATCCAGACGAAGGGTCCGGATCGCAGTCCGGTGCTGGGCCCCGGCGCCCACTGGGTGCTCCCGTATCCGATCGATGAGCTGGTGAAGTTCCCCGTCGGCCAGCCCACGAGCCTGCCCATCGACACGTTCTGGTACAGCCAGACGCAGGATGACATTCTGGGCAACACCAACCGTCCGCCCCGGCCGGTCCCGGAAAAGCTCAATCCGCTGACCGAAGGGTACTGCCTGACCCGCAGCGAACAGCGCAATGGAGCATCGGTCGGACTCCGCGCGCCGGCCGGCGAGCCCAATGCCGTCGCCCGCCGGGTCGCGGCCCTCCAGGTCGAGGGCAGCGACTACAACATCATGCACACCAGGTGGCAGATCAATTACCAGATCGACAACATCGAGAAATTCTTCCAGAACGTCTACGTCCGGGATGTGGCGCCGAGCGAAGTGTATGGAAAGGTCCTGGAGGAGAGCGTCACGCCGTTGCTCAAGGACGCCGTGGATGGTGCGGTCGTGGCGGCGATGGTGCGCCACACGATCGACGAGGTGCGGCAGAGCAGCGATACGGTGCGCCGGCACGTCGCGCAACTGGCGCAGCAGAAACTCGACAGCATCGACAGCGGCATCCGCCTGGCGAGCGTGCAGTTGGTGGACGTGCGGTGGCCCAAGCAGGTCAACGAGGCCTTTGAGGCGTATGTGTCCGCCACGCAGACGAGCGATACGGCCATCAAAGAGGCCGTGAAGTACCGGGACAAGACCCTGGAGGAAACCGCCGGCCGGGTGGCGGAGCCGTTGTACCAGGCCCTGACCCGGGAGAAGCCCGACGCGCAGGAAATCGAGGCCCTGTGGTCGCAGGCGGTCGGACAGATTCGGGCGCGGATCACGGACGCCGAGGCCGAGAGCGCGACGGTCGTGTCCAATGCCAAAGGCCGCGCCGATTACCTGATGAGCCTGCTGCCGGAATACCGCAAGCGGCCGCAACTGGTCCTCCAGCGGCTTTACCTCGATACCATGGAAGACGTGCTGACCAACGCCAAGGACAAGTGGGTGCTGGAACCGACGACCGGCATCCGCGGCCGCGAAGTCCGGCTCCTGCTCAACCGCGACCCCATGCGGCCGGTGAAGCAAAACACGGCAGCACCGAAGTAGTAGCGTAGACGGAAAGAAATTCGAAATCCGAATATCGAAATCCGAAACAAATGCAAATGACCGAAAGTCAAAATGCAAAACGATCTCACTGTCATGCATCACCGTTTGGGTCATTCGGTCATTTGAGTTTTGTGCTTGTTTCGGATTTCGCATTTCGTGCTTCGGATTTTGCAGATACGAAGATGTGACATAAGACGAATCCTGAGAACCCATCTATGGCTCACGAACACCTGCATTTCAAACACGACATGACGGCCGAAGAGACCCGGGGCAAGCAATTGCGGGTCAGTATCGCGCTGCTGGGCACCCTGGCCGGCGGCGTCCTTCTGATCAATAGCGGCCTCGGCCAGCTCTTTTATGGCAAAGGCAGCTTCAACACGGAGCTGTTCGCGATGCTCGGGGCCATTCTCCTGGGCGCCCCGATCGTCGTTCACGCGATCGTCAGTCTGCTCCGCGGCGAGTCGCACATGGACGAGCTGGCGGCGCTGGGCATCGTGGCGGCCTTCGCCGTGGGCGAGTACGTCGCGGCCGGCCTGATCGGCTTCTTCATGCTGCTCAGCGAGCTGGTCGAGACACGCACCGCGCTCGGCGCGCGGGCCTCCATCGAGTCGCTGATCCGTTTGACCCCGACCAGGGCCAACCTGATCGAGGAGGACGGCAGCGAACGTGAAGTTGCCGTCAGCGAACTGCGGGCGGGCGACCGCGTCCGGGTCCGTCCCGGCGACAACATTCCCGCCGACGGCCAGGTCGAGACGGGCCTGAGCTCCGTCAATGAAGCGACCATCACGGGCGAATCGCTGCCCGTGGATAAAGTCCCCGGCATGCAGGTCTTCGCGGGCACGAGCAACCTGACCGGCGCCCTCGACATCCAGGTCACCAAGGCTGGCGGCGACACCACGCTGGGCAAGGTGCAGTCGCTCATCATGGATGCGGAAAAGACGAAGATCCCCATCATGCGGATCATCGACCGCTATATTCAGTGGTACGTGCCGACGATCCTGATGATCGCGGCGATCGTGCTGTTCTTCACGCGGAACATGAACCAGGCGATCACGATCCTGGTGATCTCGTGCCCGTGTGCGATCATCCTGGCGACGCCCACGGCGATGGTGGCCGCGATTTCGGCCGCGGCCCGGCTGGGCGTGCTGGTCAAGAACGTGGTCGATTTCGAAATCGCCGGCAAGATGACGGCCCTGGTGTTCGATAAGACCGGCACCGTCACGACCGGCCGGCTCTATGTCACGAAGCTGACCCCCGCGGCGGGCGTCGATCCGGCGCAACTGCTGGCGGATGCCGCCGCTGCCGAGAAGATGAGCAAGCACCCGGCCGCCCGCGCCCTGATGGAAGTGGCGAAGGAAGCCAACCTGACGTTGGCCGATTCGCAGTCGTTCCGCGAAACGCCGGGCAAGGGTGTCACCGCGACCGTCAATGGGTCGCGCATCGTCATCGGCCGCGAGATGTTCCTCCGCGAGCAGCATATCGACGTGAGCACGGTGGAAGATCCGTCGCTGCATGAAGAGCAGGGGTTCAGCACCCTGTACGTGGCGAAGGACAATCTCTGCATCGGCTGGATCGGTCTGCAGGACAAGACCCGGCCCGAGGCGCAGCGCGCCGTTGCGGCCCTGACCGACCTCGGCATCAAGCGCGTCACGATGCTCACGGGCGACCGCTCCGAGGTGGCCAACCGCGTCGCGGCCGAGCTGGGCTGCACGGACTACAAGGCCCACTGCCTGCCCCAGGACAAGCTCGCCATCGTCGAGCAGATCAAGAAGGATGGGCACACGGTCGTGGTCGTGGGCGACGGCATCAACGACGCTCCGGCCCTGGCCGCGGGCGACCTGGGCATCGCGATGGGCGCCGCCGGCAGCGATGTGGCGATCAACTCCGCTTCGATTGCGCTGATGAACGACGATCTGCGGCGCATTCCGTTCCTCGTGCAGGTCTCGCGCAAGACGCGGAATGTCATCAATCAGAACCTGGCCTTCGGCGTGGCCTTCATTATCGTGGGCATTTCGCTCTCGAAGTTCGTCCCGCCGGGCGTGGCCGCGTTCCTGCACTTCGCCAGCTCGCTGGTCGTCGTCTTCAACAGCGCCCGCCTGGTCCGCTTCGGAGAAGACCTTGACCACGAGCCGAAGACTATGGCATAATCGCAACCAAGCTTAGAACTGCTGATAAATCCGAAATTCGAAAATCGAAATCCGAAACAAATTCAAATGTTCGAAATGCAAAACTCGAAACGGTGACAGGGTTTCGGTCATTGGGGTTTTTGAGATTTCGAAGATTGTTTCGAATTTCGGATTTCGAATTTCGAATTTTTAGGACGACAGATGGAATACGCCATAGAAACGATTTCGCTGACGAAAGTCTTCTCCGACTGGTGGGGGCGGGCCAAGGTCTATGCGGTCGATGATCTGAATCTGAAGGTGCAGTCGAACGAGGTGTTCGGGCTGCTGGGCCCGAACGGCTCGGGCAAGACCACGACGATCAAGATGCTGCTGGGCCTGCTGCACCCGACGAAGGGCCATGCCCTGGTCTGGGGCGGCGATTCCACCCATCCGAAGATCAACAAGCGTATCGGCTTTCTGCCGGAGGAGTCGTATCTCTATCGGTTCCTGAATGCGCGCGAGACGCTCGATTTCTACGGCCAGTTGTTCGGCCTGGAGCCGAAGATCCGCCAGATGCGCATCGAGGCGTTGCTCGAAATGGTGGGCCTGACCGCGGTGGCGGGGCGGCCCGTCGGCACGTACTCCAAGGGTATGGCCCGGCGCATCGGCTTGGCGCAGGCGCTGATCAACGATCCGGATCTCTTGATTCTCGACGAGCCGACGACGGGTCTGGACCCGATCGGCACGCGGCAGATCAAGGACCTCATCATCAAGCTGGCGGAACGCGGCAAGACGATTCTGCTGTGCAGCCACCTGCTGGGCGACGTCGAGGATGTCTGCCACCGCATCGCGATTCTCTACGGCGGCAAGGTGCAGGCGGAAGGGCGGGTGAAGGACCTGCTCCAGAAGACCAACAAACGGCAGATCGTCACCGACGCGATCAGCGAGGGGACGGTCGAGCGCATCCGGTCGCTGCTCGCCGCCGAGCACGCGCCGTGCGAGATTTCGTCGCCCATGGAGCGGCTGGAAGCCTTCTTCATCAACACGGTCGCCGAGGCGCAGCGTCAGGCCCGGCCGACCAGCGGGGCGGTCAGCACCACGCAGATCGGCGAGTTCCTCCAGGGCGAGAAGACGACCGAGGCCGTGCTCAACAAGCTGGTCGCGGCGCCCGTGGCTCCGGAGAAAGTCGAGAAAGCGAAGAAGGCCGCTGCGGTCGAAACCGCCAAACCCGACAAGAGTATTCTCGATTCCCTGACCAAACCGGGTGGCAGCCTCAAGGGCCCCGCCCTTGGGGATGGCGCTACGACACCAGCGGTCAAGGCGAAGGAAGTCGAGACGCCGCGGGTCGAGGAAGGCGTGAAGCAGGACGTGTTGAACGCGCTGCTGGGCCGCGCCGGTGACAGCCAGACGACGCCGGCGCCCAAGCCGCCCCCGACGGGAAAGGACGGCCATGCTTAGAGTCTGGGCCGTTGCGAAGACCACGATCCGGCAGGCGCTGCGGATGAAGGTGGCGCTCGTCTTCATTCTGCTGCTGCTGATCCTGCTGCCCCTGCTGGGCCTGACCGCCACGGGGGACGGCACGCTCAAGGGCCGGCTCCAGACGTTCGTCAGCTACGGCCTGTCGCTCACGAGCCTGCTGCTGTGCCTGCTGACGATCATCGCGTCGATCTACACGATCACCAGTGACATCGAACAGCGGCAGATCTACACCGTCGTGACCAAGCCGATCCGCCGGTACCAGCTGCTGCTGGGCAAGGTCCTGGGCGTCATCACGCTCGATGTCGCCCTGTTGGCTTTGTTCGCGGCGCTCATCTATACGGTGACGCTGTTCCTGCCGCGGCTGCTCGGCTCCCCGCCGGGCGAGATCGCGCAGGCCCGCAACGAGTTCTACACGGCACGCACGAATCTCAAGCCGCCGGCGGAGGATGTCGCCAAGGAGGTCGAGGAGCTCTACTCCAGGCTGGAGAAAGAAGACCAGTTGGAGGCCGCCTTTCCGGGCCTGTCGCGGCCGGCCATCATCCAACAGTTGACGACGCGCCAACGCCTGGAAAAACAGGCGGCGAGTCCCGGCCAGATGATAGGGTGGGAGTTCACCAACGTCCGTCCGGCCGATCCGAACCAGTATATTTTCATCCGGTTCAAATACGATGTCTCCAGCACGCCGACGAACGACCAGGTCCAGGCGCAGTGGCGGGTGGGGGACATGCGACCCCTGCCGTCGGGGGAACAGCCCAAGACCCGCGTCTACATGATCGAGACCAAGGACTCGGTGCGCAAGTTCCACGAGATCGCCGTGCCCGCCGATGCGGTGGCGGCCGACGGCTATCTGGGCGTGGCGTTCGGCAACTGGCCCATCAATGACACGGTCGTGATCTTTCCGCTCGAGGACGGGCTGGAGTTGCTCTACAAGGTGGGGGGCTTCGAGGGCAACTTCCTGCGCGGGTGTCTGCTGATCCTGTGCCGGCTGGTGTTCCTGGCGTGTCTCGGGACGCTGGCGGCCAGCTTCCTGTCGTTCCCCGTGGCACTCTTGTTCTGCCTGGTGGTCTTCCTGACCGGGACCGTCAGCGGGTTCGTGCTGGAGTCGTTCGATCTGCTCAGCGCGGGCGTCGGGCAGATCTACATGCATACCGTGCGGATCCTCGTGCAGCTGCTGCCGCAGTTCGACCGGGAGAACCCCACGAACTTCCTGGTGCAGGGACGGCAGATGAGCTGGGCGCTATTGGGGCGTGTCGCGCTGGTGATGGTGGGGATCAAGGCGCTGCTGTTGCTGGTGATCGGACTGGTGATCTTCAGTGTGCGGGAGCTGGCCAAAGTCATCGTGTGACGTCCGCCGCGGAAAGGGAATGAACGGAAAACATGCGTTCGCGTGATAAGCTCATCATAGTTCTGTCTCTGGCGGTGACCGCCGGCCTGTTCTACGTTTCCGGCCGGCAGATCGACCCGATCAACACCCAGCGCAAGGACATGGGCCTGATCGTCAATGCCCCCCTCGAAAACGCTCCGCCCGCCCTGGCTTTCGCCACGGTCGCGATGGGTGCCTTCCGCGGCCTCGTCGTCGATATCCTGTGGATGCGCGCCGACAAGCTCAAGGAAGAAGGCCAGTTCTTTGACGCCAAGCAATTGGCCGAGTGGATCACCGTCATGCAGCCGCGTTTCGCTTCCGTGTGGCAATTTCAGGCCTGGAATCTGGCATACAACATCAGTGTCGCTATTCCAGCTTCGCAGCCGGATCAGCGATGGCGGTGGATCAGGAATGGGTATGAGCTGCTGCGTGACAAAGGCATCCCACAAAATCCGAAGTCGGCCGATCTCTATCATGAGCTGGCGAGGATTTTTCAGCACAAGCTGGGGGGTGTATCCGATGAGGCGCATCGTTATTACAAGCTGCAGCTCGCCGATATGATCGGGCCTCTGTTGAAGTCGGAGGACAACGGCCTGATGGGTGACGACAATGCGTACTTCGAGGCCCTGATCCGCACGCCGGCGGAGTGGTCGCAAGTGGCGGCGGACGCCAATATGGTGCCGCTGATCGAAGCGCTGGGCCAAGCGGACGAGAACCTTGCGGCGGGTGACACCTTTCCGGGCCGCTATATCGCGTTCCGTCAACATCCGGAGCAATTCAAAGCCGAGGCGGCCGCTATCCTCGAGCGTCATCGCGGTGCCGCGGCGCTCAAGCGGCTCGACCTCTGCGCCAAGGCTTACGAGCTGCGGCACACCTGGAAACTCGAGCCGGCCCTCATGAAGGAAGTGAATCTCGCCTACGGCCCGGTCGACTACGCGGACCCCAACAAGCATTACCCGATGGATTGGCGTCACCCCGACAGCCACGCGATCTATTGGGCGATGAAGGGACTCAGGGTCGCCCAGATGGACAAGGACGGTGACTTCACCGCCACCGAGGTGAACACCGATCGCATCCTGGGTCACAGCCTCCAGAATCTCTTCCGCTACGGCAAGCTGACGATCCTCCAGGGCGTCGCCGTGCAGGCGGATAGCACGGGCGACGGCGCCCCGCCGATGGAGCGGGAGGTCTTTCTCAGCCCGGACCTGCGTTTCTTCACGCCCTACAACAAGTACCTGTTGGCCGTCATGGCCAAGTACGGCACGGACGCCACGCGCAAGGAGTCTTTCGAAAACGGGCATCGCAACATGCTCCGCAACGCGGTGCTGTCGTTCTACTTCGCCGGGCTGGACACCCAGGCGACGCATATCATGACCGAACTCCGCACCCGTTACCCGCGGCCGGAATTCAACGTCTCGGTGGAGGAGTACGCGGTCGCACGCTTCACCGAGGAGTGCGAGAGCCTCGGCATTCAGGATGTCACCGAGATGGTCGTGCTCCTGCTGACGCGTGCCTTCGAACGTTACGCCATGTCCGAGGACGCCGCGTCCGTCGCCATGGAACAGCTCGCCCAGCGCAGCTTCCAGCGTTACTATGACGAATTCGGCCCGTCGGAGCGCATCGATCTGCCGGACCTGGCGTGGTTGAAGTACGTGGCCTTTCGTCAGTTCATGAGCAGTGACGCCTACCCGCTCTTCGTCCGCCAGAATCTCATGGCCCGCCTCAAGCGGGACAAGCCGGACCTGTACGAGCAGCTGTACCAGACGGACCAGAAAGTCCTGGAAAGGGTGCAGGCCCAACAACAATCGCAGTCCCCATCGCCGTCGCAACCGTAAGGAGGGTGTGTTTTGAGTTTGCCGGAAGGATTCCTGGACCCGCTGACCCCGTCGCAACGCCGCGCCGTTTTGCACAAGGAGGGTCCCTTGCTCGTGCTGGCCGGACCGGGCAGCGGCAAGACCCGCGTCATCACGTATCGCATCGCCGCGCTCATCGACTCCGGCGTCAAGCCGTACCAGATCTGCGCGATCACGTTCACGAACAAGGCCGCCGAGGAGATGCGCCTGCGCGCCGGCAACCTGGGCGGCTGGACCGGCGCCCAGATCAGCACGTTCCACTCGCTGTGCGTCCGCATCCTGCGCGCCTACGCCGAGCCCGCCGGCATCCAGCCCAACTTCAGCATCTACGACGATGGCGACCAGACCCGCGCCATGAAGCAGGCCATCAAGGACTGCCAGCTGGACGCGACGACCTTCGTCCCCGGCAAAATGCTCGACGCCGTCTCGACCCTGAAAAACAAGCTCACCGACCCCGCCGAATTCCAGGAAAGGGCGGTCGACTTCTTCTCGCAGGCCCTGGCCAAAGTCTACGCGAAATACCAGGCCATTCTCGCCCAGGACAACGCCGTGGATTTCGACGACCTGCTCATGAAGACGGCGCTGCTCCTTGAAAAGGACGAGGCCGTGTCCCGGGCCCTGGCCGCGCGCTGGCGCTACCTGCTGATCGACGAATACCAGGACACGAACCACGCCCAATACCGCCTGGCCAAAGCCCTGGCCGTCCACCACGGCAACATCTGCGCCACCGGCGACCCGGACCAGTCCATTTACCGCTGGCGCGGGGCCGATATCCGCAACATCCTCGCCTTCGAGAAGGATTGGCCCCAGGCCGAGATCGTCAAGCTCGAAGAGAACTTCCGCAGCACCGCCGCGATCCTGAAGGTCGCCGATGCGCTGATCGCCCGCAACGTGAACCGCAAGGAAAAGAGCCTCATCCCCGTCCGCAAGGACGCCGGGCGCGTCGCCGTCGAGGCCTATCCCGACGAAGCCACGGAAGCGGACGCCATCGCCCGCGAGACCAAGGCGCTGCTCGCCCGCAACGTCCCGGCCAACCAGATCGCCGTGTTCTACCGCGTCAACTCGATGAGCCGCGTCCTGGAAGAGGCGTTCATCCGGAACCGCGTCCCGTACCAGGTCGTGCGCGGCGTCGAGTTCTACAGCCGCAAGGAAATCCGCGATGTGCTCGCCTACCTGCGCGTGCTGGCGAACCCCGCCGACGAGATTGCCTTGGTGCGCGTCATCAACACCCCGACCCGCGGCATCGGGGACACGACAGTCGAGCGGGCGCGTGACTTCGCCGCCCGCGCGGGGATCACCCTGACCGAAGCCCTCACCCGGACCAACGAGATCACGTCGCTGAACAAACCCGCCCAGACCAAGCTGGCCGCGTTCGCAGCGCTGCTCGAAAAACTCCGCCGCGAAAGCACTGGACCGGTCGGGCCCCTGATGGAGCGCGTCCTTAAAGAGACCGGCCTGGAAGAATCGTTCAAAGGCAGCGGTCCCGAAGGACTGGACGCCCTGGAAAACGTCGAGGAATTGATCAATACGGGCACCCACTACGACCAGTCGACGGCGGAGCCCGCCTTGCTCGATTACCTCCAGCAGATTGCCCTCTTCAGTGACGCCGACGCCTATGATGCGGCCAGCCAGCGCATCTCGTTCATGTCGCTGCACGCCGCCAAGGGCCTGGAGTTCGACCACGTCTTCATCATCGGCCTCGAAGACGGCCTGCTCCCGCACGAGCGGGGCACCCGTGACGGCGACGACCTCGAAGAGGAACGCCGCTTGTTCTTCGTCGGTGTCACGCGGGCGCGCACCGACCTGCACATCAGCTACGCCCAATACCGCACGATCCGCGGCCAGACCCTGCGCACGACCCCGTCGCCTTTCCTGTTCGAAATAGGCTCCGACTACGCCCCGCATGTCGACTGCGACAGTGACGGGGACCACAGTGACGAGTCCTCCCACGACCTCGAATACGACCGCGGCTGGAGTGGGAGTGGCAGCGGCAAACGCCAGTTTGCCGATGGCTTCTCGCGGCCGGGAACATCGAGTGGCAATGGCAGGCCCCAGTTCGGCCACAGCATACGTTCGTACAGCCCCAATCCGCAATCCGCAATCCGCAATTCGCAATCTCCGCCCCCGGCGGAAAAGCCACCCGAGTACGCCCCCGGCCAGCTCGTCCGGCACAAGGTCTTCGGCCTGGGCCATGTGAAGAAGTACGTCGACCTCGGCGCCAACAGCGTCGTGACGGTGCAGTTCAACACCGGCCAGACCAAGTCGCTGCTGCTCCAGTACGCGAATCTGACGAAAATGTAAGACGACAGGCTTCAGGCTACAGGCCTCAGGCTTCAGGCGTGCCCAGCCTCCGATCTTCAGGCGGAAGGCCTCTCTGCAATTTGCCCGCAGACCACCGGTTGGAGACTGTGCGTACCTGAAGCCTGAAGTCTGAGGCCCGAAGCCTTGACCACTTCGAATTTCCGATTTCCGGCTGACGGTCAGTCGTGCCGAGGCGTGACTGTGGACATGGATCGTCCCGCTCAGGCTAACGTATCGTCTGGGATACGTGAAGTTCAGGTGAGCGTACGGCCCGAACAGTTTCGTCGCCATGTCGTCGTACGCCCGGGCGGCGTCGACTTCATTGTCGAAGAGGCCCAGGTAGATCGACTTGCCCCGGCACCGAATCGTCGCCAGCCATTTCTGATGCTGCTTGCTCCATGAGACGCCCTTGAATCGTGACGTCCCACGTGCGGTGTGCAGGTTCCACTGGTTCTGCATCTGGTTGCAGAGACGCAGATTGCCCTGGCGATTGTCCCACCCATGTCCGTTGATGTGATCGACCACCTTCCCGGGGGGCGCGTTCTTGATGAGCCGGTGCATCAGAAGCGTCTTACCCTTGTGCCGGCACGCAGCATAGACCGTTCCCCGTTGCTCGCTGGTCGCGTTCCATTTGTGCTGCATGACCAAATCGTAATCGGCCGCATCGACGAGGGCAAAGTACCCGCGCGTCAGCGGCACATACCGGCAACTCGCATCCGGCGGCTCCGGGGTTTGCGGTTGGATGATCGGCTCCCGCCTGGCCGTGAAACTCCGACAGTCACCCACGCACGCCTCCGCCGCGACATGCGAAAGCAAACCTTCGTGCCCCGGAAGCACGACGCACATCAATTCGCCCGCCGGACCATTCCAGACGTTCGCCGCACGCACGCAGTGGCCGCAGTCACGGACCGGGGCTTCAGGCTTCAGGCTGCAGACCTCAGGCAACGTGCCACCGCAGAGCGGCGAATCGTTCGTCCCCAGTTTTGAGTTCTCAGTTGTCATTTTCAATCAACCATCAAACATCAAAAATCAAACATCCCAGAGACCACGCGGTCTCTCTATAATGGGGCCGCGCTAGCCTTTTGATGCTAGTTTACCCGGAACAGTTCGACTCCAGTAGAGCGATAACTCCTTGCCCCGCAAGGAATAAAAAAATCTTCAAAATCTTCGCAGATTGTCCCAGGGCGCTAGCCTTTTGATGCGAAATTTCTACGTAGTCACGACACGTGTCGCATTCACTCGATATATACCGAACCCTGCGCAAAATGATACACGGCGTGTATTACTGACTAAGACCGGGACCCGGTCCTGCCTGATATGGGGGCGGTCCGAATCAAGGGCACCTGCCTGCATGGCATACCTACTTAACTACATACAGGCAGTTTTACGGTTGCCTGGGATGCCGCCGAGGTGCATAATGCGGTTGGAGGTTGCCCGACGTGGAGTCTCGACTACGATCAGGTGCCACCCCCGTCTGAGATGAAAAGAGTGGAGAAGGAGAGACCGAGAAAGGAGCTATCCGATGGAGACGAGTCATATCTTGCTTCAGAAAGCATCAGTCTATCCACGTCCTCGAGGACGTCTGTCTCCCATAGATTGCCAATATGATCCTTTGATCGGCGCGTGGATCCTGGAGTCAACGGGAGAGTTGTTGGCGGCGACGCCTCTCCGGAGGGGGCCTCAGACCAAAAAGGAGGACATTGAGACTGGCGAGGATCACAAGAGCGAATAGGGGCACGCCCAGAGGTCACTGTACCTCGGCAGGAAGGCAGTACACTTGATCGAACCGGCGGTTCTCATTCTTGCGAGTCGCTATGACATGACGTGCGACTACGTGGTTGCGGTGCTTCGGCAAATGGATGTCCGATACCTGCGTGTCAATTCGGAGGACTTGCCAGAAATCGCAGTCTCGCTGGACCCGACGGCGGGAGAAGTAATTGTCAAGATGGCTGGCAGCCAATTTCGGTTGACCGCCGACAGTCTTGTATCCATTCTCTATCGTCGCCCAGTGTTTCTGCGAGATTATGGTGGTTCGGATCGGACCCCTCTGGAGGACTTCCAGCGATATCAATGGGCGACCTTCCTGCGCAATTTGATGATACTGGACAAACCATGCTGGATGAACCACCCGGCAGCAACCTACACGGCCGAACACAAGGCGCTCCAACTTGCGATTGCGCACAGAATGGGTTTTGAGATACCGCATACTGTCGTCACCAATTCGCTCGAATTGCTTGGGATGAACCAGAAGTGGCCCAAGTCCGTTGCGATCAAAGGATTGGATACTGTTCTCCTGCGAGAAGGAGACAAGGAGGTCTTTGGCTACACCAATATTGTGCCGCTCGCAGAAATCCGCCAGGAGCAAGTTCAGATGACCCCGGTCGTGTTCCAGGAAGCACTGACGGGGAAGACGGACTTGCGTATCACCGTTGTCGGTCCTGACGTCTTCTCCGCATCGGTCACCCAGGATGGCGCGCCCATCGAAGGCGATTGGCGTCAAAGGAAGACCAGTGCTACTTTCAGGCCGTTCGATACTCCTCATGCAATCGCCAGAATGTGTCGCGACCTAGTGCGTCATCTAGGGCTCAACTATGGGGCAATCGATCTTGCCTTGGTAGATGGACATTATTTCTTCCTGGAAATTAACCCAACGGGTGAATGGGCTTGGCTTGTTGATCGCGCAAACCTACCCATCGACCGGAGCGTTGCCAATAGGCTGGTGGACACCTCATGGATTCAATCCGAACACTGTTCCCGAAGAGGATGTTGTTGAGGTTGGCGGTTGGCCTTGTTGTGGGGTTGGACTACCTTCTTCTTGGTTCTTTGGGTGCATGCATTCGTGCGCACCGAAGGCTTTCTTGCGGATTGGCGAGGTGTTGTGAGAATGGTGCACCCGAAGGTGACGAGCGTCTTCAACTCTCTATAGATGTCATCCAGAGGCATTTTGACGAGGACAAGCATCGCCTCGAACGAATAGAAGATAAGGCGAGAAACAATGTTTTCGCTGTTGGTGCAGGGTTGGCTCTCCTGACGCCAGCCATAGCTTTCTGCCGAGATGAGAAGATAATCACCCAGATGGCCAGAGCACCACGCATTGGCTGCATCGTTCTCTTGGGTGTGGGAATTTCCTATTTCCTGGTCAGTGCAATCATGTCCCTGCGGAGCTACAGGGTCGGACAGGTGTATCGCCCGGACCTGAAGGGACAACCTCCACTCCTCGCAGACGAGCCCGCAAAACGGGAGCTCTTGAACTGCCTTGAACTGAACCGCCTCATCATCATAGAACGTGCGAACTGCTTGAGTGTGGCCATGAGCCTGTTACGTAACGCGATCGTCTGCGTTGGCCTCTTCCTTCTTGTGACACTTTTCTGGGGATAGTCTCGCCTCCTGAATTTCGCTGGATTTCGACCGGTGATTACCGCAGGAAAGGAAGGGATTCATGAGAATCATCATCGCATGTGCTCTGGTGCTCTTGACCTTTTGGTGCCCTCCATTCGCGAGAGACGCCCGGGCGGTGACGTCGGCGGAGGCGGATGCGGCCTTCAGTTCACTGAACCAGGTCTACTGGGATTCGGCCGCCAAGTTCTTCCGCAAGGAAGAGCAGGGCTCGAAGAAGGCTGACTTCTGGTTTTCGGCGCAGCTCTGGGACGTGGTGATGGATCAGTACGACCGCACAGGCAGCGCGGGGGTCAAGCGTCAGATCGATGACCTCTATGACGGGTTCATCAAAGAGTACCCGGACTGGACCACCAACAAATACAACGACGACATCATGTGGTGGGCCATCGCCTGCACGCGGGCTTACCGGATCACCAACGATGAACGCTACCTGAAGAAAGCGAAAAGCAGTTTCGACTTTGTCTACGACAACTTCCTGGATACCGCGCTGGGTGGCGGACTCTACTGGATCAACGAGCGGACTTCCAAGAACAGTTGCATCAACTGTCCCGCCATTATCGCCGCGGTGCGGCTGTCCGTATTGCTGAAGGATGCCACGTACCTGGAGAAGGCGAAGAGTCTCTACGATTGGCAAAAGAAGACCCTGACCGACGGAACGGGCAAGGTCTTCGACTCCATCCGCTACGACAGCGTCCGACAAGCCCCCCGGGTCAACCGCTTCTCACTGACCTATAATCAGGGCACCTATATCGGGGCCGCGGTCCTTCTCTACCGGCAAACCAAGGACCGGACTTACCTCGACGATGCGATCAAAACGGCGGACTGGACGAGGGGCAATCTCTGCGTCGCCGACCAGCAGATCCTGAAAGACGAAGGCCAGGGTGACGGCGGCGCGTTCAAGGGAATCTTCATCCGCTACATGAAACTGCTGATCCGGGACGGCGGCCGCACGGAGTTTCTGCCCTGGATGAAAGCCAACGCCGACGCCGCATGGCGCCACCGCCGGCCCACCGACAACATCATGGGCAGCGACTGGACGATCCCGGCGGGAGCTGACATTCAAAGTCAGACCGCCGCCAGTGCCGTCGCAGCCGTTCTCTGTTTTGCGGACGACGAGCCCAAGTCTGAGAAGGGCGGAAATCGGGAGAACAGATGAGAAATGTCACAATATGTGTTCTGGCTGTGGTGACTCCGCGCCCGTAACGCCGATCCCATGTTGCGTTTGAGCATGCTGAAGACCGTTTCAATCTGCCAGCGTTGGCCGTAAGGACAGGAGGGTCAACTCTTGACACTTGACAGGCGCGTCAAGTGTTCAGAGTTGACCCCATGTGTGCTTGCTCTCTTCCATCCCTCGCAGGTACAATGGTGTATTGTTCCTGGAGATGACGTGTTCGGGCTCGAAGGAACCTGGCAATGCCAGTGACAGAATGGGCGTCGGTGTGCAGGGCACACCCTAGGGGAGCACAGGTTTGTGGGAAGCGCCGGCATGAAAAAATGGATATCATCACCCTTGACGACAGCCCTGGGCGCTGTTGTGCTCGTTGCCCTCTGCCTTCTTCACGGCCTGATCTATGGCATGACGCTTTGGAGTTTGTTCGGGCTTGTTCTGCTGTTCCTTCTGCTCGCCGGTGCGACGATTGGTCTCTTGGTTCGTGGCGTCGCGCAGGTGATCCAAAGCCGGTCGTTTCCGGGGAGGCATTTTGCGGCCCTTTTGATTGTTGTGGGAGTCTTCGCGGCGGTTTGGTTTGGTCGCATACCGAACCGCGTTCTGGTGCTTCGCACGCAACTGATGGTGGCGAGAACCGGAGGGCAGGCCGCACTTCAAGCGTGGGCCGTCGAGACCCTGGCCAGGCCTCGCGATTCCTCCAAGGGAGATGCGCCCTTTGGGGAGGTCCCACGCGCGTACTGGTCCGAGCAAGTGGTTCGGCTTCACCCCCATGATGTCCGCATCGCACCCGTGTTCAAAGGGGACGTGCCGGGCGTGTGCTTGAGGTATCCGTGGCTGCCGCACGAGGCATTCATGGAAATCCGTA
>CAYQXM010000084.1:0-23807 GCA_964421295.1 uncultured Pirellulales bacterium
GGTTGGCGGTGACACCCCTGCAGGTGCGAGATGTGACCTCCACCATGTCCCTGGCCGGCTTCCTGGTTGCGTTTGCGGGGATGGTCGTCGTTCACGAGCTGATCCATGTGCTGGTCCACCCGGGGGTGGGACGGTCGGCCCACTCCATTCTGGGCTTTGGGCCCTCGGTAGGTTTTTACGGGCACTACAGCGGCGTGATGACACGCAACCGCTTCGTCGCCATCCTCCTGGCGCCTCTGGCGGTCATCAGCTTCGCCCCCCTGCTGGTAGCTGCCGTGGCACAGGTGGCCTGGGGCTGGGTCGCGTTTGTTTCCACCCTCAACACTCTCTGCGGTTGCGCCGACATATTTGACGCCGGCCTCGTTCTGTTTCAGATTCCCGCGACCGCGATCGTTCGCCAGCAGGGCTTGCGAACATACTGGAGAGAGAATCAGGCCCCACCCGCCTGAACCGCCACAGTCCTGCCATGCACCCGTAGAGTCCCGGCGGACAAATTCGGCTTGTTTGCAGTCCCCCCGTATGGTATCATTGAAAGGTCAATTCTGGGCTTTGGCCACGGAGGAGCCCACGCATCTTTGTACCTGGACAGTCCCGGATACAGCAATTCGATGGGTGGGAGGAGTATGTCAATGGCCGATACCAGCATCTATAGCGGGTCGGAAATCAAGAACGGTGGGTCGCATCGTGGGTCAATATCGCTTCTTCTGGGCGTGATGCTGATCAGCCTGGTCGCCTGTGCGGGCGTGGCCCAGCCGGCGAAGGCCGTGACGTTCTGGGTCGATGATGTGAACGGGGTCGACTCCCACGCGGAGGGGGCGGGGTCGAGCACCGCACCTTTCAAGACCATCAACTACGCCCTGAATGGCGCCGCGCCCGGCGATACGGTGTGCATACGCGGGGGGACTTACTCCGAGCAGATTACCCCCACCGTCAGCGGCACCGAAGGCCGGCCGATCACGATTGCCGCCGCGGCGGGCGAAGCGGTGTACCTCGAGCCCACGGTGGCGCTCACCGGCTGGACGCCGTGCCGGAGCGACGATCCCTGCCTCGTCTGGGATGGGCAGGTCCATCCGAACTGGGATCGTATCTACAAGACCACCAGCACCAGCGTCATCCGGTCCCTGTTCGAAAACGGGACGATACGAGATCAGGCCCAATTTCCGACGCCGACTCACGGGGTCGGCCAGGAGGAGCTCGATTACATCCCGATCGCCCGGGCGAACTTCGGCCAGCACAGCACTCTCGTCGACGCGTTCCATCTGACCCAGACGGAGGATTTCTGGAATGGCTGCACGTTCGTGTACTGGTCGCACGGCGCGAACAACTGGTTCCAGTACGGGACCGTGACAGATTTCAGCGCGGCGGATCACAAGCTCTACCTGGCCGGACTGACCTACGACTTCACGCAGGGCGCCCAGCCGGACGCCTACGCGATCCGCAATCATCCGATGTCCATCGTGCGGCCCGGCCAATGGGTGTGTACGGGGCACGCGGGAGCGTGGCAGATTCTCTACTGGCCGATCGACACGAGTAGCCTGACCAACGGGCGGGTGCGCACCATTGCGTCGTCCGGCGCTCCCAACTACGGCCTGCTCGTTGCCGGTGACACGACGGTCGGCAATTACCTCACGATCCACGGCTTGACGTTCCGCAACGGCGCCGCCGGCATCGGTTACGTCGACGGTGGCGGCGAGCGCTGGCACGGGGTCTGCGTGGAGAACTGCACGTTCACCCAGTGCACCAGCGACGCGGTCCGGCTCGAATATATGGATCGGGGGCGCATCGACAGTTGCACGTTCAACCACATCGGTGGGAACGGCGCCCTGCTGGGCAGCTACACGATCGACAGCCGGGTGACGGGGTGCAGCTTCAGCGACGTCGCCGGCACGAATATCTACATCGGCGGCGACCCCGGTCTCAGCTATCGCAACGGCGTATGGTTCAATAGCGTGGGCCAGTCCGGCATCCACGGCAACGGCATCGCCGTCTACGGCGGGAGCGACACCCTGATCGCCTATAACTCGCTGGCGAACAACCGCGTGACATTCGCGATTCAGTCCCAGGGCAACGTCATGCTGTGGGGCAATATCATCGACTCGTCGGCCAGCGGCTTGAGCGAAAACGGCCCCGCCACCTCCGGCGGCGCCAACTACTACTTCCACAACATCTGGGTGGGCAACGGGATCGGCCTGTCCAACGGCGCGGCGGACCACGTGTACCTGAACAACATCTTCGCCCGCCAGAACTCGTTTGCCGGCGGAGTCCGTGACTACAATCTCTTCCTCGCCAGCCGGGCCGGCACCCTCATTCCGATCGACGGGCAGGGACAACCCATCTCCCTGGCGGCCCATGAGTGCTGCGCCCTGCCGCGAGACGTGTTTGTGTCCGGGGGTGACTATCATCTGAAGGTCGGCAGCGCCGCCAGAGGCAAGGGCACGGACCTCGACGGCTATATCGCGACGTGGCGCCAGGACTTCCCCGACTTCAATTTCGATGTGGACGCCGACGGTCAAGCCTGGGGAGCCGTGCGGGACCCCGGCCCCTACCGCGCCCCCACCAAATGAGACGGGGACGTTACGGCATTAGTGATCAGAGCGCAATAAGAAGGGCCGCGTGCGGATGCATACGGCCCTTTTCAATTGCCTGACTCAGCTCCGACTATGTTGGTTAGATCGTCCCGCGTCTTCGCAGCCAGCCGGCAAGGCCCGCTCCGAAGGCACCTAACAGGATCGCGCCGGGCACCGGTACCGAAGAAGTAATCGTCCCCGTGGGACTTCCCGTGGCCACGATGTAAGAGCTGCTGAAACGGAACGTCATAAATGTTCCAGCACCCAGATCGATACCTCGGAACATGAACTGGTTATAGCCGTCCGGTGTTGAAATAGGTGCCGCAACGGTCAAGTCCCAGGTTTCGAGGACGTTGTTGTCCGCGTCCAGAACGGAAATCGTCGCGGGGGTTCCACTTTCCGGGGCATAGTTGAAATACGCGCCGAAACTGCTGATCGGCGTGGCGAAGGTGAACTGGGCGTATCCACCGTCGGAGTTCAATCCCGCGTACACGGGTTCATCGCCGATAAGCCCGTTAGTACCCAGACCATACATTCCCTGCCCCAAGACAGAACCCTCTCCGGTACTGCCCCCACCATCCGGTGCAGCGGTGAACGTGATGCCGCCCGGAATAGCACTGGGACCGAACGTGTAATTATAAGCTCCGGTAGCATAAGCAGATAGATCAAGAGCGGGTCCGGTATATCCTATGGGAGACGTGATCAGCGAGGCTCCCGCGGAGGCAGATAGAACGGCGACTACGGCGGCTGCGGCCAATCTCAGCAATAGAGAGTTTCTGGACACCATCACCACACTCCTCCATCTTAGCAGCGATATCTACAGACAGACAATACGGGCATTTCCGGTAATACAATGCCTGCGTACTACAGAATAGCAGTTAAGATAGGCAATTTCAATAGCTTCTTTAGCTTTTTTAAGATTCGTCCGTCGGCGCAGGGCGGACATAGACATCCCAAGGACAGACCAGGCGGGACCGAGGCGGCAAGTGGAGGACATAACCGAGGGAAGATCGGGACAACTACGGTGCGTCTCCCACTCTATCCCTGCGTGCGTCGCGACAGGCCAGATCCCGGCCCCCCCCAGGATCCGCGCGGACGGACGCGTCGGGGCGCAGCCTGCCGCCACCAGGAGCCCCGTCCTTAATTTCGGGCTCACGGTCTGGGCGCGAGCCGAGAGGGACGAGCGGGTCGCCGGGAACGACAAGCCTCACAGGAGGCCGACGCAGCCGTCACCTGAGGCAAGAGATTGTCCTCCGGGGCGATATCCCAAAGGTGTACGCAAAAGACTGTCCACAAAAAAGACTTTGGCCACTGAGCGGGGCGACATCCCATAAGTCGCGACAGGCACTGAATTTATCTAACATCAATGCCGGCGCAGTCACATTCGGACCGCTCCTTTCTTGACACAAGTCCGAGAAAGTGGTGTAATTGACGTCCGGCAGGCGGCAGGACGCCCTTCTCGCATCACCGATGCAATCGCATCCCAAGGATTGACTCACGCATATAGCTGGCATGGCACTGAGCCGCGCCAGATGAATTGTCGGGAGTACTCCCGTTCAATGGAGGAGGTGTTATGAAGAAGAGTGTACAGTGTTTGTTGGCAGTTGTCACAGTCCTGGCGTGCTGCGGCAGCGCCTCCGCCGACCAGGTCGGCGTCTTTGGCGATCGGTACGATCTGAACGTCATTAACAGCTTCTACAACAGTCTGCCGGGTCATTCATCAGCGATCCTCGGCAACCTCGACAACCTGTCGGGGATCGGCCTGTTGTGGGCCGTACAACCCGCCGACTCCTACAGCGCCACGGAGTTGAGCCAGATGAGCGACTTCATAGCCGACGGCGGGCGTATCGCGTTCATGGGTGAGCACGGCCTCTACGCTCCGGATGAGAACAACCGCATCGGGCAAGCGCTGGCCTACTTCGGCAGCGGGATTTCGATCATCAACAACTGGCCCGATGGGGGCTATCACGATGCCACCCGGAACAACGGACAGATCTTCGATCATTCGTTGACCGCCGGGGTCGACACGTACAACTACGCCTGTTTTGCGGAACTCAACCTGACCGGGAACGCGCAGGCCCTGATGGTCGGCACCGATCATTCGCAAGTGATGATGGGCTATGAGAACATCGGCGCCGGCAGCATCTTCCTCATCACGGACCAGAACGTCTGGGACAATGTCTATTCGGCCTCATACGACAATGCCCAAATGTTCGAGAACCTGCTCACGGCGGCAACCACGCCCGTCCCCCTGCCCGCAGGCGTCCTGCTCGGTCTCCTGGGGCTGGCGACGGCACGGTGGAAGTTGCGCAAACATTGATGAGAGGGTGACACATCCACGCGGCCTTCCGGCACGCCGGAAACCGCCGGGGCCGTCTCGTGGACGCTGAGCCCAAGGCTGATTCGGAACAGCTACCCATGCTGAGTGGGTAGCTGTTTTTGTTTATGGATGGTGAACCGCTGGTTCCCGCCCTCCCGCGGGACAACAAGGCACACGCCGTGTCGGTGCCGATTACCGGAGGGTCCCTCTCACCACCGCCACACTTGCCGGGGGCAGAGTCACGGTCATCGTGTCGTTGCTCACGGCCGCCGGCGGCAACGGCGTCCAGCGGCCGGACCAGGTGCCGTCCTCCTGGATGGGGGCGCCGCCCAGAGCGACGCCGGCGGAACCGGCGGCGAGATCGTCGTTGCGGGCGTGCAGGAAGATGACCTGGGCCCCGGAATCCGAGCACGGGGCGTCCCACTTGATTTGCACGGGCTGGTCCCGGGCCACGGGACCGTGGGATTTGTTGAGGAGCGTGACGAAGACCGTGCCGGCATCCAGCGTGGCGTAGGCAGTCACGGGCGTGGCCGGCGCGGTCGCAACGGAGAGCAGGCGGCCGCGGCCGCCGAGATCGAACAACTTCAGGGCGTAGCCCAGAGGGCGCACTTCATAGCCGCGCGCAGATGTCACGAAGACCGCGTAGCGGCATGGCAGCGACGTGGCGCCGCCCGTGCGGTCGCCGGTATGGAAGTTGAGGCCGTCGGCGCCATGGGCCGCCCACCAGTGCAGATAATCCAGGCCCCACAGGGCGGAGGCGTAGCTGTCGCTGGCGCCCTGGAGGCCGCTGAACCAGAAGCTGTTCGTCTCGGTCAGGCGATAGGATACGGATGTGCCCGCGATCGCGCCGGCGATGCCCTCGTAGATGCCCTGGTAGACTTGGTACGCGTCGGGTGCCAGCATCTTCTCTCGTGACTCGGCGGCAGCGAACGGCACGAGCCGGGCGACGTCCTTCTGGCCGGCACCGGGGTTGCGGTAGGAGCAGCCGAAGGGGTAACTGTGCTGCGTGATCTTCACGAGGCCGGCGGTGCCGAAATCGCGCACCATCTTCTGATCCAGATCGGGCGACGGGTTCTGGTCCGGCCCGCAGAATTTCGCCTCCGGATACACTGCGATGATCGCGTCGTGGATGGCTTTCCACTTGGCGCTATACACGGCGTAGTCCTTATAGTACCCGGGCTCGTTGCCGATGGCGAAACAGTCGAGCACGTCGGCATGGCGCTCGTGGATGAGTTGGGCGATCCGCGCCGCCGCAGCGGCATTCACCCGGGAGCCGGCACCGGGCGCGGCGTTGCTGTCGGCGGGTTCCTGCAGGCGCACGGAATAGATCACCTTCACTCCGGCCGCCCGAGCGAACTCGAAGAGAGCCGTGACATCCGACACGCCGGGAACGGGGATCGTCGGCGCGTCCACGGAATTGCCGCCGATGCGCAGGCTTTTGATGCCGAGCGTCCGGAAAAGGGTCACCAGGGGCTTGTTGTCGGGACGGAAATAGTGAACGCCGTTGGCGTCCGGCAGCAGCAGGCTCGTTTCATAGCTCAGGCCCAGGGTGCTGCGTGACACTTCGGCCCCCGGGCGCCGGACAGACACGGAAACCGTTACCGGTTCCGCCGCCCGGGCGCAGGCCGGCGGCAGGAGAAGGAGCGTGAGCAGGACCGCACGTTTCAAGTTCGGTGAGTTCATCGGGTTCTATCCATCCTTTCGTCCACGGAGCACGCCCGTGCGACCGGCCCATTATACCAAACCGATCCCCCGGACGCATCCGACCCACACGCCAAGGTGAAGAGCCATCAAGATGATCCACCATGAAGGACCCGATCTCAAGGATCACACGACGTCAGAGGGGACGGGATCGTGGGTGCATCCGCCGATGGTGTGTCTGGGGGCGTGGCTGTAGAAAGGTCCGCCGCTCCGCCGGACGGGCTGACTCCTGTCCTCCCAGCAACTTGCGACAAAGAAAAGAGCAGGCCTGACCGCGGCCTGCTCGGGAAAACTTCGACATGCGATGGGGTGGGAAGCTCTCAGGCAGTCTTGCGGAGTCTCCAGCCGGCCGTGCCGAGGCCGAAGAGGCCCAGGAGGAGGCCGGCGGGGAGCGGCACGACGGAGACTGTGACGTCCAGAGCGCCCACGTTGTTCGTCCATTCGTAGCCGTCATTGAGTCCGAAGAACAGGCGCGTCGCGTCGGTCGGGACGGTGATGTTCCCCAGGCTGGAGCCGATGACGAACGCCTGCTGCAGGAGCGGGTTGGTCATGTCGCTGCCGAACGCCAGGGCCGTGGGGGCCGTGCCCGCTACGGGAGCGGCATCCGTCAGGAAAACGCCCAGCAGCGTGTTCAGGCGGGTGTCAGTCACGGAGCTGATCCCCAGCGCCGTGTACTCGGCGTGGGTCTCGTCATAGCCTTCGTAGCCGTCCGCACCGCTAAGGGTCGGATGCCCCCAGGTTCCGGTCGCGGCGATCGAAATGGTCTTGCCGCCCAGGCCGCTCACATCCACGGAGCTGGGCATGGTATTGGCATTGGAGACATCCGCATGATAGTTTGCCGAGTCCCCTGTCCCAGCCACCGGAATCAGGCCGGAGGTCTGCCCGGCGAAATAGGGACACGCCTGCCCCAGAACGGTAACGCTCATGTCAGCCAGGGTCGGTACCGCTAGAACGGCACACACGCAGGCTACGGCCAGAATGGAGTATCTCTTCATCTTCGTACCCTCATCACCTAGGTTCGGACGCGCCGAACTATACCGTTCGCTGCCTTCCTTCCCGGCGCACGGGCGCCGCACGCGTACAGCGAAACTGTTCTCTGAGCCTGTCTGTCCGTAGCGGTTGTACTCCCCTCCAGCCAGGGGAGGCATGGCAGGACCCCTTCCTTCTAATCCACTGCTTATGATACCATTTTCGATCCAGCGTGTCAACTCTAAACCGCGCCCGGACCGGGCTTTCCGGCGGCCCACCACCCCGCGCGCACCCGGTTGACCTGCGCCGCTGCGGGGGCGGAGATTTGCGGACGCACGCCGACAATACAGGACAATTCACGCCGGCGCCGAATAGAAACAAAGGAGGTGATGCGGTCTGTCGGACGCGGCCTGCGTCAGGCCGGAGGCAGGCCGGGAAAGGATGATTCATGGCGCGAACACGCAACACCCGAAAGAATCAACGAAAACGTGCACTGAAGGCGGGGAGAGATAAACGGTTGGAGAAAAAAATAGAAAGAGAGATCCGCTCCGGCGCGATGTCGTGACAATACCCCCCGCCGGGGCCGCCTCGGGGCGACCGGAGGTGAGATTACGGGGTTTTGCTGGCTTCGGTCGTGGCGCCGTAAGCACCCAGGTTGACGATATTCCCGTTGGGCGCCGGCTCGCCGCGGACTTTGCTGGTTGGGTCACCCGCGTCGATACACGAACTGGTCTCCGCGTCGACGACCCATTGGGCCGCCGTCGGGTCCCAGCGGCCCGCTGCGGACAGCAGATGGTAGTCGCCGCCCTTCCAGACCGACAAGGGATGCGCGGGCCCCAGCACCACTTCCGCATTCGTCCGGCTGACCCAGCAGCCGCGTGACACAAACAGAGGATCCCAGGCGATGTTCCCCGATTCAAGCCCGCCCCTCTCGACGCAGCAATAGCGTATCGAGGGCGTGTTGGTGCCGAGGCACAGGATGCGATACGGCGTGTTGGCCCAGAAGATCGAGTTGCTGATGGCGGCGCTGCTGTTGACCGCGGTCAGCACGGCGCCGTTGGGACCGGCGTAGTTGCCCGCGATCGTACACTGAGTGACTGTGGCCTGGCTGCCGGACAGGTGGACCGCGGCGCCGTTGGGATCGGTCGAGCGATTGCCGACAATCAGACAGTTGCTGATCGTGGGACTCGAACCCGTGCAGGAGATGGCGCCCGCCAGGGAACCATATCCGCGCGTGATCACAAAGCCGCTCACGCTGCAGGCACTGCCGGCCCCCGCCGAAATCGTGACGGGGGTGCCGCTATCGGTGCCGTCGATCGTGGCGCAGGGTCCGCCCCGCACGTGAGCCGGATCGAGCGCCACCAGTTGGATCTTCTTGCCCAACAAATCCACATGCTCGGCATAAACACCAGGCCGGACAAAAATGACGGTTCCGTCCGCGGCGGCCCGGATCGCCTCCTGGATGGAGTCGAAGGGATGATCCGAGGTGCCGTCCTCCTGCGGGTCGCTGTCCGACGTATACCCTGGAGCGGCGTCGGGCGCCGCATCGTCGTCGACGTAGAGCACGGCCGACGTCGCGACAAAGTTGGCCACAATCTGATGATCGGACCGCACGATCAGGTGGTACGGATTCGTGGCGCCGTAAATCGTGCCCGACCAGTGGGAGAAAGCGAAGCCCGGGATCGCCTCGGCTTCGAGCCAGATCGACGCGCCATAGTCATAGGTGCCGGACGTTGCGGCCGGGCGGACGATACACCCGCCCCAGCCGCAGGAGAGGGACACGGCGAACGGACCACAACTGCACTGAATCACGATATTGGTGTTGTTGGCCTCGATCTGCGGCAGGTACACGTCACACGCGCCGTCACTCAACGGGTTGCTGCTCAAATCGAGCCGGTGCAGACCGGTGAACGCCACCAGCGGGGCAATGTCCGTGATTTGATTGTCGCTGAGGTCCAGATCCTCCAGGCTCGTCAACGCCGGCAGCGGAGAGACATCGCTGATCTGGTTGCTGCCGAGGTTCAGAAACTGCAGGCTCGTCAGGAGGACCAGCGGGGTCACATCGCTGATCTGATTGCCCATCAGGTTCAGGTCCTGCAAGCAGGTCAATCCCGACAAGGCGGAGATGTCACTGATGTTGTTGAGGCAGATGACCAGGCCCGTCAGCCGGGTCAGTCCCGACAAAGCGGAGATGTCACTGATCTGATTGTCGTGAAGATTCAGGTAGGTGAGCGCGGTCAGGCCGGCCACGGCGGAGGCGTCGCTGAGGCGATTCTCATGAGCGTCCAGATGCTCCAGCTGCACCAGACCCGCGACCGGGGATAGATCGGTGATCCGATTGTTGTTCACGATGAGCGTCTGCAACTGCACCAGACCGGCCAGCGGGGAAATGTCGGTGACGGAATTGCCCCGGACGTTGAGGCTCTGGAGATTGAGGGCATATTCCAGACCCGTCAGATCGGTGATCCCCGGGCCCGAACCGCCGTTGACGCAGCTCAGGCTGAGCAGGCCGAGCATATCGCCGGGCGTGGGCTCCAGGACCCACAACTCATCCTCCACCGCGGTCTGGAGGATCGGGTCGGCGAAGTACACCGGCGTCTCCGCCCGCGCCGCACCCCACAGGGATAGTACCAACGACAAAACGGCCCATCGTCTTCTCATGTGTTCTCCGCATCGACGGACACGAAGGTCCAGCCACGTTGTCGGGGCGTCCCTTCCGTACGCTTTTTCCAGATTTCTATCGTACTGTGTCCCCGGCGGAGAGTCAAGGCGCAAATCAGAGCGGATCGGGCGGGGGTGCCTGTGCAAGTTTTCGGGCAGCGCGGCACCAGGTGGATAACGGGAAATGCTTCGTGAGCCGTAGGGGCAGCCCTCTGTGGCTGCCCTTCTCTCTACGCATCGCTATCAGGGCAAGCACAGAGGCCTGCCCCTGCCAAGTCCACCCGAGATGCATCTGCCAGGATGTTTTCACAGACACCGGACGGGAGAATCAGGTATTGCCCCCCCCCGGGGACGCGGGGGTAGAATGCTACCGGTGACATGACTCGGCCGGAGAAGACAGGAATCGTGGACAGGATCCACGGGCGGGGCCATGGGATGACCCGGGGCTGCCTGCCACGCCGGGGAGAAGGAGATTGCGAATGCGTGTCATGAATACAGCGTTTGTCCGTACGTTGGCCCTGATATCCCCGGCACTGTGGCTGTTTGCGGCTGCGGGTGCGAACGCCGCGACGGATGCCAATGTCCCGCTCTGGGGATCGCTGGGCGGCGGGCCCCAACGTATGGGACTCAGCACGCTGGAAGGTCCGAGCGGCCTCCAAGTGCAGCGCACCTTCGAGACGCCGGCCCCCGTGCAGGCGGGCGTCGCCCTCGACGGGCAAGGACGCATGTACGTCGCCTGCCTGGATGGCAAACTCTACTGCCGGAAAGCCGAAGGCAGCCTCGAATGGACCTACGATGCCAATTCCCCCATAACGAGCGCCCCGACTCTCGGGCCGGACGGCACGATCGTCGTCGGTTGCGAATCGGGCGTGCTGCACGCCGTCAGCCCCGCGGGTATTCCGAAGTGGAAGTATCCGACCGGCGGCGCGCTAGGTGGTTCCGCCGCGGTCACGCCGAAGGGCATCCTGGTCTTCGGCTCGAACGATGGCTACGCCTACGCGGTGGACGGCAGCGGGCGACTGGTCTGGAAGTACCAGTGCGCCGCCACCGGTCCCCTGCCGGCGGCCATCCTGGCCTCGCCGGCGGTGGCGCACGACGGCACGATTTACCTCGGCACCGCGTTCAATCCGAGACTGTACGCCCTGGCCCCGGAGAACGGGGCCGTGAAATGGACGTGTCGCTTCCGCACGGGGACAGGTCTGGTCGTCTCCCCCGTGGTGGGAGAGGCGGGCGCCGTCTACGTGACGGTCGAGCACGACGATCATCTCTACGCCGTGAGCCAGGAAGATGGCGCCATCCTCTGGACGACGGCGTTGGCGGACCCCGCGCAAGGCTGGTACGAGCCGGATCCCAACGTGACGAGGCCCGCGTCCAACGAGGCGGGCGGATGGTCCGAACCCGTTCTGGGACCCGATGGAACCATCTACGTCAGCCTGGGCGACCCCTATCTGCGTGCGGTCAGTCCGAACGGTGCGTTGAAATGGGGCCTGCGACTCGGAGACAGCGGATCGTTTACCCTGACGGTCGGCAAGGAGGGACGCGTCTATGCGGCGTCGGAGGGCGGGCACCTGTATATCGTGAGCCCCGACGGGAAGATTATCGCGAGTACCGTCATGACGCACTGGGTCAGCCGGCCCGTCGTCGGGCCGGGCCGGACCGTCATCGTGAGCGATCCCACCGATCACGGACTGCAAAAGGGCGCCCGTAATCGTGTCCTCATTCTGGGAGCGGCGACAACCCCCTGAGGAGCCGGAGGCATGTCGTGAGAACAATCGCGGTAATCTGGAATCGTGTGCAGAGGTTGACATGAACTTGAAAATGAAGCTGAATCGAGTGGACGTCATCGTCGGTATCCTGTGTACAGTCTTGCTGGTGGGTGTTCTCGGCATGATCGACGCACAGGGACAGGAGCGGGTCAAACGGACGGTGTGCGCCTATCAGGTGCGCGAGCAGCTCACCGGTCTTCTCGGCTACGCCAACGACCATGCGGATCGCTTGCCGCAGCGCCCGGCGACAGGACACTGGCTCTGGGATCTTGACTCAAGGCTCGTGAACGACTTGTTGAACCGGGGCGTGAGGAAGGAGTCGTTCTACTGTCCCTCCAATGTGCCGACTCAGAAGTACATGGATCGGTACTGGGACTTTACCGCCTTCTGGAACGGCAGTCGCTTTCTCGAGACCGGATTCATCATCACCAACTACGGCTATATCCTTCAGATGCAGGGCACTACATCCGGCGGCGCTGTTCCGGGGTCGGGCAACAAGAAATGGCTGACCTCTGCCAAGCTCGCCGATGCCTCCACCCGGGAGCTGGTCGTGGATGGCACCATCAGCCTGCCGGAACCCGCGGTCGTGACCGGCCGTAAGTTCGCCGACATCGAGGGAGGCATGCACAGGCTTTGCGGCGTGTGCGACAGAACGAATCATCTCCGGGATCTTGAACATCCCTGGGGCGGAACCATCGGCTTCCTCGACGGCCACGCTGCCTGGCGACCGTTCAATGAGATGGAAATCCGCGACACCGACCACGTCCGCTACGTCAACCCTCCCAGCTTCTGGTGGTGATGCGGAGAAGACACAAGCCCCTTGACCGAGGCTGACGGCGGTGAGGCTCCCATTCTGCACAGTTGAGAAATCTCCTGTCTTTTTCTGTAACGTTCTGACGTCCGCCGGACTTTACAGGTAGCAGATTGGCCGCAGCCAGATGGACAGGTAACTCGAAATGGGCCATGTCGTGCGGAATCGGGCATGGACCTGCGGCTTGAGAGAGTCGCTGTGCGGACAGAATAGGAGCGAGTGTTATGAAGAACTCGGTTCTCGCCGTATGTGGCGTGGTGTTCCTCGGATTGTGGCAACTTGCAGGTGCTCTGGACGCGGGGGCTGATACCGGCACTTCTCCCCTCTGGGGATCGCTGGGCGGCGGGGCTCAACGCACCGGACTCAGCGTGCTGGAAGGGCCGACCTCCGTCGATGTGCAGCGGACCTTCGCGACGAACGCCCCCACTGAGGCGAGTGTTGTCCTCGACAAACAGGGACGCATGTACATCGCATGCGCGAATGGCGTCCTCTACTGCCTGAAGAGCGCAGGCGGCGTCGATTGGACCTACGATGCCAACTCCCCCCTGACGAGCGCCCCTACCATTACGCCGGACGGTACCATCGTCATCGGGTGCGAGTCCGGCGCGCTGCACGCCCTCGATCCTTCAGGGGCCTTGAAGTGGAAGTACCAGACGGGCGGCTCCTTGTGCGGGTCTGCGGCGGCTGGACCGAGCGGCATTCTCGTCTTTGGATCGAACGATGGCTCTGTTTACGCATTGGATAACACGGGGCTTCCCATGTGGAAGCATTCGTTCGTCTCGACCAGGCCCACACCGCCGGCGGTCTTTTCCTCTCCCGCCCTGGCTGACGACGGAACCATTTACATCGGCGCTGCGAGCGATCCGAACCTGTACGCATTGAACCCTGCGGACGGCGCCGCGAAATGGACGTGCAAGTTCCCCCGGGGAACCGGATTGATCGTTTCACCGGTCGTGGGGCCCGGCGGCCTCATCTACCAGATGCTCGGGCACGACGATTCCCTCTACGCCGTGAGGCAGAAAGATGGGGCGATCCTGTGGGTGACGGACCTGACCGACCCCAATCAGAGCTGGTATCGCCCCGATCCGAATCAGACGACGCCTTCAAACGACGCAGGCGGATGGTCCGAGCCCGTTCTGGGGCCGGACGGGACGATCTACGTCAGCCTCACCGATCCTTATCTGCGGGCCGTCAATCCCGATGGCACCATCAAATGGGGAGTTCGATTGGGGGACTTCGGCACCTTCACGCTGACGGTCGACAAAGCCGGCCGCGTGTACGCCGCGTGTGACGGCGGGTACTTGTATGTCGTGGACCCCGCGGGCAGGATCGTTGCCCAGACGAAGGCGGATCAATGGCTGAGTTATCCCGTCATCGGGCCCGACCATACGGTTATCGTGAGCGATCCTACGGATCACGGACTATCCGAAAGTGCATCGAATCGTGTGCTGGTTTTGGGAGCCGCAATGTAACGCGTGCGCGGAGGCTGATATGAATACGAGAACGAGATTGACACAAGTCGACACCATCGTCGGTATCCTGTGCACCGCCTTCCTGCTGGGCGTCCTCGGCATGCTCGACTCGAACGGGCAGGAACGAGCCAAACGACGCGTGTGCGCCTACCAGGTCCGGGAGCAAGTCGGAGGTCTCCTCAAGTACGCTAACGATCACAACAGCCAGTTGCCGCGGGCTGGCACGGGTGCCTGGCTTTGGGACCTCGATGTCAGACTCGCGAATGAGATGCTGGATCGGGGAGTGAGGAAAGAATCGTTCTTCTGTCCGTCCAATATCACGGCCCAGCAGCATATGGAACGGTACCTGACTTATGGAAATTCGTCATGGGACGGACAGCATTTCCGAATCGGCAGTGGCTATATGGTCTGCAACTATGTTTATGTCATCGAATCCGTTATGACCCGCCCTGCCATCACAGGCTCAGGCAATAAGAAATGGCTGACAACAACAGATATACCTGACGCCGCCGGCCGGGAGCTGGTCGTGGACGGGGCTTTGAGCACCACGTCGTCCGCGACGCCGAGCGGCCGGATGTTTGGTGACCTCTCGGGAGGACTATATAGCCTTTACAGGATCCATGACCGCACGTGCCACCTCCGCGATCTCGAACACCCCTGGGGCGGCACGATCGGCTTCCTGGACGGTCACGCTGCCTGGCGTTCGTTCGAGGAAATGGAAGAGCGATACAGCTACTATCCCCAGTTCTGGTGGTGACCCCGTCAGAAACGTGTGAAAGTTTTCTCTTTTTCTGCAACCTTTTCGTTTCCCGCGCATCTGATATATGGTAAAATTGCCATAGCCCAATGAAGGGGAACCGAAAATGGCAGACAAAGAGACGAGCGGACCGGAAGATGAGGATCAGTCGCCGGAAGCGGTGAACCGGCGCTGGGAGAAGCGGAAGAACGAACCCAGAGACCGGATCTGCCTGCGTTGCGCGAACCTGCTATGGCCTAAACGGCTGTTCTGGCAGACCCACCAGGCGGGCTGGGTCGTGCTCTTTCCGATCTGCGTGCATCGCGCAGACTCTCCCGGTGAAGCGATAGAGGTCCACCCGGCGGACACCTGTGCGAATTTCCGGGCCCAGCCTAAGCCGGCCGTACATGGGAAGCCGCCCCAACCTGAGAAGCCGGGGGAACGGTACATTCCGCTGACACGCGGACTCTGGGCCATCGTCGATGAGGCGGACTACGAACGCCTGAACAAGTATCACTGGATCGCCTCCCCCAGCGGCGGCGGCAAGATCTACGCCCGGCGCAACACCAAGCACGGCACGATCCTCATGCACCGCGAGATCACGAACGCCCCGCCGGGGATGTGCGTGGACCACTGGGACCGCAACACCCTTAACAACCACCTGGCCAACCTCCGCGTGTGCCGGCCCGACCAGAACGAGCACAATAAGGCCCCCCGCGGCGGTAAGTCCAGATTCAAAGGCGTCTACCCGCGCGGGGACAAGTGGTATGCCATGCTCAAGCATAAAGGCAAAGTGTACTACCTCGGCACCTTCGTCAGCGAGGTCGAGGCCGCCAAAGCCCGCGACCGCAAGGCCTGGGAGATGGAAGGCGAATTCGCCTATCTTAATTTCCCCGACGAGATCCGCGGCCCGAGCCAGTGACACACCGACGCCGGAGGCCTATTGGTTGTACGGCTCGATCGATGTCCATTCCGAGGACGGCGGGACGGAGTTGTCCTGCGAAAGCAAGTCGCCGTCCTTGTTCATGAAATGATACTTGTCGGTGGGCAGGTTGTAGCGATTGCCGTCGGTGCCCTTGTAGTCGTAGTAGTCGCCGGAGAGATAGCCGCCGTCGCGGGCCAGCTCGTGGTTCGTCTGGGCGTGGGCCGCGGCGATCTCGCGCCGCACCCTGTTCGCGTACGCATCGGCCTGCGCGATCGAGATGTTGGCCCTGTCCCGCAGCCGGATCAGGGCGATGGCCCAGTACGGATTGGTCTGCACGCTGCCGGCGATCGTCGTGAAGACCGGCAGCAGCGTCTCGAACTGATCCCGCGGCGCGCGGACACTGAAATTCATGCGCTGCCACCACATCACCATCCCGGCCGTCTGAATGTACTGGAGGATGCACGTGAACTGTTCGCGGTAGGCAACGCCGTTCTCGGTGTACCCGATGGCGACCAGGCCGGCCCGGAAGGACAGGCTCGTGTCCGCTGCGGCGGCGCCCAGCATCGCGCTGAGTTGGCGGCTTTCCGTCTCGTACTTGGCCGCCAGGCCGGGGAGAGACTCCTGCCGGACGATCTTCGCGTCGGGCCCCTGCACGCCGCGCTGGCGCGGAATGACGAACTGCGTGAGATACTGCTCGGGCGTCAGTGCGGCGCAGACGATCATGCCATTGTAGTTCTGGCCTGGCTGGAACAGGCTGCTTGTCTGCACCCAGTACTCGACCGGATACTGCCGGAACACGCAGCGACCGTCGGGCGAAGTGATCGCATAGTCTGATTTGACGGGGTTGAGCAGGTCCGTCTTGCTCAGCATGTTGGCGGGCTTCTCGTTGGCAATCCACCGGAAACCGCCCGTGAAGGTCCAGCCCTTGGGAACCAGCACCCGAAAGCCCTCCAGCCACTGTCCCGTCTGCGGGTCCCGCAGACCGCCCTTATCGACGTAACGATACAGGTTGTACGTCACGCCCTGCTTCTGCCCCGTCTGCCCCCAACCGGAATTGACAGACCCGAGCACGCAGACTGTCAACGTCAGGCACGCCCAAAACCACTGTCGAGATATAGGCACCGTGTCCTCTCTTTCTTCTTCACTGTAGGGCCGCGACACTTTCTCCTGGAGAATTATGCCAGCCCCGCCCGGGGAAACAAGTGCAAATCTGCCCAGCGGAGTTTTTCACCAGCCTCTTGACGAATCCGATCTCCCGGCGGAGACTAGCAATATCGGAAGATATGAAAACCGAGAAAGAGAAAATGCTGAGCGGGGAGTTGTACGATGCGCTGGACCCGCAACTCGTGCGGGAGCGGCAGCGGTGCCACGATCTGTGCCTGCGCTTCAACGGCACCCGCGATGACCAGGAAGAGGAACGAGCCCGCCTCCTGACCGAGTTATTCGGAAGGGACACCGGCGCTTGGATTCAGCCCCCCTTTTACTGCGACTTCGGCACGAACATCACGCTGGGCGTGAAAGTGTACTTCAACTTCAACTGCGTCGTGCTCGACATCCTGCCGGTGACGATCGGCAGCCACGTGCTCTTCGGCCCGGCGGTGCAGATTTACGCCGCGACGCACCCGCTCCATGCCGCCACGCGACGGGCGGGGCTGGAACTGGGCCAGCCCGTCACGATTGGCTCGGACGTCTGGGTCGGCGGCGGCGCCATCATCTGTCCCGGCGTCACCATCGGCGACCGAACCGTCATCGGCGCCGGCAGCGTCGTCACACGGCCGATTCCCCCGGACGTACTGGCCGCGGGCAATCCCTGCCGCGTGATACGCCCCCTCAACGAAGGAGAACGAGTATAGATGTCCACCCTGCGGAGGCAGAAAAACCTGTGAAAAAGCAGGTCCCACAACCCCTTGCACCCCCCCCGGGCGGAGGCTATCATAGGTCTTCCATGCAGGGTTGAGAATCATCTGGAGGATGGATTCAGGTCCTCAGCACGTTTTGGCGTGGGCGGGACCTCCCAGTCCATGTGCCCTCCTGAGGTACGAGTAACGTCTTGGAAAGGAGCATCTACCATGAGACAAGAGATGGGTCGCACAAGTAGAGGAATGTTTCTGATGGTGGCCGTCCTGGTGACCCTGGGGATCGGGGTGACGCAGGTGTGGGCCGCGGCGGAGGACATCACGGGCGAATGGGAGCTCACGACGTCCTTCAACGATATGCAAATGATGGCCACCCTGACCCTCGCCAAGAAGTCGGACGGAACCCTGACGGGCAAATGGGGCAGCGCCGATCTGAAGGACGTCAAGTTCGACGCCGGCAAGCTCACCTTCGCGCGTACGGTGAGCATGGGCGGCCAGGATGCCACGATGAACTTCACCGGGACCATCAAAGACGGCAAGCTTACGGGCACCTTGTCCAGCGACATGGGCGACAGCCAGGTCACGGGAGCCAAGAGGAAACCAAAGCCGCCCGTCCTGGGACAGTATCAGCTCAAGTATCAGGTCGGCGGCCAGGATGTCACGGCCAAGCTGATCGTGTCGCAGAACGCCAAGGGCGCCGTGGACGCCAACTGGATCAGTGACGTCGCCAAGAGCGTGTGCTCCAACGTCAAGATCGAGGGTGACAAGCTGACGCTGGCCCGGAAGATGGACTTCAACGGCAACGCCTTCGAGTCGACTTTCGAAGGGACCGTGAAGGGCGATAAGCTCACCGGCACAATGAAGAGCCAGATGGGCGAGGTCGCGGTCACGGGCGAGCGTATCGGCACGGCCGTGATCGGCAAGTGGGAGATCACGCGGACCACGCAGATGGGCACGCGGACGAACCTGCTGACGATCGACACGGACCTGACCGGCCGGATGGAGTCCTTCGGCGGCGAAGTCCCCATTAAGGATCTCAAGGTCGACGGCAACCAGTTGACCTTCAAGACGGAGATGACCCGGGGCGATCAGACCTTCGCGACGCAGTACAAAATCACGCTGGACGGCAAAACCCTCAAGGGACAGTCCGTCTCGGATCGCGGCACCAACGAGCTGACCGGCAAGAAAGTCGAGCCGACGCCGGCTCCCGCCGCAACCAAGTAATGAGAAGAAGCAGTCGTCACGGCCCACCGTGGAAATTCCTGGCCCCGCGCTTATTCGCGGGGCCAGTTTCTTTTCACGTGGGGCACCGCCTGGACCTCGGCACAGGCGGAAAGAAGGGAGATCGTCTATGAGTGGGAAAGACCTGGTGATTCTTTCGGTCGCGGGGCTCGTGATTTCCGGCTGCGCACCCTCAGGCCGCTCACGCGTCCATGACTACCAGACGTATGCCTCGGGCAAGCCCAAGGCCAAAAGCTCCGTTATGCGTTCCCAGGATGGATTCACACAGTCGCAGTTCACCGAGTACTTTGAGAACGGCCGGCTCAAGTCCGAAGAATGGAGGGATAATGGCCGCCCCGTATTTAAGCTGACGTTTTATGAGAACGGGCAACTGCAATCTGAAGAGCGGTATGTCGACGGCCAGTTGCAGTACGGCGTCTATTACTCGTCGACCGGCGCCGTCGAGCGAAGGGCCGGTGATCTGTCGGATTGGGTTGTCCATCAGGGTCGCCCACCCGGGTCATCAACCGAGCGCGGCGCGGTGGTAACCTTTTAGGAGAATCGAGATGACCATGGCCCATGACTCGCGAAAGCCCCCAGCCCGGCCGGCGCTTCGCTACCATCACGTGGGCATCCCCACGAACGGACCGCTGCCGGCGGAGGATTACAGTGAGAAGTACAAGCTCTGCGCTTCCGGGTACTTCGAGAGTCCGTACGGCGTGGAGTGGATGAAGTTCGACGCCGACTGCCCCCTGCCGGAACTGGTCAAGACGGTGCCGCACGTAGCCTTCGTCGTGGACGACCTCCAGGCGGCACTCGCCGGCAAGCAGGTGCTGATTCCACCCAACAGCCCCGCGGAGGGCGTCACGGTAGCCTTTATCGAGGATCACGGGGCCCCGATCGAGTTCCTGCAGTTCGACCGGCCCGAATGCGAGATCTGGCCGCACGAAGGGAAGTTCAGAATCACATGAGCAAATCATGATTCTCGGACCTTGATGGGGAGGGCTAAGGGATTGACAGAGGCCGGGTCCGGCGATAGGATATGGCCCTCGCAAATGATATGGGGTGCGGTGCTTGCGCGTGCGTGAGCATGTTCCCTTCGGAACGCACGCATGTCTGCGTTCGTGTAGACACGGCGTCCGGTTCGGCTGAGTGGTTGCTGATTGAAAGGTAAGTCCTGCATGGGTAAAGAGAAACTCGTACCCGCCAAGAGACCGGTAGTGCTGATCATACGTGACGGCTGGGGCTATAACCCGGACCGCTCCGAAGACAACTACAATGCCGCCCTGCGTGCCGAGGCGCCGGTCGATCGCATGTTGATGAGCGAGTATCCCAACTGCCTGATCCACACCTACGGCGAATACGTGGGCCTGCCGGACGGGACCATGGGCAACAGCGAAGTCGGCCACCAGAACATCGGGGCGGGACGCGTCGTGCCGCAGGAATCCGTGCGTCTGACCTTCGCCGTGCGGGATGGGTCGTTCTTCCAGAATCCGGAATTCCTGAAGATGGTGCAGTACGTCAAGGAGCACCAGGGCCGGGTCCACTTCATGGGTCTGTGCAGCGATATCGGCGTCCACTCTCTGCTGGGCCACCTCTACGGCCTGCTGGAACTGGCGAAACGCAACGACCTGAAGGACGTGTTCATTCACGCCTTCACCGACGGTCGCGATTCCCCGCCGGACAGCGGGCTGGGCTATATCCAGGCGGTGGAGAAGAAGGCGCAGGAAATCGGGGTGGGCCGGATCGCTTCGGTGATGGGCCGGTTTTACGCGATGGATCGTGACAGCCGCTGGGACCGCGTGCAGAAGGCTTTCGAGGCGTTGCGGCTGGGCAAGGGTCTCAAGGCCCACAGCGCCGAGGAGGCGGTCCAGAGCAGCTACGAGAAGAAAGTCACCGACGAGTTCATCGAGCCGACCTGCATCGTCGATGACCACAACCAGCCGATCGGCACGATCAATGACGGCGACGGTGTCGTCTTCTTCAACTTCCGCGGCGACCGTACCCGCGAGATCACCCGGGCGTTCGTGATGCCCGATTTCAAGGACTTCACGCGGAACGTGCCGCCGAGCGTATGCTTCGTCTGCATGACCGAATACGATGCGACCATCCCGGCGCCGGTGGCGTTCACCAAGCCCGAGAAGATGAAGAACATCCTCGCCGCGTACTGGGCGGATATGGGCCTCCGGCAATTCCGTTGCGCCGAGACCGAGAAGTACGCCCACGTGACATTCTTCTTCAACGACTACACGGAAAAGCCTTTCAAGAACGAGGACCGGCAGATTGTCCCCTCGCCCAAGGTGCGTACGTACGACCTGAAGCCCGAGATGAGCGCGATCGAAGTGGGCAACGTCGTGCTGGCCCGGCTCGATTCCGACAAGTACGACGCCATGGTCGTCAACTTCGCCAATCCCGACATGGTCGGGCACACGGGCGACCTCTCGGCCGCGATTCGGGCCGCTGAGGTCGTGGATCAGTGCGTGGGCAAGATCCTGGAGAAGGTCAAGGCGCTGGGCGGGGCCGCCCTCATCACGGCCGACCACGGCAACTTCGAGAAGATGATCGACGGCAGTCCCGACAATCCGCACACGGCGCACACCGTGGGTGACGTGCCGCTGATCGTATTCGACGACCGCTACAAGGGCCGCCGGCTCCGCGCGGACGGGACCTTGGCCGACATCGCTCCGACGATGCTGGACATCATGGGCCTGCCCCAGCCGCCCGAGATGACCGGCCGGAGCCTGCTGCAACCCTGACCGGCGGAAATTCGAAGCACGAAATTCGAAATACGAAACAATTTCAAATGACTAAAACTCGAAACGATCCCGGACGGGGCGAGAACCCTTGGGCCATTTGGATTTTCGTGCTTGTTTCGAATTTCGATATTCGAGTTTCGAATTTGGGGTGAGGTTCCCCTATGGGTCGGATCGTTGTCCTTGACCGGAATATGGTGAACATGATCGCGGCCGGCGAGGTCATCGAGCGGCCGGCCAGCGTGGTCAAGGAACTCCTGGAGAACAGCATCGACGCCGGCGCGACGGAGATCGTCGTGCTCGTCGAAGACGGCGGGCGGAAACTCATCTCGATCACCGACAACGGCGGCGGCATGGACGCCGAAGATCTCGCCGCCGCCTTCGAAGCGCACGCGACCAGCAAAATCAAGGATGCGGACGATCTTCACCGCATCTCGACGCTGGGTTTCCGCGGCGAGGCGCTGGCCAGCATCGCGGCCGTCGCCCAGGTGAAGGCCGTCACCCGGACACCGCAATCGGACCAGGCCCACTGCCTCGAGATCGACGCGGGTGTCACAGGCCCCGTCACGCCCTGCAGCGGCGACGTGGGCACGACCATCCAGGTGCGTGACCTCTTCTACAAGACCCCGGCGCGCCGCAAGTTCCTCCGTACCGCCAATACCGAGATGGGACACATCAGCGAGCAGTTCACGCGTATCGCGTTGGCCGCGACCGGGCTGGACCTGACGCTGATCCACAATAGCAGAGAACTGTACCGGCTCTCGAAAACGCTGGGGCTCAGGGAACGTATCGCCAAGCTCTTCCCCATGCTCGCCACGGACGGGCTCATCGAAGCCCGAACCGACGAACGCGGCATTCGCATTCACGCCCTCCTGGGCCGGCCGAGTCTGTCCCGCACGAGCAACCAGTTCCAGTACGCTTTTCTCAACGGCCGCTTCATCCGCGATAAGTTCATCGCGCACGCCCTCAAGGAAGCCTACCGCGGCCTGCTCGAACCGAACCGCCAGCCCGTGGTGTTCCTCTTCATCGAGATGCCGGCGAGCGATTTCGACGTCAACGTCCACCCGACCAAGACCGAGGTCCGCTTCGACAACGCCAATCTGCTTCACTCACAAGTGCTGGGCGCCTTACGGGAGCGCCTGCTCGGCACCGATCTGGGCACGCCGGGAGTGCTGCCGGAGAGTCCCGCCCCGCCCGCAACCAGTTTCACGCCCCCGCCGCGTGCGGCCCGGCAGGAAATCGTCGATGCGATGGACGAGTTCTTTCGCAAGCACCGGCCCCCCTACCAGCAGCGGGAGTTCGAGCTCGCGGCCTCCCTGCCCCGCCGGACCGTGTTGACGGAGCCGCATCCGATCAGCCTCTTGCCGACGCCGGCGGCGGAGCCGATCCCGAACGAGACGCCCCGGTACCTCCAGATTCACGACAGCTACATCCTGGAGCAGACGGACGAAGGTTTCGTGGTGATCGACCAGCACGCGCTGCACGAACGCATGCTGTACGAGAAGCTGCGGCAGCGCGTCGCGCACCACCGGCTCGAATCGCAGAGACTGCTGCTGCCGGAGAGTTTCGAACTGACCGACGCCCAGGCCGGTGCGATCGAGACGTGCGCCGAATTGATCGCGCGCATGGGAATCGAACTGACGCCCTTCGGACCAAACAGCTACGCGGTGCAGGCTTTCCCGACGATCCTGGCCAAGGTCTCCCCGGCCGCGTTCCTGGAGGATATGATGGACCTGCTCGTCGCCAAGAGCGGGCGTCTCAGCGCCGACGACCTGCTCAACGAGGTCCTGAGCATGGCCGCGTGCAAGGCCGCGATCAAGGCGGGCCAGAAGCTGACGGACACCGAGATCCGCCAACTCCTGGAGGACCGCCGAAACTTCGAGACGACGAGCCGCTGCCCCCACGGCCGACCGACGACGATCGCCTTCTCGCTCGGCGAGCTGGAAAAGCAATTCAAGAGGACATGATGCGGAAATGGTGGCTATTGCTGGCGGCGTTGGCCGGGTGGATGGCCCTGGGACATGTCACGTTGGATCCCGGTCCCGCCGA
>CAYQXM010000085.1:0-22894 GCA_964421295.1 uncultured Pirellulales bacterium
TCGTAGGCCATGACAGGTAATAAACCCTGCCTGTTTTTAAAAAAAAGGTAAAAATTAAATTAAAGGAGGAATAATATGGCTACTACAGGCCCTTTCAATGGAACCAATCTATTATTATACTGTGCGGGGACGGCCATTGCTTACTCGACATCATGCACCCTAAATTCAAGCGTTGCAACGATTGACGTAACCAGCAAAGGATCATCCGGTGTTAAAGACATCCTACCTGGGACTTCGGAATGGAGCGTGGACTGTGATGGTATTGTGGCGCTGGATGCGACCACCAATGCGGAATACCTGGACGGACTGCGTTCGGGCAAAACCCGCGTGATGCTGAAGTTTTCCACCAATACATCCGGGGACGGTTACTGGCATGGTTACGCTTATATTACTTCGCTGTCGATTTCGGCACCAATGGAAGATAAGGTGACATTTTCAGCTTCATTCGCCGGTGACAGCACGTTGACACTATCAGCAAAGACGTAATGGAGCTGGTTATTAAAATTAAACCTAGATTGTTTAAGAAAAAGCTAGGTGTAAGGTTCGACATGCTAGCTTTCTTCTGCATGATGGAAGAGTTTGACATAGGATTGGGTGAAGAGATCGGTAAGATTTCAACTATACCATACGATGAAATGATTTGTGTGGCGGTATATACTGGCATGAAGTCTTACAACTTTAAGCACTTGAAAAAGGACCGTTACTCAAAGGAAAAGATTTTAGGATGGATTGATGAAGGTGTGATCAATCGCAATCACATGAAACAACTGGGCGCTCTTTGGAATGATTTTATGAAGTCGTACGACACCGATAAAAAAAAAGTGACGGGAAGCCACTAAAGGGATGTGACCTATTGTCGATAGCTTTCGGGCAAATGGGGATGAACCCTGCTGATTTTTGGTCAATGTCCTGGCGGGACTTCCAACTTAAACAGCGGGGTTTTTTCGAACTGAAGCAAACCGAAATCCGCACGCAATGGGAAGCTGCCCGAATGATTGCTTTTTGGAGTGTCAAGGCGATGACAGGTCGCAAATGGCCGCACAAATTCAAAGACATGGGCGCGTTTGGATGGGAGCAAGATGACAGCAGTAGATTACCAACAGAAGAAGAAATAAGATACTGGGTGTTAAAGTATGGGAAATACGAAAAGATGAGTAACTAATGGCAGCGGTTGATTTTAAAATAGATTTTTCGGAGTTTGAAAAGGCGGTAAACCGGCTATATCAGATGCATGAAATACGTCGAAGGGATATTGCGGCTGTATTTAGAAATGCTGATAAGTCACTGGTTAGGGCCGCAAAACAAGCAGCCGGAAAAAGTAAAAAAGGAATGATTAGTAAGAAATATCCGTCTCGTTCACATACTGCCGGTCATTTAAGAAGAGAGATCAAATTCAAAACATCAAAGAAATACAAATTTGTTTATTATGTCAATTCAGGTGCTTTTTATTCAATGGCCTATATCAAAGGTCACAAAGGTTGGGCGGGTAATCCATTTATGGAACGGGCAATAAGACAAACAGAATCCCAGGTATCCAATGACATTAAAAACGGCTTAATGAAATTAACACAGAGGACGTGGCAAAATGGCTGATCCGACACTAAGAGTAAGGCAGACCTTAGATAACTCGCAATTTAAAAAAGGGTTGCGGGATTCACAGCAAAGCGCAAAGGCTTTGAGCACCAGCATGAAGGCTATTGGAGGCGCTATTGCCGGGGCGTTTGCCATTGGTGCTGTTGCTTCGTTTTATAAAACATCATTGGACGGACTGCATGTTGAAGAGCAAGCCACAGCGCAGCTATTAAATTCATTAAAGGGAAGAAAAGATGTTACCGACCGATTAATTGACCAGGCGAAAGAATTAGCCAGGAATACATTATATGAAGATGACCAGATTATAAGCGCTCAAAGTATGCTGGCTGTTTTCGTGAAACAGGAAAGCCAGCTAAGATCCTTAATGCCGTTGGTTCTGGACTTTGCTACTAAATTCAAAATGGATGTGGCAAGCGCTGCAAACCTGGTCGGGAAATCGTTAGGTAGTTCAACCAATGCTCTAAAAAGATACGGATTTGAAATTGAGGGCGCTGTCGGTAGTTCTGAACGGTTTGAATCAGCTTTACAAGCGCTTTCTTCCATGTCAGGCGCAGCCGAAGCCGCTGCAAATACCAACGCGGGTGCGGTACAGCAATTAGGTAAAGCATGGGGTGAGTTTGGTGAATCTTTGGTGTCATTAACAGGCCCTGCGCTTACTAAGTTAGCTAAAGGATTAACCGAAGTGACCACCGCAGCAACGGATTTTGTTGATGAAAAGCGTGTCAGTGGATGGACTAAGTTTTGGGCTATGCTTGCCGGCGGAACTGGTAACGCTGCATGGTCCGCTGAAATCCTGGCAAAAAACGTAAAGCCGGCTGTTGAAGAAACCACCACAGCTGTTGAAGAAATTATACCGCCATTGGTTCAAACGGATGAAGAGTTAGAACAAATTGCTAAAGAGGCTGAAAAAGCAGCTCAGGAATTACAGAAACTAAAAGATTCCGTAGCTGAAGGGAACATAAAAAACAAGTTAGATTTTGATATTGATGTTTCAAGGGCCGGAAAAAGTGACCGTGAATTGACCGGTGATTTAATCGGCGGACTTGAAACTATAGATGAGATAGATTTTTCACAGGCCGTCCCTAGCGATGCAATGATGGAAGGTATTGCGGCCTGGGATGAATACACAGCTAAAGTTGAAGAGAGCGCACAACGGATTCAGAGCGCAATGGAGCAAATGGGTGCCGCTGTTGGAACCGCTATCGGTGAATTTATCAAAGGCGAAGCAAAGTTTTCAGACGTGGCAACCTCATTAATTCAAGAGATTATTAAAGTCGTAGCGGGTTATTTGACCGAAACCGTTGCGGCATCATTTGCCGGTGGTGCTTCGGCTGGGGGGCCTGCGGCGGCTTTTACGGGGGCGGCAGCAGCGGCGGCGGCATTGTCAATGTTCGGCGCCATTGTACCGGCGCTTATGGCTAAAGGTGGAACGGTGCCAACTGGATTTCCAGGGGATACCTATCCGGCATTGCTTTCTTCAGGTGAAACCGTTTTGCCCGCACCTCATAAACTGGATGCAATGGCAGGCGCTCAACGGGTCATTGTTGAAGGCAGGATACGGGGCCAGGATATTTATTTTGCGAATGAAAAACAAACCTCTAAACTATCCAGGTATAGATAATGGCCGGAACGGAAATCATATGGAAATGTACGTTCAATGACGACAACAATAATGAATGTAGAATTGAAATCAGGCAAGACGGTTATGCCGGTGCAACTACTGAAGTAACCGGCGGTGAAACGCCATGTGTGATCCGTATGCTAGCCGAAGGTGACGCGAAATTTGTACACCTAAAGACAACCGAGGCGGTTATTGAATTGATGTCCGATACCTCACTGCAATATCTGAATCTGTTTATTTCACCAGTTAAGACGTATTATGTCAGGATTTACCGGGCAAGCGATTTGATCTGGACGGGGTGGATTAACCCGGAGTTTTATTCAGAACCTTTAGCGGCGCCAAAATATCCCGTTACGATCACTGCAACAGACGGGCTTGCTGAGTTAAAAAACATTCCTTTTCCTTTGCCGTCTTATGATACGTTCAAGTATTCATTCATTTATTATATCGCGAAGTGTTTAGAGCAAACCGGGTTCACGCTGGACATTCGCACGGCCATAGATTTAACCGCGACTACTACAGCGGACGGGGAGATCACTAGCCGGATTCTGGAATATTTATATCTGGATTACCGGGCCTTGAGAGATTCACAAACCGGGGAGTTTTGGAGTTGTTACGATGTGCTGAGTGAAATTTTATCGACACTGAACGCTAGACTTTACCAGTGCAACAATACCTGGTTTATTGATAGCCTTGACCCGAAACACGCGGCGGTTAATTACTATCGCTATTTGTACACAGGCACCTATCATTCAACGGCTTCTGTTGATCCGGTAGTTACATTGACAGCGCACACAGGACGCGGGACGGACATACGATTTATAAACTCCCCGGCAATGGTCGAAGTTCAACCGGCTTATAAGCGATTTACGATAAATCACGAATGGGGAAACCGGAAAAACATATTGAAGTCATCCAACTTTGACGGCTTATTCCTTGATGACGATTTTACAACAAGTTCAGATTTACGCTATTGGGACGAAGATAAGGGAACTGAAATTGCACCGATTTCCAAAGTTGAAATGGCGGACGGCTCGAATGTGCTTTTAATGAAGCCTATATCATATGCAAACACACAGGTACCTTCATTCACGGCCTATATAAAACCAATTGAAACCGCCGGATCGCCCTTCGTATGGGTATCAACTGAAGGTGCCAGTGATGAAACTGAGCTGATGAACTGGATTTACGGTTACGGATGTCTAAGATTACGGTATCAATTATTTGCAAATCTTCAAACCTATTTCGAAAGTGAACCGAAATTAAGGTCATATGTAAGGGTTTACATAAATTGCTCCGGTACGATTTACCGGATATGGACTGATCAAGATTCAGTGATGACCGATGCAAACGGTTACGAGTGGGTTGAAGCCGTATCTGGAACTCCGGTAACATACAATGAAAGCCATATAACGGTCACCCCCGGTAAGTCAACCTGGACAGAAGTAGATTTAAACCTTTCATTTCCGCCGCAGGAAGTTGGCAATACACAAACCTATATAGGGTTTATGATTGAAATCTCTTCACCTAACCTAAACGCGGCAACTGTTTCAACCGCCGGTGACGGGATTTATTACAAAGACGTTGCACTTTACTTTGTGGATGGTACGGAAAATGATATGATCGACACGCCCGAAGGTAGAAAAATAGCAGAAAAACGTTACAAGATAAACCTGAATGCCAGCCGGGTCGATGAAGAGGTGAAAAAGGTTGAATTTTCTAAGGATCATTCCTACGATATTGACAGTAAAAATATATTAGAGCCGGAAACTTATAATGTGAAATTTGCTGAATCGCCTCCGCCCTATTCAACGGATGGATATGGACTGGTAAATCGGTTTGTTGTATTTGATTCGGCAGGTAACGCGGTTAATGATTTCGGCACAGGTGGTGGAACTATGTATACCTCATTGGTCACACAGGTGTTAAAGGATCAATTAAACGTCACTTATCGACAGCCATTATTCATATTACGTGGATCCATTATCGATACCACCATAGCCGATCAGGATGTCGGACTGTCATTTTACAAGACCTTAAAAGATTATGACTTAAGATATTACTTCCATACCGGAATGGAATACGAAATGAAACACTGTATATTTTCCGGTGAATGGATGCAGTTTTGGAGCGAAGCCACAATCGGCGGCGAATTTAACGACGACTTTAACGAAGATTTTTGGATATGAAAATACTTGTAATTTTACTCATTATTTTAAGCGGGTGTGTGTGCATCAGGCCTGAACCCGTCGAACAGATACAGTCAGACACGGCAAGTTTTGAATTTCAAATTAAATAACATGAAAAAGATACTAATATTTATAAGTTTACTATTGACTTATGTCAGTCAGGGACAGATTTCAGATGCTAAAATTACCGATACTATCGCGCTATGGATTAAGCCTAATTTAACCAAGTCAATCACGGCGGCGCAAATGAACGCTATCCTGGATCATCTTAATAACTCAAAGATCAATAAGGATAGCATTGTAGCTGTAAGGACTAATGCAGCGGAGGATAGTTTGTTTATTAAGTACAAAACGACATCAGATACGATTGTGTTATTGCATGAACTCGACCACCTTTCCGACGTTGTGCTGACCACACCGGACGCGTCTGACATGCTGATCCTGGACGATGAAACGATGAAGTGGGTGAACCGGCCGCTGATACAGGTTTATGATGATATGCAGGGTACGTTAAAAAATGCCGGAAGGGGTGAGGCTGTACCCGACCCTGATTCTATATATTACGTTTTGCTGGATACAGCCTATACAAATATGGATAGTAATTCAGTCACATCATTTCGCACTCCAGATAGTTATTTACCAAATTGGAGGAAAGATTTTGCAAATGCACATTATTCTGAGATGACAGCTACTGACGATAATGCTAAATTAGCCATCATCGGCGACTCTTACGGGTTATCTATTGTTCCATATTTCAAAAAATATGCTCAGAATTTATACGGTGAAGGTGGCGGCTATCAGCCTTTTGTAACAAGCGCAATCACTTTAAGAGGTATATATTGCGACATTGGGGCGAATTGGGCTGATAGTTTAGATGTGACGGATACGTTGATATTGAATAGTTATTATGTTGAAAGTTCAACCGCCGGGGCAACGATAAATATTGGAATTCCTTATTTTAATAAGCTAAGAATTTTTTATAAACAAGTTGCAGGCGGCGGTACATTTTCATATCAGCTAGGCGCAGCAGGCACAGCGACGAATGTGTCAACAAATGGAGCAACAGCCGCAAAATGGTGCTATAAAAATTTTGCCGCGCTGAAATCAAACCCTACCGATACTGTCATTATCAAGGTCGTTTCGGGTGCGGTCAGGCTATATGGGTTTTATTTCCAAAACGATTATAATGTGCAGATTTTTAATGAACCTACGCAAAAATTAGAGGTTCATAATTTAGCGATTGGTGGCACAACAGTAAGCCAATTTGTAGGGAAAAACGCAACGGCCGTCAATACACTGATCGACACCCTGGACATTTCTGCATTCATCATGATATGGCTTGATCTAGATGCCGAACTTCCATATACTAATTATCCAACCTTGATTACTAATCTTCGATCCGCAAAAGCGACAACGGACTATCTGATCCTGACTCCTTATAACAATTACACATCGCTTGGCACTTCACAGAGCAGAAAATACAGGGCGTTATCCAAGACGTTGAATGTAGGATATATGGATATGAGTAACTTGACCGGGCAATATTCTAACAATGATGCTGCTGGGCTGATGACCGATTTAACTCATTTCAATAGTTCTGGTGCATCCTTGCTCTATTTGGAGTTGGCGAAAGTTTTATTTCAGCCAACATCAAGGTTTGGAAGCATGGAAACCACAAATTTAAAGATCAATACAAATTCAATTCAGTTTCCAAATTCAAACAGCATTTACATTTCAAGAAAGGATCGCAGTGAAAAGGTGTTGAAATATAATACAGTGCTTGGGTATGACGCGGCCAACTCATTAACTTCAGGCTATGCACTGACCGCAGTTGGTCATTTAGCGTTGGAAGACAATACGGAAGGTTATCAAAATACAGCCATCGGAAAAAGCGCCTTATCCAATAACATTGACGGGGACGATTGTATTGCTCTTGGCTTTTTAGCCGGATCTGGAAATACTACTGCTTCAAATAATATATACATTGGTCGTAATGCGGGCGGGGCAAATCAAACAACAACCGGTGCTGTCATTGCCGGTAATTATGCCGTTGAAACTTCGACAAACATAGAAGGTATGACAGCCGTTGGATATGCTGCAGGTCGGTATAATGTCGGTCAGAAAAGTACATACATTGGATATATTGCTGGGTATGGTGTAAGTGGACAAACAAATAATGGCTATCAGAATTTCTTTGGTGGATATAGTGCAGGGCAATATTCAGTAGGCGGATACAGAAGTGTTGGTATTGGATATGAGGCTATGAGAGGGAAGGCTACATCGACGTATTTTTCTGGCGGGATGAACGTCGCAATAGGATACCAAACAATGCTATCCATTAATTCAGGTTTGAACAATACTGCGTTGGGTGCAGCCTCATTATATACAACGGGAACCGGAGGAAATAATACAGCGGTTGGGTGCTTTTCAGGTTATTCTAATTCTACGGGAACAAATAATATATTTCTAGGCTATCGAGCTGGTTATAACGAAACAGGCAGCAGTAAGACTTATATTGCCTCAGATTCTACCTCCTGGGCAGTCGGCATGGCTTCGGGGTCTAAATTACTTTTATATGCAGATCAGAGCAACGCGGCGAAATCTAATCACTTCATGAACATTTTTGCAAAGGTCAGCATCGGTGCGGCTAAAAACCCTACTGAAATGCTGAGCGTGACGGGTAACGCGGCAATTACGGGAAGCCTTAAATCGGGCACGGGAAGCATTGCAGATAATGATACATCTCCCTCAATTGCGAATTATAATACATTTATTTACGCTGGTAGTGCAAACGCTGTGAGTATTGATGCACTGGATGATCATGTCATCGGTTGCTATTATACCATTATCGGAAATTCAAACACCTATACAATAACGGTGATCGACGGCACACCGGCGGGTGGGGATTCGTTCAATTTGGCAGGCGGTAACTGGGTCGGAGGCAGTCAGGATGTACTATTGCTATATTGCATCGCGGCGGACGCGTTTGTAGAAGTATCTCGAAGTGACAATTAATAATAACCACTATCATGACAGAAAAAATAAAAGACAGGTTAACCTCATTTTTGGTGGGGCTTTTATTTACCCTGCTGACCTTTATCGCGGGCGGGGTCGGATGGCTTATTGCCCAGAACGTTTACAAGGATGCTGAACAGGATCGGTTCATCCTGAAAAATACTGAGAATATCTCTAAGGTTGCCCGAATCGTTGCGCATGATGAAAACACGGAAAAGGAAGATCGCGACGAATTAAGGCCGATTTATTTTAACACACGGTAATCAAATCAAAAGGAACAATGAGTTACGTAATTTACCGGGAAAAAGAAGGTATCAAGGAATACCTGACCGAAGACCGTACATTTACCCGCGACCGCCTAAAGGCAAAGGAGTGGGTAGGGTTTGTTATTGAAATATTGAAAATATTAATATCCCTGCTGGGATTATTTGGAACAAATTTGAAAATCACAAAGAAATGAAAATTACAATCGACACAGTTAAAAAAGAAGTTACGATTAAAGAGCCTGTAAAAATACAGGAATTGATTAGTGAACTTGAAAAGTTCAATGCCGAAAAAGATTGGGGCGAATATACACTAATTGTTGAACCGCCTCAACCAACATTTGTACCGATATATCCTACTTATCCGATATATCCTACTTATCCGATATATCCAATATATCCAACGGTAATATATTAATCACTAAAAAATAAAATCATGTTAAAAAAAGTAGGATGGGTATACCAGCCCGACCAGTACCATCACATGAGTAAATTTACGGAATATGACAGTGACCTGGGCCGTTGCTGCCCGCCGTGGAACGAAACGGTAAAAACACCGCCATCAGGACAGCGATGGGCAATGAACGGATTGACCGGTGAAGCGCTGTTTGCTGAACTTGAAAAGCCGAATTTCGAAGGCAAACCATTCGGCGAACTGCTGCCAGTCATAACCAAACTTGAACCGGCCACATTGCAGGTAAGTTCGTGGCGGAAATATCCTGATGTGGTGCCGGATTACCCTGCCGGGACGCTGTTCAATCTAAGGCTGGAGATCGCACCACATAAATACAAGGTGTTCGCTAATGCGACATATGACCCCTTCTGGTGGGGTGTGTTTGAGCCTGAATATAAAGAGGTCAACGAGCCGAATTATACCACCGTTGATAATCCGGCATATCCGTCCTATATGCAAAAATTTACCGACTGGAAAACAGTCCTGCTGCGATACCTGACACATCAGGGATTGTACATGTTTCCGGGGTTGCCTATGATCGAAGGGTATAAATGGTTCGAAGACGGCGTGGAAATCCCTCAAAGTGCCGACCATCCACTGGCCACAGAAACAGCGATGACTAAATATTTCCTTAAAGATGCACCGTCCGGCACCTGGAACAAGCGCGCAGACAGCCTTGTATCAACTTGCATTTCGAAACCATACCCGTTGAATGTCAGGTACATTTGCGGGCTTTAAATCAAAATAATATGAAATCAAAATTTGGAACACTCAACAAACGCGACTTCGTAAGAGGTCTAATCTTTGCCGTGCTAACCGCCATGTTCGGAGTGGTATATGGTGTTATTATGCCGGGCGATTTCGATTTTACCTGGACCTTCTGGCAGCCTATTTTAATCACGGCGTCGAAGTCAGGCATACAAGCGTTTTTCGGATATCTCATGCTCAACGTTTTCAGTAATTCTCAAGGCAATCCCTTAAAATGTGAGCAATGAAAGCAACCGATAACTGCATCCAACTGATAAAGCGCTTCGAAGGCTTGTATCTGAAGGCTTACGTATGCCCGGCCGGGGTGCTTACCATCGGTTACGGTCACACCCGGGGGGTCAAACCGGGCGATAAGATCAACGAATTGCAGGCTGAAATCTATCTCAGAGAAGATCTGGAAGAGGTTGAAAAGCAGTTGAATCACCTGTCCTTACCGGTAAATCAGAATCAATTCGACGCTCTTTGCAGCCTGGTTTTTAATGTAGGAATTACCCGTTTTATGCAGTCTAAAATGCTGAAGAGAATCCGGGCACTTGACCAGGACGCGTCGGTTGAGTTTGACGACTGGAATAAGGCCGGCGGTAAGGTATTGCCCGGATTGGTTGCCCGTCGCAGGGCCGAAAAGGAACTTTTTGACAGGGCTTGACTTATGGAAATTGGTTTTGTATATTTGTAATTCAGTTTTCATCATTACTATCATGCTTTGTTTTTTGGTTAATGACCGGGCGTTCGGGGGAGCGTCCGGTTTCCACCCCCTGGTAGAGTATACCAGGGCCTAAGGTTTGAAACCTTTTCTCCGCCGGTAAGTATCCTTTATGGTTCACGCCGGCTCCCGTCTGGTTACGATCAGGCGGGATTTTATTTGTAATGAATATAAATTAACCCGCAAAACAAAAATAACTGTCAAAAACTATTGACAAACGGTTAAAAAGATTTTATCTTTGGAATTCAAAACAGCGCCAACATGAAATCACGAAAAATTACAGGCCATGCAACCGGAATCCGGAGTTGGCGCTTTGTTAACCGGTGGGATGCACCCGCTTCCCGGCATGGCCTTAACTTTTAAAACAACAAAGCAATGAAAAATATTATTATTTACAGAAAAGACGGAGCGATAAGAATTATGAAAGTTGCCGAAAAAAGCAATTTCAATAATTTGGGTAAGGACATTGAGGGTAAAAATTTTTACAAACAGGAAACTTTATGACCAATAATTTCAAACCATAAAACTACAAAGCAATGAACGACCCTATCATCGAATCAAAACTTCAGCGACACATGCCGGGAAGCTGGCCCTTGCTGAATGACAAAGAAAAATTAATGTGTACCATCGCCTTTACGATCGGTTATGATGACGGTTTCCAAACCGCGCATGCAGCCGAACGCGGAATAGAGCATGTGCAGCGTAAAATTGACGATCTTGAACGTGAACTGGAATCGGCCCCGGCTCCTACCTCTAACTTGGCAAACACATCCAGGCCGGGCGCTGATTCTCAGTTGAGCGATCCGTTCAATATGATCTGCTCTACGCTAGCATCGATTCCAGGATCAGGATATGAATTTTTAAAGAGATAGCGATATGAAAACGTATACCAAAGAAGAATTGAATGATATTTTAAGGCTGCATAAATTGTGGCTGAATGACGATGAAAATGGGGTTCGGGCTAACCTGTCCGAGGCTAACCTGTCCGGCGCTTACCTGTCCGGGGCTAAACTGTCCGGGGCTAACCTGTCCGGGGACAACCTGTCCAGGGCTAACCTGTCCATGGCTAACCTGTCCGGGGCTTACCTGTCCGGGGCTGACCTGTCCAGGGCTAACCTATCCGGGGCTAACCTATCCGGGGCTGACCTGTCCAGGGCTAACCTGTCCGGGGCTAACCTATCCGGGGCTGACCTGAATTTAACAAAAATATCCGACACTGAATATTTAGTTAAAACGCTTTTCATAAACGGATCGCGGAATTCGGTAAGCTGGTACGGATGCAATCAAATCCAGATCGGGTGCCACAAAAAAGAGATTAGCTGGTGGCTGGAAAATTATAACGAAGTAGGTAAACGCGAAGGTTATACACCAGATCAGATAAAAGAATATAAGACTTACATAGATATGTGTAAGCAGATGCAGGAATCGGCAAATCTTATAAACAAAGTAAAATGAAAACACTCGAAATCATAGCCGGTATCCTTACCGGTGCCGCTGCCTTCGCATTCATCCTGTTTCTGGCCGTGCGGATTCTGAAATCAGGCCGGGAAGCAGCCGACGAAAACACACGAATTTATGAAGAAAGGTATAGGAGCCCGAAGCCATGACCCGCTACTGTTACGAAGGTTCAAACGGAGGTTATCCGATCAGTGAGACACCGGTTCAGTGCGACTATTGTGGATGCGATATCCCTGATGAGGACGTTCGCACCGTACCGACCGGGCAGAGTAGGTATGATTTCAACTATGCATGCCCGGATTGCGCCGCATTCGAAATTGAAAAATATAACAGCGTCGAAATCGATGCTGATGAGTAACCTAAAAACAAACAAAGACATGACAGAATTATTTGTAACAGAAAATGTACAAGCGCCGCTACCTGTACGGCGGAATGAGGAGAAGATTGCGACAGCCTTCCCGGGTTTCACACCCGAACAGGTCGGAGTAATCAAGGCAACCGTTGCCAAGGGGACATCCGACACTGAACTTGCGCTATTTATTTATACAGCAACCAGCGCGGATTTAAACCCGCTACTGAAGGAAATTTGGTGCTATAAAGACAATAAGGGCAACTTGCTGATATTTGCAGGGCGGGACGGATTCCTGAAAAAAGCACAAAGACATCCGAAATTTTCCGGTATGCGGTCATCAGCAGTACGGGAAAAGGATGTATTTGAAATCAATATCCCGGCGGGGACGGTAAATCACCTGATCAACAAGCCAACCGCACAGCGCGGAGGGATTATAGGCGCTTATGCTTTCGTTTATCGCAGGGATGAGGAACCTACGCTGGTATGGGTTGATTTCGGGACATTTGATAAAGGGTACAACGCATGGAAGTCGCACCCGGAGGATATGATCTGCAAGGTTGCCGAAATCAGGTCATTGAAAAAAGCCTTCGGAATGTCGGAGCTGCAAAGTGAATATGAGTGGAACGTTACACGTGACGGGCGCGCTATGCCGCTAGATAAGCAGTTGATTTATGACTTCAAATCCGGGCAGAAATGAAAACCATATCCCAATCCCTTATCCGTGACATGCTTAAGCCTGAAGGTTATTGCGGTCACTATTTGAATGAAGTCTATAACAACGGATTCCGAACGGAGCCAACCGCAGCCATGATTGACGGCCTAGTATTCGAACAGGCTATTCTTGGAGCAACAGCGCGAGGCGAACACTGGGAAATCCCTAAATTGAAAAATGGCGATAAATCCAAGCGCGAACAGGATTTAGATATGGTCATTGCCTTTGCCCGTGAAGTGCTTAAAATGAATGAAATCGTAATTGAAACGGCGCAGCCGCACATTGAAGCAGGAAACAGGTCTGGACACATCGATGCCCTGGGGACTTATCACGGCCAGGCGTATATCTTCGACTTGAAATATACAGGCATGGCTTATAAGACGTATGATCGCGAGATCAAGTTTAGCGATGTGACGGCAAATTACCGCCTTCAGGCCTTGCAATATCAATCCCTCATTGAAAGTCAGCTCCCGTTCATGTTCCTGGTTTTTGGGGATGGATGGTGCAGGTTTTTTGAGTTTCTGTACGAACAGTCCGCCGTCGAACATCATAAAGAGGTTGCCAGTGAAGCTCTTGAAACTTTCAATGAGATGGATTACAGGCCAACATCTGATAGCCGGCTATGCTTCACTTGTCCGATGGCTTCAGTGTGCAAGGTTCGGAATACGATTATTCAAATCGAGCCGCTATGACCTGGGCAGCGGTGACAGAGAAACAAACATAGTTATAAACCCTTTACTTTACCCAAAGTTCTTTGGTTTCCGGTGTAGCTTAACAGGAAAAGCGTGAGGCTCATAACCTCAAGGTTGACGGGTCAGTTCCGTCCACCGGAGCAAATTTTAAACAACAAACATTATGAAAACAATCTGGAAATATCAGTTAGAAGTTGAAAAAAATCAAACATTAGTAATGCCTGAAGGTGCTGAAATATTGACCGTACAACTTCAATATGAAACGGCGTGCATTTGGGCAGTTGTTGATCCTGAAGCAAAATCTGTACCACGCACGTTTGAATTAATAGGCACCGGGCATGACTTTAAATTGCAGAATTATTTATATATCGGGACCTTTCAGGTTGACGGGGGTAATTTTATTTTCCACCTGTTCGAAGTATTGAAGCCGTGACCATGACCACCTCCGAACTCAAACTAACCATACGCGACATCATTCAGATTGTTGAGTGGTATTACGAAACCGACATCACAACCTGCCAGCGCCGGTTCGCCGAAAACGTCCGGGCCCGGGATGCGGTGGTGTATATCGTCAAACGGTACGGGTTAGCATCGGACAGGGTGGTTGCCGACTGTCTGGGCATCGAGCGCAGTTCAGTTATCGCGGCCCGTCACCGGATCGCAAACCGGATCGAGCCGATACGTGGCCGGGTGCTGGACAGGGAGTTTAAAGAGGATTTGGATAAACTGGAAACTTACGCATGGGGGATACTGGCATGAACTATACAGAATTTCTAGAATCAAAACGACATACCGATATTAACTATGGTATTGAGCCAAAATTTATACCTGATGCTATGTTTGATTTTCAAAAGCATGTAACCGAATACGCTATAAAAAAAGGCCGATGCGCGGTGTTCCTTGACACAGGATTAGGCAAAACGATTATAGAACTGGCAGTTGCAAAGAACTATGTTAAACATACCAATAAACCGGTTTTAATTATTTGCCCTTTGGCGGTTGCATTTCAGTTTATAAAGGAGGCGGAAAAGTTCGGTATAGATGATATTTCTTATTCAAAAGACGGATCTATAAAGACTAAAATAGTGCTCTGCAATTACGAAAGGTTAGAACATTTTAACCCTGATACTTTTGATTGTGTGATATTGGATGAAAGTAGCATCCTAAAGAACTTTGACGGCGCAATTAAACACCACGTAACGGTCTTTTTAAAGAAAGTTAAGTATAGATACCTTTTTACTGCTACTCCGTCCCCTAACGATTATATTGAGCTTGGAACCAGTAGCGAAGCGTTAGGGTATTTAGGTTATACCGATATGCTGACTAAGTTTTTTAAGAACAATAATAATACAATTAAATCCAGTGGTATAGGACGGGCCGGTGAAGAATGGTATTTAAAACCGCATGCAGAGAGATCATTCTGGCAGTGGATATCTTCATGGAGTATATCAATGCGGAAGCCGTCTGATTTAGGTTTTTCTGACGCCTTACATAATCTGCCTGAATTGATTGAAGTTGAAACTATTATCAATAATAAAAATCCTTTAGCGATAAATGGGCAGCACTCTATGTTTAATTTTCCGGCTGTTAATTTCTTTGAAATAAAAGCGGAGGTAAAAGCAACCATTCAGGAACGTTGTGAAATGGCAGTACAAAAAGCAGCCGGTCATGATGTATCTGTTTACTGGGTAAATCTTAATAATGAGGCGGATATTATTTCAGAACTTGACAAGTCAACCGTTGAGGTTCGTGGTAATATGGACATAGATAAAAAAGAAGATATATTGCTTTCTTTTTCGAGGGGTGAAATTAAGAAATTAATTACTAAAACGTCTATAACAGCTTTTGGCCTTAACTGGCAGCATTGTAATCATACGACATATTTTCCAACCTATTCTTATGAGCAATATTATCAGGCTGTCAGAAGGTTTTGGAGGTTCGGACAAACAAGTCCGGTATTGGTTGATCTGATTATATCAGACGGACAGACCCGGATAATGCAAAGCCTTATGTATAAGAAACAAAAAGCTATTGAGATGTTTGAAAACCTGACAGCTCAAACAAATACTGATTTTAGAATAGTTAAAAAAGAATTTGACAAACCGATTAAATTACCTAACTTTTTAAAGCCATGATAAAAGAACAAGTTATTACGGATAATTATGCGATTTATTGCTCAGATGTAATGTATGTCATACCCGCGATAAAGGATAAAAGCATAGATTTTTCAGTGTATTCACCTCCCTTTGCCGGGCTGTATAATTATAGCTCGAGTGAAAACGACTTTTCAAATTGCGAAACTAAAGAACAATTTTTAGAGCAATACGAATACCTGATAATTGAGCAAGCAAGAGTAACGAAACCTGGCCGGATTAATGCTGTTCATTGTACGGATATCCATGATAATAAGTCTTTCCTTTGGGATTTTCCGCACGAAATAATAAGACTGCATGAGAAACACGGTTTTCATTACAGAAACCGGATAACCATTTGGAAAGAGCCGCTAAAGGTTAGAATGAGAACAATGGTACAATCTTTAATGCATAAGTTTATAGTTGAAGATTCTACAAAGTGCTTTACTGCCATGCCTGACTATGTCCTTATATTTACCCGGGACGGTGAAAATGAGATCCCGGTAACACACCCTTTCGGGCTTTATGAGTACTTTGGTGAAGTTCCTTTTCTTCCGGCGCACGTTGAAACGTACGGAAATTATGAAGACTTTAAAAGGAAGTGGAAATCATTTAAAGGCGATCCACGTGAAAATAAAATGAGTCATATTATTTGGCAGCGCTATGCCTCTTCAGTTTGGGATGATATCCGTATTGATAACGTTTTACCGTTTAAAGATAGCCGGGATGAGGACGATGAAAAGCACGTACACCCGTTACAGTTGGATGTTATTGATAGATTAGTAGAGCTTTACAGCAATCCCGGTGAAACCGTATTCACTCCGTTTATGGGTGTAGGTAGTGAGGTTTACAGCCCTGTCAGCTTAGGCCGTAAGGCTATCGGTATTGAGTTAAAAGATAGCTACTTTAAACAGGCTATATTAAACATGAAAGATGCTTCCAAACGGTTTAAAAGGTACGAAAATGGCAAATTCAATTTTGATACCTCAATCCTATGACCCCAACCCAACACCTCCACAGCCTGTACATGGCGCACCACCGCGAACGCTATCCGAATGTACCGGCGGTTTGCATACCCAAGCCGGATTACAAGCTGACCGAAACCAACGGGTTGACGCGCGCGATTATTGATTTCATCCGGTTCAGCGGTGGGCACGCAGAGCGGGTCAATACGATGGGTAGACAGATTAAGTCCAAATCGGGTAAACAAATATGGATTACAACAACAGCAACAAAAGGGAGTGCCGACGTGCATGGATTGTATCACGGGAAGGCTTTATTTATAGAGGTCAAGAATGCCGCTACTCATGACCGTATCAGGCCCAAACAGGTTGAGTATGCAAACCGGGTCGCCATGGCAGGCGGGCTATATTTCGTGGCCACAACCTTTGATTCATTTTACGAATGGTTCCAAACGATATGAAAACAAACGAAAAACGATACCTGGCCTTCTGGATTGCGGTGGTGATCCTGTCGGTGTTCGCGGCGGTAAGCTGCTCCAAACCCGACAGCGTATTTTATGAGTGTTGGAGTTCAACCGGCATCCATGAGATTTTCGATAATACAACGCCCGAAACCATGCAGCACACGATTGATTGGTGGGCGGAGAATGGAATTGTTTTGGAATGTAAGGAGATTGCGCGATGAATATACTGGTAGGATTTGAGGAAAGTCAGGCGATTTGTATAGAAATGAGGGCAAAAGGTCATGAGGCATACAGTTGCGATATTCAAGATTGTTCAGGTGGTCATCCAGAGTGGCATCTGAAGATGGATATTTTTAAGGCTATTTACCTAAAGAAATGGGATATGATCATCCTGCATCCGCCTTGCACTTTTACTGCATTGTGTGGGAATCGCTGGTATTGGAATAAACCTGAACGGACTGAAGGTATTAGCCTATGTAAACGAAGCTGGGAGGCTGCCTGTGATGTGTGTAACAGAGTTGGATTGGAACAGCCAAAAACAATCATGCAGCGATATTTAGGTAAACGAAGTCAGACCATACACCCATGGCAATTTGGTCACGGTGAGACAAAAGAAACATGGTTATGGCTAAAAGGCCTTCCGTTATTACAACCCACAAACATAGTCGAAGGTCGTGAAAATAAGATATGGAAGATGTCGCCTTCACCTGAACGTGCAAAATTAAGATCAAAAACTTATGAAGGTGTTGCAAAAGCTATGGCAGATCAGTGGTCTATATTATTATAAAAAAATATAATATTACAAGAATAATATATATATTTGCTAAATGAAAAAGAGAATAATATTAGAGCCAGGTGTTAAGATAAATAGGTTAATGGTTATGTCATTTAGCCATATTGGAAAACATTATAGAAGATATTTTAAGTTTAAATGTGATTGTGGAAACGAAAAAATATTATTAGGTGCATTAGTATCATCTGGTAATACTAAAAGTTGCGGATGCCTTAGTAGAGAAGTAAAAAAATCTAAGTTGCTTCCAAATGATTTAGGGGTAATTCGGCAAATAATATTAGGTTATAAGAGGCACGCTAAGGTAAGAGGGTTTAAATGGGAACTAAGTGAGGATGAAGTTATTTCTATCATTAATAAACCTTGTTATTATTGTGGAATAGAGCCATCAAATATTAAGATCACAAAGAATTGTAAACAAGGTTTTAAATATTCTGGTATTGACAGAGTAAATTCAGAGTTTGATTATTTTATAGGTAATTGTGTCCCTTGTTGTAATCAATGTAATCAAGCAAAAATGGCAATGAAATCGGATGATTTTATGTCATGGATAAAAAGGGTGTATAAATTCAATTATGAATAAAAAAGCTATGGCCGAACAATGGGGAACATTAACCTGTAAACAGATACAGCCATGAAAAAAAATAATGATAAAGAAATTGCGGATATTTTGGCGCAGTTTGCTATCGGTGGATTTAAAATTGATCCTGCAAACATAGCGAGGGAAATAATAGATAAACTCATCCAGCAAGCCATCGCCGAGCATGAGCAAAGCAAATGGAAGAAATATCCTGAGAATAAGCCGCCTAAAACATGGATGTGGGTAAAATCAACATCTCAACGATATGAACATGAAGGCATTTTGATAGAAGGAAGATGGTATGATCGTAGAGGACAACCAACTGATGTCATCGCCTTCCGTGAACTCCCTAAACCTTACCAGGAAGGAGGGGAGAGATGAAATACTATTTTTGTGACGCTTATGATGAATCGGTAAGATGTCATACATTGAAATTCTTACAAGATTATGCAAACGAAAATGAAATAACTGACCTCAGAATTGTTGAGGCAAAGATCGAAACAGGTACTTCGTATTTCTATTGCACAGAATATGGCGAAATCGGCGAAACTGGCGAAAGCTGTGGCAAAACCTGTGATAAATATTTACCAAGAAATGGGAAAAGCGGAAGGTGTAGAAACCATGCAAATTGTTATATACATACAGATAAGGTTTTATTTCTAAATCCAAAGGATGACAAGCCATGAAAACACAATGGATAATTTATGACTCTAAAACGGGGTGGTTAAAAAGAAAAACATCTAAGCCATGAAAACAATCTACCTACGAGTACAAGTGCCGGATGATTTCGATTTGCCTGTGACATCGGTTATATTTGAAAAAGACAACATGTATTTCAGGGCTGAAAAATATGTTACCGAAATCCAGTTTCCGAGCGAGGAGGAAATTGAAAGCAAAGCCAAATCTGTAACAAGAAATGAATTTGGATTAAAAGGGTTCAAAATGGGCGCAACCTGGCTGCTCAATAAAATGAAAGGAGAATGATATGGCGACACGAACTGCAAAACAAATTAAACGTGATCTTGATTGGTTATTAAGTCAACCGCTATCAATGCACGGAATTGATATGGTAAAAAATCATGTTGAAAAACTATGTATACAGCTTTGCAAAGAGCAGCGGGAACTTGTTGCTGATGAACTGAAAAGATATTCAGAAGATTTATCTATTCCTAATCAGTATAAAATTAATGATTTATGTATGGACGCTCCAATGCCTGAATTATGATTATGGGTTGTGCTATTGGATTAGTTATGTGCGGAATTGTTTTGTTAATAGCAGTTTTAGAAATGAAAGATGATGATGAAACGAATACAAAGAAAGCGAACTAAAGGCTGGAAAATGCCAGAAAATACCATCTATGTCGGACGACCTACAAAGTGGGGTAATCCGTTCAGATTAATTCAAGACTGCATTTATGTCGATGCAGGATGGAGGCGTGGACAGGTAGATAAATGGGTATTTTGGGCAGTGGGGAATGAAAAGGATATTATAAATCTATATGGGATGCTATTTGAAAAATGGCCGGTTGCTGTATCTGGAAGGCCTGATTTTGATTACTGGAATGATCATTTCATAAAACTTGACTTAACCGAACTTAAAGGAAAGGATTTAGCCTGCTGGTGTAAAATAGTTGATAAAAATAATAATTATATACAATGTCATGCAGATATATTATTATCTTTGAGTAATAATTTACTATTAAATGATGTTAAAAATGAAAATATACGAGAAGAAAAATTATTACAAAAAAGATGAATATGAGGGATACACTCATAAATATTGTTCATATTGTAATGAACTCAAACCAGTTAATGAATTTTCAAAAAATAATACACCAAGATCAAGATTGGGATGGACTTATAGATCATGGTGCATAGAATGTAATAAATTATCATGCAGAAAATATAGTGTTGGTAATAGGGATAAGAGAAATGATAGATTAAAAAAATATAGAAAAACTCATCCTGAAAAAATGAAAATAATTGATCGTAGAAGTTCACTAAAACGTAAGTACGGAATAACAATCGATGATTATAATAAAATGTTTATAGAACAAAATGGTAAATGTTTTATTTGTGGTTTAGAAAAAAAGTTAGTCGTAGATCATGATCATAAAACCGGAGAGATTAGAAAATTGTTATGTCATGGATGTAATACGGTTTTGGGTAAAATAGAAAAAGGGGAATTTGAAATCTATCAAAACTATATTAAAACGTGCCACGCCGATATACTTTTAAAACTTTCCAACGAATGACACGAACTTACAAAATTATCTGTCCATCCTGCAATGGACGCGGGTACATTCCTAATCCTGAATGCGGGATCACGACGCTTGTCTCAATTGTTTGTCCCGCCTGTAATGGTTCTAAAACAGTAATCGTAACTGAACAAACCAATGAAAATCCCTAACGACCCCTCACTATCCGGCTCGATTGTGCTTGTCAAGGGCGCGCACTTCTTGAGCAAGCAGATTATGATGCACATGTGGATTCTTGCGAAAATGACCGGTCGCAAACCGCTTTATTATTCACATGCTGAAACCCTTATCTGGGATTATCAGTATAATCAACTATTAACCGTTGGCGCACGGGAATCCGGTACTGAATGTTCGCTTGCCGGAAATTATTACACCGATCAGGAAATTCTTATCCTGAAGCCAAAGACACTGCTCACATATAGCGAAAACCGCACGCTGTGGAAGTATTACAAAATGGTCGATAAGTCCAAGTACCAGACCGGAAATTTCCTATCCTGGATCACATTTCTAAAAACCGGCATATGGCTAAGTAAAAAAGGCGACAACCGGGTATACTGTTACGAACTTGCCGCCCATTTTGCACACGTAATCGGTCGCTGGCCGAAAGGTAAGTCGTTGGATATGGTCAGCATCTATGATCTGTACGAGAATGAGAATTACGAAACCTATAAAATATGAAACCCATAACCAAAGTAAAAATAAAGCAGGACGGCGACACTTGGACAGTAACTATCCGAAACAACCTAAAGTTAAATGTTTTGATTGAGGGAATACCAGATAAGTTGACGGCTCGACAGCAAGCCAGGGAACGATTAAAAGAGTTGGAAGAGGCAGGGATTGTGCCCAAAAAGAAATATGATCAACCCTCACCACCTCCACCCCGACATGTCGACAGTACAACACCGAAATAATTATTGACATGCACGGATAACGTGGTGATATGGTGTATCTTTGTAATGCTGAAATTAACGGAAATGATAACGAATTTAAAACATAGCCTCATAATTGAACCGCCGGGAGTGGGTTTTCCGTACCCTTCAGCCTCCCGGTCTTTCTTTTATGAGGCTTAATTTATATTATGAAGCCCGAAATCATTGAAAACAAACTAGGTAAATTTAAGCGGATATACAACTGCATGACCGGAAAATATGATTTGATTCCGCTTGAAACAAAACTGGATAAGCCAACGGATAAGGATGTGGATCGGTGGTATGTGGCTTATCTTGAAACCAGGTGCGAGGTGCTTGCTATGGAAAATGGCCGGCTTGCAACAGAAAATCAACTGTACGAATTTCTTACAAATTCCTTAAAATCATTACTAATCCTAAGGTTAAATGGAAAATCAGAAAACATATCTCAGGATCGGTTCTGATTATTACAAGCGCATTATAAACCAGGATGCAGCCGGATGGCCCTTTGAAGAGGTGCGAACATGGTCGCGGCAGGCTGTTATTGATGACGAGGGTAAGAAATATCTTGAAACTATTGCCAAATATGATGCCTTTACGAATATCCCCGATAATGGGATGGGAGAAGTTGAGGTGTTGCCAAATCTTTATAACCTTTACACACCCATTAAACACAACCCAATGCCAGGTAATTGGCCATGGACTGAAATACTGCTGAAGCACGTATTCGGTGAACAGTATGATCTTGGCCTGGATTACATTCAGTTACTATTTACCCGCCCGCTTCAAATCCTTCCTATTCTATGTCTGGTCAGTAGGGAAAATGTTACCGGAAAAACAACCTTCCTGAATTGGCTAAGAATGATATTTAATGGCAATCTTATTATTATAGGGAACCAGGATCTTCACAGCCGTTTCAACTCTCATTATGCACACAAATTGATTATCGCGGTCGATGAATCTAAAATTGATAAGGATTC
>CAYQXM010000086.1:0-6307 GCA_964421295.1 uncultured Pirellulales bacterium
TGATCCCGGTCAGGACACGCTTGATGGCTTCCTCAAGCTGAGCCCAGACCCTGCGTGCCGCACAGTCGGCCGACCGATCGCAATTGCCGGCGTCTTCCACACACTCGGTGGTCGTAACCGGGCCTTCCAGGCACCGGAAGACCTCATAAAGCGTGATCTGGGCGGGAGGACGGGCCAGAACGTAGCCGCCTTTGGCTCCCCGGACGCTGCGGATGAACCCGGCCGACCGCAGGACACCCATGAGCTGTTCCAGATACTTGATGGAGATGTTCTGTCGCTCGGCAATGGCCTTAAGCTGCAACGGACGCCCGCCCTCATGTTGAGCCAGCTCGATGACAGCTCGTATGCCGTAACGAGTACGAGTTGATAGTTTCATTTCTATGATCTCCTACTATTCCTACTGCGTTGGTATACAAAATCTACGTTGTTGTCAAGCCTTTGTGCCCCAAAAATGGGCAACAACTACAGGGATTTTTCTGATCGCACAATCATACCCTGGACTGGCGAGGCCTGACTGTGCACATAAGACCTTCTTTGGAAATGACTTAGATCACAAGTGCGCAGATCGGATCTGATCCGGACGCGGAATGGGCTGGGCTAGTGGCGCCACCTTCCTCCATTCACGGCGAACAACCAGAGACAAAGCAAGACGTAGATCCCCGCAGCAGCGGGACCCAGCAAGAGCAAGACCAGCCACCCCTTTCCGCTCATCACCCCGACCATGAGCAGGCAGGCGATGCATGCTGCGAGCGAGATCGGGATGACGCGGAGGAAGGTGGCCAGGACCGGTGGAATGAAGTCAGGTTCAATCTGGCCCGGCGTAACCGATGCCGGCACGCACGAGCATTGGTCTGGCCCGGCGGGCGCTCCGTGGGTTGGGGTCCGTCGCGGGTGCTTGAAACGCCGGAACGCATCGACCATTCCGAAGAGAATTGTCCAGATGAAGAATACGCCCGCAGGCACAGCAAGGTCCGCGTGGGCAACGTGTGGATCGCCCTCGCCTCCGATTCTCTGTGCCGCAGCGAGACGGAACAACACCTCGGCGGCGACGAACACAGAAACCACTCCGACACCGAAGCGCGTGCATGTGAGCCCGGCGAATAACCTCCTTGGCTGGGATTCTTCAATACCCTTCATGACGATTCCTTCCGTCCCACACGTCCTGCCAGGCACAAAGCGGAGAAAAGGCAATTCTTTTGTCTGTTATAAAAGTATCGGCAGGTCCTGAAAAGAGGGATTAGTGTTATTTCTGAAGGCCGGACCATGGGGAGCAGTGAGCCGCAGCGGAGCGGACAAATATCCCAACCCTCGCGGTTGCTACCGGCGGGGGCGAATGATTCCACGCCTCTACCTGCTCATGACAGGCAGGACCACGCAGGAAGCGTGCGTGCGGTCGTGGAGCAACTTGATCGTCGGCGGTGATTCCCGATGGATATGCTGATAGCTGTCCTTGTCGGCGCAGGTGAGTGCGATGCGGAGGCAGTGCCCGGCGGCGAAGTGCTGGGCCGTCGGCAGCAAGTCAAGCACCAACTCGACCGGCGCGGACGTCAGCGGGGCGGCGTCCTGGGCGTTGCCCGGATGGTAGGGGAGACCGAAGCGGTTGTAGGGGGCTCCCGAGAGTTTGCGGTGTGACGCACGCAGGCATCCCTCCGTGACATAGCGCGACCGGCCCGCCGGGTCGACATCCTCCAGATAGGCGAACAGATCGACGTCGTTGGCGTCACACTGAATCCAGGCGTGCACGACCGGATGGCCGATGATCTCGATGGGCTTGGTCAGCGGCTCGGTTGTATAGGTGAGTGCTTTCCTGTCGTTGGCAGCCATATCCTGATACGCAGGCGGACCGGCGAGGGTCCAACGCGTCGGATCGCCGCTCGTGGTCGTGTAGTCGGCGGTGTACGAATCGAGGCCGGACTCCGCCGCCGAGGTGGAAAGGCGGCCCGCATTGAAGTAGTACTTCGTGGCCTTGACTTCTGGAAGGGGCCACTGAGTGGCCCAACGTCGTGCCGTCTCCTGCGGTGCGCCCATGACATAGTAGTAAATGGGGGGCTCCTTCATGATGCCGTTGTCGATGTCCTTGAGCCAGTAGTCGAACCACCGCCGCATTTCGGTGGCACGATCGAGGCCGCTGCTTTGATAGTGATTCCACGGACCGATGGTGATCTTCTTGGGCCCCTCCAGGTTGCAGAACCAGAGCAGCATGTCACGCGGGTACATGTCGAGCCACCCGGCCCGTTGATAGACGGCGACCCCGGACTGCCGGACCTCGTGGACATAGGTGGAGGGGCTGTTATCGATATAGACCCGTCCCGCGCCGGGCAAATTTGCATCCCGCCGCGGAGCCTGGGCGGCGCGGGACACGTCGAAATTCCCCGCGTGCAGCTTGAGCGCCTGCGCCAGGAGACTGTGGTCCTTATCCTCATCAACCGGCACGGCTTTGCTGGTCTGTTGCCGATCCAGACCTTGGGTCTGAGCGGCCCAGTTCTTCATAGCGGTGTGGCGGAAAATGCCGCCCGGATAGCAGAAATCGTGAAAATCGAACATTGCCATCTCGGGGAAGATCGCCTTCAAGTGCGGCGGGGCGGTGGAGGCGGCCATGAACTGAGCGGTCCCCGAATACGAAATGCCGTACATGCCGATGCGTCCGCTGCACCAGGGCTGCGTCGCCAGCCATTCCGTGATGTCGTATGCATCGAGGCTCTCGAGGGGCGGATTCGGATCGACCCGCACCCCGAACGACGCCCCCGACCCCCGCACCTCCGCGACGGCGAAGATATACCCATAGGCGATCACCTTCTTCATCGGATGGTCTTCGCGGTCGAATTGCGACCGGACCTTCCCGTCCGGCGCAGCGAATGCCCTCTGATAGCGCCTGTACTCCCAAATCACCGGCAGGGCAGTAGTGTGCAGCACGCCCTTATTCGTCGGCCGAAACAGATCGACGGCAATCCGCGTCCCATCCCGCACTGTGACATATTGCGACGTCCGCGCCCACCCATCGTACCGTGGTTGCGCGTACCCTTCATACCTCCCCGGCTCGGAAACCCGTTTCTCCGTCGCCGCATTCAACCCGCCCGCCCAGAGTGCCGCCGCCACACCGACGAGCACGATCCTTTGTCCCATCGCAACGTTCATCACAGCCCTTTCACGCCGTATCTTAAGCCAACGCGAGCCCACAGGCCCCACAGAGGTTGTCGCTTCACGCAGGGTAGTATTGCAGAAAAGGCGGGAACAAAAACCGGGCAGCATCTTGCTTTTTCGTGTCATTTCTGGCAGTTCTGGGCAGTGTTACAGCAGTAGGCAGCAGTTTTGTATCGGGAACTTAATGGAGATATCTATGAAAAGTCGGTTCATCATTCTTCTGATTACTCTGAGCCTGACGTCCCTTGTCACGGCGGAGCCTGTGGCCCTGACGGTTCACACCGACCAGACCACCAAGACCGTCAGCGTCGGCATCTACGGCCAGTTCCTCGAACACATCTTCAACTCCGTCCACGGCGGGCTCTGGGGCGACCAGATTCTCAACGGCACGCTCGAACTGCGGCCCCCGGGACGCGGCGGACGAGGGCAGGGCGGCGCCGCGACGCCGCGGGGTTGGGAGTTCGTCGGCGACGCTAACGAAGTGACCATGGACCGCGACACTCCTTTCAATGCGGAAGTCTCGGCACGCCTGGCGGCCAAGTCCGCCAGCGTTCCGGCGGGCATTCGCCAGCGGAATGTCGCCCTCAAGCAGGGGGAGAAGTACACGCTTTCGTTCTATGCACGCGGCAGCGGCAGCGTGGTCGCGGCGTTTTATGACGGCAGCACGCCGGTGTTCAGCAAGACTTTCGCGGAACTGACGGCCCAGTGGCAGAAGCTGTCCGTCGAGTTCACGGCATCGAAGACGGTCGACGCCGCATCGCTGCTGATCAGTTGCCCGTCGGCCGGGCCCATCAATATCGACCAGATCTCTCTCTTCTCCGCTTCAGCGTTGGCCACCGGCGGCTATCGCCCCGACTTGCTCAAAGCGGTGGCGGATCTGCAGCCGGCCTCCATCCGCTGGCCGGGCGGGTCGTTCGCCAACCGGTACATCTGGCAGAACGCCATCGGGCCGCGCGAGAAGCGTCTGCCGCACCCTTCGGAACAATGGAGTGATCGTGACACCTACCAGTTCGGCACCGACGAGTTCATGCAGTTGTGCGAGAAGATCAAGGCCGAGCCGATTATCGTGCTCAATACGGCCCGCGGCGTCGAAGACGCCCTCCAGTGGCTGGAATACTGCATGGGCGACGCCTCCACCGAGTACGGCAAGCAGCGCGCCGCCAACGGCCACCCGGCTCCGTATGAGTTGAAGACTATCGAGATCGACAACGAGCCCTGGCTCCTGATGCGGTATCCCGCCTACCTGGACATCGTCCAGAAGTTCTGTCCCGCCATCCGGGCCAAGTACCCGAATCTCAAGCTCTCCGTCGCCGGCAGCTATGGCTATGACACCGGCCCGGGCGAAGGCAACCAGGAAGCCAACCGCAACTGGGATCCGCGCATCCTCGAACAGGCCGGCAAGCTCTTCGACATCCTGTCCCCGCACTACTACAACGGCATCTACTTCACGGCCGATTTCGTCGAGGACCCCTACAAGTACGAGCAGTTCCTGAAGGGCCGGGGCGAGCTGATCAGGAAGTCCGCCAACCCCGGCATCCGGATCTACGTCTCCGAATGGAACCTTACCCACGGACCCTGGGGCAACGACTGGCGCGTCGGCCTCTACGCCGGTGGCATCCTGAACGCCTTCGAGCGGCAGGGGGACATGGTGACGATGTCGTGCCCCGCGCTGTTCCTGCGCAAGCAGGGTGTCACCACCTCGTGGGACAATGCCCTGGTCAACTTCGACCAGAAGAGCTGGTTCCCTGCCGGCAACTACGTCGTGATGAAGCTCTGGCGTGACGCCTTCGCTCCGAATCTCCTGGCGGTGGACGGGCCCGACCATCCGCTCAACTTCGTCGCCACGCGTTCCGCCGACAAGCAGACGGTGTTCCTCAAGGCGGTCAACCCCACGAATACCGCGGTGGAAGCCGCCGTCCGGCTCGACGGCGACCTGAAACCCAGGGCCGCGACGATGCAACTGGTCGCCCCGGGCGGGGAAATGGTCAAGAACTCCCTCGAAAAGCCCGACAACATCAAGGTCGTCGCCGCGACCGCTGCGGTCGAGAACGGCACGGTCAAGTTCACGCTGCCGCCGCTGTCCGTCGGGGTGGTGCGCGTGACTCCCTGAGCTCGCGTCACGGATCGCCGCGGAATAATTCAAAAGCAAAGGGCCACGTCATCGGCGTGGCCCTTTCTATTTGGTGCTTGCTGGAGGGCTACTGTTTGTTGTCGGTGAAGTAGGCGTTCAGACGCGTCAGTTCGTCGGGAGTGATGGACATTACGGCGCCGTGTTTGGGTGACGAGAAGTTCGTCGTCTTCATGACGCCCTCGTTGAAACGGCCGAGGTTCTTGAATGTTTTGAAGTCGGTGGTCTCACTGAACCCCATGTTGCTGGGCCGGGCGCCGAACACGTCGTACATGAGGACGTAGGTGTCGGTGCCGAGGCGGCGCCACACATTGGGTGCCTCGCGGCCCACACGCTCGGGGTCGTACGTGACGGGGTCGAAGACGTAGTCGCGGTTGATCCTGTCGGAGACCGCCTGCTTGATGCCCCCGCCCTGTCCCTGGGCGACGTAGAACATGTGGTACTTATCGCCGACCTTCGTGATGTCGGCGTCGAGGATCTGGTTGTCCGTCGGGTACTTGAACAGCTCCTGCGGGACGGTCTCGAGCTTCGTGAACGCGGCATCGGCGTAGGAGTAATAGAGCTTCGTCGGGCCGTGGCCGAGGCGCATGGTGAAGTAGACCATGAGCTTGCCCTTGGCGTCGTCGTAGATGGTTTCAGGGGCCCAGAAGCAGCCGACATCGCGGGTCTCCGCGAAGGCCTTGTCGATGCGGAAGATGGAATGGGACCAGTGGATCAGGTCGGCGGACTTCATCATGACGATGGCGCGGTTGTTGCCCCAGTCGTACTGCTCGGCCGGCCGCTCCCACTCCGTGGTGCGAATGCCCGCCCGCTGGCCGAAGATGTGCAGGTCGGTCATGACGAGATAGAACGCGCCGTCCGGCCCACGCATGATGTGCGGGTCGCGCACGCCTTTCTGCTCGGCGAGGTCTTTGCCCAGGAGGATCGGCTGGCCGCTATTGACGGCGGTGAAGGTGTACCCGTCGGGGCTGGTGGCGAAATAGATGCCGTGGGTCTCGTCTTTGAAATAGACCATCAGATAGGCCGTGAGGTCTTTAT
>CAYQXM010000086.1:6317-22820 GCA_964421295.1 uncultured Pirellulales bacterium
GACGTCGCCCGGGACGGTGATGCTCGGGACGATCTGGAGGAGCTTGGCGGCCGGCTGGGCCTCCGCGGCAGCCACAGAAGCCAGCGTAGTGGTGATGAGAGTGATCAGAAGACGAATCATTGAATGGTCCTTTCTTGGCAGGGCGTTATTCGCTGACGAATGTCACAACCGAACGAGCAGGGACTTCGAAGCCTTTGGCGATGTCGAGGGCCGGGTGGGCCTTCAAATCTTCCTCCGCCGAGGTCAGCCAGGGCACGAAGCGTTGCGGCAGGGCGGCGGCGTCTTTCTTGAGCGTCCAGGTCACCTTCTGCGGCTCGGCCGCGAGATTGACGTAGACGAGAACGAGCTTGCCGGTCCTGGGGTCCATGTACGCGGAACCGAGCAGGCCGTCGAAGGCGTGATGGTCGCCCGCGAGGTCGACGCGGACGAAGCCGGGACGGATGAAGCGGCTGAAGTTGCCCATCGCCCACAGCGTTTTGGATTCGATGATCGACTCCTCGTCGCCGGACCGGCGCCAGTTGGTGTAGAGCAGGCCATCCTTGTAGTCGCTCTCCGACATCGCGAGCCACCAGTGCCACGCGGAGGCGCCGCTGAGGACCAGATCGGCGTGGATCAGCTTGGCGACGTCGAGGGCCATGTTCATACCCAGGTCCCGGCGGCTCCGCAGAATACAGATCTCGGACATCCAGAGTTTGACGTTGGGATACTGGACTATTTCCTGCCCCAGCCGGGCGTGGTCGGCTTCGACGCTGGGCCCGCTGAAGGAGCTGTAGTCGTGATAGCAGAAGACGCCGTCCAGCAGCGGCAGGATATTGGGATCGCCGCAGAAGACCTTCAGGTAGTCCCCGTAGGGAGCCCCCCATTGCCGGCTTTCCTTCGCGGCCAGCTCCCACAGGTGCCGCACGCTGTTGGATTCAAGGGCGCGGACTTTGACATCGAGCTTGCGCCGGGCGATTTCGTCATGCAGCGCCCGCAGGACTCTCTTGATGTCGTCGTTGTCGGCCCGGTTGCCTTCCTGGTTATTGCCCACCTCCCAGGCGACCGCCGGCTCGTTGATGGGGGAGAGATAGTTGAAAATGAGGCGGTCTTTCTCGGGCAGGCTCTGGAAATGCTCGACGATGTCACAGAGGAACATGGCAAACGGCTTCTCCATGCCTTCCTTCAAATTGGTCGTGGACTGCTTGTCGGTGCCGGAGTTGGTCAGGCCGTTCTTGGTCATGCGCTGCGGCGGACTGTTCACGAAACCCAGCAGGTAGGGCACGCCGCGGTCGCGGGCGGCGCGGGCGAACCAGAGCTCGTTCGCCTGTTTGGACCAGTCGTACCGGCCCTCGTTCACATCGAAGGTCTCGACGCTGCGCCAAGGGTGGCGGATGTTGTGCGGGGTGTTGCCGCCGCCGATATTGAAACGCCACAGCGACAGGCCGATGCCCTTGTCGACGGAGAAGAGCAGGTCCGCGACCTTGTTCTTCGAGGCGTCCGACCAGGCGCCGATCTTCTGCATGGTCCAGGCGTCCGAGGCGCCGAAGTTGTCGATCTCCTGGTGTTTCCGCCCCAGATCGATGACATCGTTGTGGTCAACGGCGAGGACCGGCTGGGCTGCGCCGAGGGTCACCACCAAGGCTCCCGCCATCGCCACGATGAAGTCTTGCGCTTTCACGCGACCTCCCGAAAAACAAAAGAAAAAACACCTTCTGCTATTGCCCGACATGCTATCGGCCCTCCTCGCATCCGTCACGGATTTTCCTTTCACGGCTCTTTGACATCACGGACTCGACGATGAATGGAGGGTGGCAGCCTCAAGTCCGCAGGACTTGGGGATGGCGCATCGGCCGGTCCCTTCGACCATCCCCAAGCTGCGCTTGAGGCTGCCACCCGGGATGGGCAGGCTGTTCTCACGTTCGTGGGTCTGTTGACATGCCGAACCGGTCGATGGTAGTATCCCGGCATGCGTGGTGAGCATCACAATCGAATCTCTCACCTGCGTACCGCTCCGGACGTGCGGGCGCATACCAGCGGTACTTCCGTCACTCTGCTCTGAAAGTTGATGACTATGAAGATGAGACTGGGATTGTTCTTGTCGGCCGTGTTGCTGCTAACGTGTGCGAACGCTTTCGCGCAGGATCCGAACTTCTACATCTTCCTGTGCTTCGGCCAATCGAATATGGAGGGTTTCCCACGAACGATCGAGGAGCAGGACAGAACCGTGGACAAACGCTTTCAAGTCCTGGCCACCGTGGATTTCCCGGACGCGAACAGAACCAAGGGGCATTGGTACCCGGCCGTCCCTCCGCTGTGCCGGCCCGGCTGTGGCCTGTGTCCGGCCGACTACTTCGGGCGGACCCTGGTTGCCAACCTGCCGCAGAATATCCGCGTCGGTGTGGTCAACGTTTCGGTGGCGGGGTGCAAGATCGAGATGTTCCAGCGAGACAAGGTTGCGTCGTATCTTTCGACCCAGCAGGGATGGATGAAAAACATCGCCAGACAGTACGGCGACAATCCCTATGCCCGGCTGGTCGAGATGGCCAAGCTGGCGCAGAAGGACGGCGTGATCAAGGGGATTCTGCTGCACCAGGGCGAGTCGAATACGGGCGATCCCAACTGGCCGAAGAAGGTCAAAAGCGTCTACGACAATCTGGTCCGAGACCTGAATCTCAAGGCCGAAGCCGTTCCTCTGCTGGCGGGTGAAGTCGTGAATGCCGACCAGAAGGGCCAGTGCGCGGGCATGAACCAGATCATCGCGAAGCTGCCCGAGACGCTCCCCAATTCGTACGTCATCTCGTCGGCCGGCTGCACCAGCGTTGAGCGTCTGCATTTCAATGCCGCCGGCTATCGGGAACTGGGCAAACGCTGCGGCGAGAAAATGCTCTCCCTGCTGGGCGACAGGGTTGCCGCGCCCCGATAGCGTGCGGATATCCTCTTGAGGAGATAATGCCATGAGACGGCGTGACCTTTGGCAAGCGATTCCCGTTGCGATCCTGCTCATGTCGGCAGGCTGTTACACCCAGTTCAGCCCGGCCTGGAGCCGGCAGGAGATCGAGCGGCAGACCGGCGCGGCGCCGGTGGATGCCCTGGAACTGCAATTGGCAGGGGCCACGATGAAATTCGCCCAGGCCACGGCTTCCAAGTCGTCCTGGGGCTCCGGCCACATCCGCGGCCTGTCTCGCATCGACCTGGCGCTCTACGAGCTGCCCTCCGGCAGGCAGGTGGACTTCGACCGCATGGAGTTCCGCGGATGGGACAAGTTTCTCCGGTCGCAGGAAGGCTCGTTCCAGCTCATGATTCTCGTGCGTGCCGGCGGTGACGCGCTGGCCGATCTGGTCGTCTTTGCCCAGGGCGAAAGTCAACTTCTCTACGGCCGGCTGGAGGGCACGCTCGACGCCGAGGTGCCCGCCGCACTCCGGAACGCCGTCCGCACCGGCGGTCTCGAGCGTCTGCGCGAGTACCTCCTCTTTTCGTCCGACAAGAACTGAGCCCGCCGGCCGCGGTGACGCCCGAACCCTGCCCCAGCCTGAACACTCGAGCGATCTCGGTCACCAGACGAACTTGGTCTTTCGGTAGGGCGTGTTGTCAGAAGCGGGGGCCAGGACCAGGTCCTCCTTCATCTGAGCGGGACTCAGAGTGCCTTTGAACTTGCAGAGCATCAGTTTCTCGGCGGGTACGCCGTCGAAGAGCTGGCCTTCCCGATCACCGGCGCGGATCAGCGGCACGTTGACGTTCGCTTCGATTCGGGATTCCCGAGCGCACAGCAGAGGCAAGCGCCGGCCGCATGTCAGTTTGGCGGCACTGGCCGTATAGAGGAGGATCTCCGTAGGGGTACCGGCGCCGGCGGTGAGGGCCAGAGGGTAGATGGGTTTATCGGTGGGGAACTTCAGCACCAGCGGCGCCGCCAGACCTTCGTGGTCAGTCGCCTTCGGCGTGTCCGCGACTTCCGGCCGGACCTTGGCGGCCGTGAAGCACCAGCCGCGGCTGACGTAGTCGGCAAACACCGCCTTGTCCCTATCATCGACGTGAAAACCGTTCTCGGTCAGCCACGCCATGACCGGCTCGGCGTTGTCGCCTTTGATGACCTTGACATCGTAGATGCCGACCTGCTCATCTCGGACGACATCGACGCCGGTGGAAGCCTGGCTCTTGCGCATCATCCTTGGAGCGCAGGCAAGGAGGGCGATCAGACTGAACACCGCACAAAAGAAACCAATCGCAAGCCTGCGCTGCCAACCGGTGTTGCCGGCGTTCAGCCACACACGGATCACTCCCTCGATCGCGCTGGCGACTAACAGAAGCAATCCGCCCACAAACGCGAGGATAAGCGCCAGCGCAACCAGGCCCGAGATCCTCCAGACTCTCGGCCCGGTCTGCCAGGACGCCGATGAGAAGAGCTGGCTTGCGTCCGCGGGTTCCATGCTGGCGATGTCGGGGACGCCGGGGACAGGGACGATCCAGCCGATCGTGTTGACGTCGGACGATGGGCCCATGCGGTACTTGCTCTGGACGAGCAGCGTCTCGGTGCCCTCGTGGAAGATCAGAAAGGCCCGCTGGTAGGGGATGCCCGGCGGGACGCTCTCGCGCCAATAGAATTTCCCGTCAGCCCGCGTCTCACCTACTGTGGCGGCGATCACGATTAGCGCCGCTACGCCTGTCACGACTATCTTCATGCTGCTCTCCACTGCCATCGCAAATGGTCACTTCTTCTCTTCGGCGGGTTTGGTTGCGGAAGGTGTCTGGGCGGCCTTCTGCGCTTTGACGAAGGCCTGGTAGGCCTGCTTCCAGTCGTGTCCCTGGGCGGTGATGTATTGTTCGATCTTCGTCTTGAAGGGCTCGAACACCGGGCCGATCTCATTGAGGTTCTTTACGTCGAGGGCTTCTTCCCGCGCCTGCAGGAGGATTTCCATGATGACCTTGTCGTGCTCGGCCGTCAGTTGCGGCACGATCTGGTGGTACGCGGCGAAGGTGCGTTTCAGCGTGCCGCGCGTCAGGTTTTCTTTGACAATATCGACCAGCTCGGGCGTGAGATTGGCGTTCAAGCCGTCGTTGAGACTCTGCCGGACCGACTTGGCGGGAGCGAAGCCCGCGTTGTGTGTGTCGCGGACGGCCTTCAAGTTGGTCCGCAGGATGTCGCTCACCCGCGCCTCTTTGTTGGGATCGTTCAATCTCAACGCCGCGACGATCTCCTTCACCCGCTTCTCCAGCGCCGCGTCGGAGGCCGCGGTAGCCTTGGGTGCGGCGGCGGCCAACTGTGCCACCTGCCTGGGTGTCAGGTCGTCCTGGGAGACCTTGATCATCTTGCGGCCGATGCGCAGGAGCACGGCCGTCTTGTCGTCCGGTCCCACCGTCGCCACCGACGGAGCTTTCAACGCCTCCTCCGTCACGTCCGCGAGCTTCTTCAACTCGCCGTTGATGCCGATGACCGTATCGGCGTTGAGGATGACCGAGCGTTCCACCTCTTTCTTGAGCTTGCTGTCCTGCCAGCGATAGAGCAGGGTGACGGTCTGGTCCGGATTCACCGTCCGCGCGACGACGTGGATGCCGACGGTCTTCGTCAGCGGCGCCGCCGGCGGCGTATTGGCATCCTGGGCCCACGTTAGGGCGGCGCACAGAGTCAGACTGAGCGTGATAGCGGTCATTCTCATACGTTTCATCGTCATGGTTCCTTTCGTTGGGTGGATCTACAGGACACTATGTCCTCATCGATGGGCATCATCATATCATGTGCGGCTGCCGTTGGGTAGGCTGCAGGTTCGATCCGCCGGTGGGCTGCCGCCCGTCGTTGCCTTCTTGCTTTTCCGCGCCGCGGGGGTAGAATCGCGTCGGTAGCTTGAGTAATCAGTGCCCTTTGAGACCAAGGCTTAGTGCGTGTGGAATGGAGCAGGCCGGCTCCCGAACGACCAGGAAGCACTCAGGAGCAAGAGCCGGGACTGCTATACGGACAGAGACCCTTTGCGTTTCCTGTTTTGCGAGGACCGTATGATCCTTGTTAAGCCGGACATATTTCGGTCACACTCGACACGGAACAGCCCAATATTAGAAAGGACACTCCCATGCCTGCGACGACCCGAAAACGCGACAATGTACTAACGGCGGACAATGACAATGCTTCGCGTGCGTTTGCCGATTACGTGCCCAAGCCGTACCGCGACACCGCGCGATTCATCGATGTGCTGCAATGGAACATCGAATGGTTCGGGGCGGCAAAATCCGACAGCAGAGATCGCCAACGGTTTGACCGCGTGGTGGACATTCTGGAAGCTTTCAATTCCGACCTGTTCGTCCTGCAGGAAATCGCCGGTCCGTCGAAGGACGGACGCTATCCCGGTGTCCTGGATGCGGTCGCCGAGGAATTGAACCGCCGGGGCGCGGGAGATTACGTGGTGTACTACACGGAGGCGGGGGGCGAACAGCGGGTGGCGATGATGTGGGACCGGGATTGGATTCGTGCCAAGAGCGACGTCGGAGACCTGTTCACGCGTGGACACCACCAGAAACCGGGCCAGAAGGATCCTTTCGGCGGGCGTACGCCCCTGTACGGCTACTTCAGCGCCAGAACCCCCTCCGGCTCTTCCGCCAAAGTGGCGCCGGGCGCGGAGAAGTTCGATTTCCAGGTGCTGGGCGTGCATCTCAAGGCCATGGCGGAGGGGGCGCCCCAACGGCGCGAATCCGCGGAAATCCTCGCGGACTGGCTGAAGACGACCGCGCCGCTCACGGATTCGGACGCGATGATCCTGGGGGACTGGAACGCCGGCCCCGACGCGCCGGAGTGGGAGCCGATTCGCATGCTGGAGAACGATCCGGACGTGCCCGTGCATTTCGACGACATCAACGATCCCAGCGACTACTCCTATCTCTGGCTGGCAAACCGCAGCGACAAGTTCGTGTCACGGATCGACCTGGCGGCCATTACGCTGGCCTCGGAGCGGCAAATTGTGAACAAACAGGTCGCCAAAGTCGTGACTTGGCTGCCCATCCGGGAGGCTCTGGCCAAGGCGGGATCGATCACCGACAAGGAGGTCGTCGAGATGCTGAAGCAGGTGAAGGAAACCATCAGCGATCATATGCCGACGCTGGCCCGCTTCTACATCAAGCAGAAATGATCCGGACGGCCCCGGACGGCTCCGGGGGAATCGTCCCCGGAGTCTGGGCGGCGGCAAATACCGAGAAGCGCACGCAGCGCCGTGGGACGGTCGGGCTGTAACCCCCGGCGGCGGGGCTCCACTGTCTGTATGAGCAGTATCCGTCGGCAGGGCGGCGGCGGGTGCCGTGTTACGCCGGTCCATACAGAAGGGTCCTCGGATATGTCTGTCAAAGTCCTGCAGGTTGGTTTGTTGGCGATCGTTGCGGTCGCCTGGGCCCGGGCCGAGGCGAGTCGCCCGGCGTCGGCACCTGCGGGCGTCAGCTCCACGGCCCAGAGCGACCGGCCTATCCGCGTCCGCAAGGAGTGCACGGTCACCGTGGGGCAGACGGAAGGGGACTTGCGGGGCCGAGACGACAAGATCATTCAGGCGGCCATCGATTACGCGACACGCTGGGGCGCGGGGACCGTGCGGCTCCTGCCCGGCGTATACGAGTTGCACAACGCCGTCTATCTCCGCCCGCACGTCACGCTACAGGGCTCGGGGCCGGCCACGGTCCTGCGCAAGGCCGCCGGGTTCAGTACCCGCCTCGCCCAGGATGCGGATTTCTGCGAGTGGGGCGTGGCGGTGCAGGATGCCAACGGGTTGCACCCCAACGACGGCATCATGGTACGGGCCCGGACCGGCACAGAAGACTGGCAGTACACCGTGCTGGCGGCGACCATCATGCGTATCGAAGGCAACGTCCTGTTCCTGGACCAGACGCTCAAGGACAATTTCGGCCTGTTCTATGAGGCCACCGCCGCGACGATCTTCCCGCTTCTGGCCGGGGAGAAGACCGACGACGTCGTGATCAGAGACCTCGTCCTCGACGGCAACCGCACGCAGAACGAGTACGTCCACGGCAACTTCTCCGGCGTGGTCTTCCTGAGCGACTGTGATCGCTGGCAGTTCACGAACGTGGTCGCCGACGGCTACAACGGCGACGGCTTCAGCTACCAGAGCTGCGACGACATTCAATTCCAGGACTGCACGGCCCGCAACAACGCCGGGTACGGTTTTCACCCCGGCAGCGGCGCCCAGCGCACCATTCTGCGTCACTGCACCGCCACCGGCAACGGCGTGGGCCTCTACGTCTGCTGGGGCGTTTCCGACGCGACGATGGAAGACTGTACCCTCTCGGAGAACCGGGACTACGGGGTCAGTCTGGGCTATCGGGACACGGACAACTCGGTACGAAACTGCACGATCGAGCGGAACGGCCGGGCGGGGATCCTCTTTCGCGATGAGGGCGCCCTCCGCCGCTGCTGCTCACGGACCCGGATCGTGGGCTGCACGATCAGCGACAACGGCCGGGTCTGCTCGGGCGTCGGGATCGATATCGAGGGACGCACCCGCGACATCACGATCGCGGACTCGCACCTGAACGGCGTGCCCAGCAGCAACCAGTGGACCGGCATCCGCATCGGCCCGCTGGCCCAGAACATCACCCTGACCGGCAATACGTTCACCGGCGGCGTGGTCCAGGTCGACGACCGCCGCGGAACCTCGTCTACCGGGAGACAGTCCCCGGCCGCTCCCAATGACCGATGACCATCCTCAAGCCTATGTCCCGCACCGGGTGTCTGGGAAAACAAATCGGCCCCTGCAGCTTGGGCGGATTTCGTAGGGGCAAGCCCCTGTGCTTGTCCTGATGACCTGCGAACGGAGAAGGGCAGCCACAGAGGGCTGCCCCTGCGCCCGGTGCCGGTGCGTTTTGTGCTTGATATGTCAAATGGATATGGATATTCTGGGTAGATAACATCCCCGGAGAGGGGTTGGATCCGCTCACGGTTGGGGCCTGTAGGGAGACGAGGCTGCGTATGTCGAAGCCCGATGAGTGTCCGAGTGAGAAAGCAACTGTTTTCGTTCGTGGTAGCGGACGTGTGTCTGCTCGGCGCCCTCGGCCTGAGCGTGGCCGGCTACAGACTGCGGCGCAAGACGGCCTGAGCCAACATTGGCAACCGTGAGTAGTGCAGGGCTGTGTGACACCGTCACGCAGCCCTTTTTCGTTGGCTACGCCTGGATCTCCGCGATGTACTTCGCCCCGCAGCGATGGCAGATCGCCAGGGGGTTCGCACGCCGGTAAGTCCGGAATTGGGACGCCCGCGGGCCGTTCCAGATCTCTGCGAGGGAAGCGTTCTTCACATTACCGATGCAGTAGTCGGGAAAATCGACGCAGAAATTGGCGTCGCCGTTCGGCTGAATATCGATCAACCTCTCCACGTTCATGCAGGTCGAGGAACGCACCGGCGTCGTGGGATCGGTGAACCAGGTCCGGTACTCGTCTTCCGTGAACGGCATGTACGGGAAATTCTCGATCCCCTTGAGATGGCCGAGATATCGGTGGAGCTGGTCCCTGAAGGTGTCGAACTCGACACCCGAGTCCTCATGGTGGAAACCCCGCCAGGAAAAGGCGGGCGAGGCGAAGTGCGTCGCCAGCTCTTCCTCGTATTTCTTGCCGACCGCCGCGGGATAGTAGTAGTAGGGGACAATATTGATGCTCGTGATGCCCAGGCTCCGCGCCACGTCCGGCATGTCCCCCAGGCCCCGGTAGGAGTAGGGACTGATGGTGAAGCAGATGCTCTTACTGATCTTGCGAGGGTGGTCCTTCTCCAATTCGTGCAGCAGGGCGATGCCGGCCTTGGCCTTCTGAAAAGTCCCTGTGACACCGCGCACCTGATCGTGAATCTCCTCCGGGCCATCCACCGAGAAAGTGATGTGCATATTCCCGATGCGGACCAGGTCCGCGGCGTACTGCTCCAGCCGGGTCCCGTTGCTGTCGATGGACAGGAAGATGCCTTTGCCGTGGATGTACTCCAGCAGTTCGATGAGCCCCGGATAGAGAAAGGGCTCGCCGCCCCGGATCAGGAGGAACGCAATCTCGTGCCCGGCCACCTCGTCCACGACCCGTTTCCAGTCCGCCACTTCCAGCGCGGGGGTCGGGCTCTTGGTCCCGTCGCGGATATACCCCTCCTCGCTCCACTGCCCGCACATCCGGCACCGGAGATTGCAGGTGTTCGTGACAGTAAACGAAATGAAGCGTGGGAAGTTCATTTCTTCGGGAAGCTCTCCGGCAGTTGGGGGATCGAATCGCCGATGTCGTGCCACGGGGCTTTCCGGCTGGTCCAGAGGTGACATTCGGGCTTGATCCCGGGGTCGTCGTCCAGGGTGCCGGCGCGGACGATGACCATGCCGGGCCGCTGCTCCGCCCGCGCGAACACATGGCAGCCGCAGGTCCGGCAGAAGTTGCGTGCCTTACCCGGCGAGGAGGCGTAGGGCACCAGGTGGTCCTGGCCGGAGGTGACGGTGAACCCGCTGTCTTCTGTGAGCAGAACCGCAGAGAAGGCCGACCCGCTGAACTTGCGGCAGTCGGGACAATGGCAATTGACAAACTTGAGCAAGCGCCCACGGATCTCGTAGCGCACCGCGCCGCAGTAACAACTTCCTCTGATCATGCGTGTATCTCCTTTCGTCTTGGGGCCGACAAGGAGGGGCCCCATTCAGGCTGCCTTCCATCATAAACGCAGCAGAAGGAGATGTTAAGCCATAAATTGCCTGCTACGCGCCGCACCCCGGCGTCCTATCGGCACGCGCAAGAGCCCGAAGTCCGGTCCTGTTTGTGGGCTTGCGTGGGCAAGCCTGTATCCTATAATGGCGTCATGTGAAACAACTGGACGACAACAACCGCAACCAGGAGTCATCGAAATGGGCACCAGATTACTCGGCTTGTTCGTTATGACCGTAGTCTTCCTATCGAGTATCCCCGCCCTCGGCCAGACGCCGGCGGCGCCGACGTCGACTTTGAGCGTGCAGGAAATCGTGCCGGGTGTCACGCGCATCTCCACGCGCACGGTGCCCAACAAGACCTCCGTCAATACGTACCTGGTGACCGGCAAGGACAAAGCCCTCCTGATCGATACCGGGTACCCGGACGACATCACGCCGGAGTATGTGCGCACGCTCACGCCGCTACCGCTGATCGTGATTAACACGCACGCCCATCCCGACCATTCCGGCTGCAACGAGAAGTTCGGCAAGGTCTATGTCAACTCGGCGGATCTGGAAACGGCCAAACGCTACAGCGGCACGTGCGAGCTGATCGGGCTCGAGAACGGGTATGTGTTCGATCTGGGCGGCCGTAAGCTCGAAGTGATTCACACCGTGGGCCACACCCGCGGCAGTATCTGCCTGCTCGACCCCAACGACAAGCTCCTCTTCACCGGTGATTCCCTCAATTCGCAGGTCTGGATGCACATCTCGCCCATCCCGCTGGAAACATATCTCAAGAGCATCAAGCGACTGGCGGCGCGCCGGAAGGAATATGACAAGCTCCTGATCGGGCACGGCCCGGCCGCACCGGTTTCCTGGCTCTCGGACGCGGTGACCTGCGCCCAGGAGATTCTCGACGGCAAAGCCCAGCCTCCGGCCCAGACGGCTCCGATCAGAGGCACCACCGGCGGAGGCTCCCACACCGTCGGCCGTGTCATGATCCGGTATAATCCCGCCAACCTGTTGGAAAAGAAGAGCTGAGCGATCCGCTCGTGGGGAAGACCCGTCGTGACTCGGTGTCCCGGCGCACGACTTCACCGTAAGGATGGAAACGCGATCTATGGCTAAGAGAACTGCTTTCCCGCCCGTCTTTTGGGTGGCCAATAGCGTGGAAGTGCTGGAGCGGTTCGCCTACTACGGCATCTACATGGGCTTCGGCATCTACATGGAATCGCTGGGGTACTCCAAGAGCCAGCTCGGCATCACCCAATCCATCTTCCTGTTCTTCTCGTACGTCATCCCGGTCTTCTCGGGCAGCCTGGCCGACAAGTTCGGCTTCAAGACGATGCTAATCGTCTCGTACCTGGCCTACCTGCCCTCGATCCTGCTCCTGCTGCTGACGAAGTCCTCCTCGGGCATCGCCCTGACCATGCTCAGCATCGGTCTGGCCGCGGGGATCTTCAAGCCGTTGATCTCGGGGACCGTCCGCGCCGTGACCGACGGCACGAACAAGACCCTCGGCTTCGGCATCTTCTACGCCATGGTCAACATCGGCGCCACCTTCGGCCCGATCGTGGCGGGCAAGCTCCGCGTGATCTCCTGGAACTACGCGTTCGTCACCGCGGCGGTGGGCATCGTGCTGATGCTGATCATCACGGTGCTGTTCTACAAGGAGCCGCCCCGACAGATCGAAGGCATCACGCTCAGGCAGAAGTTCGGGGACATCTACACGGCCCTGTCCGACCTGAAGTTCCTCGCGTTTCTCCTCCTGCTGGGTGTGGCGTTCTGGCTGCCGTTCTGGGTGTTCTTCAATGTGTTGGCCATGTACGTCGACAAGAACATCGACACCGCCCGGCTCTATCTCGACATCCGGTCCGTGCTCGGCACGCCGGTGGCCGATTTCCTCTCGCAGGTCGACAAAGGGACAGGTGTGCGCCGCATCCTGGGCGAGACGATCTCGCAGGATGGCTACGTCGTCATGATCTTCCAGGTTTTCGTCTCGGGGATCGTGGCGCGGTTCCGGCCGATTCCCGTCTTTCTCTGGGGACTGGCGATCGCCGGGGGCGGTTTCGTGGTCCTGGGCCTGGCCGCCCACGCGAGTCCGTCGCTGGTCTTCCTGGGCATCTTCCTGTTCGCCGTTGGCGAGATGATGGCGTCCCCGCGCATCCAGGAATACATCACGTGGCTGGCTCCGAAGGAGAAGGCCGGGCTGTACATGGGGTCCAACTTCATCGCCACCGGCATCGGTGGCCTCGCCAGCGGCTTCATCTACACGCCCCTCTACGGCTATTTCGAAAAGACCGGCCATCCCGAGTACCTCTGGTACACCCTCGCCACCCACGTCCTCCTCGGCGTCGTCGCGATCTACCTTTTTACCCGCCTCGTCGGCGAATTCCGCGAACAGAAGGAGTAGCCGGGCGACCTCTGATCTCTGACCTCTGATCGCCCGTCAGGAGTCGCCGGGGACGATGTCGAAGACCTTCACCAGTTGGGTCATCTCGAAGACCTTGCGCACCTTGCCGTTGAGATTCGACAGTTGCAGGTGGCCGCCCGCTTCGATGACCCGCTTGTGGACCCGGATCAAGAGGCCCAGCAGGCCCGACGAGAAGAACTTCACCTTGGCGAAGTTCAGCACGAACCGCTTGTCTGGGTGCGTGCGCACCACCGGCAGCAGGGCCAGCTCCAGCTTGCGGATTTCCAGATCTTCGACGATCGTGCCTTCCTCGAAGGTCACGACCACCACGTCCTCGCTCCCCTGCACGGTGATCTTTTCGTTCGATGCCATAGCCACCTCACGACTGGGTGCTCGACCGAGCCGGGGCCGCAGGTCCGACGGGGCGCCCGGACTCGTGCTTTTCATTGCCCGATGCCCAACGGCATCGCGTGGCTGTACCACCCTCAGGATACCACATCCCCCGCCCCCTTTCAACCCCGCCCGCGGCACGCCCCGGGAGCAGAAGGAATTGCCGCCGTCGAGTCGGTGAGGCCATAGGCCTTAGACCGTAGACCGCAGGAGCCCCATACCCCCGGGTCGGATGTCAACAACGAAAAACCCCCGCCCCCGGTCTGTCCTTAACAAGCTCAGATCGGCCCTTCAATTCTCGTCACCATTGATTTCCTTCACCTCGGTGGAAGTTCTCGGTATCATGATATGAATGGCGACAAATCCTGAATATAGGGATAGTGCTGGAGTGGCATCGCGCGCGTGGTATGACGCAACTGTTGCGGAATTCCTTCAGACTCAACCTGACATGGTTCTCGGGAGACTGACGAACAAAAGTGACTTCGCTGTGCTGCCATCGCAGAAGGATGCATGGCTGGAGGAGATCCGCTTCTTGCAGAGAAGCCTTGTTGGCCTGACGGGCTCGCTGTTTCTTGAATTTGCCATTCCACGGATGGGCCGGCGCATTGACGCGGTGCTTGTGACTGGGTCGGTGGTGTTCGTGATAGAGTTCAAGGTTGGGGAAGGCACCTTTGACCGTGGAGCAAGAGATCAGGTGTGGGACTATGCCCTTGACCTGAAGAACTTTCATGAAGCAAGTCACTCTGTCCCAATCCTCCCGATTCTCATTGCCACTGAGGCCATAGAATCTGACGCACCAAGACTTCAGCCTGATGAAGACGGGCTGTTACGTCCTGTTCTGGTGCACGCGGGCGCCTTTCGTGGGGTGGTTGATCTGGTCCTGCAGAGTATTGCCGGGCAGACACTCGACGCCGTGCAGTGGTCACGTGCTTCCTATCGCCCCACACCTACTATCGTCGAGGCAGCTCGCGTTCTTTACGCTCACCACTCGGTTGATGCGATTGCTCGCTATGACGCGGGAGCGCTGAATCTTCGCGTCACTTCTGAACGAATCGAGCATCTGGCAGATGAAGCCAGAGAACGAAAGCGCAAAATTGTCTGTTTTGTGACGGGAGTCCCGGGGGCTGGAAAGACACTGGTGGGCCTTAACCTGGCCACACGACGGAGCGAAGCAGATCTACCCAACCATGCCGTCTTTCTGTCCGGGAATGGGCCACTGGTGTCCGTGCTCCGTGAGGCACTCACTCGCGACGAAGTTGCACGGAAGAAACGCGAGGGTATTAGAGCAAGAAAGGGGAAGGTTGGCGAAGGTGTCAAGGCATTCATCCAGAATGTACACCATTTTCGTGATGACATGTTGACCGATTCGTCGGCGCCACCTGAGCACGTGACCATCTTCGATGAAGCGCAACGGGCTTGGAATGCTGAGCGGACGGCGAAATTCATGCTTCGAAAGAAGAAACAACCCGGGTTCTCTCAATCGGAACCTGAGTTTCTGATTTCCTGCATGGATCGACATGCTGATTGGGCTGTCATTGTCTGTCTGGTGGGCGGCGGGCAGGAGATCAATACAGGCGAGGCAGGAATAGATGCATGGCTCAATGCGGTGAGTTGCGGATTTCCACACTGGCACATGTACATCTCATCGAAGCTCACGGACAGTGAGTACGCAGCAGGAAACGCTCTGGAAGTAGTTCGCGGCCGCCCAAATACTTATTTCGAGGAGTGCCTGCACCTTTCTGTCTCAATGCGATCGTTCCGCGCAGAAAACGTATCGTCCTTCGTCAAGGCGTTGCTGGATTGCCAGAGACAACAGGCGAAGGAGGCTTACGCTCGCCTCGAAAGGCGTTATCCTATCGCTGTCACAAGGGACCTCATGTTGGCGAAACGATGGATTCGTTCCCGAGCCAGAGGAACGGAGAGGTTCGGATTGGTGGCATCATCGAAGGCCCAGCGTCTGAAGCCTCATGCTATTGATATTCGCGCCGAAGTGAATCCTATCCATTGGTTTCTCAATGACAGGGATGACACGCGTTCCAGTTACTATCTCGAAGATGCCGCCACAGAGTTTCAAGTACAAGGCCTGGAACTGGACTGGGCCTGCGTGACCTGGGATGGTGACCTGCGTTTCACCGGTTCAGATTGGACTTTCCATGACTTCAGAGGTACCCATTGGTACAACATCAAGAAGGACGATAATCGCCGATACCTCCGAAACGCTTATCGGGTCCTCCTCACTCGCGCTCGTCAAGGAATGGTGATTTTTGTTCCGCCGGGCGATCCGAACGATCCCACCCGGTCACCCAAGTTCTACGACCCGACCTTTCACTATCTCGCCGACCTTGGCATTCCCATATTGGCGTGAATAAGTCTTCAGAATCCCAGATCCCCATCCTCGCAGTCGAGCACAAGGGAGATCGCCAGAGCGTTGCGCAGCATGAAGAATCCATAGGCTCTTGCCAAGTAGATCAGATGTGAGGCAGCTTCCGTCGTCCAATCGGCCTGATTGACGAGGATCAGCTCCAAGGAATCCAGTGTGCTAGCGTCAGATTCTGCGAACAGCGTGCGATACTCTTCCACAAGAGGCGCGACATTTTCAGGTGTCTTCATGAAACTACCTCCATATGTCCATTAGCGTAAGAGGCATTGCGTAAGAAGCCAACACCAACACACTTGCCAAATGGGGACAGGTCTGACGGCCCGATCCATGGCGAGCGATCACGGCGAAGTCCCGCGTTCGTTGTTCAACTGAGTCCTTAGCTCGGAGATGATCTCTTCATAGTAGTCGGCGATCTTCCTCGCTTCCTCAGCGTCTCGGCACTCCTCGATGATTCGCCCCGACTCTTGGTAACCTTCCTCGAAGTACCGTTGGGTGTATCTCCATTCATTTTGGCGCACGCATAGGCCATCGATGATTTGGCCGATGTCATTCTCAGGCAGCCTAATCGTTATCATCTTGTCTTCCGTCGGCATAGGGACACCTAACCTTCCTTTCTCAATGTCCATAGAACCACTCCGATCAATGTTGTCAGGGTACAGGGAGGAAACATACTGAGCCCCTTAAGTAGTGAGACACCGCAAAGGGTGACGGATAGAATCGAT
>CAYQXM010000087.1:0-22660 GCA_964421295.1 uncultured Pirellulales bacterium
CGTCGCGGAACTTGTTGCTGATCTGGTAGAGATTGATGGGCAACTGCTTGTAGGAGTTGATCTCCGCCGCCGCGTGGAAGGTGAACACCTCCTCCGCGGTCGGTCCCAGCACGTTCCAGTGCTCGTGCCGATCCTTCACGGAGAACATGGTCTGGCCATAGTCCTCGCTCCGGCCGGTCTGCTGCCACAGCTCCTTGGGCTGCAGGCACGGCACAAGAATCTCCTGTGCCCCGGCCCGGTCGATCTCCTCGCGGACGATGTCGATGATCTTCTTGAGCGTCCGCCACCCGAGCGGCAGATAGGTATACGTGCCGCTGGCGACCTTGCGAATCATCCCCGCCCGAAGCATCAACTGATGACTCGGAATCTCCGCATCCGCAGGAACCTCCTTCACCGTCGGTATCAACATCCGGCTGTATCTCATCGACAAGACCTCTTCAAACGAAGTTTCAAGCGTCAAGTTTGAAGTTTGAAGTGAACAAACCCTACTTCACACTTGAAACCTCAAACTTCCAACTCTTAAGTTACAGAACAGCCGATTGTTATAGCCGAAACGGGGGACCCCTGCAAGCACTGGATAGACGCCGACGCACCGATTTTCCGCCACGCGCCTGAACTCGTAGGGGCAACCCCCTGTGGTTGCCCTCCCCGCTTCGGATCGGTCCGTGCGCCATCGTCAGGGCAGGCACAGGGGCCTGCCCCTACGGAGATGCGGATGGTCCGGCTTTCGCCTGCGGGTTCTCTTCGTCGAACGCCCAGGACATGGGATTGTTCTCGATGTATCGGCGGATGCGATTCAGCGACTCCTCGCCGCGGATGACATGCTCATAGTAATTCCGCTGCCAGAGACGCTCGTGAAATGCTGGCCATCCCTGTCCTCTCACTCCCTCAGCGTATCGTTTTGTGGTCAGGCTCTTGAACCGTCGCACGACGTCCGCCAATGACAGGAGGGACCCGCCAGTCTTCGTAGGGGCAACCCCCTGTGGTTGCCCTCCTCCTATCGAACGGGTCTGTACGCCATGATCAGGGCAGGCACAGGGGCCTGTCCCTACGGGCTTGGGACAAAGCCGGATGATGCCGTGCATGTGATTGGGCATGACCACAAACGCATCGATTTCTACGCCGGGATAATGGGAAGGCATTTCCTCCCATGTCGCTTGCACCATGCAGCCGGCCTCGTTCATCCGCATTTCGTCGTTGGCAATCTCACCGAACAGACACAGATGATCCTGTACGCATACTGTCACGAAGTAGGCGCCCGCCTCGGAGTAGTCGTACCCGACCCACCGGATCGAGCGTCGATGGTGCTGTTTGGGATCGTAGGTCATGGCCTTGCCCCCGCATGGTCCCATGGTCCAATCATCTACCGCAGATCATTCGTAGGGGCAACCCCCTGTGGTTGCCCTTTCCCCTCCGAATCGGCCTGGCCGCTTCCATCAGGGCAGGCACAGGGGCCTGCCCCTACGCCGTCGCGAGGACGGTCAGTTCGCCGAGGCCATCTTGATCTCGCCGGCGGGGGAGATTTCGAACGTTCCGCCGTCGCACTCTACGCACAGATTGCCATTGGCGAGCAGGCCCGACTTGCGCGGGCGGCCTGGCAGTGTCTTCCATCGCTCGGCCCGCCAGAGGCCACCGTCTGTGTTCGAGAGTCGGTAGAGAACTGCGTCCTCCCCGAGGTGCCCGCCGCGCGTGACGGCAACGATGCCGGAACTCAACTTGTGGATGCCTCTCGGGGCCCAGCATATCGAGGGCGTTTGTTGGCCCGAGGAGTCGATGAAAACTACGTCGCCACCGAACTCGCCAAGGTCTAAGCCCACCAGATAGCCGCCGGTGACTTTCAGACCTACTTCCGGGATTCGATTGGGCTCCATGCCTCGAAGTACTGCGGCCTTGTACACGAGTTTCTCCAACTGGGCTTTATCCAGAGAGTCCTGTTCAGAAACATAAGAGCGCCGGGTCTTATACTCTCCGTTCTTGTAGGATACCAAGGGATCCGGCACCTTCGTGTCCTGGTAGAATCCAGAGCGGCCTGTTTGCTCACCTCTCATCATCCGCAAGGCCTGTTTAGCCTTATCACGCACCGGAGGATACCAGTGGTTCTCCGAGAGCCTGGTCAACGGATCAATAGCCTCCGGGACAGACAACAGGCCCAGCGATTCGGCAGCCACGAATACTTGTCTCCAATCATCTTTCTCATCAAGGAATTTGATGAGGTCCGGACTCGCCTCCTTGTAGCCGACGAAACCGATGGCCCGGGCCGCGAAAACCCGCACGTCCCATGAATCATCGGCAAGACATTGAGCCAGAGCTGGACCTGCAGATATCGCCTCTTTCCTGAGCGTGGCAATCTCCAGAAAAACAAGTAAGTATTCCTTCTCCACCTCCAGACGCCGGAGCAAGTCCGCGACACGCTGCGGCGCTTTCATCACCGGAATCGCGCGGTCCACTACATCCTTGTAGGAGGCGGGTTTGTCCTGTGCCAATTTCAGCAGCGTAGGCACAGACGGCTCAGCCTTCTTGCCTATCATGCCCAAAACCAGCACGGCACACCGCACCGCTCTGTCATTGCCGTGGTCGGCCGATATGAACTCCGTCAGGGGACCGACGGCAGACTCCGCCTTGTCCTGTAACCGGCCAAAGACGAAGACCACCATGGCCTCCTGGGCGTCATTGAGAGGATCGTTCCTGATGACACGAACCAGGTAGGGGACTCCCTTCTCTCCGAGTTGCACGAAGGCGTCTGTGAGCCGCGTCTCAAAACATTCCGTCCCCCAAAAGTGTGCCGATTTCTCCTTTTTCAGTTCATCCGCAAGGAACTCAATCGCCTTGGGCGTCCCGACTCTGGCGATGGCAAGAGGTATCCAGTAGCTCCCGTTGAGCCTGGATTCAATGAGGGCGTCCAGATGCTCCTCGCGAAGACCCTCCATGCCGGACAACGTCATGGCCGCGACCCCGCGCACCCCCTTGTCCTGGCTTTTGAGCAAAGGCAACAGGTATGGGATGGCTTCCGGCCCCAGGCTCCGGATCCTCCTCGCCGCCTCTGCCCCCACTCCGTCCCCTGCCTCGTCTTCCTCGAGATGGCCCGACTTGGCGTTCCACGCCGCGGCCCTCTCGATCAGCGGCACGACATTTTCACGCGTCACCGCCGCCAGGCAGACCGCCTGGACCGACAACAAGGATGCCACCACAGCCAGTTTGCACAGACTCATAACTCCACTCCTGTCTCAATTCCCCCAAGCCATTCTGATGTCGCCGGAAGGGGAGACTTCGACCGTCCCGCCGCTGCACACGACGCGAAGGCTGCCATTGGGCAGTACCCCCGACTTCTCGGGGCAACCCGGCAGTGCTTTCCAGCGAGTCGCCTGCCAACCGCCTGTACTGTTCTTCGACACCTGGAACAGAATTCCTTCAGTCATGCCCAGGTGACCATGGCCGGTGACGGCAACGATGCCGGAACTCATCCTGTGGATACCCTGCGTGTTCCCGCACAATGGGCGTGACTGGTTCCCCGCCAGGTCGAAGAACACCAGGCCACCGCCGAACTCGCCCTGATCGAAACCCACCAGATAGCCATCGTCGACTTTGAGGCCCACGTCGGGGACCAGATTGGGCTCCAAATCCGGAGACAACCTGGCCTTGTAGGCGAGCCTGGCCAACTGTTCCTTGCTTAGATCCTCAGGCTGGGCGACGCAAGGGGAGTTCGAGCCGTTCTTCTGACCACGCACGCCAACATTCCGATAACTGGAGAACTCGTGTGCGAAGTTGAAGCGGGGGTCTGATCGGTAGGCGTCTACGCCGTCTATCACGAGCACGGCCTTCTCCGCGGCGTCTCGCACGGGCGGGAACCAATGCTCTTCCGCGAGTTGCGTCAATGCCTTGACCGCCTCCGGCGCACGCAATCGGCCCAAAGACTCCGCCGAGACATAGACCAGCCTCCAGTCATCGTCGTTGTGAAGGAGGTTGACGAGGTCAGGAGTCGCTTCCGTGTACCCGATGTAGCCGATGGTCCTGGCCACATAAATCCTCAGGTGCCAATCATCGTGCTTCAGATATGGAATGAGAGCGGGTCCTGCGGATCGGGCTTTCGTGCCGAATTCTGAGATGTCCCGCAAGAACCACAAGTTCGGCGTCTGCTCGAGACGCCGAATGATGCCGGGAACAGCTTCGGGCACTCTCAACCAAAAAAGCGCCGAGTCAACCGCGTTCCTGTAGGAGGGGGGATCGTCCTGTGCCAACTTCAAGAGTGCAGGCACGGATCGTTCGGCTCTCGGCCCAATGGCGCCCAAGATGCGTGCCGCGTATTGGATAGCCTTTGGGTCACCTTGTCTGGTCGCGATGAACCGAATCAAAGGATCGACCGCTGATTCCGCCCTGTCTTTCAATGACAAAAAGACGTTGAATACAATACTGAATGGTTCAGCATCCAGCGACTCGGTCTCGATCAACTGAACGAGGTAAGGGACCTCGTCTTCTCCAAGGGCTTCAAAGGCCATCTCGAAGGTGTGGATATCCGCCAGTTTCGCCTGCTTCAATTGTTCGGTGAGAAACGCGGTCGCTTTGGGCGTTCCGATTCTGGCAATATCCGGAAGCACCTTCTTGTCTCCGTTGAGGCAGGCTTGAATGCGGGCGTCCAACTGGATTTCGGTAGTGCCGCGCAGGTCGCGCACGGGCGTGGTCTGGCCTACCACCGCCGCGTCAGCGAAGGTGACGAGAAATAGGGACCCCATCGCCGCAAGTCTGAATGAATGCACGACTTACCTCCCGATCACTGCACATTGATCTCCAACACGGCAGCTCCACCATCGTGCCATTATGTTTTTAGAGCCGTGGCGGGACAAGTTCATACCATGGAGTGTTGTTAAAAAATCACAAACATTCCAGGATTGCTGTAACGGGCGTATCGCGGCAGACGTCTATATGGTAGTAGTACCATAGCCTTGGATTGTATACAGATAGAATTGGGTTCGTTTGAACAAACGAGCGATACCGCCCTGGGACGAGCCGCGGTGAACGATTTCGCCAACGAAAGGGCACTGGAGCGGCTCTTGGTGTATGAACGGCGGATCGAGCAGAGCTTGTACAAGACGATATCCGAGTTGGACCGGATGAAGACGCTCAAGCCGTTCGCAAGAGAAGGGACCAGGGATCAGGGGGCGGGGGTCGGGAGGGCGTATCCTGCCCGACCGGATCTATACCCTGATTTCCAAACCCTGGGCCCTGAGCCCCGATCCCTGTACCCTCCCCGTGGGCCATTGTGCAAAACGAACCCAATTCCGGGCCGGGAGATTGATTTCTTGCCAGAACCGGAGTCGGCCACTATGATCGTCGGCAGCCCGTAAGGGCGTGAAGACAGTGTGAAATGCGGAGTGTGAAGTGTAAAGTTTGAAGTGCAAAGTACTTAGAACTTCAAACGTGCAACTTCAAACTTCAAACTTAAAGCATGGAGTCTCTATGACGCACCGATTCATCAACGAGGTTGGTCCCGGCGAGAATATTGCCGATATTTATATGGTTCGCGACCCGATCCTCCGTAGCACGAGCAAGGGGGATCTGTACATCGCCATGTTCCTGGGCGACAAGACCGGGCAGCTTAACGGCCGGATGTGGCAGGCGACCGAGACGGTCTACAAGTCCATTCCGAAGCCCGGCTTCGTGCATGTCAAAGGCCGGAGCGAGCTGTACCAGAACAATCTGCAGATCGTCGTCAACGTCATCACGCCGATCGATCCGAGCAAGGTCGATATCGACGACTTCCTCGCCCGCACGACGAAGGACGTGGGGCAGATGTTCGAGGAGGTCAAGCAGACGATCAGTGGGATCAAACACCCGCAGGTCAAGGCCATTGTCGAGGCGTTCCTGGCCGACCAGGAGCTGATGGAGAAGTTCTGCACGGCCCCCGGCGGCATGAAGCTGCACCACGATTTCATCGGCGGCCTGCTGGAGCACACGCACAGCATGCTCCGCATGGCGAAGGTCATCCTGCCGCTGTATCCGCAGGTGCAGAGCGACCTGGTGCTGGCCGGCGTGTTCCTGCACGACATGGGCAAGACGGAGGAACTGTCCTACGACATGGCTTTCTCGTACACCGACTCGGGCCAGTTGATCGGCCACATCACCAAGAGCCTGCTGATGATCCACAGCAAGGCGGCCGCTCTCCGCGAGCAGGGGACGCAGATCAGTCCGGACGTGCTGGACATGCTGGGACACATCATTCTCTCGCACCACGGCAAGTACGAGTTCGGCTCGCCCAAACTCCCGGCGATGCTCGAAGCGTTCATGGTGAACTACATCGACGATCTCGATGCCAAGATGAACCAGGTGACATCGGCGATCGAAGGCGAACTCAGCGAAGGCAACTGGACGGCCTGGCAGAACGCCGTGCAGACCCGCTTGTTCCGCAAGCGGCTGGATTGAACCGACACATCGCTCTCTTCAACGTTGTGGCCAGACCATGCAGGGAACAAAGGCAAAGGTATACTCTGTCACGGAGGTCAACTCCCTCGTCAAAGGGGTCCTGGACGCGGGCATGCCCGGCCGGCTGACCGTCAAAGGCGAGATCAGCGGCTGGAAGCAGCACGGCAGCGGGCACTGCTATTTCGTCCTCAAGGACGAAGGATCAGTGCTGCCCTGTGCCATGTGGCGGCCGAACGTGGCCCGGATGCGATTCCACCCCGACAACGGCCTGGCCGTTCTGGCGACGGGCTTTGTGGACGTCTACATTCCGCAGGGGCGGTACAGCCTCATCGTCGAGGAAATGACTCCGGCCGGGGTCGGGGCGCTGCAACTGGCCTTCGAGCAGATGGTCAAGAAGCTCCGGGCCGAAGGGCTTTTCGACGACGAGCACAAGAAGCCCATCCCCAGGTACCCGCAGCGGATCGGCATTCTGACCAGCGAATCAGGAGCGGCGGTGCACGACATCGCGGACAGCGTTCATAATCGTTGGCCCTGCACCCGGCTGTACCTCTATCCGGTGCCGGTCCAGGGGGCAGGGGCCGCCGAGCAGATTGCCGCCGCGATCCGCGACGTGAACCGGCGCAACGCGAAGCTGAAACTCGACCTGCTCATCGTCGGTCGCGGCGGCGGATCGCTGGAGGACCTCTGGGCGTTCAATGAAGAAGTGCTCGCCCGGGCGATCTTCGCCTCGAAGATCCCGATCATCAGCGCCGTGGGGCATGAGGTCGATGTCACGGTGGCGGATCTGGTGGCGGATGCCCGCGCGTCGACGCCGACGAAGGCGGGAGTGGTGGCCGTGCCGGATCAGGTGGAGGTGCTGGCCGACTTGGCCCACCAGGAGCGGCGGCTGTCCGGCACGATGCGGGCGCGTCTCGATCTGTGCGATCAGTACGTGCGTACGATCCTGGCCAGCGTGGTATTCCGCAACCCGACCCTGGCCATACGCAATCGTCAGCAGCACGTCGACGAACTGGCCGATAGCCTGGCCGAGTCGCTGCGGCTGATGTTCGCGGACGCCCGGTCGCTGTTGCAGGATTATTATGAGCAAGTGATCCAGATCGAGCCGCACCGGCTCCTGGGACGCATGTCCGTGGAGCTGAATGAGTGGACAAACCGGCAGCAGGCGGCCGTGACGGAAGTCCTCGCGCAAGGGCGGCTCCAGCTCACGGCGCTGGAGAACCGGCTGGTCGCCCTGGACCCCCGCAGTGTGCTCCAACGCGGCTATAGCATCACGCTGAACAAGCAGTCCGGACGCGTGGTTCGAACGGCCGGCGACGTGCAAATTGGCGAAAGTCTGCTGACCGAGCTGGCCGGCGGGCAACGCCTCGATAGTCAAGTGACAGGAAAAGAACCCTCGTAGAGTGAGGATTGTGGCTATGGCTGAGAAGAAGAGCAGGGACGACGTCGGCAAGCTGGGCTTCGAGGACTCGATCAAACGCCTCAAAACCATCGTGGAGAAGATCGAGCAGGGCGAAATCCCGCTCCAGGACAGCCTCGAACAGTACGAGCAGGGCATGCTCCTGATCAAGCACTGCCGCGACATCCTGCAGAAAGCCGAAAAACGCATCGAGAAGATTTCGAAGGAACAGTCCGGCGGTGCGGATGCCGCCGAGACCGAGGCGGAACCGAAGGCGGAGGCCGAGGAGGGCGACGCGCTGTTCTGATCACCCCTGAAGACTGGCAGAATTTGTGCTTGACGGGTCTGGAACTTTGTAGTACAAAGTACTTGGCAGTATGAATGTCCCGTTAGGCGGGACACCGGCCCATTCGGTTGGATTCAGGAAGGAGATAGCGATGATGCAATGGCTGAAGGAACTGGACGAGGTCTTGCGGGGACACAAGGCGGACCCCGCACTGTTGGCGGCAGGCACCCGTCACATTCAGATTACGCCGCTGGTGGGCGTGTCCATCGTGCTGGGCATCGTCTACGGCGTTTGCATGGGGTTCTATGCCGTGTTCGGGCGGGCCGTGCCGTCCTATCCGCAGTTGCTGGCGTCCGCCCTCAAGGTGCCGGCGTTGTTCTTCCTCACGCTGGTCGTGACGTTCCCCTCGCTGTACGTGTTCAGCGCGCTGCTGGGCGTGCGTCTGGGTCCCCAGGACACGTTTCGTCTGATCCTGGCGCCGATCGCGGTGACCCTGGCCGTGCTGGCGTCGCTGGGACCGATCACCGGGTTCTTTACGCTGTGCACGTCGAACTACCACTTTCTGAAGCTGCTGAACTTCGCGTTCTTCGTGATCGCCGGCGTGATTGGGTTGACGGTGCTTCTGGGCCTGCTGTCACGGCTGGAAAAGGCGCAGAGCCCGCCCCCGACCGGCACGGAAGGCGGGGGAGACGCTGCGGGCCCCGGCACGCCGGCCCAGTTCATCGCGTCCCGCTCGGCGCTGCCGTCTTCGTTGAACCGGGAGAAGAGCAACGCCCGCACGATATTTCAGATCTGGCTGGTCATCTACGCCCTGGTAGGGGCGCAGATGGGCTGGATCATGCGTCCGTTCATCGGCACGCCGGACCTGCCGTTCCAGATCTTCCGGACTCGTGAAGCGAACATCTTCGTCGACCTGGTTCAGACCATCGGCAGACTGTTGGGCCAGTGATGGGATCCTTCCTGCACGCCGCCGACGATTTTTTCCGGGGGCGGGGCGTCTTCGCGACCGAGGCCCCGCCGGCGGGACGACTGCGCTGGCTGCTCCTCCTGCTGGTGACATGCGGCGTGTTCTACGGCGCCGTGATGGGCAGCTACAGCGGCCTGACGCCGGGGCGGCTGTACCAGTTGCTCTATTCGGGCGTCAAGGTGCCGCTGCTATTGTTCGCGACCTTCGTCCTGTGCCTGCCGAGTTTCTTCGTCATCAACACGCTGGCCGGGCTGAGGGAGGACTTCGGCCACGTCCTGCGGGCCCTGGTCGCGACGCAATCCTGCGTGACCGTCGTTCTGGCGGCTCTGGCGCCCATTACCGCCTTCTGGTACGTGTCCGGCTCGGCCTACGGACCCGCCGTTCTTTTCAACGGCCTGATGTTCGGCGTCGCCAGCGGGGCGGCCCAGATCATCGTCCGCCGGTACTACGCCCCGTTGATCCGCCGCTCCGAACGGCATCGTGTCCTGCTGTGGGCCTGGTTCGTCCTGTACGCCTTCGTGGGCATCCAGATGGGCTGGGTCCTGCGTCCGTTCATCGGCGACCCGAAATTGCCCGTGGCGTTTTTTCGCGAAGGGGCCTGGGGCAATGCCTACATCGTGGTGATCGGCTTGATTGCAGATGGATTCCGCCGACTTGCTCCGAACCCGCTCGCGTCGGCATTGTGCCTGGTCGGCATTGCATCCGTTGCGGCCCTTGCGGTTGTCGTTTATCATGGGAGCCGGTCTGGAAGGAAGAACGGTACGCCGAACAGGAATATCGAATAGTGAGTTGGAGCAAGGGAGACTTCGCATGAAGGATCAGCAACCGTTTCACGGGGACAAGAAGCTGCCGTTGAAGTCGCCTCTGGCGAAGGTGGAGAAACGACTCATCGACTGGTGGACGCCGGGATTCCCCCGGTGGATCGAAGGGTACCATCTGACCTTGATGACGATCCTCTGGAGCGGGGGGCTGATCCTGTTCGGGTACCTCGCTCGTACCAGCCTGCACTGGCTCTGGCTCTCGTCGCTCATGCTCTTCTTGCAGTGGTTCACGGATTCGTTCGACGGGGCGCTGGGCCGCTATCGTGACACCGGCATCCCCAAGTGGGGTTACCACATGGACCACTTCCTGGACTTCATCTTCATGTGCGCCGTTCTCGTCGGCTACGCCCTGTTGTTTCAGGGACAGTCCGGCACGCTCTTTCTCCTGCTGGTGCCGATCTACGGCGGGCTGATGGTGAACTCGTATCTGTCCTTCGCGGCGACGAACGAATTCAAGATCACCTTTCTGGGCCTGGGCCCGACGGAAGTTCGTCTCCTGCTGATCCTTCTCAATACCGCGATCATCTTTCTGGGCACCGCGTTCGTGCAGATGGCTCTGCCGTACGCCTTCGTCGCCGGTCTGCTGGTCGTCGTGGTGGTCGTCTACCGGACGCAGAAGTACATCTGGCGGATCGACATGGCGGATAAGCAGGCCCGCATAAAGGCGGATGCGCCCAAATAAAAACGGGCCACCCTTGGAGGCGGCCCGTCGTTCGTGTTCTTTGATATAGCGGAATGTCACTTCTTGGCAATGCAGTAGAAGTACTTGCTCCCGCGGAGGTACAGCTCATCGCCCACGATGGCGGGGGTGGCGTCGACGCCGTCCTCGAGCTTGTTGGTCGCCAGGATCTCGAACGTGTCGGCGTTCTTGACGACCGCGACGGTGCCGCCGCGATCGGCGACGTAGATGCGGTCGCCCACGCCGACGAACGAGGCATAGACCAGCTTCATGTCGGGAATCGCCTGCTTCGAGTAGAGGGCCTTGCCGGTCTTGGCGTCGTAGCACGAGACGAGAGGCCTGTTGCCGCCGTCGCCGATGAAGAACAGCCGCTCGCCCATCAGCACGGGCGAGGGCACATACGGCGTGCCGTCCTTCATCTGCCAGACGATACCGTCGGTGCCGGTCAGGTCGCCCGTCCGGTCGAGCCGGAGAGCCTGCAGGGCGCTGCCGCGGAAACCGCTGATGCAGTAGGTCATGCCAAAGGCGACAATGCCGGTCGGAATAGCGTTCTGGGTCTGGCCCGTACACTGCCAGATCAGGTCGCCGGTCTTGGCGTCATAGCTGCGCGTCGCGGCGGTGCCGTTGGTGATGACCTGCAATTTGCCATTCACTTCGGCGACGACCGGGCTGGCCCAGGTCGTCTTCTCGTCGCGGTCCTTTTTCCAGAGCAGGTCGCCCGTTTCCTTGTTGAATGCGAAGATGACCGACCCGGCTTCGTGATCGCAGACGACGATGAGCGCGTCCCCGGCGATAGCGGGCGAGCTGCCTTCGCCGAAGGCCATCTTGATCTTCATCTGGACCAGCGGCTTGCTCCAGTTGAGGTTGCCGTCCATGTCGTAGCAGTACAGGCCGCGAGAGCCGAAGCTGGCCCAGACGAGCTTGCCGTCCGTGACGGGAGCATAGGAGGCGAAACTGCCCGTCTCCTGATGGCCCTCGTGCGGCACGGCCTCGATGGCGGTTTTCTGCCAGAGCGTCTTGCCGGTGGCCCGATCCAGACAGACGACGTCGAACCTGAGGATGTTCTTGGGCGTTGATCCGCCCCGGCCACCGCGGGCGGGGGCCGCCGGCTGAGCAGGCTGCGCTTCCGGCGTGCCGGGTCTGCCGGTGTCGATGGCCGTCTGGAAGAAGATCTTGTTTTCCCAGATCACGGGCGAGGATTGGCCTTTACCGGGAATCTCGACCTTCCATTTGACATTCTCCTTTTCACTCCAGGTGATTGGGGGGTTCCCTTTCAACGCCGCTCCGGTGCCTTGCGGTCCACGCCAGGTCGGCCAGAAATCGTCGCCCGGTGCGGCCTGCACGCACGTGCAAACGGCGGTGAGCGAGAACAGAACGGACAGTGCCAAGGCGGCGGTACACTTCATCTGCGGCTCCTTTCTACTGAGCGTGTTTCAAGCTACCCTCCCGGTGGCCGATGGGCCTTGGAGGCGCAGAAGTATAGAGGAAGGAAAGGGCGCTGGCAAGTCCGAGATTGCAGAATGTGAGGGGGCGCCTCCGGCAACCGGACACTCATTACCGGTTGCCGTAAGGCTTGCTGTTGTCGGCTCCGTGCGTGTTGCCGTTCGTCATGACGTCGGCTGGACGGCCAGCTTGAGATGCTCGGCCCGCAGGTTGTAATGCTCCACGGCCTCCCGCAGCGCGGCCTTGAACTCTTTCTCGACCTTCCACGGCTTGGTGATGAAACGGAAGATCTCGCCCTGGTTGATCGCCGTCAGGAGGGTCGTGACTTGCGTGTAGCCCGACAGGACGAGGCGTACGATGTGCGGGTACTTCTCCTTGACGATCTTCAGCAGGTCCAGCCCCGATATCCCCGGCATGCGCATGTCGGTCACGATCACGTGCACCTCGTTGGTTTCGAGGAGCTTCAGGGCGTTCTCGCCGCTTTCGGCGAAGAGCAGCGTGTAGGGTTCGTCCAGCAGGCTGCGCTCGATGGACCGCAGAATCCGTATTTCGTCGTCCACGAACAGCAGAGTTCTCTTCTCATCCATTGGTCATCACTCCGGCCATCGGTCTTTCCGTGGGGTCGGTCTTGACGGCGGCGCCATTGATCGGCAGCCGGATCGTGAAGAGAGTCCCGTGGCCGACGGCGCTTTCCACGAGAATCTGCCCCTTATGCTTGTTCACGATGATATCGTAGGAGACGCTCAAGCCCAGTCCCGTGCCTTTGCCGGAGGGCTTGGTCGTGAAGAACGGATCGAAGACTTTGCGGAGGCTCTCCGGCGGGATACCCGGACCGTCGTCCTCGATTTCACACACCACCTCGCCCTCCTCCGCGCGGGTGCGGAGCGTGATGTGCCCTCGCGCCGGGCGCTCCTGGGACTCGATGGCCTGGGCCGCGTTGACCAGAATGTTCAGGAACACCTGGTTGATCTGCCCGGGATTGCAGAAGACGTCCGGAATGTCGCCCAACTCCGTCGTGACATCGGTGCGGTACTTGATCTCGTTGCGCGCCACGATCAGCGTGGCCGAGAGGCCTTCATTGAGATTGTATTTGCCGAGGTCACGCGTCTGGTCCACGCGGGAGAAGTCCCGCAGATTCTGGATGATCGATGTCACACGCTCCAGGCCCTCGCGCGAGTCGTCGAAAAGGCCCTTCAGGTCCTTGAGAATGAAGTCGAACTTCATCTGCGCCTTGAGTTCCTTGATCCGCGCCAGGGTTTCCAGGCGCTGGGTCTTGTCGGCGGATTCGACTTTCTGGGCCAGTTGTTCGTAGATATCCAGCAGGGTGAGGATCTTGGCCATGTAGCTTTCGAGCGTCTCGAAGTTGCAGGCCACGAACCCGACGGGCGTGTTCATCTCGTGCGCCACCCCGGCGGCGAGCTGGCCGATCGACGCGAGTTTCTCGCTCTGGAAGAGCTGCGACTGCATCGCCTTCAGCTCCTGATCGGCGGCTTCGCGGCGCTTGCGTTCGTGGAAGCACTCGGCGATCTTGCGGTCCGTGATGTCACTGGCAATCTCGATCACGGCCGCCGGACGGTCTTCCTTGTCCCGCAGGGCCACGTTGGCCATGCAGTGGAAATAGCGGCGGACGCCTTGCCGGTCGGCCAGGCTGATCTCGCAACTGTGCGGCCGGCCGTCCCGCAGCGCCTCCAGGCCGATGCAGGGCCCGTTCTCACACGGCGTGTCCCGACCGGCGTAGATCTGGTAGCACTTGCGCCCCAGCACCTCGTCCGCGAACACGTGCTTGGTGGCCTCGTTGCTCCAGATGATGTTGAGGTCACGATCGATCATGATGATGGGGTCGTTGAGGGACTCCAGGATGGCGTTCAGCTTGCCCCGGCTTTCGCGCAGCGCTTCCTCGGACTTCTTCCGCTCGATCGCGTAATTCATCGCACGCGTCAGCATGTGGGCGTCGAACTGGCCCTTCACGAGGTAATCCTGGGCGCCCTTGGCAACGGCCACGAGCCCGAGTTCCTCGCCGCCCTCGCCCGTCACGACGATTTTCGGCACTTCCGGATGCTGGTGCTCCAGGTCCACCAGCGTGTCGAGTCCGCTGCTGTCCGGGAGGTTCAGATCGAGGAGGAGGATATCGAAGGTCTGTTCCTTCAAGGCGGCGAGGGCCTTGGTCAGGTAGTCCACGGAGACGACATTGCCGGCCGGCACCGCCGAGCGGGCCAGCAGCCGCTCCATCTGGGTGCGGTCGATGATGTCATCCTCGATGACCAGAATCCGCAATCGGCTTGTCTCGGCACGATTCACGCGATTGTTCCCAATAGACCCGTCTCTTTGCTGTGTGCGCTGCCGCGTTCGCTGTCGGTGATGAAGGTCAGTCAGGTTGCATGTCCCGAACCCGGGAATGTCTCACACGGCACACCCGTTGGGACATCGGCCGAAGTGACCCCCTACTTCATATAATGCGCCAAAGAGAGGCAAAAGGCAAACCGGGGACTCGTATCAAGCCCCCGGGGGAATGTTATCGGTCTGCGTGGAATCGCGACTCCGTCCGGGTCCCTTTTCGGACCTAGTCACGCCAACATAAACTTCGCTTTACCTCGGTCACGGTTTCTTGGGGGAGACAGCGACAACCTCGACCGCTGTTCCTTCAAGTTGTCCCGCCTGGGCCGTCAGGCGGATGGTGCCGGCCTCCCGGGTCGCCTGAACAATGACGAGTCCCTGGCCCTGGAAAGCCTTGTGGGTCAGGTCCTGCGGATTATCCGTGCTGTTGCGGTCGCCGTTTTCGATGCCGAGGACCCGGCCCGGGCCTGCGAGTGCGAAGGTGATCTCGGGGTCGGCCTCGAAGACACGAAGGCCCTGGTCGTCCGTGACCCGGTAGGTCACGTGGCATACGTCTTTGCCGTCCGCGGCGATCTGCTTGCCGTCAGTGGTCAGCTCGATCCGACGGGCCGCGCCGGCCGTCTTCAAGACGAACACGCACAGGTCCTTGCCGTCTTTCTGGCCGACCGCTTTCAGCTCGCCCGGCTGGAAGGGGACCTGGGTCGTCAACACGCCTTGGCGTGCGTCCGCCAGGGACAACGTTGCGAAGGCTTTGCCGTTGAGGCTCAGCGTCACTTGAGGACAGTTCGTGTAGCACTGGACGGACACGGTCGCGCCTTCGAGCCAGTTCCAGCGTTCGGACCCGCCGCCGGCGCCCCGGCCGCCGCGTCCACCCGCACCGGACGACGCCGTCAGGTAGACCATGGGCTTGTCGCTCCAGAGGCTCTGGCGGAACCAGCCCATGGGCTTCTTGAAGCCGGCCAGGTCGAGCAGGCCGGCCCCGGACGCGCGGTTGGGCCACCGCCGGGCCTCGCCCAGGTAGTCGATGCCGGTCCACAGGAATTGACCGCTGATGTACTTGTTGTCGCGGACGGCCAGCCAGTTGTTGTACTGGTGGCCGTTCTCGCTGCCGTAGATCACGCGTCTGGGATAGGCTTTGTGGTCCGCCGGGTAGAGATTCTCCTGATAGTTGTAGCCGACGACGTCGAGCAGTTGGGGCATGCCGACGGCGTTGGACATCGGGACATTGGCCAGGGCGGCCGTGACGGGGCGGGTCGAGTCCAGCCGGTCGACGATCTCCACCAGCGGCCTGGCGTACTTGACGAGATTCTCCGCCGGCGGCTGCTGGGGCTGGTAGTTGTTGCCCAGCACGGGATGCGAGAACGGATCGTTGGCGTAGTCCACCTCGTTGGCGATGCTCCACATGACGATGCACGGATGGTTGCGATCCCGGCGGACGAAGTCCTCGATGTCACGCGCCGACCATTCCGTGAAGATCTCCCCGTACCCGAACCGGCTGGGGGTGCCGGTGTTCCAGCCCGCGACCCACTTGTTCTTCGGCGGCGTGAACTCGTCGAAGGCCTCGTCCTGCACGAGGAAGCCGAGCCGGTCGCACAGGTCGAGCAGCTCGGGGGCCGGCGGGTTGTGGCTGCAACGGATGGCGTTGACCCCGATTTCCTTCAGCGCCCGCAGCCGCCGCTCCCAGACCTTCTCCGGCACCGCGGCCCCGAGGGCTCCGGCGTCGTGATGGAGGCACACGCCCTTGAGCTTGACGGGCTTGTCGTTCAGGAAGAAGCCCTCGTCGGGATCGAACCGGATCGTGCGCACGCCCAGGGCCGTGGCGGTTTCCTCGACCGTGGCGTCGTCCGACCGGAGCAGACTGCGGATGGTGTAGAGCGTGGGAGATTCGGGCGACCACATCTGGGGCCGGGTGATCTTGAGCTGCGCGACGAGGACCTGGCTGGTTTGGCCCTTGAGCACCTTCTGGTCGCTGGTCTTGGCCACCTCCGCGCCGTCGGGTCCGAGGATCACCACCTCCAGCGTGGCATTCCGCGGCTGGTTGGCATCGTTCGCCACCGTCGTTTCGACGCGAACCGCCGCAGCCGTATCATCCACGCGCGGGGTCGTGACATACGTGCCCCAGGGGGCGATATGAAGCTTGTCGGTGAGGCGCAGCCGGACGTGGCGGTAGATGCCGGAGCCGGTGTACCAGCGCGAATCGGAGAACTTGGTATGATCGACGCGGACCGCGAGGATGTTCTCCTGGTCGCCGAACTTGAGGTAGGGCGTCATGTCGTACTGGAAGCTGGAATAGCCGTAAGGGCGATAGCCCAGCAGAATACCGTTGATCCAAACCTCCGAGTTGTGGTAGACGCCGTCGAATTCGATGGCGACGATCTGGCCTTTCTGCCCGGCGTCGAGTTTGAAGTGCTTGCGGTACCAGCCGATCCCGCCGGGGGCGAAGCCCGTGCCGCTGGCGTACTCGGCCTTGAAGGGGCCTTCGCTGCTCCAGTCATGCGGCACGTTCAACGTGCGCCAGGCCGAGTCGTCGAACCCGGCGGTCATGGCCGAGGGGAAGTCGCCCAGGCTGAACCGCCAGTCGAAATCGAAGTCGATGGTGGCTGCGGATACGACGGCGGCGGCCGCCAGTGGAAGAACGATACCTGCAATGGCTTTCTTCAACATGACTCAGGCCTCCCGACATGGTGACAAGGCATCAATCGATTCTGAACCCATCGTAATCCGCACAGCCGCCGGCGGAGTTGCCCGGGGCGGCGACGCAGAACAATCCGACCTTGGCGCCGATCCACCGTCCCGGCTGGGCCGTGAACGGCTTGCCGAGCGCCGTGAATTGCTTTGCATCTGTGCTGTACTTGAACGTGCACACGGCCCCCGGCGTGACCTCCAGCCGCAGTGTCACGGTCTTGCCGGCCAGTTCCGCCGTGCCTTCCTCCGTCTCGGCGGTTCCGTTCATGGCCTTCGGGCACGTCGTGCGAACCAGCCGCGGACCGGTCGTAGTCCGTTCGACCGCGATATACGCATAGGACTGGCCCATCATGATCAATCCCGTCTTCTGCCCGACGGCGAGCTTGTTCAGATCGACCAGTGTCGTGGCACTGAACGCGGGAGCCGGCAGCTTCTGGAGCAGGAGGTTGGGCGCGCCCCAGAGGTTCTTCGCGTCGGCCGAAAGCGCGATGGCGTTCAGCCGCATCCAGCCGGGCCGGGCCGTCAAGGAACTCCAGCTCTCCTGCGGATTGGCCTGCCATTGCCACTGCAACCCCAACCTGGTCGCATCGAATTCGTCGCTCTCGGCCGGGGTCATGATCGGATAGGTCTTGCCAACGTTAGGCTTCTTGTAGGTTGTGACAGGCTCGCCCACGCCGTTGCCGTCCACGTCCACCCCCATGAGCGGCCAATCCTCCACCCAGCGTACGGGATTCAGGTGTACGATCCGCCCGTAGGCGCCGAGGTCCTGGAAGTGCATGAACCAGTGCTCGCCGCTCTGCAACTCCACCCAGCCGCCCTGGTGGGGACCAGTGATCTTGGTCGAGCCCTGTTCGAGCACGCGTTTCATCTCGTACGGACCGAACACGTTCTTCGAGCGAAACGCCAGTTGATAGCCCGGCTTCACGCCGCCGGCGGGGGCCAGGATGTAGTACCAGCCGTTGCGCTTGTAGAACTTGGGGCCTTCGAGAGTCGGCGCGACGCCGTTGCGGCCGTCGAAGACCATCTTGCCCTCGTCGAGCAGCTTCGTCCCGTCGGGGCTCATCTCATGCACGGTCAGGATGGAGTTGATGCCGGCCCGGCTGTTGGCCCAGGCGTGGACGAGGTAGGCCTTGCCGTCGTCGTCCCAGAACGGGCACGTATCGATCAGGCCCTTGCCCTCCTTCACCACGTGCAGCGGACTCCACGGCCCGGCCGGGTCTTTGGCCTTGGTCATCAGCACGCCCGCGTCGGGGTCACCCACGAAAATCCAGAACCAGCCGTCGTGGTAACGGAGCGCCGGCGCCCAGATGCCGTTGCCGTGCTGGGTCTGGTCGAAGCGCTTGTCCGCGAAGCGCGGAATGGCGTGGCCGATGATCTCCCAGTTGACCAGATCCTTCGAGTGCAGGATCGGCAGCCCGGGCACGCAATTGAAGCTCGACGCCGTCATGTAGAAATCGTCACCCACGCGGATGACATCGGGGTCGGAATAGTCGGCGTAGAGCACCGGATTCTGATATGTGCCGTCGCCCTTGTCGGCCACCCACGCCTTGGAGACGTAGGACGCCGCAGGCGCCTGGCCTGCGCAGCCGCAGAGGAGGGAAAGGGTGAAAAGAGAGGCGGGCCACACCCACGCACGTGTCGTTCGTTTCATAGAGTAGTTTCCTTATGCACGGTCCAATAAGTCATTTCTGTGGCAGGATTTTACCCCCGCTCCCGCCGCGGCAGTACACAAAAACCGAATCCTACGCCAAGATTTTCGGGCCTTGCACGGGTGACGTCTTTTTCTGCCGGAAGGGCTCAATCCCATGTCACCGTCACGCGATAGGACGGATAATACGCTATCGCGTAGGGAGGTACACCATGATGAAGCAACGTGGTATTGGCATCGTGCGTCGGGTTCTGATCGTCGTGCTTCTGTCCGTGTCCCCTGTGTGTGTGCGACCGGCAGCCGGCGCGGAAACCGATCCGAACGCAAACTTGTTCGACATGTCCATCAATCAGTTGATGGACGTTCAGATCGACGCCCCGGCCTCGATCACGGAGACCGACCCGCTCAAGACCCCGGCCAGCGTGACGGTGATCACCGCCGACGACATCGCCCGCACGCCGGCCCGCAATGTGCTGGACCTCATCGAAATCTACGTCCCGGGCGCCCTCTGGATGAATCACAGCGTCGGTCCGCTCCCCGGCATCCGCGGGGTGCTGGTCGACCGCCCCTACAAGTTTCTCGTCAACGTCAACGGGGTCAACGTCAACATCAAAGCCCACTACGGGGCGCGCCTCGAGCTGCTCAACTGGGACCTCAATGACATCGCCCGCATCGAGATCATTCGCGGCCCCGGCTCAGTGACCTACGGTCCCGGCGCCATCGGGGGCGTCATCAACATTCACACCAAGAATGCCCGGCAGGCGAAAGGCCTGGAAGTGGGTGGCTCGTATTGGGGCAAGTACGACAGCATCGGCAACCACGTCGGCTACGGCCAGACGGGCGAGAACGCGGACGCTTACGGGTATCTCAGCGTCGTTCACACGGACGGCGCCAGCGCCGACATTTTCGGCGTCAACAGCACCCGGGCCGGGTATCTCGGCCATTCCGGCGCTCCCAGCTATCCCAACCCCGCCACCGATTACATGACCGACTACGACGAGGAGCCGCAGATCAAGGCCCACGTCGATGTCCGGCTGGGTGACTACTGGCGTGTCTGGACGCGCTATGGGACGTCCTCGTCCGAGGTCATGCAGGGCACCGCCGTGCAATACCGTATCGACGGCGAGTATGAGAACTTCCGCCAGTCCCGCTACCGCTACGTGCAATTAGCCGCGGAGAACCGCCTGCCGCTGGACGAGGCCTTCGAGCTGCGCACGCTCATGGGCGCCAGCTCGACCGACGTGCACGATATCCAGAAATACACCGGCTCCATCGACAACGACCGGGACAATCTCGGCAATATCGGATGGATATGGTCGGAAAACGAGTATTTCATCCGGCCGATGCTGCACTACGATCCGGAAGACGGCTGGTTCAAGGCCGCCGCCGGGGCGGAGATCAGCTACGACACGATCCGGCCGGCCTGGGGCAAGGACGAAGACGACGGATTGCGCCTGTCCGAGGGCATCATCAGCGGCCCGTCGTCCGAAGTCTACGGCACCGGCTATCGCCAGGTCACCTCGTCCAGCTCCACGTATTTCCCGATCGGCGAAGGGTGGGAGACCTGGAGTCACGCTTTCCTGGGCGAGTTGAATTTCGAAGTGGCGCCCCAGAGCACGCTCCTGCTCTCGGCCCGGCTCGACAAGCACGTGTACACCGATTACATGTTCTCGCCGCGCGCGGCCTGGATCCAGGAGCTGAAGCAGGATCATTACCTCAAGTTCATCGCCCAGCGGTCCGTGCGTATGAACACACAGGAAGAGCTGTACATGAACCACGAGCTGGGTGAGGACAACGATCCGGAGAAGCTCGATTCCCTGGAAGCCATCTACTCCGGGAAGCTGACCTCCAACCTGTCCGTGCAAGGGTCCGTGTTCTATAACTGGAACGACGTGATTGCGTGGGACTCCGTTCAGCGTCGCTCGGCGCCCGTGGGATCGCTTCAGACTCTCGGCCTGGAGGGGGAGGCGGAGTACCGCATCGACGACTGGCGGCTCGGCATCAGTCACGCCTATACGAAGCTGAACTGCTGGGACCTGGACAAGGACCTGACGACGTCCGGCATCAGCTACACCGACTATGACGGCGTGCTCACCTCCAGCGGCAACGATCTGAACAACTGGCCGAATCATGCGACGAAACTCTTCGCGAACCTCGACCTGCTCGATCGCCGGCTCCTGCTGCACGGCGACCTGCGTCTCTTCTGGGGCTTCGAGGGGGCGGAGGACGGTCTTCATGGGCTGGAAGAGGCCGGGGGCAATTCCGAGCAGATCCGGAAGATCCGCCACCAGAGCGCCTACGAGGCGCAAATGTCCGCCAACTTCTCGATCGGGTACAAGCTGACGAAGTACGCCATGCTGAGCCTGTTCGTCCACAATATCCCGGTCTTCGGCGACAATAAACGCTACGCCTACTCATCGGGCTACAAGAACACGTATCCCGACAAGACCAGCTGGGTCGAGGAGCCCACCGTCGTGGGGATTTCGTACCGGCTGAACTTCTAACCGGTGACGCCCCGGATCTTGAGGGTCACCGCGTGCTCGCTCGGCGCCTTCTCGGGCAGCTTGACCGTCAGGCCCTGGTCGGTCTGTGACCACTGGACCTTGCCATCGTAACCGAGCAGGGCGACGTCCGTGATCTTCTTGCCGGCCACCTCGGGTGCATTCGTCGCCAGCGACTTGATCAGCGCGTTGTTGTCGCCGGGCAGACTCATGAGAAACGCATAGAGCGTGCCGCCTTTCGTGGTGAAGCGGATATCCTGCGCGGTGTAGCTGGTCCGGCCTTCACTGAACATGCCGCCGCCGCTGCGGGCGGGACCTTCCCCGAAGATCTTCCAGGGCCGCGATCCGAAGATGCCTTCGCCGTTGACGTCCATCCACCTGGCCATACCCTCAAGGAATGTCACTTCGTCTTCGTCGATGGTGCCGTCGCCGCGGACGGGGATGCTGAGCAGGAGGTTGCCGTTCTTGCTGACGATGTTCACCAGCGAACGGACGACCTGGGCGACGGTCTTGTAGCGGTGTTGCTCGAAGAGATTGCGGCTGTAGTGCCACTGACCGATGCAGGTGTCGGTTTGCCAGGGGACCGGCTGGATGTCATTGCTGGCGCCGCGTTCGTAGTCTTCGACCAGCCCCGGACGCCGGGCCGCGTCGATGCCTTTGACATTGAGCACGGCCTGCATCCTGCCACCGTTCGCCTTGAGGCTCGCGTTGTAGAAGTGGGCGGCGATGTCCAGTCCGGCCTGTCCCAGCGGCAGGTCACCGATGTTGTCGAAATAGAGGAGGTCGGGCCGGTATTTGTCTACCAGGTCCCGGCAACGCAGGAACCAGGTCTCCGTGAACCTCGGATTCATCGCGGGCGGCTTCTCGGTCCACGGCCGATCGTTCTTCTCGTGCCAGGCGGCGACCTCCTTCTCGCTGGTGATCCCGTCGGGCATCACGATATTCCGCCCGCAATAGAGATCCTGCGGATCGAGTCCTTCCCACCACTTGCCCTTGCCGTCCGCCTTCGTGAGGGTGTACGCATCGTAGCGCACGCCTGCCTGTGGACCCTGGCCGTCGTAGCCATACGCCGTCTGGAACCAGTGCCAGCTATGGGCGGAGTGGTTGCTCACGCCGAAGCGGAGGCCGTGGGCCCGGGCAATCTTCGCCCAGGTGCCGACGATGTCCTTCTTCGGGCCGATATTCACGGAATTCCACGGATGGTACTTCGAATCGTAGGCGTCGAAGTTGTCGTGATGATTGGCCAACGCAAAAAAGTACTTCGCACCAGCCCGCTTATAAAGGGCCATCAACTGCTCGGGCTCCCACTTCTCCGCCTTCCAGAGGTTGTCGAGCTCCATGAAGCCGAACTTCGACGGATGGCCGTACGTTTTGACGTGATAGTTGTAGTGCGCGTCGCCCTGAATGTACATCCTGCGGGCGTACCAGTCGCCCTGTTCGGGGACGCACTGCGCCGACCAGTGGGCCCAGATGCCGAACTTCGCGT
>CAYQXM010000088.1:0-22586 GCA_964421295.1 uncultured Pirellulales bacterium
GTGTGACAACGACAGATACAGCCATGACAGTGGCGCGACGGCGCAAGATCATTGAAGTAGCAGCGATGGTCGGGACATGGCTGTTCTGCACCGCGGCGACTCTTCTGGGCACGTACAAGGCAGCGCCCGGAGCGGATATTCCATTCTATAACGTGGCCGCGGCATGGATTTCGCTGGGCCTACGGCTTCCGTGGTTCTGGCTGCACGCCCTGCTGGCCTGGATTCTCGGGGGGGGCGCCGCCACAATCGTCATGCTGCTCTTTTTGGGGGTTCTTTGGGCCGCGGTCGTGTCCGCCGTGTTGAGCCTCGTTTTCGCCTTGTCCGATCGCAGAGCAAAGAGCAGGCGAATGACGCCTGTGGACAGCGTGCGTTGAGGTCTGTCCTTATGCACTCATTTCGGTGCTGCGGGGAGCCGGGAACAGCCGAGAGAATGGATATGGCATCAGCAAAGTCCAACACGCTTATCATCGTGGCCTTGCTCGTCGCAGGCTTCCTGGGGGTTTGCCTGTGGCAGTTCTTGAAGACGGACTACGGCGTCGGTATCAACTCGGTGTCGTGGCTGCCCTCGGAGGCGAGGAACATCACCTATATCAGGAACTTTCTGTTCACGAAAGCAGAATTCGATGTCGAGCAGGAGGCGTTCGAAAAATGGTGTGCGCGTCGGAAATGGCCGCTGCGGAAGCTGGGAGCGGATGAAGACTGTCTCGTATCGCGGTGCCTGGCGCTGCTCCAGAGAAGAGGCATCATTGCCATGGTGCCGGAGCCGAACGGGGGCGATCCGCAGGCCTGGTCGCTGTGGTCCGAAAAGCGCGGCGACAAGCGGCTGGGCGAAGGCGATCTTTACTTTGAAGAACGGTGGGACAACAACGGCGGTTACACCCTCGGCTACGACGTCAAGGAAAAGCGGGGGTACTACGATTACAGCAGTCACTGACGCGATGAGTCAGCATGGGCCAAGGCCCATCCTACCAGTCTTTTTGTTCTTGCATTGGGCGGGTATCGGAAGCGATGATATGAGAAGTCACGAATGAGAACCGGTGTGCATGGCACACCCTGCGTGACTCTATCAACCAGGGGATAGCCTAAGGAGCACTATGGCCAGCAAGAGCGTCAGGATCATGCCGTGTTTGGATATGCAGAATGGACGGGTCGTCAAGGGTGTCAAGTTCGTGGATATCAAGGATGCGGGCGACCCCGTGGCGTGCTGCGTCGCGTACTGCAACGCGGGGGCGGACGAGATCGCCATGCTGGATATCACCGCGACCGTCGAAGGCCGCAAGACCATGCTGGACGTGGTGAAGAAGGTGGCCCAGGTGGCCACGGTCCCCTTCACCGTCGGCGGCGGCATCAGTGACGTCGCTTCGGCCGCGGCCGTGCTCGCGGCGGGCGCGAACAAGATCTCGACGAGCAGCGCCGCCTTTCGCAAGCCCGATGTGATCCGCGACATGGTCAAGGAGTTCGGGGCGGGCAAAGTCACCGTCGCCATCGACGCCGCCCAGAACCCCATGCTCCCCTCCGGCTACGAGGTCTTCATCGACGGCGGCCGGACCGCGACCGGCGCCGATGCGCTGGAGTGGGCCAAACGCGTGGACGGGTACGGCGTCACGTGCATTCTGCCGACGAGCAAATCGACCGACGGCGTCCGGACGGGCTACGACCTGCCGCTGATCGCCGCCATCAAGAAAGCGACGAAGGCCGAAGTGGTAGCCTCGGGCGGCGCCGGGAAGCTGGAGCATTTCTACGAGGCCGTGCAGGCCGGCGCCACGATCCTGCTGGCCGCGTCCGTGTTCCATTTCAATATCATCAGCATCCCGGACCTGAAGAAGTACCTGAAGGGCAAAGGCGTTCGACTTGCCTGATGTCCTCCGGCCGGCGTGTGGGCCGCGAGGAAGCCTGATTCACGATATAGAGAATGTCACACCGGGGCGGAACCACGGAGTTCCCGCCCCCTGCCCCTGTGCCGGCCGAGCCGGAATGACAGCGGGTCAGTTCGAAGATCGGGTGACAGGCCAGAAGACCCAGTCGTTGTTGTCGGCCCACATTTTGGGCTCGCCGTTGGCGTCCACACTCGGCCGGCCGCCCTCGTCGCTGAGATTCGGGCCCCAACTGTAGAGCAGAAAGCCGTCGTCCGTCCGCCTGTAGCTGAGCGGCCCCTTGCCGAACGGATCGGCGAGCAGACTGGGCAAGCAACCCACCTCGACCAACTCCTCGAACCGAGCGGGGTATTGTCCCTTGTCCAGCTTGTAGCGGACGATAGCCACCGCCGCGATGGTCGCCGCCTCGTGCGTCTTCACCCGCCACTCCTGCAGGCCCAGTCTCCTGTGGGCGGGCGCCACGAGTTCAAGAAACATGTTCCCCGAAGCGGTCTGTTCCGCCGCCTGCCAGGGCTGTTCGGATTCACTCCGGGCGGGAGGGATGCTCAACGCGGCCTGGGCCTGCTCGAAATAGCGGTTGACCATCTCCGTCGTCGTCCGGCGATCAGGATACCGAAATAGGAACAGGCGAGCGAAATTGGTGCTCCACTTCCCCGCCGCGAAAAGCAGACCCCTGCCGACGACACGTCCTCCCCCGCGCCCGTCGTCGGTAAAGGCTCGCTGAATGACGTCGTACCAGATGGCTCTCTCGCAATCGAGGTCGATCACGCGCCGCTGCGGATCGAACGCCGCGAGCAGTGCAACCTGGACCCGCTCCAGCGCCGCACCAGTGACATCGGGCCGCTCGATGATAGCGAGCATGCCGTCGTAGCCGGACTGCTCTGTGACAATTCCGATCAGTTGCTCGGACAACGAGTTCTTCCCTTGGAGATGCCGCCCGACTCGCTGCAAGACGAGGCAGTCGTCCAACGCTTCGGCCACGCGACCTTCGCTTGTCTCATACGCAATCTCCCCCCGGAACGCAGTTGCCACTTTGCGGTACTTCTCTATCGTCTTTATGAACTGGGACGTCATGTTGGCCTGCATCTGGAGCGAGGCGAGGACATTCGTCTGGCTGGTCGGGCCGCCCGCGTTGACGGGCCAGTAGTGTACGCTGTTCCCGCCCTGCCGGAAGGCATCGAAGGCCGCCCGATTCTCCGCGAGCCACACTCCGAGGGCTTGTCGGTCGGAGGCGTCCCAATGCTCTAACGCCATGCTCCACGTGCTCATCGCTCGTTTGACCGGTTCCGGCGGCTCGACATACAGCTTGACGGCCTGGTCGTAGTATTGCTTGGCATTCTCGACTCCGGCACCCTGCGGCTTCCATCGTTCGTTCAACCATTCGACATAGTTGACCTTCACCACCGGCCTGCCGAGTACGAGCGGCAGCATGCACACTACCGTGTAGAGAATGACGATGCCGACAGCCTGACTGCTCCGCACAAGCACCTTCGCCCACAGCGGCCGGCAGCGCTTCTTCGCCCTCCGACAGAGGACCGCGAGCAGCTTCGGATCACCGAATCCCTCGATCACCTGTCGAGCCTTGGCGTCACGCTCTTCGGTGGTCGTGCAGCTTTGCAGCTCATCTTCGAAGTGCATGGTCAACTCCGCTTCGATGTCGCGACGCACCTTCCTGCGGTAGCGCACCTTCCGCACCACCGATGCGATGTATTCGACCGCACACGGCGGAAGACCCGAATGCGAGTCACTTGAATCATTCGCGCATCGCATAGTCACGCCTCTCTTACTTCCTTTCCCGAACGACAGGCCAGAAGACCTGGTCGCCGCGATCCCGCCAGGATGGCCCGCCGAATTCGTCCAGGGCTTGCCGGCCTGCGTCGTCGGTCAGGTCCGCGCCCCAACTGTACAGGAGGAAGTTGTCCCCGGTCTTCTTATAGGTCAAGGGGCCCGGGCCAAATGGATCACGCGGCACGTCACGCAGATACCCCGCCACGACCAGCTGCTGCAGATCGTCCGGGTATTGTCCTCGTTCCGCTTGATACCGCTTGAGCGCCAGTATCGTGATCACAGCCGCCCCGCGGACGCGTCGCTGCCAACTCGACTCGGCCATCCCACGGAATGTACTACTTTCGATTCGCAGCAGGGAAGTGGTCTGCCTGAGTCCTTGTGGGTTTTGCAGGGACAGACGAATGTCCTCCATCAGTCTGTCGGTCTCGTTAGCATCCTCCTGGCGACGCGTCCACTCCCACGGCGGCTGAGTCAGCAACTTCTCGGCATCCGCATAACAGGCATCGACCTCCGTCTGAATCTCCCGCCTGTTGGGAGTGCGAAAGGTCAAGACCGTGTGCAAGTCTTTCACCACCCGCCCGGTTATCCAATTCGAATACCCTCCCAGCAGAGCATGGCCGTTGCCTTTGCCGTCATCGGTAAAACTCCGTTGAATCCTGTCTTGCCAGAGGCCCTTCTCCGCATCGAACGACACGGCGGAACCACGCCGGTCAAAGCGTTCCTGCCACTGCCGCTGCACGTTGGCGAGAGTGTCCGCGGGAATAGTAGCCTGCTCCAGCAGTCGCAGGAGTACACTGCCGGCCGTTGCTTCAATGGCCATCCCCGTGAGCTGCTCCACCGTCAGGGCCCCGCCGAGCACGTGATCGCCGAACCGAGCCAGGACAAGGCAATCGCGCAATGCGGCATCCACGTGTCCTTCATACACCTCCAGAAGAGCCTGGCGTCGCAGCAGAAAGGCGAGTTGGCGATGCTCGGACAGGTGCGGCGATGCATTGCTGTAGATTCCTGCCAAGATCGCTTCCGGCATGACGCCTGGGAGGAGACGGGCGCTCCAGTGAAGGTCGTTCACATCCGCCTGGTACGTGTTCCAGCAATGGGGCCGTTGCGAGCCCTGTCTCAGCATGTCGATCGCCGCCGCGTTCTGGGCAAGCCAGGGACGCAAGGCCTTCGATTCCGCGTCGTTCATGTCCGCCAGCCAGTACGGAGCCATCTTCAGGACGTCCGGCGTTTCGACATACAACTCAGCCGCCTTTTCATAATACGGCCACGCGTTGTCCGCTTCTTCGTGGTTGGCACGTCCCGTGTCGTTAAGCCATTGCACGTAATCCATCTTGATCGTCGGTCGGCCCAGAAAAAGCGGCGCCGTACAGATGGCCAGATAGACCAAGAAGATGCCGCACACCTGCAGACTGCGTACCACCGCCTTCTTCCATAGCGGCCGACAGCGTCTCTTTGCCCGGCGGCAAAGAACCGCCAGCAGCTTCGGATCGCCAAAGCCCTCGATCACCTGTCGGGCCCTGGTGTCACGCTCTTCAGCGGTGGTGCAGCTCTGCAACTCGTCGTCGAAATGTGCGGTCAGTTCCGCCTCGATGTCCCGCCGGACCTTTTTGCGATACCGCATCTTCCGCACCACCAGCGCGATATACTCCGCCGCACACGGCGGAAGACCGGAAGAACGATCTTGTGAACTACCGATAGATGCCATCGTCGTCAGGCTCCAGACTGTCCTGCAGTGCCACAGGCCAGAAGATCGTGTCACCGTTGTCCTGCCACAGGTGGGGCGTGCCCTCCTTGTCCTTGCCCATTACGCCGCCGTCGTCCGTGAAGTTCTCGCTGACGCTGTACAGACAGAAACCATCGTCCATGAGCCTGTAGACCAGCCGCTTGTCGCTGTACGGGTCCATCGGCATGCTCTCCAAGTATCCGGCGTCCACCAACCCTTGCAGACTGGGCGGGTATGAGCCCGTCTCTCGGTGGTACCGGGCCAGAGCTACCACGGTCAATGCCGCCTCATACTCCGCCTTGGCGCGACATTTCAGGTGCGTGACTCTCACCTCGGCCGGAACGCCCATGTAGACAAACGTGTACCTCCAATCGACGGTAGCGCTCGTGGATGCGGTGTTCTGTACGTGACGCTGCCAGGGTGACAAGTGCGCCAACTCGTTCATCCGGTCGTATACCTGCTCGATTCTGGCGACGGTCTTGTGCCGACCGACATGAATCATGCTCAGCCCAACGTCCATGTAGGTGTAGATCGTTCCAAATGGTCCGCGCGGGAGACTACGGGGGTTCTCCCCCGACATGAACTCCTGCTCAAAGGACCCCACCACATGATGGCCCCCTCCCATCCACCCGCGCGTGAATTCATATTCGACCTTATCCAGAACGGCCAACCGATCACCGTCATACTTGACGCAGGGGAAACCGCCCCGGTACACATCCGCGAGTTGGCTGTGCAACTGCGCAAGCTGGGACGCGGACATCTCCCTCGTGGCCACGATCCGAGTGACTTCCCGCGCGGCTCCCCCACAAACAGCCAGGCCCACCAACTGTTCGATCAGGAAGGCGTTCGTCTGCGCGTGAGCCCCGACGCGCGCCACCGTGAGACAATGCCTCACCGCCTCCTCGACACGTCCCTCGTCACCGGCCTCTCTGGACTTCCACAGCCCCAGCATAGCGAGTTGCCTCAGGTTCGCCAAACAGGGATCGTGGATCAGGCAACTCCAGAGCATCGGCTTTCCCGGCATCCGCCGATAGACTCGATGATAGGCCTGCCGCTGCGTCCCGAATTCCACCTGCAACCACGACAACTGATTCGCCGAGATCCATTCCGCCAGCCCTTGACGCTCCTCTGCCGTCAGTGTCACCTGCGGCGGCAAAGGACACGAGAACCAGGACTTTTGTCTTATCGCTTCGGCCGGCGGCACATAAAGATGTAGCGCTCGCTGATAGTAAGTCCACGCATTTTCCTGGACCGGCACCGCAGGGGTCAGAGCATTCAGTGGCGGCAGATAGTCTGTCGTCGGCTTGGGCTTGCCGTGGACGAACCAGGCAGTGTAAAGGCTGAACATGAGCAGGAATGCGCCCACCGTTCTAAGCATGCCCGAGAGGGTCCTGGCCCACATTGGCCGGCACCGTTTCTTCGCCCGGCGGCAGAGAACTCCCAGCAGCTTCGGATCGCCGAAGCCCTCGATCACCTGCCGGGCCCTGGCGTCACGCTCCGCGTCAGTTGTGCAGTTCTGCAGCTCATCCTCGAAGTGAGCGGTCAACTCCGCCGCGATGTCCCGGCGGACCTTCTTGCGATAGCGCACTTTCCGCACGACGAGCGCGATATACTCCGCCGCACAGGGCGGTAGGGACTGAAAGGCATCATGGTTATCTCGTTCTTCCACGACCTGGACCTTTGCACGAAGGGAGGTTGTTGACGTGAGAAGGTCGAAGTGAAACATCACACATCAACCATCAAACATCACACTTCCGTTTCAGAACGCGGCTTTCAGGGCACCGCCGAAGATCACGTCGAGACCTTTGGCGAGGTCCACGAGCTGGGCTTTCTGGCGGGTCAGCTCGGCCTGGCCTTTGTCGGTGATGGAGTAGTAACGCCGCTTGCGGCCGGAATCAGTCTTCTCCCACTTGCCCTTGATGAGCTTCTTCGCCTCCAGGTTGTAGAGCAAGGGGTAGAGCGTGCCCTTGCCCAGGGCGAGCACCTCGCTGCTCCGCTGCTCGACGGCCGTGCTCAATTCGTAGCCGTACATCGGACCCCGCGACAGGATCTCCAGCACGACCACCGGGGCAATCCCCTTCAACAATTGACTCTCGAATTTCATGGCCAAACTCCTCAAAACAAAACCGCAGCGCGTATCTTACGTTGCATATTATGTATTGCATACTATGCGTTGTCAAACAGAAAACAGCGAAATAGTCTGTACGCGTTTGTGGCCTCTTTCCGGCCCTTCAGGGTGGCAGCCTCAACTCCGCAGGAGTTGGGGATGGCCAGTCTATGAGGATGGCATCGGCAGGCGGAGTTGACGGCTCCCACGGGCACAGGCGGAAATACCATCCAGGGCAGGCACAGGGGGCCTGCCCCTACGGAGGATTCAGGTGCCGGGTGCATTGGCAGGAACGGACGGCTTGGCGGAAGTTGTGGCGAATTGTTGGGCGAGAGATTGAACCGCCTGGGCACGCTCGGCGCGAGAGGCCCAGGGGTCGAATGCGATTTCGCGGCCGGTGATAACGCGGAGGGCCTTGCACGCGGCGATGCGGACGCCGAGGTAGTCGTTGTCGAGGGCCTGCACCGGCAGCGCGTGCCCCCGGGCGAAGAGGCAGGTGAGCAGTTCGTCGACTACCGCCTCCTGCCCCATGACGGCTTTCTGAATCTCGCGGCGCAACACCTGTAACTGGTGACCAAATTCCTCCATCAACCTGCCATCGTCGCCCGGCACGGCACGCGCTACCTCTGTGCCATCCGCCATCGCAAGCCCCTTCGCAAAAGACACCGTTATTGCGATATCCATCGCCTGAAGGACCATATAGCCCCCTTCCGTCGAGAGCGTTCCGACAATCTGTGACGCAGGGTACGATTTTTGCTGGAAAAACGCGGAGGAGCCGTGCGATTCTGTACGCCTATCTGTTCGCGGTGGCGGGTTTCCGGTATACTATCGCGGCCCGGCGAGACCGGGCGCAGAGTCTGGAGCAGTGGCCGAGCGGCTTAAGGCGACGGTCTTGAAAACCGTTGTGTCGAAAGGCACCGGGGGTTCGAATCCCTCCTGCTCCGTTCGATGACAGACGATGCCAGTCTGTCTCTGTCCGCGTCTAATCCTGCATGGAGCAATGAGTTACTGCTGTCCACCAGACTCTGTGCTTGTGCAATTCTCTCTCCGATTTGCGTGCCAAGCAGTGACGGCTGGATGCTATCCGGGTAAGCTGTTTCTGTAAGTTTTTTGTAAGCTGGTTTGTAAGCGTTTTCGACGCCTGTCACAGGTAAATCGTCAGTTCCGGTTCGCCTTGCCACGGCCCGAGTCTCCTCCGGAGCACTCCCTCCCAGGCTCGGTAATACCGGCAATGAATTGAGTGCCGCCCTCTCATCGTGCAGAACGACGTGACTGTATACATCCATGGTAAGTCCGATGCTTCCATGCCTCGCCAGCGACTGCGCAACCTTGGGTGCGACGCCGTTCGTCGTCAGGCTGCTGATAAATGAATGCCGCAGACTGTGAAAGTCCGCTAGCCGGCCCGCGGCGTCCGCATAAGGTATCCCGGCAGCGTTCAGGTCGACACGGAGCATCTTCGCACCTTTGTTTGCGTTGAAGCTCGCGAACACTCGTGTCCGTTCGTCCAGCAGAGTCTCGTCTCTCCATGCCTGCAACTGCTCGACGATGTCCGCTCGCAAGGGCAGAACGTCGTCTCTGCGGTGCTTTGAGTAAGCGGCCAGCACTTTCACCGAGGGCTCGGGACCCACTAGGTCGAATGAGGCCCACGTGAGTGATGCCAGTTCGCTGGCTCTGAGACCCGTGCTCACCGCCAGTGAGTAGAGCATCGCCCGTTCTTTGGGCTTCATGCCATTATGCTCTACCCCTCGCAAAGTGGCTTGGATGAGGCGATTGAGTTCATCACTCGATAGCGCCCTCCGCGCGTGCCGGACATCTGTCTTGGGATTCTGACCTTGTAGATAAGCCAGGGGATTGTCGCCCACTCTGCCATCCGCAACTAACCACCGGCAGAACTGTTTGATGGCCTGCAGATAGAAATTGCTGCTGCGAATGCTCAGCCCTGCCCGTCGGCGCTCGGCCAAATACCCTAGTACCTTCGACGCAGATACGTCCATCATCAGGACAAAACCGCAGCCATCGATAACCGCCTTCACACGGCTATACACGAGACACGCGTGTTTTTCAGTTGTGCCCTTGTTCCTCAGATTCGCTCTGTACTCATCCAAATGGACAAGCAGCGGTTTCTTCCGATGCTCCTTGTACCTATCGACTATCCCGACTTGCACCTGCTCAGCCTCGCGTTCCAACTGCGCAGCTAACTGTGCGGTCGCAGCTTTGTCCTTGAAACCCCGGACCCGCCGTCGCACGCCATCACCGTCCTTGTAGTCGATGTACCAGAACTGCGACCGCTTCCGGACTATCCTGCCGTTCTTATCTCTCATCGAGTATTGCTGTCGGAACACCGATGCCATTGCCGCTCACCGTCCTTTCTTTCCCCGTTTCTTTCGCAGGCGAACAATGATCTCGACGTCGAGGGCTTCCGCCAGACGTTCCAGTGCCTCGAAACTCACACCTTTCTCGCCTGTCATGAACCGCGACAATTGGCTTTGCGGAATGCCAGTCTCCTGCGACAGGCGGTAACGCGTCTTGTCGCTGGCCGTAATGGCTTGTCGGATCCTGTCGAGAATTTTGCTCATTAGTGCAAGTGTACAACATACATATCCATTGTGCAAGTAAATTCTACAGGTTTTCACTCCTATGGCACTGACCTCATGCCAAGTCTGCTAACTTGGCACGATGGGCCTCATGGCACACCGAGAACCCCATCGTCGCCCGTGTTTTGACGAAGATGCCAAGATGCCACGTTTCTTTCAAATCTGGGATCATGGCACGCATTCTCATGTTGGTAGTCTCCATTTCCATTCGCCGCTGAACTGTTCTTTGTACGGTTTGACGCCCAGCTCATCCTTGGCCCGATGGACAGTCCGCCAACTATAGCCCGCATCTTTGGCTTCCTTCTTCACCAGAGAGACTGCCGTCGGTCCAGTCTGGAGCAGGTCTCGCAGCCAAGCGACCACTTGATTCCGGGTTTCAGGCTCGGGACCGGGTTTCCGTCGCTCCTTGTTATTTTCTACAGCCAGTGCATCATCCGCCGTCATCTCGACACGATCGTGTTCCCATGCGATGGCGGGCGGCTCTCCACAGATGCTGAACGCAAGGCCATCGCCCTCGACAGCCAGATTGTTCTTGCCTGGCAGCAACAACCGACGTTGCTTGTTCTCGCGATCGCGGACCAAGTGCCAGACCGACCTGGCAATCCCTGTGAACGCGCGGCTTCCCAGCGCCATATCATCGGCGAAATCGCCCGCACTCTTGCGACGGTGGGCTACGATGACAATCGCACATCCATGACGTTCAGCCAGAATACCAACTGGGCCGAGGACCGCACGAACCTCATTGTCCCGGTGAGCATCGGTCCTCCCACCTATGAAAGAACCGATTGGGTCCACTATCAGCAACCGACAATCGGGCACCCGTCGTAGCGTCGTCTCAAGAGCCGCCAGATCTTCGAGCGTGAACATGACCTCAGCCATCTTTCCCTTGGAGTCGGGCCTTCTGACCATCTTCAACATGTGAACCCTCCGACAATCGGCAAAATGGCTGTCAAGGCGAGGTCTGATGGTATCGCTCGGGTCGTCCTCGCCGCAGACGAGCACGACAGAACCTTTGGGGCAATCCGTGTCATCCGGCCACGGCGAGCCGGTAGTCACTCGACTGGCCATGTACACCGTGAGGAATGACTTGCCTTCGCCCGGTCGCCCGACCAACAACGTGATCCGCCCCAACGGCACCCTGCCGGGCCAGAGCCATCGCACCTCGGAGGGCTCGACGTCCGCCAAACACGTAAGCACCGGCCCACCAGCTATCTCACTAATATCCACCGGCGCCGTGGCATCGGCCAGACTCTCTATCGTCCTTCGCAAGGCATCCGGCTCAGAAGCGTCCCGCTCTTCCAGCCAATCGTAGATGTCGCCCTTCGGGGGAAGCCCGGCGAGTTGAACGACTCGCACTGCTGCGGCGGGTTGCAGCTTGACTATGATCGACACCACGTGCTCAGCATATTTCCTGCCAGCATCGTCATTGTCTGGAAGGACGACCACATCCCTGCCGCTAAGTGGGCTCCAGTCTGCCTTGTTCGCACTTTCACAACCATGTGGGCTTGTGGTCGCCAACAGGCCGATGCTTGCCGCGGCATCAGCCGCTTTCTCGCCTTCGGTAACGTAGACACGTTCGCCCCGTCGTGCCAGGAGTTCCGGCAGCCGGTAGAGCGGACGGGGTTCCAGCATTCCACCTATGATCCAGCCTTGGGCATTCCTGCTTACGGGCCGAATATCTTTGCCCTCAGCGGTGTTCCATCGCACGATCACCCCCACGGGCTCACCGTCAGCACTCGTGTATGTCCAAGTCCCTGAACAACGGCCATATCTGCACTCAAGCTCAGCCAGAGCATCCGCAGGCGACGGATAAGCCCTTTGGTCTTTCCTGACACGGTTCCTGCATTTCGCTCCTGGCTTAGATGTCGCTGGTACAGATTGGCTGCGGCCGCTCTCATCGGGAGGCATCAGATCTGTCATCGTCAATCCGATCGCAGTTATGACAGCTTCCGTCGGGCATCCTGCATGACAATGGATCAACGCTCGACCACCGTCGCCTTCACCGATCGACAAACTGGCTCGCTGGTCGTCATGAGCAGGACATGGCGTCATCCAACCACTACCGCCACGCTTGGCATGAGGGAGTTTTGACAAGACTAGTTCAACTGGTGTCATGGACATTCCCCCCTCAACAGTCCCGCTTCGATCTTAAGGCGGATCAATCCGTCGATGCTGTCAAGAACTGCCGTTCGCTCCAGCGACGTGAGTAGCGCCGTCTCCAAGCTTATCAAGAGACTCCCGAGAATCTCGTTGATTTCATTTGCTATCGACAAAGTGACATGATAAGGTGTTCTTGTCGGTTGTGATTGGGCCACTGCTGCCGCGGTGGCCCTGGTCGTTTTTGCGTTCATGCCTGTACCGCCCTTCGCGCTTGCCATACTTTGCGGTCGGGACAGCCTGCTTCGAACCAGTCCGTAACCTCTTGTCGGTTCCACCTGACCGAGCCGCCGATCTTCAAGGGCTTCGGCAACCTGCCGGCTGAGTTCAGCCTCCAGATCTGTCGCAGCGACACGGTGAGCATTGCGGCGAGTTCGCGGGCGGAGATTGCCAACGCTCCACGTTGAGAACAGCACATCGCTTGTTGGCTTGAGTGACCCTGTTGTTCTGCCATTTCCAAACCCTTTCACGTAGGTTTTCACGAATATGCCTCATTAGGCACCTACTGGGCTGGAAATATGCAGTATTGGCACGGCTTGACCGTCCCTCGCAGGTCAGAGCATGCAGGAAATGCGGATTTACCTGGGGGCGACAATTTTATTCACTTATTCACTTTGACGCGCAAAAGTGAATATTCACTCATCATCGGAAGGGGCATAGGCTTCGACACTGTAGCCACCGTCATCCTCTTTGAGCAGGAACCCTCTCAGTGTCTGTTCTTTGCAGCGTTGTCGGTAAGCCTGCATGGGATTGTCCCCAAACTGGGCCTTCATCATACGATGGATCTTGGGTTGGCTCCAATGGGTGAGTTCGTTCAGTCTCTTCTGTGTGGCAGGTTCCCAATGGATCTTTCCGCCGCCAAACCCATGATGCTGAACAAGAGCCGCGCGGAGGAGAAACAACTCATTCGTCCTCTTGTCCCGCCGCTTTTGCATTGAGGCTGCCTGTCTCTTGCTACCCAGATAACCAAGTTGGGATAGCCTACGGCCGTTGATTCTCCATCGTCGCAGGCGGTCCAAGTCGATCTCGATCCGGCCGCCGCACTCCTCTCGCATGCAAATGTGAAAACCGACGACTTGGTCAGTTCGGGGATCGGTTCTTCGTTGCGGCTCAACAGAACAGCATTCATCACACTGGTCACAGATGACGGACTTGCCGATCTCAATCTCTTGCAGAATTCCGGCATGCGTCAGTTCGTCAAGCCGGCCCTTTGGCCAGCTTCTCACTTCATCGCCAGTTACGATATCCAAATCAGGGGCGCTCAGTCTCTTCGCCAGTTGTACAAGAAACTCATCCAAAGACGAACCCCCAGCGTTCAACATACTTCTTGGCTATTTGGTCCAATGGATCATCTTTGAGCGAACACCGGTCCGGCGTCGATATCTCGAAGGTCAATGTCTTACCCCTCTTGCCGTCCGTGCCGGCAAACTTCAGTTGCAGTTTGGCCTTGGCAACCTTCAGTATCTTCAACGGAAGGCCCTCTTTCGAGACGGCCCGCTCAATCAGTCGGTAGATGGCTTTGCCATCGCCCTCGGAGCTTGTCTCGAAGGTAATCCGGCGGTTGCCATAGTCGGGCAGATCGAATCGCAGCATCTTGATGGACACCCCCTCGATCCCGTCATTTGGATCGGTGGTCAAGTTGATGCGACCATCCTTCAACGGCTCAAGATTGTACTGGGCGCCTTGCTGATCCGGCAGCCCATCCAAACCCAGGATTGTCTTACAGAAGACTCCCATCAGGTCTTCGATCTGGTCCTTCCTCCCTTTGGCGTTGGTCTCCAGCACGCCCGTTTCGGGTTTGTAGACGAAGACCACTTCGAAGGCTGGTTTGCGCGGCCTCTTGATGAACTCAGCCTCCTCGCTGAGTTCCATATCCACGGTCGCGTAATCCTCAGGGTAGGCAAAATAGCAGTGTCGTTCCGGTGCGTAGCGGAGGTAATTCTCCACTTTGCAGTGCTGTCCGCGTCCTTCTCTTTTGTAGAACTCCGTGAGACCAGCAGCCAACTTAGCGAGATCGGCTTCCTGAATGGCGGGAGTCAGTCCAGCCCCGACGTCCCGTCTCCGCCATGAGGACACTCTATCCATGTATGCCAAGTCAACCGCCACGTCGAAAACACTCCGGTGATTCAGGAACATCCAGAACGCACGTTCATAGTGGCTCCCCATTCTCCCCAGCGTCTCCGCAAGACCCAACTGGTGGAACTCGCTCTCCTCAAAGAGAACGCCTGTACCCGCCTCACACGCCAATTGGTTGATCTGTCGAAACTCCTCCTCGATGATTGTACGCTCGCGCAGGGGCAACGCCTCTATCGCCGCTATGATGGGAGCAACTTCCGTCTCACGTAGCTTATCGACCGAAATGTCCCCCAGTACGCCGCGGCCGGCGAAGTACTGCTGCAAGAGCGCATTCGGCGCGTGTCGTAGAAATGTTCTTGGAGAATAGTCGCGTGTCATGTGATCCCCTCATCATACTGAACAATAGGTCTCTTAGATTCTTCTTCGCTCAAATCAATTGTGCGTCCTGCCATGTGTTATCAGATCGGCCGGTCGCCACGTGGCGAACTGACCCACCTCAACAGGACCAAAATCTGCTTTCACATCGTCAGTAAACCCATGTCTCATGGCCCAGGGGGGCTCGATTTAACTCCTCGCGATACAGCCGCCACTGCGGCATGAACCGCTTCATTAGCTCCGTGAATCGATCACCGTGGTGCCGTTCGAGAAGATGCACCATTTCGTGCACGATGATATACTCAAGACATCGAACCGGTTTCTTGACCAGTTCAAGGTTCAGCCAGATGCGATGAGCTTCGCGGTTACAGGTGCCCCATCGCGTTTTCATCTTCTTGACACCCCATGCGGCCACTTCCACACCGACAACACCCTCATACTGCTCGATCAACGATGAAATCATGCCCTTGAGCTGCCGGCGATACCATGCCAGGAAGACCCGCTTCCGCCGGTCCGTATCGCTTCCGTCCCGGACAAACAGGTCAATGGTGCGATTGTTGCGGATAGACACGTGAGCGGGACCATCCTGGCAGACCACGTTCAGGCGGTATCGGCGGCCCCGGAAGTAATGGCTTTCGCCGGTGACATACTCGCGAGCGGTCTGCCGCTCCTGCCCTGTATACTTCGCCCGTTGCCGCTTGATCCACCCAAGCTTGCCGATTACCGCTAACCGCACAGCGTCATCGCCGACCCGTAGCGGCGCCGCCACTCGCACACGGCCACTCGGTGGATAGACGCCCAGGTGCAGATTCTTGATGTCCTTGCGTACGACTTCCACCACCAAGCCGCTGATTGTGATCTGGTGCTTCTCAGTATTCATGCTGGTTCTTTGCCAATTCCAGGATTTGGTCGGTGAGCATTTCGTCACCCTTGAGGGCGGCCTTGATCGCAATTCTCAACTTCTTGACCTTCACCGGATTATTGCGCCATTCATCCTGCTTACTCTCGCGCACGGCACGATCCACTTCAACCGCCAACGCTTCGTTCTTGCCGAGATTATCGTAGAGAGCACGTTTGGCCGGCGTGTTCATGGCCTTCGGGTACGACTCACCGAGCGTCGGGTTGGCCGCCTTCTTCGTCAGATCGACGACCCGCTCCAGGTACTGCTGATAACTCACCGCCTCCTGTCTGCGCTGTACGATGAGGGCATCCAGCAACTCCGACATCCTCTCATAGTACTTCGGATTGATCGGCTGCTCGTCGATAATCAGCTTCCGGACGTTGTTCTCGATGGCCTCCGCCGCCGCTTCCTTGTTCTCACGAATATCCTTGGGCAATGCGTTCACCACGTCGGGACCACGCTCGACGATAAGCTGAATCAACGACATGTCATCGAAGGCGGAGATCTTCTCGCTCTCTTCGGCCCGGATGTAAGTGTCGATCAGGTGACGCATGGCCGGCTCGTACATCTTGAGGTCGATGTAGTCACCGCTGGCCAGCTTCACCTCATTACGGACCTTCTCATAGTGACTCACTTCGGCTTTCAGGGCGCCGATCTCGGCAGCGGTAAAACCCGCCTCCTCCAGTTCGTTGGCCAGATTCGCAAACGCGCGGACGAACGCTGCCACGTGTTTGTAGAGTGCCAATCGGGTCGGCTCATTCTCTTTGAGCTGCTCGGCATTGCCGGAGTCCCTGGCGCAGAAGTACCGCAGATGGGCCGCTGTATCTTTTGGCATTTCCACTGGCTCGCACAGTGCCCTGACCGCCTCTCTCGCCTCTTCCAGATGCTCACGGGCCTTGTCGAGCCGGTCTTCCAGCAGTCCGGCCACGTCCTCTTTGTCGTAGCCATCGAGCGCGCCGGAAGTGTAGTCCTGAACCGCTCCTTCCAGACTCCTGAACAGGTCCTTGTAGTCGATGATGTAGCCGTATTCCTTGTCGTCACCATCCAGGCGGTTTACGCGGCAGATGGCTTGGAACAGGCCGTGGTCGCGCATCTGTTTGTCGATGTAGAGATATGTTGCCGGGGGCGCATCGAAGCCGGTCAGGAGCTTATCCACCACGATCAACAGCTTCATCTGTCCCGGCTCTTCGATGAACTTCTTCTTCACCGCCTTCTCGAACTCATCGATTCGGTTGACAGCCTTTTCCGGGGTTTCGTTGAACCAGTCAGCCAGCATCTTCCGATAGATTTCGTATTGCCGCAGTGGCTCGGTCAGCCCTTCGCCGGACTCTTCGCCCTTGATATCGGTCGGCGAGGGCCTGTAGCTGGTGACGATGGCGCACTTGCCTGCAAGATCCGTTTGGGAGAGAAGCTCATAGAACTTGCACGCCTGATAGATGCTGCCGGAGACGAGGAGAGCGTTGCCGCGTCCGCTCTTGAGACGGTCCCGGGTCTCCATATCCATCATGATATCGCCGGCAATCTTCTCCAAGCGGTTCTGACAGGACAGCACTTTCTGCATCGTACCCCAACGCTGCTTGAGCTGCGCCTTGGCCAGATCGGTCAAGCCCTTGGTCTTGGCTTCAAACCACTGGTCGATCTTCTCCTGTGACGTGATGGTCTGGTCGATGTCCCGTGCTTCGTAGCGCAGGTCGAGCACCACTTTGTCCGCCACCGCTTCGTCAAACTTATAGGTGTGGATGTAGCGGCCGAAGACCTCGATACTCCGTTTTTTGTCGGCTTTGAGCAACGGCGTGCCAGTGAATCCGATGAACATGGCATTGGGCAGGATGGCCTTCATCGCCTTGTGCAGATCGCCGGACTGTGTCCGATGGCACTCGTCCACGAACACGTACAGGTCGCCCTTGGCCCAGAAATCGGGTGGTATCGCCTTCTTCACTTCCTCGATATAAGCAGGGATATCGCCACCCTCTTCGGCACCTTCCTTGCCGCCGAATTTGTGAACCAGTGAGCACATCAGCCAGGGTGAGGTGGCATTCAGCTTCGCAATCAGGTCGGCGCCGCTCTGGGTGCGGTAGATGCCCTCGTTGACGCCCAGAAATATCTTCTCGATCTGCTCATCCAGCTCCGTGCGGTCGGTGATGACCAGCACCCGCGCGCCTTTCACGTGCTCCCGAATCCATTTCGTGAGCCACACCATCGTCAGGCTCTTGCCTGATCCCTGCGTGTGCCAGATGATGCCACCCTCACGCCGCTTCACATGATCCTGCGCAGCCTTGACGCCGAAATACTGGTTGTGACGGCACAGTTTCTTGGTCCCGGCGTCGAAGACGACGAAGTCGTGGATCAGCTCCAGGAAACGCTGCTTGTTGCACAGCTGGGCCAGCGCCCGGTCCAGCGGGTTCTCAATCGGACTGGCCTCTTTCCACGTCAGGTAGTACTTCTCCGGCGTCTCGATGGTGCCGTATCGCAGGCCCTCGGTGTCGTTGCCCGCCATGACGAACTGCATCGTGGAGAAAAAGTGCTCGATGAACACCTTCTTCTGGTTGTCGAGATTCTGGCGGATGCCCTCAGCCACGGAGATTGTGGAACGCTTCAATTCCAGCACGCCCAGAGCGATGCCATTCACATAGATTGCGATGTCCGGGCGCTTGCCATGCGCTTTGACGTCGTTGGGCAGGACGGCGACTTCCTCGGCGATGGCAAAGCCATTCTTCTCCGAGTGCTTCCAGTCCACCAGCCAGATGTTGACGGTGTTCTCCCCCACATCCGGCCGCACTTTGACGCCGTAGCGGAGCATCTCATACACGGCCCGATTGCGGTCGTAGAGACTCTTGCTGGTGTCGCCCGCCGCCTTATCCAGTTCGTAGAGCACCTTGCCGATGAGCCCATCGTCGTGCCCCTGCTCCTTCAGCCAGGACCGCAAGATGTCCGGCTCGATATTGCGATTGTCTTCCCGATCGGTCCAGTCGCCCAGATACCGATACTTCAATGTCTCGCGGAACAGCCTGACCACCCGCTGCTGGGTTTTCCTCTCGATTTGGCCCACGTCGCCCATATCACGCCTTCACCAATTTGAAGCTGACTTGGTAGCGGTAGAAGACAATGTTCGGCGTCATGGTGAGGGCACGCCGGATTCTTTGGTCGTCCTCATGCGCGATGATCACTCCCTGCACCGTCTGCCCTTCCTCGGCCAGTTCGTCCTGCACGAAGCTCATGTAGCGGAGCGTTTGCCCCACCACCGCATCACTGGCCCGGCCCTTCTTCAATTCCACCACCAGCAGCCGCTTCTTGTCTTTGCTGATGGCCAGAATGTCGAGCGGGCCCGTATCGGTCTGGTATTGCTGGGCCTTTTCGCCGTCCTCTTCGTAGATGTCGTAGTCCTTGCCGAGTTCGGTGTGCGCCCAGTTCTTAACCAGGAAATCCTCCAGATGCTCCTCCAGGGCAAAAGCAGACGGGTCTTCAACAGAAGCATCGGTCGAGATGAGTTTGGGCGCGGAAACGCCACCAAGAAGTCTCTCAATCTCCTCGCTATGCTGAGTGATGTTGCCGACCGTGCCGATTGACCCCGTGGAGTTCTGCAACGCCTCGCTCATGGCGGCCCGGTCAATCGTCACATTCAGCCAGATGACGGGCCGCCGATGGAATAGAACCTTGCCGGGCTCGTAGTAGTAGTCACCGCTGACTTCGCCAACCAAATACCTGCCCGTGCCGTCGGGACACAACACCACGTCCCCCTTTTGAATGCCCTTGGACACCGTCCACAACGCGCCGCAGGCCAGCCCCGCACCAATCTTGGTTTTGTCCGGGTGCGTCGCCAGATAGACGGGGATGAACTCCTTGTTGAACGCCCGCCATTCGTCCGGCAGTCTCCCAGTGAGGTCTCTGGCAAATTCGTAGTCCACACCGATGAAGCTCCCGGCGAAGCATTCTTTCGCGTGAATGCTCTGCCTACCTAGCATAACTCGGTAGTAGTTCTTCATATTAAGCGTGTCCTCCCGGTGAGCAGTTCCTGCATCATCCCCTGCTTGAGGGCACGGGTCTTGTCGCGGCGGCCCTCCAGGGCGGCGATCTCAGTGTCCATATCCGACAGCACGTCGGCAATGGCGGTTTGTTCGTCCACTTTCGGGAGCGGAACTTCGTAGGCTTTCCGGATCACGCTCGGGTGTGCCTTGAGCAGATAGTCGAAGCTCTTTCCGCTATGCAGCAGTTGAAGCTCCGCAGCGAGAAATCTGTAACTGATCTTCGACGTGTCAACACGCATGAAACCGCAGACGTTTGTCACCGAGAATCTGTGCTTCGGCCTATGGAAGAAGTCACCGCCGCCATCAACCGACCAGGTAATCAGTTCCTCGTCGAACATGAAGTCGCCATAGTGGCCAAACAGCCCGTCATTCTGCACCGAAGAAGAGTAGATGGGAAAATCGCCGGGAACTCGCTCGATGTCTTTCCTGGAAATGACCCTGCCTCGCGAAAGCCTGACGAACTTTGCCTTCTCAAGCTGCGCGATGGTTTGCCTGTCCCAATCGCCGTAGAAGCCAGGGAGGCGGGTTTGGCCGGTGAGGAGTTGCTGCATGGCAGCCTGTTTGATGTCTCGCTTCTTGGCGATGAGCCGGTCCAGCGAGTCGATCAAGGCATCCACATCGCTCAATGCCTTCGCGATGGCGCGCTGTTCGTCGGGAGACGGTACCATGACTGGTAGCTTGCCCAGTGCAGTCTTGTTGATGGACGCAAGGTTAGTCGTCTGCTTTCCAGCGACCAGGAAGTAGCGTTTCGCTGCTGGTCCGGCGGACCAGATTGCCAGATAGTCAGGAGTAACTGTCGGTCCACACCGGACGACGAACACATGATTCTGGTGGATGCATGGATCAAACTCTCCGTGCCAGATTGAGCCTCGCCCGAGTTTGTCACGGTCTCCACCTTCATTCATCAAGACATCGCCAGACAAAACCGCAAAACGTTGCAGGTCGCTCCGAGACACCTCCAGTTGGCTCATATCCGAAAGGTCCAAGAAGCCATCTTGAACATTCGCAACTCGGAGGTAATGAACGAGAATCGGATCAGCAACCGAGACACTTGAGTTCTTCGCTATGCCAGATCGGACTTGAGCCACCTCGCTCAAGGGCTTTACCAGCCACTCCTCGGGGATTGCCCCCATGTCGGTCTGCCTGTAGCCGGGCTTCATTTCCATACCGCTCCCATCTTCTTGAGGTGTCCGTCCACGCGGGCGGCGAGCGCGGCCACTTCCTTGGTGAGTTGCGGCAGCAGCATGGCGTAGCGTTCGGCCAGCTGGCGGATGCGCCCGGTGAGGGTTTGAGAGACGCGGTCGAGTTCGCCCTGCACAGCGGCGCCGAGCGTAGCGAGCCACTTGTCCTCTACCACGAGCGTCTTGATTTCGTCTTCGGTGAGCTTGCCGTACTTCGCGGCGACCTTGGCCTCCAGGGCCTTCTGGGCATCCTTGAGCTTCGTGCCGGCTTTAGCCTCCTTCTCGGCAAGAGCGAGGTAGTCGTTCAGGGCCTTGCGTTCGTCGTGGAAGTCGGGGTCGCCTTTGATCTCCTTCAAGCGGGCCGCAATTGACGCGTTGGTAAGCTTGTCCTTCTCATTCTTCGCCGCTTCGAGGAGCCCCTCTTCGCCGCTGTGCTCTTCAGCCATTTCCTCCATTGCCTGCTCGATGGCAGCGACCTCAGCCTCCAGCTTTTCGATTGTCCCTTGCTCGGCGGCGAAATACCGGGCGATGAGCAACGCGGGCGGGATCAACTCCGCCTTGAACTTCATCCTGCCGACGGTGAAGTCGGGCTTCTCCTTGGTCTTCTTCGCTTTGTCCTCGACAATGAGCCGGGGCTTGGCGGCTTCGATCCACCCGTCGCTCACGATCATGTAGACATCGTCCTGCATGGTCTCGGCCCAGTAGTCCATCAGGTGCTGGTACACGTCATACGGGTTGATCAGCCGGGCCTTCTGGAAGGTAGCCAGCAGGTCCTCCGACAGCGTTTCGATCAATGTCTTGGGCTTGTCACCTACGGCGATCTTCTTCAGTCTCGGGGTGTTGGCCTTCCTCCACTTCTCGAACAACCTCGTCACGGACTCCGTGAAGGCGGTAAACTCCGCATGGCCGAAGATGGTGGGCTTGATCTCTGCGACAGCGACCTTGAGCCGGCTGTAGCCCGGCCGGTCCGCTTTCTTGAATAGCGCCGCCCGCACGCTGGGGATGACCTGCCAATATTGTTCCTCCGCGTCGATGTCCCGGTTCGGAATACCGCCGCGCAGGTGGGCGTCGATATCCTGCAAATCCTCCGGCTCGGTGCTGTCGATGTAGCGGGGAATGTTGAGATTGTAGTCATTCCTGGGATCGCCGATTTCATCCAGCCGCACCATGCGGGAATACCGAGGGATCTCCACCTGACGGGTGAACGTATCGACGATCTTGTGGATGTCCTGAGCGCGCAGACGGTTCTTGTTGCCATCCTTGATGAAGCCTTTGGAGGCGTCAATCATGAAGATGCCCTTGCGCGCGGCGGCATTCTCTTTGTCCAGTACGACGATGCAGGCGGGGATGCCCGTGCCGTAGAACAGGTTGGCTGGCAGCCCGATGATGCCCTTGATGTAGCCGCGCCGGACGATCTCGCGGCGGATGGCCCCCTCGGCGCCGCCTCGGAAGAGGATGCCGTGCGGAAGATTCACGGCCGCTTTGCCGGTGCTCTTGAGACAGGTGAGGATGTGGAGCAGGAAGGCGAAGTCGCCATTCTTCTTGGGCGGGACGCCGAACTCGAAGCGATGAAATTCGTCGTTGTTGGGGTCGAATCCATTGCTCCACGCCTTGAAAGAGAATGGCGGATTGGCGACGACGAAATCGAAGGTCTTGAGATGACCGGTCTTGGCGTCCTTGAAGTGAGGACTGGCAAGGACGTTGTCTTTCCAGATTTCGGCCGTGGGGCAGTTGTGGAGGATCGTGTTCATCCTCGCCATCGCGGCGGTGGCGTTGTCCATCTCC
>CAYQXM010000089.1:0-22420 GCA_964421295.1 uncultured Pirellulales bacterium
CAACATGGGCCAGTGGCAGCTCAAGCACGCGGTGCAGATGCGTGACAAGATGTGCGGCCGGGGCAAAGGCCCCCTACTGGAGGCCTCCGGCAATATCACCCTGGACAATGTCTCGGCCATCGCCCAGTGCGGCGTGGATCGTATCGCCATCGGCGCCATCACGCACTCCGCCGCGGCGGTGGATATTGGATTGGATCGTTAGGCGTCAGAAGGTTGCGCGGCTCGTCGCGTTTGACGTCTTACGTTTGACGTAACCGAAACGAGCTTCGCGACCGTGACCGTTCCACGATCCCTTCGCGCCTATGGCTGCTCACGATCGCTTAGATCCCGACCGGATTTCCGCCAACCTCAAGACCGCAAGGGTCGGTCGCAAGGTCGTGGTCTACGACCGCACGGCCAGCACGAACGACGTCGCCGCCGAGTACGCGCGGAATCCCGACCACGACGGCATCGCCGTCTTCGCCGAGGAACAGACGGCGGGCCGCGGCCGCAGAGGCGCCTCGTGGCAGAGCCCGCACGGAGAAAGCCTGCTCTTCTCCGTCGCCCTCGTCGGCGAAGCCCCGGCCGCGGAGATGCTCTCGCTCGCCACCGCCGTCGCGACCGCCGAAGCCATCGGCCGGGTGGGAGGTCACCACGCCCGCATCAAGTGGCCCAACGACGTCCTCCTGAACGGCAGAAAAATCGTCGGCATCCTCGTCGAATCCAAGGTCCCCCAGAAAGGGGACAGTGTGAAGTGTCAAGTGTCAGGTGTGAAGTCTTCACACTTCACCGTTCACACTTCAAACTACGCTGTCGTCGGCATCGGCATCAACTGTCACCAGTCACCAGAGTCCTTCCCTCCGGAGCTGCGTGACATCGCCACCAGCATCGACATCGAGAGCGGCTCCTGCTGCGACCGCACGATCCTGGCCAAGCGGGTCCTGACGTCCCTGGACACCTGGTGGGCAACCGCCGGGAGCGATCCCAAACGTGTCACCGATACCTGGGGCCAACTCTCGACTCAACTGGGCCATCATGTCGCGGTCCGCTACAATCGCCGCCTGTTCGCAGGCCATTGCATCGGCGTCGATCCCATGAAGGGCCTGATCCTCCGCCTCGACGGCGGCGGCATCCGCATATTCGACGCTGCTCACACGACCGTCGCCAGACAATAGCCTTGCACCTGACGAACGACGCCGTGGGCGAATATTACTCGCCCGCCTGAGGCGCGACGGTCAGACCCCGGATACAGATGCTGGTCTGCTCGTACCCGGGGAAAGCTGTGATATCCTGAAACCACATTCCGTCGCCGCTGATGTAGCTTTCGCCAGGATTGGCGACTGCCTGCGATGAGTAACCTTCAACCGGCATCTCAACCGGCACAGGTGCATTGTGGCCCGGCGTCGTCAGTTTCACGGCGATGACAAAGCCGTCTCCCTCGCGGACAGCAACCGGCGCTGTGAGCGGGATCGTATGGTATCCGGAGTAGCGTGCGACCCCCGAGGTCGTATCGCCCACCGGCTCCGAGAACCAGACCCAATCGGCTTGCGACTCCATCATGCCGTAAATGGTGATCTCATAGGCGGTGTTTTCGGTTTGTACGTAGAAGCCGACCGCCGCGAGGTCTTCATTCGCCACGGCGAAAAACACGTTGGCGCCCCAGGCGTAGTCCTGCTCCGGATACCCGATGGCGCCGCACAACCCGAGTGGGTCATAGTAGTAATTCGTGGCATACGTCGACGTCGGCACCGCATCGCAGAAGGCCACGGCTCGGAGGGCATTCTTGTCCCGCGCGAATTTCGTGTCGTCGTAGGACACATAGGAATACCCGCCGGCGCCGATGTCCGTTCCCCAACTGTTCTTGATCAACCACGCACCCCGGCGGGGCGCGCCGGGAACAGACTTGGTATCGTCCCAGCCGGCGATAGTCACACCGTGATTCTGAACTTCATTACCATCGTAATAGTAAGTATTCGTGTCGCGATCGTAACGGTCCGAGTCCCAGCGCATCGAGGCGAAAAGGGCTCCGTAGGTCATAATGGCATTCTTGATGTCGTTGGCGTCTACAAACCAGAGGACGCTGAGAACCTCCTTGCAGATCTCCCCCTGGCCGGACGAAAGATCGTTCGAATCCTGAAAGGAGTCGTCCGACTCGGCCAACGGCCCATCCCAGCGAACCAGGTATGCGGTGCTCATATCGGAGTTGCCGCCGCCACACGGCGTCTTGTCGAAACCGGCATAGCTCTTGAGATGGTTCTCCGAGAAGTCGTACAACTCACCTTCGTTCTTCAGCAGCCAGCTTTCGAGCGAGCCGTAGGTCGCGAACGCCCAGCAGCAGCCGCAAGCGCCCTGGTTCTTCACGGGTGTCACGTGTTGGTATGTCCTCAGATCGTACGAGCCCGGGAGGGGCGCCGGCGCGGACACACGCTGCGCAGCCTTGAGATGAGACCGGTCCACCGGCGACGGGGTGAACCCGCCGGAGACCGGCGCCTCGCCGAGCAGACGAATCCCGTCCTTCGCCACGCGTTGTCTCCAGGCGACGAACTCAGGATTCAAGGGCGTGGACTGGATCTGCCCTGGTGAACGCGTCTCCGTTGCGACGGCGGAACCCATGACGAGGAGTGTCACAGTGATAGAAAATGACACGGATGACGGGTGCTTCGACTTCACGGCCTTGCCTCCTTCACAGTAGTCGTTCGCTTGGACCCTGGACGGAACGACACAGGGCACATGGCCACGCCATGCTCCTTTGCTGGTAGAACCGGAGCGCTTCACTCGGGCGTGGAGCCATGAGGCCTCCGCGTCTATGCTCCCCCGAGCACGCTACACACATGGCAATTATATCTACATCCGAGATCTCCGTCAAGCTGAGAGTCGCGACCCTGGGAGACAAAAAGCAGAATGCCCGATCCGGGAGGATCGGGCGTTCCGATATGTGCATGAATGTGGCCCAGCCGCTCTCGGCTGGGTTCACCCCCGAGCACGGGGTGTTACATAATCACACCTTATTGGGCTTTGAACCAGACCATGGAGCTGCTGGGACGAGGACCGCCCCGGCCGCCGCGGCGGGCGCCGGCGGCGTTGGCCGGCGGATTGGTGCCGCCGGCAGCACCGGCACCCGTGGTGCCTACCGTGGCGCCGCCGGAGTAATCGATGCCGCTGTCCCCACCACCCATACGACCGCGCGCGCCCGGGCCGGGCGTGTTGCGGTTGTTGCGGGCGTAGTTCGGGATAGCGGTCAGCGTGGAGCCGTCGGCCCACTTGCTCTTGATCACCAGAACGCCACTGAGCAGGTCCTTCTGCCACTCCGTCGTGAACGTGGCGTTGGGGGCGAGGGCCTGAGTGATGTCCTGATTGTCGGCCCGCTCCACGTTATAAATCAGCGGACCATACCGCAGGGCCACGAGGCCCCGGTCGGCGGCAATCTTGTCGTCGGCCTTGATCTTCTGGACTTCCATGGGCAGGACCAGGTCGATCTTGTCACCGGCCTTCCACTCCCGCTCGATCGCGGCATAGCCGTTGGCGATCTTCGGCGTGACAGGCGCGCCATTCACGGCGATGGACTTCAGGCCGCTGACCTGCGGCGTCGGCGTGTAGAGCACACTCGTGGTGCGATTCGGCACGCGGACGTAGACCGTGAACTTGCCGGCCTTCTTGGGATTGACGGTGATCGAGACATTGCCGCTCCACGGATAGTCGGTCTTCTGGACCATCTCGATATCCGTGCCGGCCACCTTTTCCACGTTGATCGTGCTGCCGACGAACATGTTGACGTAGATGCCGTCCTTGCCCTTGACGTAGGTCCAGGTCGGGATCATCAGCAGCGTGCGCGGAATGTTGCCGACGCAGCACGGGCAGTTGTGCCAGGCGGTGCGCATGCCGCCGGTGAGCGGGTTGGTGTAATAGAACACCGTACCGGCCAGGTCGGTGGCGCCGAGCAGCGCATTGTACATCGACTCTTCATAGAGATCGGCGTACTTGGCGTCGTGATAGGCGATGTTCATCTTGTGCTGGAAGAAGATCAGACCACAAGTCGAGCAGGACTCGCAGTAGGCTTCGTTGCGCAGCGAGTAGTCCGGGCCGAAGCCTTCGGAGGTCTCGCCGGAGCCGATGCCGCCGGTGACGTAGTACTTCTTGTTGACCATGCTGTCCCACAGGCTCATCACGGCGCTCTGGTAATCCAGATCATGCGTCTCGGCCGCGACATCGGCCATCGCCGAGTAGTTGTAGGACGCGCGGACGGCGTGTCCGACAGCCTCATACTGCTGCTGCACCGGGACGTGACTTTGATCGTACTCGCTGCCGTTGTTGCGGCAATCGAGCAGGAACTTGGCAAGCTGAATGTAGCTGGTACCGTGGCTGCCGGGGCCTTCCATATCGTTGACGAACCGCCCGAAGCGAACCAGGCCCTGTTCCATCTGCTGGTGGCCGTCATACCATGCCTTCTTGCCGGGGCCGATATTGGCGACCCAGCAGTCGGCCAGCTTCTTGGCGGCGTCGTACAGGCGTTTGTCCGTGCCGTTGGTCAGGGTGTAGTGATTGATCGCCGATTCGATGAAGTATCCGGCAACATACCCTTCGTGATTGCCGCGATAAGCCGGCGACCAGCGATCCATCCAGATGTCCTGGCCACCGCCGCGTCCACCACGTCCGCCCGCTGGAACCAATCCCAGAGCATCCTCAATCAGCAATCGGTTCAGCCGGGCCAGGTCGCCAGGCAGAAGTTTGCTCGTCAGATGATCGCGCACCACCTGCCGTACGTTGACGCGCGCGAATGTCTGCTCATTCCAGATCAGCGGACCTTTGACGATCTGGTTCAAATCAGCGACGAGCTTGGCGTTGAGCTCTTCCGGTACTTTGCTTGGATCATTTGGATCCGTCCACGACGCCAGCATCTGGAGAGTGGAAGCAGAGAGCTTGTCGCGGATGTATGTGGCCGCCGCATTGGCGGGATTCTTCAACTTCGCTGCCAGCACCGGGCGGGCAGGCAGCGCGACTGTCCCTTGGGTCATCCCTCGAAAACCTGCCGCCGGTGGACGGGGAAGCAATTCCTCGACCGAGAAGAACATCCCCGACCGAGCGGTGAAAGCCGTCTGGAGATAGCCATCGGGCTCCTGGGCGGCCAAGATCTTCGGAATCCAGTCCTCCAGCGTCTTCTTCATCTTCTCCTGGGCCTTGATAATATCCGGATCGCCCTGCGGATCGACCATCAGTGCGATGCACATGGACTCGACGGTCTGGTGGACCCAGGCATTGGAGAACACATAACCCTTGTGGGCCGTGTAGGGCTCGGCTTTCATCGCCGCGGCTGCCGCGACGAAGTTGTCGATGCCGCCGGGACCCTGACGCAGGTTCGGATCGTTGATCTGGTCGATGCAGTGAGGAATCCAGCTCACGATCAACGCCTTGGCCCGTGCGTTCCAGAGCGGACTATCGATTTTGTACTTCTTCGTGTAGACGACGTCGAGCCGATCCGCCGGGGGCGGCGTGACGGCCGTGACTTTCAGCGTCGACGAGGACGCCAGGTTGCCTGCGCCGGCCGACAGCTTCAGGACGTAATCACCGGCCGCGGAGAACGTGGCCGTGGTTACGGCGGCGTCGGCTTTCTCGAATGTCACTGTGCCGGGGCCGGACTCCTTGCTCCACGTGAGCTTGGCGGAGCCGGCATCGCCCTTCAACGCCTTGACCGTTCCGTTCAGATAGGTCTTGCCGCCGAGGACGACCAGCCGATCGATGCCGGCCGTGACCGTCGGCGGGAAGTCCGGCGATTTGCCGGAATCGTACACCTTCCATTCGAGGATGCCGGTGGACAACTCGCCGGCCGAATCGATCTCCAGCTTCAGCTTGGCTGTGGTGACTTCCTTGAAGGTCGTCGTGTTGAACTGGTTGAGCGCCACGCCCAAACCATTCGCATCGGCCACGGGAACGAAGGCGCTGCCGTTCCAGTAGAGCAACCGGCAGGTTTGAGGAGCCCCGATGCCCTGCCCGTCGGCCCACCAGTAGACATCGATCTTGTTCGTGCAGATCGGCTGGCTCCAGTCGTACTGCACCCACTGCGTGCCGCGACTGGGCCAGTTGCCGTACGAGCCGCCGCGACCTCCGCGTGAGCTGCGAGGATTGATGCCGTCGTTGAGCGCCGTCAGGGTGGTGTCGCCCGACACGTTGGAACTCGAAGGTTGTGCCACGACAGCCATGTTCACCGCCGCCGAGGAGTCGGCACCACTCGGCGCCGGTCCGGCGGGCGGCTGGGCCACAGCCGTGCCCGCCAACAATGCTAAGATCACACACAGTACCGCGATTCTCTTCATAGAAGTCACTCCTTAGATACCGGCTTTAGAGATACACCCTCGTGCATCTCAACAGAGACGCCTTTCACCCAACTGTTATTGACACATTCTGCCGGAAAGCGATGCGAAGTCAAGCATGTCGACGCAAGGACGGCGCGCTTTACGCTTCGATGATGCGGTGACGCGGGTGTGCAGAAATGGCGACGCGCCAGCCAAAAATGGTGGCGCCGATGATGCAGACGATGCCGCCTAGTACGACGGTGACGGGAGCGCCCAGCCCCCTGGCCAGGACGCCGGCCAGCAAAGCCCCGAAAGGAGCCATCCCGAGGAACATCATGGAGTAGACGGCCATGACTCTTCCACGCAGATGATCCGGGACGATGGTCTGGATGAGCGTGTTCGATGCGGTCAATCCGACCATCATGCAGAACCCGGTGGGCATGAGGAAAGCAAACGAAAGCCAGAAATGGCGCGACAACGAGAAGAGGATCAGACACGTGCCGAAGCCGGCTGCAGCAAGACCGATCCACCGTTCCAAACCGTCGACCCCGCGGCGCATGGCCAGGACGAGGGCCGCCGTCAGCGCTCCAACTCCGGCGGAGGCCAACAGGAGGCCTTGCTCCCTGGCGCCGCCCCCCAGAATGTCCTTGGCGAACACAGGCAGCAGCACCGCGTACGGCATGGCCGTGAGGCTGACCAGTCCCAGCAGGAGCAGAACCGCGCGGATGGGTTTGGTGTGCCGGACATACTGAAAGCCGTCGATGATATTCGAGATCGGCGAGCCGAGCGGGACGGTCCGTTTCTCGACCACGATGGTCATCCACAACAGACCTGCGATGACCGCGATGTAGCTGAGACCGTTGAGGAAGAAGCACCATCCCTCCCCTACGGCTTCCACGACGATACCCGCCACCGCCGGACCGACGATGCGCGCGCCGTTGATGATCGATGAGTTCAAGGCGATCGCGTTGGTCAGGTCCTCGCGGCCCACCATCTGTACGACGAATGCCTGCCGGGTCGGGATGTCGAACGCGGTCACGACGCCCAGAAGCGTCGCTAAGATTACGATGTGGTAGACGTGTACGCGGCCCGTCAAAGTCAAAGCCGCCAGAATGAAGGCCAGCAACATGGCCGACACCTGCGTTCCCACGCAGATCCACCGACGGTCATACCGGTCCGCAACCGTCCCGGCTATGGCCGACAGCAAGAACACAGGTAACGTCGAGGCAAAACCCACGATCCCGAGCAGAGTCTCCGAGCCGGTGAGGTGATAGACCAGCCAGGATTGGGCCGTCCCCTGCATCCATGTGCCGATCAGGGAGACGAGTTGGCCGGTGAAGAAAAGGCGGTAATTCCGGTGACGGAGGGATCGTAAGCCTGACGGCAACCGGCTGGCGGAGTTGTTGCCATTTCTTGAGGCCACGACTGGTTCAGGCGGAGTCTCCCCGGCATCCGGCCCTGGAACCAAGCTATTCATTCGATTTTTCCCAGCCATCGTAACAGGCCGTCGAGAATTGTCACCGGATGCGGCGGGCAGCCGGGAACGTACAAATCCACCGGCACGACTTCGCCCGCCCCCTTGTGCGTTTCGGGATGGCCAGCGAACACGCCGCCCGAGATCGCACAGGCGCCGACGGCAATGACCACCTTCGGCTCCGGCGTGGCATCATATGTCTTCTTCAGGGCCAGTTCCATGTTCTGGGTGACCGGACCCGTTATGAGCAGGCCGTCAGCATGCCTCGGCGAAGCGACAAACTGAATGCCGAACCGGCCCAAATCGAAAACCACCGTGTTCAATACGTTGACGTCCGCCTCGCAAGCATTGCAGCCGCCGGCACTGACCTGCCGGAGCTTCAGCGACCGTCCGAAGAGCGCTTTTGCCTTGGCGTTGACCGCGTTGGCGGAAGCGAAAGCGCGATCGTTGACGACGAGCCGATCGCGCGCGGAGGCGGCCAGGCGATACTCTTTGCTGAAAGCGATGGCCTTGGACGCGCAGGCGTCGGTGCAATCGGTGCAGAAGAGGCAGCGACCCATGTCAAAGGAAAGGTCGCCGTCCTTTTTGCTCAGGGCCTCGGTCGGACACGCGTTGATGCAGGCCGTGCACCCGCTGTGACATTTGCTGATATCGCAGTGCGGCCGGCCCCGAAAGTCCGGCGGCAGCACCGGCTCGCCTTTCGGAAAAGCGATCGTCCGGTACCCTTGTTTCCACCGCGCTCGCAAAACTCTGAGCATCGCATAACCTCACAGATCATGTCCACAATAGGACAGGTTAAAGCTCTTGTTGCACAAAGGGAAGTCGGAAATCTGCTGATGGCGCAGGGCCAGCGCCAGCCCGAACCAGTTGTGGAACGACGGGTCGGTGATCTTGTAGGCCCGGAGCCGCCCGCGCTCGTCCGTGATTGCCACGTGACAGATCTCGCCGCGCCAGCCTTCGACCAGCGAGACCGCGACCTGGTTGGGCCCGGCCGCCGGCAGGTCCTGCAGCACGGCGCCGGTGGGCAGCGCACAGAGGCCGTCCTTGAGGAACTCCACCGACTTCTGTATCTCGAACCACCGCACGCCAGCCCGGGCATTGACGTCGCCCGTCTGCAGGCTGACGGCGGGAATATGATGCGATTGGTAGTCTCCCCACGGCAGATCGCTGCGTACGTCGACCGCCACGCCGCAGGCCCGCGCCGCCGGCCCGACCAGGCCCAGCGCCACGGCATCTTCCTCGCGCACGGTCCCCGTTCCTTCGAAACGGGACATCACCGACGGTGTCTCCCACAACAGATCGACCGCATTGCGCACCGCATCGAACGCCTTCTCCAGACGCAGCAGGAGCTCCCCCGCCGTCTGCGCCGACAGCTCGAACCGCACGCCGCCCGGGCGGACGAGATTCCGTCCGAACCGGTTGCCGCAGATCAGGGCCGTCATATTGAGGAAGTCCCCGCGCAGCCGGCCGCAATAGGAGGCGGTCGGGAGGAAACCGACATCACCGGACAGGGCGCCGAGATCCCCCGTGTGGTTGGCCAGACGCTCCAGCTCCAGCGCGATGGCCCGAATGGCGGCCGCACGCTGCGGGGCCGTGACACCGCTCAGGGCTTCCAGCACACACGCATAGGCCGTGGCGTGTCCGATGGACGTGTCGCCGGCGACCGTCTCCATGTAGTGCGCCGTGCGCCGGTTCGGGCCGCCCACCAGCGCCCGCTCGACGCCGCGGTGCTGATAGCCCAGCTCGATTTCCAGGTGAAACACGTCCTCGCCGTGACACTGGAAACGGAAGTGCCCCGGCTCGATGATGCCCGCATGAACGGGGCCGACCGCCACTTCATGAATCTCATCGCCTTCGACGCGGAAATAATCCGTGACGCCGGGTTCGATCGCCGGGGAGACGCAAGGTGTCGCGTCTCTACACATACGCGGTTGGAACCGGATCGGTTTGAGCCACGGATGATCGGCCGGAACCACGCCCCACTGTTCGGCGATCTCCCGCTCGAACCAGTGCGCCTGCGGGACCGCGACCGTCAGACAGGGGTAGCTTCCACGTACCAGGGTCCGGCACAACTCCAGCACGCCCACGCGATCGTTCGCCAATACGGCCATCAGGGTGATTCCGTCGCCCTGCGGCATTCCGAACAGCGAGGAGATACGCCGGCCCCGGCCCACCTGCTCGATGACGGCCGCGCGGAATTCGTCGATGCTCAGCTCCGGCACATCCGCCAGAGAGAGGGCTTTGCCATTGTAGATATGAGGCAGGGTTGTCATGGCATGCTCCCTCCCAGCAACTGGGCCGCTCCGTGCAGCCGCTCCGCAATCGGCCCCGGCAGATACACGCCCAGGACCAGCGCCAGCACCGCAAACACCGCGGGCGGCAGAATCGATGTCACGGGCTCGCGGACGGATGCCTCCTGTTCCGGTTTGCCGAGCGCCATGCGCAGAACGATCGCCGACATGCCCACGAAGATCACGAGCAGCGCCAGCACGTATGCGGCCGCGATGAGCCAGCGGCCCTGATCGAGGCAGGCCCTCAGGATCGTGAACTCACTGACGAACGTCCCGAACGGCGGCGATCCCGCCACGGCCAGAAAGCCCACGATCCACAGCACGCCGGTGGCCGGCAGTGCGTGACACAGGCCCTGAATCTTCGTCGTGTCTTTCGTGTGGAACCGCGTCAGGATGTTGCCGGCGGCCAGGAACATCAGCGCCTTGGACACCGAGTGATTGACGGCGTGCAGGAACGAGCCGAAAACGCCCAACGCTCCGAGCCCCACGCCGATGGCGAGGATGCCCATGTGCTCGACGCTCGAATAGGCGAGCATCCGTTTATAGTCCACCTGGCGCAGAATGAAGACCGCCGCCAGGACCATCGAGAACAAGCCGAATAGAACCAGCAGGTCGCCCCCGAACGTGCCCATGCCTGCGGCCACACAGATCTGCTGGAGGCGGAGAATGCCCATGAACGCACAATTGAGCAACGCTCCGGAAAGCAGCGCGGAAACCGGAGACGGCGCTTCGCTGTGAGCGTCGGGAAGCCAGGTGTGCAGCGGGGCCAGACCCATCTTCGTGCCGTAACCGACGAGCATGAAGATGAAGGCGACACCCAGCCACTTGTGGCTCAATCCCGAGGCGCTCTTCAGCAGCCAGTCGATCGTCAGATCGCCCTCCCCCGCCTCCGCGGCCATGCGGATGAAGAAGATGCCCAGCAACGCCATGGCGATGCCGACCGAACATAGAATCATGTATTTCCAGGCCGCTTCGAGCGAGCGACGGTTCTGGTGAAAGTAGATCAGCGGCGCGCTCGCCAGCGTCGTGGCTTCGATCGCTACCCATTGCAGACCGATGTGACGACTGAGAATCGCCAGGGTCATGGCCGAGAGCAGGAACAGCAGGCTCCCGGTGAACACGGACTCGGGCTCGTTCCGGAAGAAGCTGCCGTCCTCGTAGTCCTTGTGCAACGCCGCCGGCTCGCGCGCCACGTAGCCCAAGGCGTAGATCGTGACCAGGAAGAACAGCAGGCTGGTTAACAGCAGGAAGACCGCGCTGAGGGCGTCGAGGCCAATCCAGTTACCCACGGCCGGCGGACTTTGCAGGAACGCCGTCACGGACAGGGCAAAATGCGTCGTCGCCGTCGCTGCCCAGAGGACGCGACGCACGAGATTGTTCCGGATCGGATAACACGCCACACCGGCGACGGCGGGAAGCAGCGCGATCAGCCAGAGGATGTTCATGCGTGCTCCTCCACCGAACCTTCAGAGGGCGCCAGATCATCCGACAGAGCCGTGAGCTTGTCCACATCCAGGTGATCGAATTGGTGGTCGATGTGGAACAGCAGGTTGCCCATCAGGAATACGCCGACGAAGACGTCCAGCAGGATGCCGAGCTCGACGATGAACGGGAACTCGAGGTTCATGCTGACGCCGACCGCGTAGACGCCGTTCTCCATGACCAGATAGGCGAGTGATTGGGTGATGGCCTTGCGGCGGGTGACCATCAGGAACAGGCCCACGAGCACGAGAAACAACGCGGTGGTCAGCGCCATCGGGGACGCCTCGTGCTGGGCCGGCTGCAGTCTCACCGTGAGCCAGACCGACAGTCCCAGCAGCATGATGCCGCAGATGATGGACATGCCGAAGCCGACAAACGGCTTGATCTCCCGCGGGGTGCTCGACTGACGCAGGCAGATGTTCATCAACCAGGGCAGAACGACACCCTTGCAGACGATGCTGCTCAGGCCGAGAATCCAGATGGCCAGGTGAACGCGGCCTTCGGCGCGGACGATCGGCAGCAGGCCGAGGAGCAGGCCCTGTGCCGCCACCACGCGGATGGCGACCGCGAGCCGGCTCGACCCGAGGACGAACAGACACGATAAAACGAGAAGAACGCAAATGATACCCATGTCGATCAACCTACCAGCGTGACAATGACCGCGATGACTCCCAGGGCTGCGGCGCCGACCAGGACTTTCGGTATGTGCAGCAGTTGCAGGCGTGCCAACGTCGACTCGATCACGCCCACCAGAACCGCGACGAGCAGCATGGCCGCCAGGAAGAGCGGCACCTGAACCCAGGAGCCGGGCGCGATCGCGGGCAGGACCAGGTTCACCACCAGGCCGCCAAAGAGCCACAGCTTCAGCGAGGCGGCGTACAAAACGTAAGCGAGATCCGGGCCGCTGTAGTCCAGAACCATGACCTCGTGAATCATCGTCAGCTCCAGGTGCGTGTTCGGGTCATCCATCGGGATGCGGCAGTTCTCGGTCAGGAGGATGATGAACCACGAGCAGACGATCAGGGCCAGGAGCACCCCGGAGCCGGCCCACATCTGCGGCGTGATGCCCCGGATGATGCCGGACAGGCTGCCGAAGCCGGAGTGCAGGATGAGGACCACGAGCCCGAGAAGCAACGATGGTTCCGCCAAGGCGCCGAACTGAACCTCCCGGCTGGCGCCCATCCCTTCGAAGCTCGATCCGGTGTCCAACGCCGCCAGCACCGTGGCAAAGCGGGCCAGGCCGAGCAGGTAGATCAGGACAATGACGTCACCCGCGAACGATACCGGCGCCGACGTCGTCCCCCAGGGCAGCAGGATCGTGCACAGAAGCACACAGGCCAGGATCACCGAAGGCGCCACGCGAATGACGGCGCTCGTCGAGCGGCTGTAGACCGAGCCTTTGCGCAGCAGCTTGTAGAGATCGTAGTACGCCTGCAGAAGCGGCGGACCCTGGCGTCCGGCGAAGATGGCTTTGACCCGGTTGATGACGCCGAGCATCAGAGGCGCCAACACCCATCCGGTCACAGGCAAGATCATTGTCATCGCGTTCATCATCACCTCCCCGCCTTCCAGATGAGCAGTATCACGAGAACGATCGCGATGTAGAGCAGGTACTCGTGGAGGCGCCCGTGCTGCATCCGCCGAATCGGCGCCGCACAGATATCGATCAGCCGGAACACCGGCGTGAACAAATGCTGCGTCGCGGTATCGGGCGTCTCCGTATCGAAGCTCGCCTGCCGCGGGAAGAACCCCGTCACGCCGGCCCGGCTCTTGCGGGTCCGCAGGAAGATCGCGAACAGATCGGTCAGCGGCTGCGCGAACGACGACGCCGTGTACTGCATCCGGGCCGTCGGCCGGGCATAGCCGCAATCCCACGTCCCCGTGGTGGACTCCTGCTTGCCGCGAGGCAGGCAGCGGCGAACGACGAGCAGGCCCCCCGCCACAATCAGTAGAACCAGGGACACCTCAACGACGCAATCCAGCATGGACACGCTCTGTGTCCATGCGGACTCATCGATACTCAGCCCGGTCACGGTGACCACCGCCGGACTGACCACACGAACGGCCAGTGGAGCCGACAACCCGATCGCGAGGCACAGAAAAGCCAGAGCCGCCATCGGCCACCGCATGGCCCGCCCCACTTCGTGGGCTTGGGCAGCCTCAGCGTTGCGCGGCTCACCCAGGAATATGATCCCAAATGCCTTGGCAAAACACGCGGCCGCCAGGCCACCGATCACGCCCAGACCTGCGCCGAGCCCGGCAGCCAGAATGACGGTTCCCGGTGCGCCGGCCTGCAGCGATTTGAATCCCGCCACGTAGATCAGGAACTCGCTGATGAACCCGTTGAACGGAGGCAGCCCGGAAATTGCGGCAGAAGCCACGAGGAATGTCACGGCGGTCCATCGCATCGACTTCATCAGGCCGCCCAGGCGGTCGATGTCACGCGTGCCGGTGCTGTGAATGACGGCCCCCGCCCCGAGGAACAGCAGGCTCTTGAACACGGCATGGTTCAGAACGTGCAGGATGCCGCCGCCGAAACCGAGAATGGCCAGCGCCGGCAGTTTCCAGCACACACCCAGAATGCCCGCCCCGATGCCGAGCGCGATGATGCCGATGTTCTCGACGCTGTGGTAGGCCAGCAGCCGCTTGAGGTCGTGCTGGGCCAGGGCGAATGCAACTCCGAGAACGCCCGACACCAAGCCGATGACAACCAGTGTCCAGCCCCAGGTCACGGACGGGGCCCCGAGCAAAACGAGAGCCCGCAGCAGGCCGTAGACGCCCGTCTTGATCATGACGCCCGACATCAGCGCCGACACGTGGCTCGGTGCGGCCGGGTGCGCTTCCGGCAGCCAGACGTGCAGAGGCATGAATCCCGCTTTGGTACCGAAACCAATCACGGCGAGAGCAAACAGGAGGTCTGCCACCCCGTTCGGCAGTCCGGTTGCCGCCAGTCGGTCGAAATCGAGCGATCTGGCATAGCCACCGAAGAGCGCGAAGAACACCAGCAGTGCCGCCGTTCCGATGTGCGTGGCGATCAGATAGATCCAGCCGGCCTGGCGGACTTGAGCATGCTCGTCGTCGAACACGACCAGCACGAACGAGCTGATCGCCATTACTTCCCACACGATCAGGAACAGCAGCCCGTTCCGCACGGCCATCAACAGCAGCATGCTCGCCACCAGGAGATTGTATGCAAGGGAAGCTGTCCCCAGGCCGCGTTTGTAGTGCGACATGTAGAGACAGCCGTACAGTGACGCCAGAGGTGCCACAATCAGGATCGGCAGACAGAAGAAAGCGGACAGGCCGTCCAGCCCAAGCGAAAGCGAACCACCCGGCATACTCCAGGCCAGACGTGTCGGTTCCAGCGCGACGCCGCGCAGAACCTCGATGACAGGCACTGCGGCTACTGCGCAGCCAGCCCAAACACCGGCCGCACCTATCCATAGCGCCGCCCGGGAACGATTCACGAAAAGGGCCATCACACCCGCGATGACCGCTACCGAACACCCCAGAATCAAGAAGTTCATGTCCCCGTCTTCCTGAAACTCTCGCGGAACCCCTCCTCCGCCCGGGCAAAGACGTTCAAAATCACGTCCCGGGAGGCTTGGCCGAGTATGGCCTCCTTGCAGGGGGGCATCCGCAGTGCAAATGAGAGCTTGGCAAGGATGCGCAGGTGAGTACGAACATTCGGTGAAATCAGGAGGAACAGGGCGTGCACGGGTTTGCCGTCCAGGGCCCCGTAGTCAACGGGATCTTCGAGGAACGAGAGCGACAGAGCCGGCTGGCTGACGTACCCGACCAGCGACCCGCGGGCGTGCGGAATGGCGATCCCTTCCCCAATACCTGTCGAAGCCAGTTCCTCGCGTGCCAGAAACATCCGGAACAGCGGATCCGCCACTTTCTCGTCCAGACCCCGAACCATGCTCAGGGAGTTCTGCAGGACTTCTCTTTTGGTGCTGCCGCTGATGCGATAGAAGACACCGCCCTTGACGAGCATCTCACGGAGCGAGATGTCTTCCTCCTGGCCATCCTCCACCGCCACTTCGGGCAGAGGCCGCAGCCCCTCCCGGATGATCAGGTCGTTGACCTCGGTCTTTTCGAGGAAATGCTGACCACCCAGGCGATAGGACGGGACCCGCCCATCTTTGATCCAGCGGTAGACGGTCTTTTGAGAGACACCCATCAATTCGGCTGCCTCACGAACGGAAATCATGTCCTGGTACCTCCGATATGCGTCCCAAACTTCACACGCATGTCGGAAGTGTACAATTGTGTCTCACGAATGTCAAGGATGTTGACATTTTTTTCTCAGTTAGGGATGATGGGTGGCCATCGTGACCACATAGGGCCAGTGTGAGGCACTCCACAGACATTATCGGCCCTGGCTGGGAACAAGAAAGAGGATCACCCTCCTCCTCGGTCGGGGAAGATCAGTTTCAACCTCACTGACTCGCCATCATGGCAATATGCATAGCGCCGGCTGCATCGCGAGACTGCCGCCGGTGCAGCGGTCACCCTCTCGATCCATGAAGGACTTCTTCCATTTCTGTAATGACAAGAACTCGTACATCTTGAGCGCCGGGACCCTAAGGCCGCATCGACCAGAAACTGGTGTTGAGATTGCGCACATTGAAGCAGCTCGAAGTCAGGCCGGACAGTTGCGGCCGGTTCCGTACCGGGAAGCAGCGGCAGCGCATGCACTTCGGCTTCTGGCGCGGATCGATGAAGTGCCGGACCCAAATCAGGTGCCGACCGACGCACCAGTTTCGCCCCATGTCACACAACATCTTCTTCGGCACACACTGCTTGTTGCTGCCGTCACAATCCTCATATGCATCGACCATGCATGTCCCGTGGTTATCCTTGGAACACATCTGCGTTCTGGTGGGGCAGTCCATCTGCACGGGCATCTGGTTTGGAGCTGAACGTTCCGCCAGCACGTACGGACTCTCTCTGCGCAGGTTCGACTACAGGTGCAGTGGGAATTCACGATAAACTATAGATAAATGAGACGGAATTGCCGGAGGTGCCCGGCATAGGTCATGCAAGCGGCGCCGGGCCCGGACAGAAAGACGCCAAAAGGATCTCCCGATATGAGGAAATCACCCTCCTCCCCAAATGCCACGGCCGACCGACAGCGTCGGTGAAGATCACAGAACCTTGCGGGGGTGAATCAGCGTTTGGAGCCCACGAGATAGGGGCCGAGGATCGAAGCATGGCTGCGTTTCTTGTTCTTCTTATCACTCGCCTTCGGACGGACCCACAGCCGATAGCAGCCCAATTGTTGCTCTCTCAAGTCACCTTTACCTTGGGGTGAGCTCATCTAACTCTCCTCTCGTGATTGACAGTGATTCCCTCGACCATAACTTCAAGAAACACAGGGCGCACAACCGTAGGATCCTCCGAGGCTGTTGCGACCTGTCGTGGTATTCTGGATTTCGCACGTGCCGCGGCGCTGAGAGGCCTGGCAGTAACCGTTCCAGATCCAGTGCGCCGTGTCGAGAATCTCGAAATAGGGGGCATGCGTGTTGACGATGGGCGACAGCGCCATCTTGTGGATATCGTCCAGACGCTCGCGGAACTGACGCAGGGCTTCGGTGAGCTGATCGTCGCTGGTGATGCCCGTAGCCTTCTTGGCTTCTTCGTAGAAGACGCGTGTGACACCCAGCCGCGACTGCTCGGCCACCCAGGCACAGAGCCGTGCTTCGGGTTCATTCAGATCCACGTTGAAAACGCCCACGTTTTCCGGCTTCATGTTTCTGTCTCCATTCTCATCCGATCATCGTGGCCTTCTTGCCACAGCCCCCTCATCGGCCGGACCAAAGGCCACCTTAAGAATGAAGAAACGAAAATCGCAGGCGTTCGGCTGGGACAGTTGGACAGCGAAGATGAAATCCGAAATCCGAATCTCGAGATTCGAAGCAGGCACAAAGCACAAGTGCCCCAAAGGCCCAAACGCCGCCCCTAAGAAGGGCGTTTTGAGCTTCGAGATTCGATCATTTGGATTTGTTTCGGATTTCGGATTTCGTGCTTCGGGTTTCGCCCGAGGGATGTGTTAACGGTCGCGCGTGCGCGCTGCGACTTGTGCTGGTACAGGGGAGTCCTATAAATAGAAAAAGGGAGACACGGCCGAGTCCTTGATTCTTTTCGTCACCCTGTCTCCCAGCTGCCGAGTGCCTCGATCTCCAATCCATTTGAGTGGTAGTCCATATTTGCACTCGCAGCATTTTTTCGCATGCTCCGCGGGCACGGGCGCCGCGGAAATCAGATGTCGTTCCGCTATCGTAACCTCCAACCATCATGCCGCTTGCTGTTCACTCATCCCGGCCGATGCGCCTCAGCCAATACCGGAAGCTGCACTATCTGCGCACTCGGCTGGCGCACACCGGTTTGATCATGATTCGTGTTCGTCCCAGGTGAGACGGTTCAAGGGAGCCATCGGACAAGTCGCGAAGACCTGTCAAATTAGCCTTCAACCCTAGCGGAAAAGGAATGTATCGGATCACAACGATTCACCTCCTCCTAAGGCTTACCGCATCCAGTTTGGAGTGCCCATCCTTACGCGAGCCGCATCCTCGCTGGCTTTCCGTATGAATTTGATTGTCTGGGAGTATAGCACAGTTCCGATAAAATGCAAGCAGAAAACGCGCAGTTTGACAGAAAAAGATACATGAAGTCACTCTATCTTGAAGTGATTCGCCCGCCTTCCACTGTCCCCGACGAGACTCGGACTCATAACCTTTGGCTCCGGAGGCCAACGCTCTATCCAATTGAGCTACGGGGACGAAAACTCAAGCGCGTTCATCCTACCATCACTGCTGGGGGCGTCAAGCAAATACCCCATACTTTGCTCGATTCACGCATTTCGAGAAGTGCGGGTCGAACCCTCCGTTCGCCTGGGCAGTTTGATGGTGGCAGACACGGTACGCCATCTGCTATAATCAGCGTACACTGGAGAAGGCAGATCGATGAAGAAGAGCATGCATCGTTTGGCGATCGCTGCCCTGCTGGTCTTAAACGTCGCCGCCGCAGCAGCGACGGACGACTGGCGACGCAAAGATGTGAACTGGCGTCTCGGCGATAGACGCATCACAGGCATTTACGCACCCCGGAACAAGCCTTTCCCGCCAACGTTGCAGACGCGGTTTGCCAAGGGCAAGGGCGTTTCCGCAACCGCCGACGCCAATCAAATCGACTCTCCACCGGTCCAAGGGTTTACCGTCCACCTTGCGATCGCGGCCACCGACGCAAAAGCATCGAACGATTCCAACTACGTGGCACAGTCTCACGCCGCGGTGGTCGGCAATTTCCTCACCACGAATCCCCAGGCCGATTTCGCCATGGGCGTACTCGATACCGGCGGGAGTTTCCATCTGATGGGCTACACCTCGGCCGAACGTATGGGCATCATCGCGGCGGATCTGTTGTCTCCGTACCGGATCGAGCTGCTGGGCGCGTCCGGGTCGACTTCGGTGTGGCTCAGCAAACCGCTGGCCATCTTAGCCGACGGATTGGCCGCCATCGACCCGAACACGCTGACTCTGAACCATGCAAGAATGGTCGGGCAGAGCAACGTCGTGATAGGGGTCAATCCCAAGCCCCGCGGCAATGCCGTGGATCTCGGGACCGTGATCGGCATGCCGCTGTGCGTGAACTTCGCCGCGGCGGTCTACAACGACCGGCAGTTGACCATCGTCCGTGACGGCAATGAATACACGGGGCCTGACGCCAGGTTCTACAGCTTGACCGACCCCAACATAGCTCGCTACGCCAACCGCGTCGGCCTGACTCTCACGCCCGCCGGTGCTGTGGGCGTCGAGTACTATCTGCCCTACTGGCCGTCACTGATCGTGGCGGAGTCGCAGATCCAGGGCTGGTTCCTCATGAGCAGCGTGGACCTGCGCGAGGGCGCGCAAAGTGCGCTGGACATGCGGACGTTTCTATTCGATACGGGAACACAGCTCACACTCATCAGCTCCGACATTGCGATCGGCCTGAAGCTCGACCCGGCCGCGGCCGACTTCCAGGTGGAATCGAGGGACATCACCGGCGCCATCATCATCAGCCTGGGCTTCTACCTCGACGCTCTGGAGATACCCACCGCCGCGGGGCGCATCAGGTACACAAACGTGCCGGTTATCGTCTACGACATCAGCTCCCCCGCGGGCGGGTATTTCGACGGCATCATCGGCACCAATCTGCTCGTGGACTTCAATTTCGTGGTCCACGGCGGCGGTCTGGTCGGGCAGAGTCCCCCCTTCCTGGAATTTCAGCGTATCGCTCCCCTCCCGACCGACAACTCCGCGGCGCGTTGACCGGCGTGTGCGTCGCGACTTTCACCGAGAGAACGTTGCGAATTTTTGGTATAATGGCACTGTTCTTACAGAAAAGAGGTGCACCATGAAAAAGATTCGCAGGCACACAATTCGGTATGCAATCGTCCTTGCGGCGCTTCTGGTCGTTCCGTCTCTCGCCCGCGCGGCGGAAACGGGGCGACAACGAGAGGAAGTGAACTGGCAGGCCGGCGATGGCAGGCGAATCAAGGCGATCTCCTATCCGAAAGACCAGAGACCTCAGTTGGAGCCCGCCACCCGATCGATCGCCAAGAACAGGCTCGACGCCCAAGCACAGGCCAAACGTGCGACCCGCTCCACCACCGGGCTGACCGGCTCCGCGACCCGCGCGTTCGTGCAGACCATTGAAGTCAACTCCCCGCCGGTGGCGGGATTCGTGCCGTGGATCGCCGTTTCGATGACCAAAGCACGTTCCTCTGATGACGACTATGCCGCCGCGCCCGTCGGTTACGTGACAGGCAGTTATCCCACCGGCGTTACGGCCGACACGGACTTCATCATCGGCGTCTACGACACGGGCGCCAGCGCCCATGTTTTCGGCTACGCGAACGCCCAGACGCTCGGATTCTTCCGCGGCTCCCTCATCACCGGCAATGAGACCACAATCTACGGCGTGACCGGGTCGGTCGATGCCTCGATCAGCTATCCGTTAGGTGTCTTCGTCGACGGTCTGCACGCCATCAACCTCGACACGCTGAAACTCACCCGCACCGGCATGATGGGCGAGACCAACGTGGCGGTCATGGTCGGCCAGAGCCCCGGCAGCGGTCCGGATCTGCTCACGGCTATCGGCTCACCCATGAGCGTCTATTACACCAGCGTGTTCTACAACGATCAGCCCATCAGCCTGGCGCTTCGGGGCAAGGAATACACCGGCCCGGACATTCGCATTTATGAAGAAGGCGATCCCTGCATTCCTTCGTTCGCAAATGTTATCCCTCTGGAGCTGCGTCCCCTCGGCGCCGCCAACGTGCAGTACATCCCGACCCTGGGTACCGGCTCCACGGACCTGGACGATATCCTGGGGGGCGATTTCTCGCTGGATATGTCTCCGTCCACGCCGTCCATCATCGTTGGCAACGGTTACCAGAGTCTTTTCTTCGTCTCCAGTGTGGACCTCTATGACGGCAACGATTTCGCACTGGACAAGGGCCGTTTCATGCTCGATACGGGCGCGCAGGTCAGCGTGATCGGGACGCGGATCGCGGCCCGCCTGCGCATCAATCCCGCCCAGTCCGACTTCGACGTCGAGATCGAGGACGTCACGGGCGAGCTCGTCACTTATCCCGGCTTCTATCTCGACCGGATCGACATCCCCGCCCTGGGCAGCTGGGCCAGTTTCCGGAATGTCCCCGTGGTCCTGCTTGACGTCACCTCGCCGGAAGGCGGCACGCTGGACGGGATCATCGGCATGAACCTGTTCTCCGACTTCAACCTCAAGCTCAAAGGCGGCGCCATGCTCGAGGATCCGTCCCTGGAGTTCGAGCCCTTCCCCGCCCCCGCAGCGGAGTAGCCGGGAGGTCGGTTTGTCATGCCGAGCGGAGCGTAGCGGAGTCGAGGCATCTGGCATCGAAGCCGTACATGTGACTCACTTGCAGCCAGATCTCTCCACTCCGGCCTGCGGCCTCCGGTCGAGATGACAAAGCTGGCCCGTCTTTCGCTTCGTTGACACCACGGCGTCTTCTCAATAAGATGACGCCGATGAAGTACATTCTCGATTTCGCGTATGTGCTCGCGTTGCTGGCGTTCAGCCCGGTCGTCGTCTATCGCATGGTGCGGTTCAAACGCTATCGTGCCGGCTGGGGCAACCGGTTCGGACGCATCAGCCGCAATCAGCCCGAGAAGAAGTGCATCTGGCTGCATGCCGTCAGCATGGGCGAGGTCAACGCCGCCAAGACCGTTCTGAACGAGATCGAAAAACGGTTCCCCGACTACGAGATCGCCGTCAGTACGACGACGGATACGGGTTTCGCCCGCGCGACCGCGCTGATCGCGGGCAAATGGCCCGTCTTCTACTTCCCGTTCGACTTCTCACTCGCGATGAGCCGGGCGTTCCGCCGCCTCCGGCCGAGCCTGTGCCTCCTGATGGAGCTGGAGGTCTGGCCCAACTTCATCGCGACAGCCCACCGCCGGGGCATTCCGGTCGTCGTCGTCAACGGGCGCATCAGTGACAGGAGCTTCACGCGTTATCGCAAGGTCAAGTGGCTCACGCGACGGTTCTTCGGCCTGATCGACATGGTCCTGGCGCAGACCGCCCAGTACGCGGAGCGTTTCGAGGAACTCGGCTGCCCCAAGGATCACGTGGTCGTCACCAGCTCGCTCAAGTACGACACAGCTCAGATCGCCGACCGCGTGGAAGGCGCCGATCGCCTGGCGCAGCAGCTGACCCTGGGCAACGTCAAGCTCTGGGTCGCCGGCGGCACAGGCGATGACGAGGAGAAGATCATTCTCGACGTGTATCAGCAGCTCGTCCACCAGCCGCCATGCGCCGACCTGCGCCTGGTCATCGTCCCCCGCAAACCTGAGCGTTTCGAGGAGGTGGCGAACCTCATC
>CAYQXM010000090.1:0-3068 GCA_964421295.1 uncultured Pirellulales bacterium
GCGTGAAACTCGCCAGCCACCTGGCCAACATCGGCGACAGCAAGACGCTCGTCATCCATCCGGCCAGCACGACGCACCAGCAGTTGAGCGAACCCGAGCAGCGCGCCGCCGGCGTGACACCCGACTACATCCGCGTCTCGGTCGGCACCGAGCACGTGGACGATATAGTGGCCGACTTTGCCCAGGCGATGGCCGGGAGTGCTTAGTTTTGAGTGTTGAGTTTTGAGTTATGGGTGAGAGTATCGTCAGACAGAAGAGTTACGAGTTTGCCCTGCAGATCGTGAAGTTCTGCACTCAACTTCGTGAGAACAGGCACTACGAGATATCGAGTCAACTTCTGCGGGCAGGTACGAGCATCGGTGCCAATGTTGAAGAGGCACTAGCCGGGCAAAGTCGAAAGGATTTCTTCGCTAAGATGTGCACGGCTTCGAAGGAAGCAAGAGAAACGAATTATTGGTTGAGGTTGGTGAAGGATGCTGGGCTCTCCAGTGAACCACGCCTTCAAGAACTATTGTCGAAGTCAGATGAATTGGTCAAGATGCTGACCAGCGTCGTGAAAACGTGCAGTGAGACTCAGAAAACTAAAAACTCAAAACTAAGAACTCAGAGCTAATACTATGTGGGATTATACGGATAAAGTCAGAGATCATTTCTTCAACCCGCGCAACGTCGGTGAAGTCGAGAATCCGGATGGGACCGGGGAAGTCGGGTCCATGGCGTGCGGGGACGCGCTCAAGCTCACGTTCAAGCTCGACAAGAGCGGGCGGATCGTCGATGCCAAATTCAAGACCTTCGGCTGCGCCAGCGCCATCGCCAGCTCCTCGGTGCTCACCGAGCTGATCAAGGGCAAGACGCTCGAAGAGGCGATGAAGGTCACGAACAAGGACATCGCCGACGTCCTCGGGGGGCTGCCCGAACAGAAGATGCACTGCTCCGTGATGGGCCGGGAGGCCCTCGAAGCCGCCATTCACAACTACCGCACGGGCGGCCGGGAGAAGCGCGAGCTGGAAGGCCGGATCGTGTGCACCTGCTTCGGCGTCACCGAGAAGGAGATCGAGCGCGTCGTGCATGAGAACGACTTGACCACCGTCGAGCAGGTGACCAACTACTGCAAGGCCGGCGGCGGGTGCGGCGGGTGCCGGGGCGAGATCGAGAAGATCATCCAGCGCGTCCAGGGCGAGAAGGCCAAGGCCCTCGCCGCGGCGGTGCCCCCGAAAGGTCACAAGCTGACGAACATCCAGAAGATCCAGTTGATCCAGCAGACGATCAACGAGCAGGTCCGCCCCGCCCTGCGCGCCCACGGCGGCAACCTTGAGCTGATCGACGTCGAGGGCAACAAGGTCGTCGTCGCCTTCCGCGGCATGTGCGCCCAGTGCCACCTGGCCGAGTTCACGATGCAGGACGTCGTCCAGAACAAATTGCGGGAGTTCGTCTCGGACGACATCGTCGTCGAGGAGCAGGTCGATGCCGCCGGGCAGGAGCATCACCACAGAGAATGAGAAGCACGAATATCGAAACTCGAAATTCGAAACAAGCACGAAGGTCCAAATGTTCCAATGACGAAAACACCATGAGGTTTCGAGCCTTTGGATTTCGGTCATTGGAGTTTGTTTCGGATTTCGACATTCGAGTTTCGGATTCTTCCAGTATTGGGAGTGAACGATGAAACCGGTGTATTTCGATAATAATGCCACCACTCGCGTGGCGGATGAAGTGTTCGAGGCGATGCGGCCGTACTTCTGCGATCTGTACGGCAATCCGTCCAGCATGCACACGTTCGGGGGCCAGGTCGGCGCGCAGATCCGCCGGGCCCGCGAGCAGGTGGCGACGCTGCTGGGCTGCGACCCGAGCGAGATCATCTTCACCAGTTGCGGCACGGAGAGTGACAGCGCGGCGATTCACGGCACGCTCGCCGCGGTCCCGCAGAAGCACAAGATCATCACGACGCGGGTCGAGCACCCGGCCGTGCTGGTCGTTTGCCGGGAGATGGAGAACCGGGGCTACAATGTCGTCGAGCTCGGCGTCGACAAGTTCGGCCGGCTCGATCTGAATGAGCTGGAGCACCAACTGGACAACGACACCGCCCTCGTGACGATCATGTCCGCCAACAACGAGACGGGCGTGATCTTCCCCACCGAGCAGATCGCCCAGATGGTGACCAGCCGGGGCATCGTCTTCCACACCGACGCGGTGCAGATCGTCGGGAAAGTACCGACGAATCTCTCCGCCTCGGCCGTCAACCTCCTGAGCCTCTCGGGCCACAAGCTCCATGCCCCCAAAGGCGTCGGCGTGCTCTACGTCAAGAAAGGCACGCGCATCATGCCCTTCCTGCTCGGCGGCCACCAGGAAGGCGGCCGGCGCGCGGGCACGGAAAACGTCGCCGGCATCGTCGGGCTGGGCACAGCTTGCGAGCTGGCCGCGCAGCACATGAAGGACGAGAACACGCGCGTCAAGGCCTTGCGTGACAAGCTCGAAGCCGCCCTGCTGAAAGCGTGTCCCGACGCCCACGTCAATGGTGACACCTCGAATCGTCTGCCCAACACGTCCAACATCAGTTTCGAATTCGTCGAGGGCGAGGCGATTCTCTTGATGCTCGACCGCTTCGGCATCTGCGCCAGCAGCGGCTCCGCCTGCACCTCCGGTTCGCTGGAACCTTCGCACGTGCTCCGCGCGATGGGCGTGCCCTTCACCGCCGCCCACGGCTCCGTCCGCTTCAGCCTCAGCCGCTACAACACGGAAGAGGACGTGAACCTGGTCATCGCGAAGCTGCCCGACATCATCCACCGCCTCCGTCAGCTCTCGCCGTTCGTGCAGGCGGCAAAAGCGTAGCCTACGGCAATGTCGCCATGGTCCCCGGCCTGAGCCTTTGCGCGATGCGCCAGGCGCCCGTGCCGACGAGCGAAAGAAGAGACGCCGCATAGAGTCCCGCCGTGGCGCCCAGCACTACGTAGGCCATTATCGACCCGTTCTTGCGGATGGCCCGGTCGATGCTGGGGAAGCTGAAGAGCACGGCACAGAACACCGCGATCCCCAGGCCCAGCCAGAGGATGCCCCAGAACCTCTTCCGT
>CAYQXM010000090.1:3078-22335 GCA_964421295.1 uncultured Pirellulales bacterium
GAGGGCCAATAGAGGTGCACCGGCGAGAGCAATATAGGGCGCCACGTGCTCGATGGACACACTACGGAACACAAAAGGAGCGATCCACATCCCCGGGAGGGCGGCAACCGCGTAGAAACCGTATTCATCCCCCCGAAACCGATGCTGCAAGAGCGAGCACGCCGCCCAGCACGCAGGGAGGATCCAAACAAAAGACATCCGCATTCGCCTTGTCGTCGGTTCCATTTCGAATCACTCCGCAGGAGACCGTGCCAATCCGGAGGACGCCTCGGTCCTCCCGGGCGCTGCTGTTCCTGGTATCTAACAGGGCGTGCCCTGCCTGTCAATCTTCCGCTTCTCAAACACACGACAGGTTGAAAGAAGCCGGATTTGTCTTGACGGGCGTGTATTATGAACATATGTTCATAATTATCCATGGGGAATTTCGGTGCCCGTATGCCCAGACCCTGCTGCTTACGACACATTGGATTCAGACCGGACGCCTGTTTTTTCAAACCGGCAGGCGTGCCGGCCTGCACGCTCGAACAGGTCACGCTGACGCTGGACGAGCTGGAAGCGCTGCGCCTGGCCGATCTGGAGGGGCTCTACCAGGAACAGGCCGCGGCGAAGATGAAGATTTCGAGGCCGACGTTCTCGCGTATCGTCGCGGAAGCCCGGCACAAAGTGGCGGAGGCACTCGTGCACGGCAAAGCGCTGCGCCTGGAAGGCGGCGCCGTGCGCGTCAAAGGAGAACGAAAACATGAAAATTGCTGTTCCCGTCGCCGAGTATAATGGGCTGGAAAGCCCCATATACGGCCATTTCGGGTCCGCCCCGGCGTTCGTGCTCGTCGATTCCGTGACGATGTCGCTGGAACTGCTGGGCAACCAGGACCAGGTGCACGTTCACGGCCAATGCCGACCCATGAAGGCGATGGCCAACACCCGCCCGGACGCCGTCGTGGTCGGCGGCATCGGCTTCGGCGCCCTGCACGGATTGCGGGCCGCCGGAATCAAGGTGTACCGCACTGACGGCGGTACCGTCGGGGAAGCCATCGCGCGGCTCCAGGACGGCAAGCTGGCCGAAGTCCAGGATAGCGGTGCCTGCGGCGGTCACTCCGACGGCCACTCCTGCCATCATTGAACCGTCGGGAGCCTGCTCTTCCATGTCGGCACAGGGCACCATCACGGTATTGATCGACAACCATGCGTCCGGCCCGAGACTCCTGGCCGAGCACGGACTGGCGGTTTGGCTCGATGTGGGAACGCAGCGTCTGCTCTTCGACACCGGGCAGACCAGCGCCCTGCTCGCCAACGCACGACAGGCGGGTGTCGACCTCGCCACGGCCGGGACGATTATCCTGAGTCACGGCCACTATGACCACACCGGTGGCCTGGCCGACGCCTTGCAGACCATCGACGGCTCAGTCACCATCTATGCGCACGCGGACGCGACCCGGCCAAAGTACCACCGGGCAGGCCCAATCGTGCGATCCATCGGCATCCCCGCTCGCTGTCTCGAGTCTCTGCATCAACGCCGTGCGAACCTGCGCACCGTTGGCGGCCCGACGGAAATCGCACTGGGCGTCTTTCTCACCGGCGCAGTCCCCCGCCGCCATCCGGAGGAACAGGTCGACGAAGGATTTCGCCTGGACGCGGAGGGCCGCGCGGTCGATGCGCTGCTCGACGACCAGTCGCTGTTCCTCCGCACCGAACGCGGAACCATCGTTCTGCTGGGCTGCGCACACGCCGGGGTGATCAACACGCTGGACTATATCTCTCACCTGACGGGCGGCGATCGCATCCATACAGTGCTGGGCGGCATGCACTTGCGGTCGGCCTCCGCCGAGCGGATCGCCTGGACCCTCGACGCCTTCCGCAGGTTTTCCATCGAACGGCTGTATCCCGCCCACTGTACGGGCACGCAGGCCGTGGCCGCATTTGCCGCGGCGTTTCCCGGCCGGTGTTTTCCTTGTGGGGTCGGCACAACACTGAGCATCTGAGCGACAGACGCGAAGGCGGTCGGGAATGCCTTCCGCCTGGGCGTGTTTGCCTTGAAGCAAGGGGACGGCGACAAGGTCATATCGATTTGAGGCCGCCACCTGAACCGACGTCCGCCGGGACTCGTGTCTGTGAAAATATCGTGGCAGATGCATCTCGGGCGAACTTGGCAAGGGCAAGCCTCTGTGCTTGCCCTGATGGCGATGCCTAGGGAGAAGGGCAGCCACAGAGGGCTGTCCCTACGGCTCACGAAGCGTTTTCCGTTATCCACATGGTGCCGCGCCGCCCGAGAACTTGCACAGACACCGGGACTCCACCTCACGGAAAACCGCTTGTCTTGGCGGAGTTCGGTCGGTAGACTTTAAACCCTTATGGCGATTGCGATTGAAACCAGCGGGCTGACGCGGCAGTTTGGGAGCCTTCGCGCTGTTGACGGGCTCGATCTGCAAGTCGAGGCGGGAACGTTCTATGGCTTCCTCGGCCCCAACGGGGCCGGCAAATCCACGACGATCAAAATGCTGACCGGCCTGCTCGCTCCCACGAAGGGAACGATGCGCATTCTCGGCGAGGAGGTATCCAACCCAGAGCGGGCGCGGGAGGTCAAGCGGCGGATCGGCGTCGTGCCGGAGGATCTGGCCCTGTTCGACAACCTGACCGCCCGCGAATACCTGACGTTCGTCGGGCGCATGTATCGCCTGCCCCTGCCCACGATCCGCCAACGCTGCGAGGAGCTGCTGGCCATCATGAACCTGGACGGCGAGGAGAAAAAACTCGCCCTCGAATACTCGCACGGGATGAAGAAGAAACTGACCCTGGCCGCGGCCCTGATTCCGAACCCCGATCTGCTGTTTCTGGACGAACCCTTCGAAGGCGTCGACGCGGTCTCCTCGCGCCTTCTGCGTGACACGCTCAAACGCTGCGTTCAGCGCGGCGCCACGGTCTTCCTGACGTCGCACGTGCTCGAGATCGTGGAGAAGCTCTGCACCGATGTGGGTATCATCGCCAAAGGTAAGCTGGTCCACCAGGCGACGATGGAGGAGATTCGCCGGACCGGCTCGTCCCTGGAAGACCGCTTCATCCAGGCCGTCGGCGGGGATGCCGTCGAGCGGCAGAAGCTCAGTTGGCTGGAGAGCTGAATGGACTGGAATCAGCTTCGCACGATCTTCTGGCTGCGCTGGCGGCTGACACGAAACCAATGGTCACGCGGCAACCCTATCAACGCCATCCTCTCGATCATCATAGCCTGCGCGACGGTTGTCACGGGCATGGGCGGAGCCGTCTTCGGGCTCGTCGCGGGACTCCTGCTGCTGCGCCGGGCCCCGGCGCCGGATCTGCTGATCGTATGGGACCTGCTCTTCGTGGCCTTCCTGTTCTTCTGGATGATCGGCCTGCTTTCGGACATCCAGCGGTCGGAAACCATCGACATCGGCAAGATGCTGCATCTGCCCGTGTCACTCAAGCAAATCTTCTTCATCAACTACATCGTCTCGCATCTGACGTTCAGCGGCATTCTCTTCCTGCCCGGCATGTTAGGTCTCAGTCTCGGTCTGGCTCTGGGACGGGGCTGGCCCATGCTGGCCCTGCCGCCGCTGGTGGTCGGCTCGATCTTCATGGTGACGGCGTGGACCTACTGCCTGCGGGGCTGGCTGGTGGCGTTGATGAGCAATCCCCGGCGCCGGCGCACGGTGCTCGCCCTGATGGCCTTCATCGCGGTGTTCGTCGGCCAGCTTCCGAACCTCGTCAACATGGTCCGCGAGCGTCTGCCGCACGAGCACCCCAGGCCGCGCGTCGCGCGATCCGAGGACCCGACCAGGCGCGGCTTGCGTGACATCCCGCCGGAAGCCCTGATCGCGCATCAGGTCGTGCCCTTCCTGTGGCTGGGAAACGGTGCGCTGGGCCTGGCCCAGGGCCATGTCCTGCCGGCCTTGTGGGGCGCCGCGGCGACCTTCGCCATCGGGGCGCTCGGCCTGCGGCGCGGCTACCGATCCACGGTCCGCTTCTACCAGGGATACACCAAGGAGAAGAAGACTTCAGCCAAGGTCGCGGCCGTTCCATCCGCGCGGGGCTCCGGCCTGATCCTCGTCGAGCGCCGCCTGCCGGGCGTTCCGGAGGAAGCGTCGGCGATGGCCTTCGCCACCCTGCGCTCGCTGATGCGGGCCCCCGAGGTGAAGATGGCGCTGGCCATGAACGTGCTCATCATCGTATTCTTCGGCGGAACGTTCGTGCTGGGGCGCTCGCACGCGCCGGACGAAGCCCTCCGGCCCTTCATCGCCACCGGCACCATCGCCTTCATGTGCTTCAGTATGGTCCAGCTCTTCTCCAACCCATTCGGATACGACCGGGCCGGATTTCGCGCCCTGGTGCTGTGCCCGGCTCCGCGGGCATGGATCCTGCTCGGCAAGAACCTCGCCCTGCTGCCGCTCATCTTCAGCATCGGGGCGGTCCTGCTGATCCTGGTGAAGTTCGCGCTCGGTATTCCCACGCTGGTGATCGGCGCCACGTGTCTGCAATTGGTGGCCGTGTTCCTTTTCCTGAGCATGGCGGGGAACCTCATGTCGGTGCTGGCGCCCTACCGCATCGTACCGGGGTCGCTGAAACCCACCAAGATGCCCACCGGGACGCTCATCATGACGATCCTTCTGCACGCGCTGTTTCCGCTGATGGTGGCCCCGGCATTCACGGCCCCCATCGCGGGCGGAATGATGTCCCTGGTCGGCTGGCTCCCGGCCGTATACGGCAACCTTCTGGTCTCGTCCATGCTGCTGGCGCTGGCGGTGCTGAGCTACTACCGCGTCCTGCCTCCGCTGGGCCGCCTGCTCGAACGCCGCGAGAAGAAAATCCTCGACGTCGTCACGCACGAGGTGGAATAGCCTGTGCGTCCGAGGGTTTGACGAGACGCCCTGACTCGTTTAGGATGTCTGCATGATCAGGAGTCCCGGCGACGGAGCATTCCCGCGTGCAGGAGACAACGAGCACCTTCACAAGGAGACATCGGGCATGAGCAGGAGAATCGCGGCAATCGGTATCGTGGTGGCATTGGCAGTCCTGACACTGACCCTGAGCGGCTGCATCATCATCTGCGGCTGAGCAGACGGCCCTCCGCGCGAGCGGATGATCTGAGGGTCGAGCCTTGACGGCAGAAGGAGAGACACATGGCAGAGGGACGGGGTCCGGGGAGGTTGTCTCGTCTTGAGATTTTCGTAGTCGTCGGTGCGGTTCTTTTCGTTGCGGCGGCCTTTCTGCCGGCACTCCGCGCGGTACGTGGCCACGACAGCAGAACGGTTTGCGCCGACCACCTCGCGGCCCTCGGCAAGGCGATGGCGGCCTATGCGGCGGACTCGGACGGCCGGTTCCCGCAGAGCGGAGGGCAGAATGCCACGTGGCAATGGCCCATTCCGTGGCGGGCGCCGACCCGATCCGCGGCCTTCCACATCACCTCTCCCGACGGAACCGGCGGCATCGGGAGCATCTCCTCCTCCCTGTACCTGCTGGTCAGGGGTTCGTATGCCAAGACCGGGTCTTTTGTCTGTCCCGCCGACTCTGCCGCCAGTGAGTTCAAGAACGCCGACGTCCCGCTCGACCAGACCTGGGACTTCGGCCTGGAGCCCTGGAAGCACTGCTGCTATGCCTATCAACTGCCCTTCGGACCGTACGGGCTGACGAGCCGCAGCGACCCGGGTATGGCCGTGGCGGCGGACAGAAACCCGTGGCTCATCCCTTACAGCCAGCGACCGCGTACGCTTTACGAGCCGGACTTCCCGCCGTTCAAGGGTACGCCGGAACAGGCCCGCGCCGGCAACTCGATCCAGCACAGAGGGGACGGACAGAACGTTCTGTTCGTGGATGGCCACGTCGCTTTTAAGGACCGCCCGTATTGCGGCCTGGACCGCGACAATATCTACACCATGGCGGCGGTTTCCGCCGATACCGGTGATCCGCGGGGTATGTTCATGCCGGCCGGCATACTTCCCCGCGTCCCCAACCGCCGGGACTCCTACCTCGCGCAGGATGAAATCGCTTATCAGGTATCGGAGTCGCCGCCGGTGCTGAGGGCCGACTCGAAGGACTTGAAGCAAACCGCCGTGCTGGCGACGCTGGACGATCCCCTGCCGGAGCACCGCAACGCGATCTGGTGCGCAACCTTCCAGATGGCGTGGGATCGTCTCAAACAGGACGTGATCAAAGAGCCGATCAAGGTCCTCGGGGCCCAGGCCCTGGCGGACCGCCTCAATCGCGGTCAATTCCAGACGGAGGGCATCGAGAAGGAATCGTACTACGCGATCGCCGGCTTCGCGGAGGATGGAATCATCAAGCAGGTCCAAAGTGAGATGGCCCAGCGGTTTCCCTCAGAACCCGAGCCCCAATTTGCCCCCGGTTACACCGCCCTGCCCAAGGGAATCCTCGCCTACGCCTATCTGAGCGTCAACGTGAGCTTCAAGTACCCCTACTACACGGGCACCCGCCCCTTCGCGTTCACAGACTCCACCGGCCGTCGCACAAATGTGACCTCGTTCGATACGGCCCCTGAGGTCGCAGACGCGAACCTGAAGAACGTGCGCGAGCAGGTGGAAATCCTGTCCTGCAAATACGATGCACAGGACAACATGACCGGTTTTATCGTGGACCTGTGCAGAGATACGGAGCCCTATGAGATCATCCTGGCCCGCGTTCCTCGGGCCGGGACTTTGGCCGACACGCTGGCAACGGCCGAGAAGGACATGGCCGACTTCAAGAACGATCCCGACTATGGCGAGTTACGCCGCCTGCGGCCGATTGACCGTGTCAGCGTTCCGGACGTGCTCTACAAACTGAAGCACAGTTTCTCGGAGTTGCTGAAAAAGTATCTGGGCAACGCTGGATTCCAGGACGAGTACTTTTCTGAGGCGATGCAGACGATCGACTTCAGCCTTAGCCGGACCGGCGTCGTCCTGAGATCGGAGGCCAGGATAGGCCTGGTCGCGTCTCGCTCCGCCCGTGTGGAGAAGCCGCGGCATTTCACTTTCGACAGACCGTTCCTGATCTGCGCCAAGAAGCGGCAGGCGGATGCCAAGCCGTTTCTCGTGATGTGGGTGGACAACGCCGAACTGATGCCGGCCTTCCCCGGCGAGTCACAGCAATAGGAGAGACACATGGCACAGGGGAGAAGTTCTCAGCGGTCCTCCAGAGTCGTGTTGGGGGGCATGGGCGTGATCGCATTGGTCGTCATGGCCTTTGCGGTGAACACCTGGCGTCCGAGCCGTCCGGTACAGACGCTGCGGGACAGCGAGGTTCCGAACGTCAGGTCCACGGACCTGAAGCAAACGTCGGTCGTGGCGAGCCTCGACGATCCCCTGCCGGAGCATCGCAACGTCATCTGGTGCGCCACATTCCAGATGGCATGGGACAAGCTCAAGCTGGGCATCATCAAAGAGCCCATCCAACTCCTCGGCGCCGAGGCGGCGGCCGAGCGACTGAACCGGGCCGAGTTTCCTCCCGCGAACATCGAAAACGAGTCGTTCTATGCAACGGCCGGTTTTGTGAGTAACGGCATCATCGAGGAGATCCAGCGGGAAATGGCTCGGCGGTTTCCTGGCGTGCCGGTCGCTCCCTTCGACCCACGATACAAGACACTGCCCAAGGCCTGTCTCGGATATGCCTACCTCAGTGTGGGCGTACCGTTCAAGTATCCCTTCTTCGCGAGCAAGAACCCACTGGGATTCACCGACTCGAATGGCGTGCGCACCAGTGTGCGATCTTTCGACACGGCTCCGAAGGGATCGTATTCCAGTTCCGCGAAGGTGCGCGAGCAGATCGACGTCCTGTTCGCCTCTTTCGATGCGCGGTATAGCCTGGAAGGATTCACCCTCGATCTGTGCAAGTATTCCAGTCCCTACCAGGTCGTTCTGGCCTGTGTTCCCCGAGAAGCCACCCTGGCCGCGACGCTCGACGCGGTGGAGAAACGCACCGCTGAGTTCAAACGCAGTCCGGGCTACGGACGTTTGCGGAATCTCGACCTCGTGGATAGCGTCGTCGTGCCGGATGTTCTCTTCAAGCTGACGCATGAGTATTCAGAGTTGATCAATCGGTACCTGGGCAATCCCGCCTTCAAAGACTGCTTCATCTTCGACGCTTTGCAGATGATCGACTTCCGGCTGGACCGCACCGGCGTGCTGCTGAAGTCAGAAGCCCGCCTTGGCGGGGTCGCCGCCGTGCCGCGGGAGTTTCGCTTCGATAAGCCGTTCCTGATCTATGTCAAGAAGCGGCAGGCGGACGCCAAACCCTTCTTCGTGATGTGGGTGGACAATGCCGAGCTGATGCCGGCCTTTCCGACATCGGATTGATGGGGAGGACTCTTATGTCGCCAAACATTCTTACCGTCGCGACATTCCTTCTGTTATCTGCTCCCGTCTGTACGGCGGTGACCTATCCTTTGCGGTGGTTCTATATGTCACGGTCGCTGGGGCAGGAGAAGGATGTCAACGAGATCGAGGCCATCGTGCGGACGGCGGCGGAGCATGGGCTCAACGGGATGCTGTTTTCGGCGGGACTGGACAGGCTCAGCCAGCAGTCGCAGGCGTATTTTGACCGGCTGGAACACGTGAAGGAGATTTGCGCACAGCATCGGGTCGAGATCATTCCGAGCCTTCTCAGTATCGGCTACGGCAGCTCGATTCTCGCGCACGACCGCAATCTCGCCGAAGGGATTCCGGTCAAGGACGCTCCGTTTGTCGTCGAGAACGGGCAGGCTCATCTGGTTGCCGATCCCAACGTGCGAATTGTCAACGGCGGCTTCGAGGAGTATGACGGCAATCGTGTCAAAGGCTACTCGTTTCACGACCGGCCGGGGGAAGTGTCGTTCGTGGACACCGAGGTGCGTCACAGCGGTGCCGCGTCGCTGCGTTTCGAGAACTTCGGGAAGTTCGAGTACGGACACGGGCGGGTCATGCAGGAAGTGCAGGTTCGGCCGTACCGCAGCTATCGCCTGACGTGCTGGGTCAAGACCGACGGGCTTGAGTCCGATGGCGGTGTTCGCCTGATACTCCTGAGCGTCGAGGGCCGCAACCTCGCCCCCATCGAGCCGGGGGTTCCCTCTACCTCGGACTGGCGCCGCATCGTCATGGGGTTCAACAGTCTCCAGTACGACAAAGTGCGAGTCTATATCGGCGTCTGGGGCGGCAAAGAGGGACGCTTCTGGCTCGACGATCTGGCCATCGAGGAGGTGGCATTGATGAATGTCCTGCGCCGGGCCGGAACGCCCGTGACGGTGCGGAGCGACGAGCCCAATCAGGTCTACGAGGAAGGCAGGGACTTCGCCCCTATCAAGGATGAGCAGCTCAACTTCCGCTTCGATCACGAGCCGCCGACGATCCGGGTCCTGCCGGGTGGTCGGATCAAGGAGGGGCAGCGGTTGAGTGTTACCTTCTATCACGGCATGAGCATTCACAACGGGCAGGTGAGCGTCTGCATGTCCGAGCCGCAGGTTTATGAGATCTGTACACAGGAGATCGGGCTGCTCCAGGAGCGTCTGGCCCCCGCCCGCTATCTCCTGAGCATGGACGAGATCCGTCAGGGCGGGAGTTGCCAGGCCTGCAAGCAGCGACACCTGACCATGGCCCAAATCCTGGGCGACTGCATCACCAAGCAGACCGCCATCATCAAAGGAGTGAACCCCGGGGCGGAGGTCTTCATCTGGTCGGACATGCTCGACCCCAACCACAATGCCCACGACAACTACTACCTCGTCGAAGGCGATTTCTCGGGCTCGTGGCAGTACGTACCCAAAGACCTGGTCATCGTCTGCTGGCACTACGAGAAACGCGTCGAGAGCCTGGGCTTCTTCTCGGCCCACGGCTTCCGAACGCTGGCCGGGGCGTACTACGACGGCGACACCTTGGACAACCCCCGCGGCTGGCTGGAAGTGCTGGACAGGACGCCCAACGCCCTCGGCATCATGTACACCACCTGGGAGAACAAATACGCCCTGCTCGGCCCCTTCGGTGACCTGGTAACAAACCGGTAGGCCCCTGCCCAAGAGTCGATTCTCCGCCCGGATTCGGTACTCCTCCCACGCGCGTATTGGGTGGCAGCGGCAAGCGGAGCCCGCGCAGCTTGCCGATGGTCAGACGCCTGCGTGCGAGCCATCGGCAAGCTGGCGCTTGCCGCTGCCACCCGTTCTAGGGTGCTATCTGCCGCAAGGACCATCCAAGGTGGCACCTTCAAGTCCGAAGGACTTGGGGGTGGCGCAGCGAACAGCCCATTCGGCCATCCCCAAGGGCTGCGCCCTTGAGGCTGCCACCCCTCCCATCCCCCGCGACAATCTTGCCCGTGGTCAGAAATGCGTTGACAGAAGGCGGCCGATCCTCGATAATCCGGCCCTGTTTTTGGCAGCGCCGAAGTGGCGGAACTGGCAGACGCGCAGGATTCAAAATCCTGTTGGGCTCACACCCAGTGAGAGTTCGATTCTCTCCTTCGGCAGTCCTAACTTATTGGAAGCGTGAGACTTGCATCCCCCCTCCTCCCCGGAGCAGTTATGTCGGAACGTGCGAAAATAGTTGATATTCCGATTGACATACTATTGCAGCCGACATATACTGACGGGCGTTCCTGAATTGTGGGAGTGATGAGTATGGACAAAGATCGCATCGGCGGCGAACTGCTGAAGGGTCACATCACCACGATGATCCTGGCGATCCTGGGCGACCGGCCCCGCCACGGCTACGACATCATGCGGACCCTGTCCGACCGTACCGAGGGGGTGTTCGACCTGGGTCAGGGCACCATCTACCCCCTGCTGTACAGCCTCGAAGAGCAGGGCCTGATCCACTCCGCGACACAAATGGTCGACGGCCGCCGCCGCCGGGTCTACTCCCTGACATCCGCCGGCAGGAAGCACGGGCAGGAACGCAAAGCCCAGTGGCGCGTTTTTCAGGAAGCGATGAACCGAGTCATAGAACCATCCTTTTGAAAGGATCGTGCGATGAGCGAGTTCGAGGAGTACGCACAGAAAGTCACGAGCGGCCTGGATCTGCCGGAGGCCATGAAGGTCAGGATCGCAGAAGAGGTCGTGGCCCATCTCCAAGACGAGACCCGGCGCTGCATGGCTCAGAATATGTCGCGACCCGACGCGGAGCGGGCCGCGATCGAACGCTTCGGGCAGGAACAGATCATCGGTCAATTGGTAGCCCAGGCCCTGGAACGAAGGCAAGCCAGGTTCCGCCTGATGCAGAATCTCAGGATGGCCGTCGCAGGTGTTGCGTGTGTGGCGATCAGCGTCTCCGTCGGTGCATGGTTTCAGGTATTCAACGACTTTGTTTCGAGTCAACGCTTCATGGAGAGCACACCCGCGATGGTCGGTCCCACGATCTATGTCGGTGGGTGCGCCGGCTGTGCGGCTCTGCTGATCGTGGTCCTGGCGAACGTCTTCCGGGTGCGCAAATCGCTGGCCACAGCCGTGGGCGTCATCGTCGCATCCGTCGTCGTTGCGTCTGTCCTGTCGTTCGGTGTCTTGACGCCACATCTGCCAACAGACATTGTCAGAGGCGAGGGGACCGACTTCACGCGATTCGTCGGAGCGTTCTTCGCGAGGTTGTATCTGTGCTGGGTCCCCACGTTCACGACAGGATTGGCCATGTTCATCCTGGCCCGCCGACGCCGAGCCTGCCTGTCATGGCTCGGCGCTGCGCTGGCGACTGGCTTTCTCAGCGCGATCGTGATCGGCATCAACAGCATGCCGTACAAGGCGTGGTGGATGTACTCGACGAAATGGCCCACGTTGCTCGCCACAGGTCTGCTGACGCTCGTATTTGTCATGCTCGCCGGTTTCCTCGCCCGGGCCCTTGCGGAGCGATTCGGAGCGGGTCCCAAGGCCACGTCCTTTTCAGTGTCCGATGATTCTGCGGAAACGGTCCGGGCCTAGCGTTTATTCTTGGGCAGGTTGGCGTAGTTGAAAGGATCGTGCGATGAGCGAATTCGAAGCTTACGCGAAGAATGTCACGTCCGGGCTGGATCTGCCGGAGACCGTGAAGACCCGTATCGCGGAAGAAGTCGTGGCCCATCTGGAAGACGAGACCCGACGCTGCATGAGCCAGAATATGCCGCGACCCGAGGCGGAGCGGGCCGCGTTGGAACGTTTCGGCCGGGAACAAATCATCGGCCAACTGGTGGCCCAGGCAATGGAACGAAAGCAAGCCCGATTCCGCCTGCTGCAGAATCTCAGAATGGCCGTGGCGGGCCTCGCATGCGTGGTCATCAGTGTCGCCGTCGGGGCATGGTTCCAGGTGTTCGATGACACGTTTTCAAGTCACCGTTTCGTGGGGAGCTTGCCCGAGATGGTTGAACCCACGCTTTACGTCGGCGGCCTTGTCGGTTCCCTGGTTTTTCTGGCTGCGGTGGTCGCAAGCATCTTTCGAGCCCGCAAATCATTGGCCATCGTGTCTTCCATTATCGTTCTGCTGGTCTTCTGGGCGTCTGGGTGGGTCTTTGATACGATGGTGGCGCCGCGTCTGCTTGGGGACTTCCAGGGAAGGGAAACGGAGTACATAAGGCTGGTGGACTCTTTCTCCAGAAGACTGTATCTGTGCTTGGTCCCGACACTGGTAACGGGGACTCTCATCTGGATATTGGCGGGCCGACGAGCGTACCTGTCGTGGCTGGGCCTGGTACTCGCGGCCGGTCTGCTCAGCACGCTGTTCGCGTGCATCGACGGTCTGCCGTACCGCTCTCCATGGGAGTACTCGACGAAGTGGCCCAAGCTGCTGGCGACAGGTCTACTGACGCTGGTGTTTGTCATGCTCGCCGGTTTCCTCGCCCGGGCCATCGCGGAACGATTCGGATGGGATATCGAGCACCCGTCGCCGTGTGCCGGACTCCACGCGGAGGATAAGTCCGTAGAGACGGCGTAAAGTTGTGTGCGTGAGAATGCTCTGTCTGGCCGGGTGGCATCCTCAAGCGCAGCTTGGGGATGGCCGAAGGAGCTGTCCGATTCGCCATCTCCAAGTCCTTCGGACTTGAAGCTGCCACCCTGTGTTGCCCGAATGCTTTCACGGGCACGCGTAGAGTTCATTTCAGTCCGCGGGTTGACGGCGGCGGCGCGGGCGGGCTACAATCGGGGCATGATTGAGAGAAGACAGACGCCGACGGTGGCGGTTGGGCGAGTTGCACTGGGCTCAGCGCATCCGGTCATCGTGCAATCCATGACGAAGGTGGCGACGACGGATGTCGATCTGTGCGTGGGGCAGGTGAACGAGCTGGTCGCCGCGGGGTGCGGGCTGGCACGCATCGCGGTGCCCCGCCGGGCCGATACGGAGGCGTTGGCGAAGATCATCGGGAGCGTGAAGGTTCCGATCATCGCGGACATCCATTTCAGCCCCGAGCGGGCCATCGAAGCCATTGAAGCCGGGGCGGCGAAGATTCGCCTCAACCCGGGCAACATCAAGAAGCACGAGGATATCCTCCGCATCATCGACGCCGCCAAACAACACGGCACGGCCATTCGCATCGGCGTCAACGAGGCGAGCATTCGCGATCTCAAGCAGGCGCCCGTCCCGCCCCAGGAGCGGACGAGCCTGATGCTCAACGAGATGGCGGGCTACATCCGCCTGTTCGAGGGCCGGGGTCTCGACCGGATCGTGCTGAGCGCCAAGAGCACCGACGCCCTGCGCACCATCGAGGTCAACCGGGCGATTGCCAAGGCGTTCAACTATCCGATGCACCTGGGCCTGACTCACGCCGGCTTGCCGTCGGACGCCCAGGTCCCGTCCGCGGTAGCGCTAGGGACGCTGCTGGCCGAGGGGATTGGCGACACGATCCGCGTCAGTGCCGCAGGCGATCCGGTGATCGAGACGGGCATCGCCGTGGACATCCTGATCTCGCTGGGCCTGCGACCGCGGCACAAGCCCGAATTGATCGTGTGCCCCACGTGCGGCCGGACCGAAGTCGATCTGATTCCGCTGGCGGAGCAGGTCAAGAAGGCCCTCGCCAAGCTCGCCAAGCCCTGCCGCGTGGCCGTCATGGGCTGCATCGTCAACGGGCCGGGCGAAGCGGCGGACGCCGACGTGGCGATCTGCGCGGGCAAAGAAAAGGCTTACTTGTATCGGCACGGGGAGAAAGTCGCCACGGTGCCCGAAGACCAGATCGTCGCAAAACTGCTGGACGCTATCGCGGAACTTTGAGGAGCCTCAGCATGTTGCGGAAACTGCTGATTGCCATCATTTTCGCTGCCGCTTTCGCTTACATCGAATCGGCCGTCGTCGTCTATCTCCGCGTGATCTTCCATCCCAACGGCTTCACGTTTCCGCTGGCCCCCTTCGCGGATACCGAGCAGGGTCGGCAGATGCTGGCGACCGAAGTCGGACGCGAAGCGGCGACGCTCATCCTGATCGTGACATCCTCGCTGCTCTTCGCCCGGGCGCGGCAGCAGACGGCGGCGTACTTCCTCGTGATCTTCGCGGTCTGGGACATTTTCTATTACATCTGGCTCAAAGTCCTGATCGGCTGGCCCGCCTCGATCATGGACTGGGACATCCTGTTCCTGATCCCGGTCCCGTGGGCGTCGCCCGTGCTGTACCCCGTGCTGGCGTCCCTCGTCATGTTTGCCATGGGCACAGCGATCCTCTACCGCACGTCGGAGCGTAAGCTCTTGTCGATCCGCTGGAGCGACTGGCTGGGCTGGCTGGCGGCGTGCGTGATCGTGATCGTGTCGTTCTGTCTGGCCGGGCTGAACATGACCGAGGCGGACTACGCGGCGCACTTCCACTGGCCGATCTTCGCAGCGGGCCTCGCCCTGGGCGCGGGAACTTTCTGGCAGTCGGCACGCCGCCGGGCCCTACGGATGTGAGGGATCACGGCCGGTTTTGCGGGGCCCGGGCCGGGGGTCGATGATTCGGATACGGGGGGCGTGCGTCCCCATTCTCAGGTCGGTTTTCGCCCCGATCACCGCCCGGGAACGATTCGAACCGCCCGAAGATCATCTTGCCCGCCGAGGTTTGCAGCGAGCTGGTGACGCTGAGCAGGACCTCGCGGCCGATCTTGTTGCGGGCCCCTTCCACAACGATCATCGTGCCGTCGTCGAGATAGCCGATGCCCTGGTCCGCCTCTTCGCCCGGCTTGACGATCTTGACCTGCATGTTCTCGCCCGGCAGGACGACCACCTTGAGCGAATTGGCCAGATCGTTGATGTTAATGACGTCTACGTTGCGCACCTGGGCCACCTTGGTCAGGTTGTAGTCGGTCGTGACCAGCCGGCCGTTGTAGGACTTGGTGAACAGCAGCAGCTTCTGATCGACGCCCTTCATCGCCTCGATCTCGGCCACGGCGGACTCGTCAATCTCCACGTCGATGTTGGCACTGTTCTGCATCTTCTTGAGCACGTCGAGCCCGCGGCGGCCGCGATTGCGTTTGAGCCGGTCGGCGGAGTCGGCGATCAATTGCAGCTCGTTGATCACGAACCGCGGCACCATGACCGGGGCGTCGAACAACCGACTCTCGCACAGGTCGGCGATGCGTCCGTCGACGATGGCCGAGGTGTCCATGACCAGCGGGCGGGCGCCCTTGGTCTTCTTGTCGAACTCGATGTACGGAATCACGAAGCGGAAGTCGTCCTTCGTCCGCATGACGATGCTGACGGTGAAGTAGCAGATGCTGATGCCGAGGACCCACTTGATCGCGAGGTTGGCCTGGGGGATCAGACTCATGCGGTAAGACTCACCGATCATGTCCACCGCCTGGGCAATGACCGCGCTGATGAGCATGCCGACCAGCAATCCGAAGAACACGCCTGCCAGAGCGCTCAGTTTCCGTTTCGGCGTCAGAACATCCAACAACAGAGAGAAGACGGACAGGCCGATTCCGGCGATCAGAACTGCCCACCAACTCACCACGTTCTCGTTCTTGCTCAATTCCGTCGAGCTGGCGCTCACGACGAGCACCGACACGATGATGAATACGAAGATCCCCCGAAACAACCACAGCAACATCCGTATGACCTCCCAATTAGGGCATCCGCCCTGATAATGGCATTTCCGCCATTATAATCTTCGGCCGTAATCGGGGCAATCCTCATAAGATTCAACTTCGAAAGCAGCCATTCCGCGCAGATACCACCTCTCGGAACGAAAACGGGACCCGTATCCATTGAATACAGGTCCCGTCGTGCGGTCGTGCAGCATGCGGCTATTGTGCCGGGCGACCGAACTGAATGTCGTCGATGTAGATCAGCCCCGAGCCGGGTTTGGGATTGGCCCGGTCGCCGATTCCGATAATCATCGTCTTGACGCCGCTTGCATCTACGCCGGTCAGGGAGGAAAGCGGGATCTTCCACTGCTGCCACGTGCCGGCCGTCACCGCCGCCGCGTCGCTGTGCTTGATCGTCGCGCTCTTGCCGACCACGTCTTTTATGATCACATAAAGCGGCTGCAGCGCATTGCCCGTCGGCTGGGTGATGCCGAGATCCGCCGACTGCCACGAGCCGGTAATGTTGCCCGTGGTGGTAATCGCGGAGAATTCCGCCTGGGTGGCGGTGGTGTTGGAATGACTGGTGCAGGCCAGGCCGATGTAGACCGGATCGGTCATCGTGATGGTCTGCGGGTTGGAGGGACTTCCGATCCAGGTCGTCGGCGCCGCGGCGGTGGCATAGTAGGCGTTGAACGTGTTGCCCGTACGCTCGAGCTTGATCCAGACGGGCGTGCGCACCGCGATCTGTGCGGCCGTGGCCGCCAGGGAGTCCGTGCCTCCCGCACCGCCCGGGGTCAGCCGGGTCTGGAACCGGAAGCCGTTCTCCGCACCGTAGACCGCCATGCCCCAGACCGAGGCAGGATCCAGACTCTGGCGAATCATCACCGCGGCTTTAGCCCAGGGGTCGACGGCATCGAGGCGGTCGACACGCGCGATGATCGTGGCATTGCCCGTGAGCTGCTGGTAGACGAACCGGCCCTGGTCGGCCGTGCTGTAGATATCGGAGCCCAGGCCGTTCATGAGAAGGTGGTCCGACGCCAGTGCGACGAAGCCCGTGGGATTGCCGCGGAACCACAGGGACAGCGTGTTTGCGCCGTTGGCGGCCCAATTCTGAGGGGTGTCCCAGGTGCGCTCGATTTCAGAAATGCTTGCCGTGCCGTTGCCGTAGCTCACGGGCATCGACTGCCGGCCGCCGTGGACGATCGTCGTTTCACAGAACGTGCCGTTGCGCGCCGTGTCGTACCCAACCAGTGAGCCGTTGATTATCGGCGTGCTATAACCATCCGTCCAGACGTTGAAGATCGGATTGGTGGTGTCGTTATAGCTCTCTATGTCGTCGATCGTCACATATTCGCTGGTGGTGAAACTCCAGACCTGGCCCGTCCACAGGCCGGGCGTCTCCGCGGCGTTGACCTCATCCACTCTCCAGTAGTAGGTCGTGCCGAGATTCACCGCCGCCGGCGTGAACTTGCTCTCCGTCACCGTGCCGGCCGAAGTCAGGGCGTTGGCATCGGCGCCGAAGTAGACGTTATGCGCGGCCGCTTCGTGGCCCATCCGCCAGCTCAGCGTGACATCGGGAGCCACGCCGGTCCGGGCGTTAACCGGCTGCGGATCGCGGGCCCGCACCGGCTTGTAGAAGAACCGGACTTCGCTGAGACCCGTCTGCGGCATGAGGCCGCCCCAGTTGGCGTTGATCGTCAGCTTGACATATTGGGCGACGACCCCGCCGAAATCGACCGTGGTGTTGTGGGCGTACCCTGCCGCGCCGGGCGCCCGGGCGAAGGCCGGCACGCCGGTCAGCGTCGTCCACGTGGCGCCGTCGGCGGAGTACTCGATCGTGACATCTTTCGCCCCCAGCCCGGCCGTGGATTCGAGCCCGAGATTCGAGTTCCACACCCACATCTCCTGGACTTTATACGTGTCGTTGAAGGCGTACTGAATCCAGGCCGGCTTCACCACCCCATCGCTGAGCCACATGGTCGAGTCCGTCGTGCCGTGCAAGTCGCCGGCGTCCAGACCCGAGCGGTCCGCCGTCTTTTCCGGTCCCTGATTCGCAGCGAATCCGGAGGCCGTGGCGGTGACGTTCGTCAGGGCATATGTGGGCGCCTCGATGGTGAAGCTCCAGATGCTGCCGGCATAAACCGTCTGATCGACGGTGTTGACCTCGTCAACCCGCCAATAATAGGTCTGGCCGTAGGCCAGGAGTCCCGCCGGATCGTAGGTGTTGGCATCGCTGCCCGTGCTGACCAGCACGCCGAGAGGATTCTCCGCCGAGGCCGCCGTCACGTCGGCCTTGCTGGTCCCGAAATAGACCGTGTTCGTCACCGCAGACGAGACCGGCTTCCAGCCCAACACGACATCGTTCGCCACTTCGGTGGCTCCGTTGCCGGGCGACGGATTGCCGGCACGCTTGGGCGCCGCCAGTCCCTGGTCTCCATCCCACCAGATTTCATCGATGTAGGTTCGGGTTGACTGCGTCGTTCCCCGCGTGCAGGCGAAGATCATGCCCGTCAATGGGACGTTCGTGGCCACGCCGAAAGGAATGGCACTGGCGACCAGATCGCCCGAGCTCGGCAGTGTGGCGTCGCCTGCCGGCGCGGCAGCCGTGCTGAGATAGACGTCGAACTTGTCCGCAGCGTTGTCGGCAATGATCCAGACATTGTACCACTGGAGGCGTTTGAGGCCGGTCTTGAGAATGGTGGTGCCGTCCGTCTTGGTGAGGTTGAAGCCGCCGGCGCCATCGTTCACCAGGCCGAACCCGGCGGGAATGGTCGTCGGATCGTTCGAGTTGGTGCCGGTGATGGGATTGTTGCCGGTCTCTGAGATCAGGCCTATATACGTGCGCGGCGTCTGGCTGTCGGAACGCAGCTGGAACCGAAAGAACACCTTGCCCGCCTCGCCATCGTCGATCGCATTGGTGATACCGTTGAACCCGACCCCGCGTGGATCTCCGGCCGTGGTGGTCATGAAGCGCAACACCCGGCTGCCGCTGTTGTCCTCGATGGTGACATTTCCCGTATTCGCGGTCTCCGTGTCCCACGTGCCGCCCAACACGCCCGTACAGGCAACGCCGTCGGGAGAGCCGGTCGCCATCTTGTCGAAGTTCTCGACCCGCTTGAATTCCGCCCGCGCGCCGGCGCCGGTCAGCATCAGGATGCCCGTCGCTATCACACCTGCAATCAGCCTGTTCATGCTGGAACTCCTTCAATCGAACAGGGCCCACACCTCCACGGCGTGGGCCCTGTATGCTATCGGCTCCAATAGGCTGCAACTCCATCGACCCGTACAGATCACCTGCCGCCGGCCAGATAGCTGATTTCACCGGCTGTCAGAACGCGGTTGAAGATCTTC
>CAYQXM010000091.1:0-21654 GCA_964421295.1 uncultured Pirellulales bacterium
TCGGCGCACCGGTGATCGTGCCGTTGTTGCCGTTGCCGGAGCTGTCTTTCACGTCGTTGTCCATCTTCCACCAGCCCACCAGCGTCGGCGTGATCGTCGTCGTGGTGACTGTCGGATAGAGACGGACGTCGTCGATATACAGCATGCCGGCGCCGGCCCCATTGCCCAAGCCGATGGTCATCGACTTGATCCTCGACAGCGTGACGCCTGTGAAACTGCTCAGCGGCATGTTCCAGGTCGTCCAGGCGGGGTCGGCCACTGCCGCGGTGTCTTCCCCAGCGGCCGCACCGAACGTCACCTTGGCGCTCTTACCGCTCTGGTCGGTCAGTTTGACCCACAGCGGAACGTTGGTCGCGTTGGTCGCCTGACCGTAGAAGTACAGCGTCAGCGTCTTGACCCCGTTGCGGGTCCAATCCTGGGCCGGATCGAACGTCCGGGTGGCCTCGGCATTGGGCACACTGGCCGTGTTGTTGTAGGCCAACGGCATGGCTTGCCGGCCGGCATGATAGATCGTCGTGCTGTTGAACGTGCCGCCCACGGCAGAGTCCAGACCGACGATGGCAGCATTGGTTGTCGGCGTGCTGTAACCGTCGATCCAAACATCGAAGACCTTGTTCGTCGTGTCGTTGTAGCTCTCCATGTCGTCGACGGGGATGAACGGACTCGTCGTGAAGTTCCAGACGTCGCCCGCCCAGGTGCTGATGGCCTCGGCGGTATTGACCTCATCGACGCGCCAGTAGTACTTCGTGCCCAGGCTCAGGCCCGCCGGGGAGAAGCTGTTGACGGTCGACGTGCCCGCCAGAGTCAAGGCGTTGGCGTCGGTGCTCACATAGATACTGTGCGACGACGCCTCACGTCCGGCCCGCCAACTCAAGGCCGTGTCCACCGCCACGCCGGTAGCGCCGGTGGTCGGATTCGGCTCCCGGGCGGCGACCGGCAGGCAATAGAACCGCACTTCACTCAAACCGTATTGCGCAGTGCCACTCCAGTTGCTCTCCGCCGTAATCTTCACATACCGAGCGGCCACGCCCTGGAATGAAACTGTCGTGTTATGGGCGTAGTTGGGGGCGGACTCGCCCTGGGCAAATGCAACGCTGCCCAGGCTGGTCCACGTCGCGGCATCGGTCGAATACTCGACGGTGGCCGTCTTGATACCCATGCCCAGGATGTACTCGAAATCGATGTTGTAGTTCCAGACCCACATGTCCTGCAGCTTGCACACCTTGCCCAGATCATACTGAATCCAGGTCGGCTGCGCCGCGCCTTTGGCACTCACCCACATGGTCGGTATATCGGTCCCGTGCAGATCGCCGGTAAGTCCCGACTTGTCAACCGTGAACGCCGGCGACTTGCCCGTGTCCGAGCTGGACGCCGTCGCCGTGATGCCGGTGACTTCGTTGGCGACCGCCTCGATCGTGAAGCTCCAGACCTCCCCCTTGTGCAAGGTGCCGTTCTGCTCGGTCTCATCGACGCGCCAGTAGTAGGTCACGCCGTACTGCAGAGCTCCCGGATCGAAGGTTGTCGTGCTCAGACCCTGAGACCTCAAGACCCCCTTCGGATTGCTCGTCGAGGCGGTATTGACATCGTCAAAGCTGGTGCCGAGATACACATCATGGGTGACGGCATTCTCGCCGGCCGTCCAGCCCAGGTTGGTGCCGCGCAACACATCGGTCTGCTTGTCGGCGGGCGACGGACTCCCCGCGATATTGGGGCTGACCGACTTGCCCAGCATGTAACGGACCGCGTTGACGAACATCTTCGCGCCGTCCGGCCGCAGATCGAAACAGCCGGCAGTTTCCGCGTTCACGCCGCTCGTCTCGCGGCCGCCGGTCAGGAACACCAGTCGTTTGCCGCCCAGCGTATCCGTGCCGTCTCCACCCGCATGCGTCACGGTGACGCCTGCAGGCCATTCGGCGATGACCATGGCGCCCGCAGGACCGGTGGACGATCCCGCCGGAACCGTAGCCAGGACCGTGCCGTTGGCGTTGGCCGGCTCGGTCACGATCGAGATACCACGCATCGCGGCTCCCGTGGTGGGATGGTTCACGATGCCGGCATACGGATTGGTCATGGTGCCGCTGGTCAACGCGATACCCGTGAAGATGGGGTGCTGTGGGTTGTTGACCGTCAACGTAATGTCGCCGGTGATGTCCGGGATGGTATTGCCGGTATAGAAGCCCATGCGGTTCTGCCGTGAGGCGTAACCGTTCAGAATGATCATGGGGGCGGTAATTTGATTCCACCTCGTGGCCGCAGCGTCCTGATAGCTCGTGCTGGCACCCGAGCGGCTGATGATCACCAGATCCGCGGCGTTGAGCACGGCCGCATCGGGAGTGGCCGTCTGAACATAACGCGTCACGGGGAAGCCGTTGGCCGCCAGCAGGTCCGTGTACCCTTTGTCGCTCGCCGTGGTCAACCCGGTGCCGGCGGCGCCGGAGCTAGGCGAATCATCGGCCGGATGAAACGAAACCCAAATGATGGTCGTGCCCAGAGCGGCCGGGCTCAGCCAAATGCCAATTGCCGCGACGAGAAAGATCAACCTCTTAACCATGTTTTCCTCCTGACTAACTTAGACGTATCCACACACACAAGAAACGAAATCAGCAACTATCGACGCGATAGTTTCAGGATATCAATGGATCACTGGTTTGCACTTGGGTGCCCATTCACTCCCTCCTTCGATGATCCCCGACGTGCATTGCCGCTGCCATGCCATCTCCGTTTGCCTCCGGTTCCATACACACGATCCGGCGCGGGCGTCCCGAGCGATGATGAGGCTCCGGCGCCCGGTGGATTTGAAAGTGCTTGCTGCTACAGCCCTTGCGCCACATGTCCATACGGGTTGGATCGGCTTGTCTGCATGGTATCTTGAGCGAGAAAGGGACGGATAATATCGGCCGAGCCGCTGCATCCAAAAAGGGGGTGCCACGAAGCATGCACCGTCTTGTCATCCTCCGACCAGCGGGCATCCAGCCCAAGACCTCCAAGCCACACCTGATATGCAATACGCACCTGCCGCCGCGGTGCGGCAATGCCCTCTTTTCTCCCCTTTCCTGCCCGTCTGGAGGGGTCCGGTAATGCACGCACTGCGATTGTGTTTATACCACAATTGTTCCATTATGACAAGGACATTCTCTCGGCGAAAGCCTTCCGTTGAGTTCGGGGGACTTCTCCTGATTCCACGTACGCGGCAGGCCTACAACAACGCGTTCCCGGTGTCGCGACAAAGGATAGGCCCTATTGGGCCAGACGGCCGACCTGAATGTCATCGATCAAAATCCTCCCGGCCCCATGTCCGGGGGCGGTCTTGTCTCCCACCCCCATCGTGAGCGAGCCGATCTGCGTCACGCTCACCCCGGTCAGGCTGTTGAACGGAATGGTCCACTGCTGCCATGAACCGGCATGCACGGCCGCCGGGTCGCTGTGCTTGATCGTGACGCTCTTGCCCGCAACGTCTCTGACTGCCGCGTAGCACGTATCCGCCGTATTCCCCGCCGATTGGGCCACGCCCAAGTCCCCGGCTCCACTGCCTGCCTCGCCACGGTAGTCAACCGTGTAGCCCTGAGCCCGGAGCAGATCCACCCAAGCCTTATCGGCGGGGCCGCTGGCCAGTCGGCGTCGAGTTGTCCGAAACCCAGATGATCGTGGCCGCCTGGCTGACCGACACCATGGAAAGCACCATTGCGAGAACGGCGGGCAGCACATGAATTGCCATTCGAGACATGATGACCTCCTTCGCGAGGGTGCTCAGTTCTCAGGCTTGAGGAGGAAATCGTTGGTGAGGCGTTTGCCGCCGGGGACCATGCACGTAACCTGAAGGACGTAGGTCGCGCCCTTGGGGGCCTGGCCCACCAAAGTGAACTCGTAAGCCCGCAGGAAGTCACGCCAATACTCCTGGTTGTCCGACGGCGACGTGGCGTCGATGTCCGGCCAGATAGCGATTCTCTGGCCCTTGGTCTGCGCGGACCGTTGGATGTACTCGTAGAGCTCGAAACGGAGGGTCCCCGGGGCTTTGATTTGTGAGCCGAAGGCATCCAGGAGCGATACATAGATCGTCAGTTGCGTTCCCTGCTGCCCCCCGGGAGCGTCGGTCAGTTCGGTCAAAGGCAGAATCTCGATCCGCGCGGGCCCATAGCCTGTCGCCGTGGCGGCGGACGTCGGTTCCGGCGTCTTGGCCTGGTCTTGAGTCGCGGTCGGTTGCGGCAAGTCCGACGACCGCGTCACCGGCCGGGGCTGGTCACATCCGGACAGCACCAGAAGGCAACATGGCAGACAGCAAATTAAAACTCGCAGACTCATTTACAGGTCCCCATCAAGCAGGTGCCCGAATCGGTACTTCTTGGTCCGCAGGTAGTCCCGGTTGTGCTCACTCGGCTTGGCCTGCAACGGTATCTGTTCGGCGATCCGGATCCCATAGACCTCAAGCCGGCTGACCTTCTTGGGGTTGTTCGTGAGCAGCCGCACATTGCGGAGTCCCAGGTCCAGGCAAATCTGGGCGCCGATGCCGTAATCCCGGCGGTCGGGGCTGAAGCCCAGCTTGAGGTTGGCGTCGACGGTGTCCAGCCCCTGCTCCTGAAGCTCGTAGGCCCGGAGCTTGTTCGATAGGCCGATCCCCCGCCCTTCCTGCCGGAGGTAGATCAAGGCGCCTTTGCCCTCCGCCTCGATCATTTTCATCGCGGTGATCAACTGATAGCCGCACTCGCAGCGCTGGGAATGGAAGAGGTCGCCCGTCATGCACTCGGAATGCACGCGAATGAGCACGCTCTCGGGGTGTTCGATGGGCCAGCCGCTGGCATCGAGGTCGCCGATGCCCCCTTTGCACAGAGCCAGGTGGGGCTCCGCCGAGGCGAAGCTCTCATAGGCAATGAGCTTGAAGTCCCCGTAGTCGGTCGGCAGATTGACCGAGACGAATCGTTTGATGTGGCTTTCCCGCTGCAGCCGGTACTCGATCAGCCGGGCCACGGAGAGAATCCGCATATCATGCTCTTTGCAGAACGCCGTCAGTTCGGGAACGCGGGCCATCGAACCGTCTTCGTTCATGATCTCGCAAATGACCGCCGCAGGTTTGAGCCCCGCCAGGCGGGCAAGGTCCACCGCGCCTTCCGTCTGTCCGGCACGCACCAGCACGCCCCCTTCGCGACTTCGCAACGGGAAGACGTGACCCGGCCGGGCCAGGTCGCGCGGCCGGCAGTCGTCCGCGATGGCCACTTGGACGGTGTGAGCGCGGTCGGCCGCACTGATGCCCGTGCTGATCCCTTCGGCAGCGTCCACGCTGACCGTAAACGCGGTGCTGAAGCGTGCAGTGTTTTCGAGCGTCTGCGGGTAAAGCCCCAGCATGTCGCACTTCTCAGGCATCAGAGGAAGACAGATAAGCCCCCGGCCGAACCTGGCCATGAAGTTGATGATTTGCGGCGTGACCTTCTCGGCCGCGCAGACCAGATCCCCTTCATTCTCTCGGTCCTCCGCATCGACCAGAACGATCATCTTGCCCTGCCGCAGATCTTCCAGAGCCTGCGGCACATCACTGAACTGCGTCTGTGTTGCTTCATCCATCAGAGATAACCGATTCATCATTGCTCAAAGACGGGCCGAAGCCCCCGGACGCCATTGCGGCGTCAATTAACGACGATTTCCGCGCCCTGGGAACGGGTGCGTTCGCACGGGGCAATATATCCGAGTCCAGCTGGAATGTAAACAACCAGAGCGTGGACAGGGTCCACACGAACGGTATACTTGAGTCTTCAGTGATTCGATCTGTGACGATGTGTCGAATCAGGCGGACGGTTGTGGAGCGATCCATGGGTGCACGGACGACGTTGGCGCGGGCGTATTTCGACTTGGCCACATTACTGGATGCGGGGGTACCGATCTTGCGCAGCTTCGATGTCCTTATCGACGGACGCCAGGGCCCCTTCAAACGGGTGCTCTCCCAAATCCGCCAATCGCTCTCCAAAGGCGCCAGCCTCCCCGAAGCGATGAACAAGCACGGCCGACGCGTCTTTCCGGAACTCGATCGCATGCTGATCGACACCGCCGACACGGCCGGCTCCCTTCCGGCGGCATGCAGCATGCTATGCAACTGGCACGAATTCATGCACAGGATCAACCGGCGGATTCAGGTGGGGCTGATCTACCCGTTCTTGATCCTCCACATCGGAGCACTTGCTTTCAACTTGCCCTCTCTCATCCTGGGACGTGTCACCGCGACCGAGTTTGTCCTGGGAGTCGCGCGTATACTCGCGATCATCTATGTGCCGACCATTCTCGTTCTGCTGTTCATGCGCATGCGTGAGAGGGTGCCGTTGCTGTGCGCGCCTATCGACTTCATCATCCTGAAGATCCCCCTCTTGGGGTCCGCGGTCTATCAACTATCGATCTGCCGCTATGCCAAAGCCTTCGCCATGCTGTACAACGCCGGGGTCCCCATGACCGAAGTGACCGAACGCGCCGTCCGGGCCACCGGCAACGTCATTGTCGCGGGCCTCTTCGCGGGGGCCAGAGACAGTGTCCGCAAGGGCGCGACAGCCTGGGAAGGCTACTCCAAGAGGCTGCCCCCCGAGTACCTGCACCTTTTGCAGGTTGGGGAAGAGACGGGGGACTTGGACAAGACCGTCTCGAAAATCGCCGAGATCTCGGCGGATCGGGCCGACCATCTCTTCACCCAGTTCGCTTTCTGGATGCCCTTCTTCGTCTACGCGGCCATCGGGGTGGTCATGGCCATGATGATCTTCAGTCTGTTCCGTCAGGCCTATGGCAGCCTGTTGAACTTCTGAGGGTGACACCGCGGCCGAGAGATCAGGACGGACGTCGAGGATGAACGCTGTGTGAGACCAGCGAGATGGATAAGGGCGAGCCGTCGCGGACGTCCGGCAGTTGGGCCATGTCGCTCAGGATCTGACCGACGATATTCACGTCCGAAGCGGCGCGGATTTCGTCGCCGCTGGACGCCGGCGTCGGCCCAAAGAAGATGCAAAATGCGTCGCCGTCCGGCCAATAGCCCAACTCCCCCGCCTTCACCACTTCCCGCGCCCCCTTCTCGAGTTCCATCTGCACGGGGATGGTCGAGTAGATCTCTCCGCCCCAGCGGTGAACGCGAGCGTCGATGGGAAGAGCGTCCACGATGGCCTTGGCGGTACGCGTGTCGTTCAACTCCGCCTTCACTTCAACGTGCCCTGCAGTGATGCTGATGGGTGTCGGCATGTCCTGGCTCCGCGAAAACTCTCCTGCAGAGACGCAAGATTTTGCGTCTCCACGCATTTTGCCGCGTAATCCTCTTGATGTCATTCCTTGCGTTGATACAATTCAGCCGTTCTTACGAGGACCTTATTGTGGCAGTTCTGAACGTTAACATAGACCATGTAGCGACCATTCGTCAAGCGCGACTGACCGACGAGCCGGACCCCGTCTGGGCGGCGGTGGAGTGCGAACTGGCGGGGGCCAACGGAATTACGACACATTTGCGTCAGGATCGCCGGCACATCAACGACCGCGATGTCCGTGTCCTGCGCGAGACGGTGGCGTCCAAGTTCAACCTGGAGATGTGTCTGGCCGAGCCGATCGTGAAGATCGCCCTGGACGTCCAGCCCGATCAGGTTACGCTCGTGCCGGAGAACCGTGCCGAGCTGACCACTGAAGGCGGACTCGATTGCGTTCGTTACGAACGCCGGCTGGCCCAGGTGGTCAGACGCATGCACCACAAGGGCATTCTGGTCAGTGCCTTCATCACGGCGGAGCCCGAGCAGATTCTGGCTTCCGCCCGTGCCGGGTGCGACGCCGTCGAACTGCACACCGGCATGTATGCCAACGCCAGGACGCCCAAGGCAGTCATCGCGCGTCTGGAGGAGTTGGAGGCCGGCAGAGACCTGGCCATTGAGCACGATCTCGTCGTTCACGCCGGGCATGGCCTGACCTATCGCAACATCGGCCCTGTCGCTCAGATCCGGGGACTGTGCGAATTCAACATCGGTCATAGCATCGTCTCGCGCGCGGTGCTGGTCGGAATCGGCCAGGCGACCCGCGAGATGATCGAACTGATAAGCATTTGAGGAGAATACGGATGTTCACAGGGGCCATGGTGGCTTTGGTTACCCCCTTCCACGAGGGCAAGATCGACCTTGAGACTCTGGACGAGTTGATTGAGTTCCAGATCGAGAATGGGATCGATGCCATAGTGCCCGTCGGCACCACGGGAGAGAGCCCGACGCTCACGCACGAAGAGCATAAGCAGGTGATCGAGCGTGTGGTCAAGAAAGTGGGCGGCAGCGTGCCCGTCATCGCCGGGACGGGGTCGAACAGCACCGCTGAGGCCATCGAGCTGACGGCGTTCGCCAAGAAAGTCGGTGCCGATGCCACGCTCCAGGTGTGCCCCTACTACAATAAACCGACACAGGAAGGGTTCTTTCAGCACTTCAAGGCCATCGCTGAGGAAGTGGACCTGCCGATCGTGCTCTACAACATCCCCGGCCGTTGCGGTGCCGGCCTGACGCCGGAAACCGTCGCCCGCCTGGCGGAGATCGACAACATCGTCGGCATCAAGGAAGCCACCGGCAGTCTCGACCAGGCTTCCGAGATTGTCATGCGCTGCGACCTCACGATCCTCTCGGGCGATGACTCTCTCACTCTGCCTCTGGCGTCCATCGGTGGCAAGGGTGTTATCAGCGTCGTGGCGAACATCGTCCCCGCGGATGTGAAGGCCATGACCGACCTGATTCTCGAAGGCGACCTGGTGAAGGCCCGCCAATGGCACAAGAAGCTGTTCGTGCTGAGCAAGAACACGCTGACGTTGGCCACCAACCCGATCCCGATCAAGGCCGCCATGGCGATGCTTGACATGTGCTCCGAGGAGTTGCGTCTGCCCATGACGCCCCTGGAGGACAGCAAGAAGGCTGCCCTGCGCAAGACCCTGATGGACTACGGCCTCCTGAGCTGACACCGACGTGCGATGACCGTTGCTCGACAAATCGAGACCGAGCTCGACCGCTTAGAACGAGAGGAAGGCATTCGCGTTCTCTATGCCTGCGAGTCGGGAAGTCGAGCATGGGGCTTTGAGTCCGCTGACAGCGACTATGATGTCCGTTTCTTGTACCTTCATCCCGTCTCGTGGTATCTTCGCGTTGGATCGGGTCCGGATACGATAGAACGGCCGATAGATGGACTGCTGGATATCTCGGGCTGGGATCTCCGCAAGGCGCTTCATCTTCTGGAAAAGTCGAATCCGCCTCTGCTTGAGTGGCTGCAATCGCCCATCGTCTACCGTCGGACCGCGTCCGTAATCCAGCGCGTGCGAGACCTGGCGCCGACATTCTACTCGCCACCAGCCTGTCAGCACCATTATCTTCACATGGCCCAGGGCAACTACCGAGAGTACCTGCAAGGGCCGGAAGTTTGGCGCAAAAAATACTTCTACGTTCTTCGGCCCGTTCTGGCATGTCTCTGGATCGAACGAGGATACGGAATCGTGCCCATGCGATTCGCGGAGCTCGTAGAACGGACGATTGAGGATTCGGCGGTTCTGCAGGCGATTCGTGACTTGATTGAACAGAAGAAGGCCGGAGCAGAATTATCACACGGACCCCGTATTCCCGTCATATCCGATTTTCTGGATACCGCAGTTGAGCGCCTGTCCGCCACACAGACGTTGCTCGCTGATCGCCCCGATAGGAGACTCCTCGATGAGACATTCAGATCGTCGCTCATCGAGATATACGGCAACGACATCCGAGCGACGGACGCTCCTTGACGTGATTCGCATGTTGTCGAAGCGCCACGAATGGACGGGCGTCACGACCGTCCGTTCATGGTTTGCGGCCGTCAAGCTCCTTGACTCTGCTCTCCAGTTCACCGACGGGGAACCCTTCCGCCCGGACGATGTGGCTCTTGTCCGTCAGGATCAGCCAAGGCAGGGACGTCGCGCCCCATGCGGACTGCTTGGCGGCAAAGTCGGCGGATGCATGGTGAATGGGAGTCATGATGGCATTCTCCTTCAACCACACCTCATGCTGCTTCATGTCCACCTTGGCAACCTGAACCACCAGCACCTCGACGCCTTGCGAGGTGAGACCGGCCATCTTGCCGGCCAATTCCGACAGGCACTGCCTGGACGGCCGCTGATCGAGGTCGCATAAGCACACCAGCAAGGGCTTGTTGCTCGCCTGAACCTGGGACAGGTTTTGCGCGAGATCCGTCAAGGCAGGCAAGGCCTTGTTCAGCAACGAGGCCTGGACCCCAGCCATCAACTGTCGCAGGTCGACCACGTTACCGGATTCGTCAACGACTCGGCCTTTCTGCCAGGAACCCTTGAAGGTGATGGGACCAAGTATGTGCACTCTCGTTCCGTCTTTCTTGAGTTCCGGGTCATTGGCCGGGTTCTTCAGCAGCGGATTGTCAAAGGACCCCAGCTTGTCGTGGTCCGGATTCAGCGTGATCTTGGTACGTTTGTACCGAGTGTGATCCCTGCGAAAGAGCTGTCCGCTGGTGTAGCTGGTTTCCTGATCCACCTCCATCGGGACCCAGACACCGCCAACCTGCGCAAATCGGATCACCTCCACCTTTCCCGACGCCCGATCGGCGGCCGCCATGTCCCACCCAAATTCATGTTGTCCCCCCACAGCCTTGCGCACGACTTTCGCGGCATTGTGGCCGTGCGCCGGGTCCAGCCACACGGTATACTGGCCGTATTTCGTATCCGCTTCGATCACCGCGCACGCAGACCCACGGATGGTTTCAGGAGCCGGGCGAACGGAAATACGCTCCGCCCCGCGCAGCACGGCATCCAAGCGCTCGTCCGACCCCAGGAGCCCGAATACGCCTGAGTACACTTCGTGGCCGAAGGACCCCTTCTCGCTCGCTGAAGGTTGCACAGAGGCGCTGCCTCTTACCTGAGGGTCATTGATGGCCGTACTGTGAGCATAGACCCACTTGTCGACATCGATCGTGAGGTAATAGCGAGGATTACTCTCCGGCAGATTTCGCAATTGCGCGTTGAAGTCCCCCCATATGTATATCTGGGCAAATGTCCGTCGCCCATCCGCGCGATTCTGGCCTCGAATAGACCTTTTCCCGTAGAACGCTTGAGAGCTCTGCTGTGTCCGATAGCCGCCATCGCACGTGCCTTCATAAACGTCGATGCAACTCTGCGTCGCGTCCAACGCCTGCTTGTACCTGTCGAGGAGTTCCTGTACTGACGGGGTCGGCGAACGGGCCCACAGGGGATGCAGCACAGACGCCCCACTGATGAGGCACACTACCAGAATGAACGATATAGGGTTCCGCATTTTCAGGCTCCTTCACTTTCCGGTCCAACTCGTCGAGGACAAAGCCCTCCGCCCGGGCCACGCGGTGCCTATCCGTCAGGATCAGCCAGGGCCGGCCCCCTGCCCGACTGCGCCGCGACCGCCACAATACCCGCACACGCACAGCCACATGCTCATTCTTGCATTGCAGACTCCGTAGCAGAAACACCTCACTTCAGCACCTGCGGGACCGCGTCTACGCTACATTGGTAGGCATGACTCGCCCAACCGTCTCCTCTCTCCGCATCGTCAGGCCAGCCATCCGCAACACGACGATATGTTTCATTCTGCTGGGCACCCTATATCGGCGTTTCCGCCGCGACGAGCGATGCAGAAGTCAGTGTTTGGTCGAGTTGCTGTCGTTGTTCTTGCGATTGTTCGGGTCATTGGGATCGTTCGCGTCGTTGGGATCATCGCCGGGCGTTCGGGATGGTCTCTCATAGCCGTAAGAACCGTCAGCCGCCGGCGACTCACTGTTCCACGGTGACACAGTCGGTTCCGCCGAAGATAGCGTGACGACCGATGTCCCGTCCTTCGCCCCGCTTTCCGAGAACGACGGGACAGCCGCCATCGGGCGTGCGGGCGGTTCCGCCGATAGCCTGAGAATTGGTGCAGCCGTCGGAACCGTCCCGCCCACAGTCTCCTCCCGAGGACTGGCGACAACGACCGGCGCGTTCGTCTTCTTCGAAGTGGATACGAAGTCGTACATGACCACCGAGCTGACTCCGATTACCGCCACGGCGGCAACCGCCGCACCGTTCGCCTTGACCGCCGCGGTGATGGTCTCCGCGACATGCAAGAACAGAGAGGAGATACTCCCCGTGGCCGCGCTGCCACCACCTATGAGGGCCATCTTGCCCAACTCGGTCATGAGGACGGCGGGAGCAGCCTGTGCGGAATTCTGCCCCAGCAGGAGCGTCAATGCGCCAGCGGCCACAATGACACCGCGTTTACGGAGGATGGCGCGGAGTTGATTGACTCCCGCTTCGACCCGGCGGGATACGGTGGCTTGCGAGATTCCCTGGGCGTCCGCAATCCCACGAGTGGTCTGGCCATCGAGGAAGTGCGCGATCAGCATCTCACGCAATTCGGGATCCAGAGCGCGCAGCCCCTCGTCCACATAGGGCGAAATCTCTTTCCAATCTCGCGCCTCCCGCTCCTGGTTCTCGGCGTACACCACTTCTCGGTGCCTGCGAGTGACCTCCCGGCGACGAGCATCAATCGCTTTGTGGGTGGCCACGCGATGGAGCCAGCCCGGCAGAGAGCCGCTGATAGTCCCGGCGTCCTTGGTCAGTTGCAGGAAGGTGTCCTGGGCCACGTCGGCGGCCCGGTCCATGTCCGACAGGATTCGCCAAGCCGCACCGTAGACAAGGCCGGCGTGACGGCGCGTAATCTCCGCAAACGCCGCCGCGTCGTGGCTGCGAGCAAAACGCCTCAGCAGAATGGCCTCTGTCTCCGCCATACCGGTATCTCCACATGTACGTACCTATCCTACCAGAACTCCGTAATTAGGGCGTAGTGGCTGCGTGAATTATTCAAAAAATCCGACAAATCGACATCGCATCAAGGGCCGGAATGACGCCGAACCGTCCGATACATCTCCAGCATGGCGGCAACCATGGCACTGACGGTGTTGCTGGCACGGACGTGATCCTGCCCGGCCCGGGCCACATGGCGCGCAAATTCATGGTCATCAAGCAGTTGCGCAAGAGTCTGGTGAATGTTGGACTTGCTGGCCGGATCGAAGACCGCGGCCGTCTTGCCCGGGACGATGAGATCATCCACACCGCCGGCGCAGGCAGCCACAGCCGCCCCCAGACCCATCGCCTCAAGCAGAAAGACACTGAATGACCGCGACGGCTGAGGCTGGATGAAAATGTCTGCGGCGGCCAGAACGCTGAGCCAGGGGTCGAGCACCGGCACTATCGTGACCCACTCAGACAGGCCGGTAGACACGAGATGCTTCCGGAGCCGTCGGTCCTCTCGACCGCTGCCCATAATGACGGTCACGAATTCGCGCCCGTCGGAAAGGAGAGCCTTGATGGCGTCGAACAGATGCATCAGACGCCCCGCATGGTTGAGCGGGCAAACGACCACCACGCTCGGCATACGGGACGGATTCGAAAAGCAGACGATGTCTGGCTGGGCAAACGTTCCCATGTTGACTTGTTGAATGCGGTCGGCCAGACCCAGGTGCGACTTGGCGACCTGAACGGCGATCACCGGTGCGGCCGCCACGATCCGTGCACACCGCCGCGCGCAGATGGGTAGCCTGCTGAGCGGATAGGAGAGTGAATTGATGGTGAGAATGTACGGCACATCCAGGCGCGCCGCCAGCTTCTTGACGAGCGCGGCCCGGCTCTCGCAGAGACAATGCAGTACCGTCGGCTTGAACCTCTCGATTTGATTCGCCAGCGGTTCAATGACGAACGGTTCCAGGATGGGCAGGTCGATCAGCGGATGGCTGAAGACGCTCACCGGTGTAGGGGCCAGCCGCTCCACATCGCATTGGGCCGGACTCACCAGGCCCACCGAAATCGACTCGTCGGCCAGTCCGACCAGCAGATGCCGGATGATGGTCGTATGCTCCGTCACGTTCCGACATGACGCGATCAGAACGGGTCGGACCGTCTTCCTGGATGCGAGTGTCTCCACTTTGCCGAGTTCAGCCATGCCGTTCATCCAATGTCATCCGTGCCCATGGTGGCCGCATTATCGTGTACTTTTCCGGGTCTTTCCAGTATCATGTGTGAGGATGGTGCATATTGTCTGCGTCTGCGAGGTGGGAGCAGAATGATACTACCGTGGCGAGTCGATGTCCCTCAGGAACGGCCTCCCGTCGTGAACTGGCTGATTATCGTGGCTACGGTGCTCGTGTTTGTGGCACAGGTCAATGAGGCCGTTCAAGAGGAGATCAGACCCGAATCCCGTCCCCAGCGTAGACAGCATCAAACGCCTACCGGTTCCGTTCAGAATGACCGATCGAGAGAACGCACCCCAGACTCGCCCCCGGTCGGCATCGACAGTTATGTGCTGCGCGGCTGGAGTCTGAAGGGCCTGCTGGGTCATGTGTGGCTGCACGGTAGCCTCCTTCATCTTCTCGGCAACATGTGGTTCCTCTGGGTCTTCGGCAACGCCGTTTGCGCCAAGGTAGGGAATCTGGCCTACCTGCCTCTCTATGTTCTTCTCGGCGTCGCGGGCGGAATCGCCCATTTGCTTGGCTCTTCGGCAGGCGCACTCGGCGCCAGCGGGGCCATCAACGGGATCGTGGGCATGTACCTGGTCCTGTTCCCCCAGAACGACATCACCTGCTATTGGCTGTTCTTTGTCTACGCGCGTCAGTTCACCGTGAGCGGTTTCTGGATGATTCTCTTCTGGACGCTCTGGAACAACCTTGCCGGCATGTTCTTGTTCAAGTCCAACGTGGCCTATTTGGCGCATCTCGGTGGCTTTACGGCGGGTTTTCTCCTCGCATTCTATCTCTGCCGCAAAGGTTGGATCCAAATGGAACGGTATGAGAAGTCCCTCGTACAAATCTGGCAGGAATGGAGGCACGGCTGCCCGACACCGGCATACGATCCCGTCTTCGCCCAAGTAGGTATCCACCCCACAAACGAAGAGCCGCGGGAGTCGAAGCCGGAGGAGCCGATTCCGCTGCCTCCCCCCACGCATCTGTCTGTTCCCCTGCTTGACGTGCATGATGTTGTACCACAGGCCACCGCCGCGGCCCCCATCCTCGTCCAGTGTCCATGCGGTCGCGCCATCAGGGCATCCGTGCGCTACGAAGGAAAAGTCGTGCAGTGTCCGAGTTGCCAGGGAAGCGTACGCATCCCGCGCCGCGGTGAGACCGCGATGGTCCAGCAACCTTCCAACGCTCCACCGAGAGCGAATGAACCACACACGGGAGACGGCTACATCCGCTTCTCCTGCCGGTGCGGCCAGATTCTCAAGGTTCCCAGCCAACACGCGGGGCGTCGCGGCACGTGCCCTCAATGCGGCGTCAGACTCCAGATTCCGCCATCGCCTTGAGCCGGGGCTCGTGAAGGACTTGCGTCCCCGTGGGGAGAGTCGATACAATCAACGATGCCAACCGTTGGACGTGCGAATGTTGGCGCATTTCGTGAGCATGGAGTCTCATCTTGGCGGCACCGAGACCTCGGTCTGCATCCGGGCACATTTCGGTCCGGCGCCGGCAGACCTTCAGTGAAGGTCAGAAAGGGAGGTGCGGTCGATCTATCGAATGAAGGGCAGGAGACGTTCGATGAAGACGAAGAACGCCCGGCCCAGCGTCGGGAAACAACAATTCTTGTGAGGAGAACTGCTATGCGGAACGCTCTGATTTCTCTGGTTATAGTGATGATCCTGGCCTGCGGCGCGACAGCCGCGGTGAACCAGTGGACCAACGCGACCGGCAGCGGGAACTGGATGGATCCCAATAACTGGTCGCTGAACGTGCTCCCGGGCCCCGGCGTGGGCAACACGCAGATCAACCCCACCTACATCGTGGCGGCCGACGCGAACACACCGAAGGCCGGGCCGACGATTCGCGTCGGGGAATTCGCAGTGACGGACGCAGCCGATGTCTGGGGACCGGAGTTCGGCGCCGTCAGTTTCAACATCGAAGGCGGCAGCTATATCAGCCCGGCGTTCATCGGTCTGGTCTCCGTGGGCGCCAGTGAGGATGCGCGGCCCCAGACCAACGTCGGCCTCAACAACACCGGCGGCTGGTTCGATGTCAAGAATCTCCTCATCGGCGACAGTTGGTGGTGGCACGACGGCCCTTACGTGACCTTCAACCAGGGCAGCGGCACCGTCATCGTTCGTGATTGGCTCTGGCTTGGCGGCAAGCTGAATCTCTATGGCGGCACGATGTACGTCTTCAACGGCTTCAGCATGGACGCGGGCGCCAAGACACCCAAGCTGTGCACGCTGAACATCGAAGCCGGCACGCTGTTCCTCCCGGCCGGTTTCAAGACGACCGTAGAAGGCTGGGTGACCGCCGGCTACTGCGTCGCCTATAAGGGCACGGGCCAAATCGTCATCGAAGAGGTGGGCGGCCGGACCAAAGTGACCGCGATGTCACATGTAACTGAAGGAGTACACTGAAAAAAGACGCAGGGGCCGGGCCTCAGAGCAGAATGGTCCGGCCCTCTTCTTTTTCCATCTCTTGACGCTACGACAAGTCGTAACCAGACTTCATCACCCGCATACATGACTCGCGAAGTGGCGGCCACGAGGTGGCGCGACCTGCGTCGCCTGTCGTCGTAGACGGTTGAGTAGTCCCCACTCCGGTTACAGCCGAATGTCTATTTTCACGAAGCGAGGACCAATCTGACGGGCCGGGCCGGAGCGAAGGAGTTCAATCTTCGTCGGAATCTGAACACCGGAGATCACCGCGTAATCATAGCCCCGTGCGATGACGAAGTGCGTTCTGTCGCTGTTGACCAGCCAGATGATATCGACCCGAGAATTGGCCTCATCCTGATAGTAGCGGCGTTGAAGACCTGTCGGAGCCCCCGCCTCCATGACACGGTAGGGTCGGCCGCCGATCATCACCGTTCCAGCCTCGGCTTTCAGCAGTCCGCTCCACTCCAGCATTCGGACCGGCGCCGTCAGGATCTCCAGCACCGCTTCAGCATAGTCGGAGTAGTCTTGCTGGAGCGGCGATACATCGACATCCGGATTGCCCTGGGCACAGTGGAACTGGTGACCTGCGAGCTGCCAGACGTAGTCGGACAGCGGCTCGTGCGCGGAAATGGAAAGGGCATGTGTCGAGGGCGATACGTGAAACGTGTGTTCGGTCAGGTAGGCTCCGCCATCATCCGGATAGCAGGTCACCACGCCGGTGACTTCGAAGTAGCGGCACTGTTGCCACGCCGCCTGGCCACCGGTTGCATCGAAAGCTGCCGTGACCTCCTCCGTCGGATTGCCTGCGCTGGTCTTCAACGAGCTTGAACTCATCGTCCGGCAGCCGGTCAGAATCGGCACGACCGCCGCGATCACAATCGCCCACCGTATTCCCTTCATCTGCATGACCCTGCCCTCCAACGTCCGATGGCCACCCGTAAACTCGGCTCAGCACCATAGGGTTGCGGCTTGACCCCAGGGCCAAGCCGCAACCATCACTTCAGATTACTGTAGCGAACCGCTTACTTTTCGCAAGCACCTTTATCGCACTGAGCACAGGTGCCGCACTTCAGGTCGGCCAGTTGCTGCATCAGGGCGACGCGCTCGGCCGCGTCCTGAGTGGCCAGCTTCATCAGCTCGGCGGCCGCCTCGGGCTTCATCTGCTGGAGCGACCGATACCGGTTCTCGCCGTAAGCGTAGTCTTCGAACTTGACCGTCGGAGCCTTCGAGTCGAGCTGCAGCGGGTTCTTGCCTTCGGCCTTGAGCCGCGGGTCGAACCGATACAGCGGCCAGTGACCACAGGCGACAGCCTTCTTCTGCTCCTCGTAACCGGTCGTCATGTCGATGCCGTGATTGATGCACTGTGAATAGGCGATGATCAGCGACGGACCCGGATAGGCCTCGGCTTCGACGAATGCCTTGACCGCCTGTGCCGGGTTGGCGCCCAGCGCAACCTTGGCTACGTAGATGTTGCCGTAGGTCATGGCGAGCAGGCCCATGTCTTTCTTCGGAGCGGACTTGCCGGCCGCGGCAAACTTCGCCACCGCGGCTCTCGGCGTCGACTTGGACATCTGGCCGCCGGTGTTCGAATAGACCTCGGTGTCGAGAATCAGGACGTTGACGTTGGCGCCGCTGGCCAGGACGTGGTCGAGGCCACCGTAACCTATATCGTACGCCCAACCGTCGCCGCCGATCGCCCAGACGCTCTTGCGAACCAGGAAGTCCGCCAGCGTGAGCAGCCGCTTGCACTCGGGGCAATTGCTCTTGGCGAGCTGCTTCTTGAGTTCCTCGACGCGTCCCCGTTGCTCTTCAATGGCGACCTGCTCGGGGTTGTTCGCGATCACCGCCGAACGAATCTCAGCGGCGAGGTTCTTGTCGACACAGCCCTTGGCCGTCACCGCATCGAGCACTTCAACCGCCTGCTCACAGAACTTGTTGGCGGTCAGTCGCATACCCATCGCGAACTCAGCGTTGTCCTCGAAGAGGCTGTTGCTCCAGGCCGGACCCCGGCCGTCCGCACGCGTGGTATAGGGCGTGGTCGGCAGGTTGCCGCCGTAGATCGAGGAGCAGCCGGTGGCGTTACCGATGAAGGCACGGTCGCCGAACAGCTGCGAGACCAGCTTGACGTAGGGCGTCTCGCCGCAGCCGGCACAGGCGCCGGAGTACTCGAACAGCGGCTGAATCAACTGGCTGCCCTTGACCGTGTTGGCCTTGAACAGCGAACGATCCGTGTTCGGGATCGAGAGGAAGTAGTTGAAGTTCTCTCGCTCACGAGCCCGGATGGGTTCCTGGGTCTCCATATTGATCGCCTTGCGGCCGGTCGGCTGCTTGGTGGCCGGGTCACGCTCGATTCCCGGGCACATCTGGACGCAGGCGCCGCAGCCGGTGCAATCTTCCGGAGCGACCTGAACGGTCCACTTCATGCCGGCCAGTTCCTTGGTCTTGGCGTCGATGCTCTTGAACGACTTCGGAGCGCCGGCGGCGTACTTGGCGTCGTACGCTTTGACGCGGATCGTCGCGTGCGGGCAGACCAGCGAGCACATGCCGCACTGCAGACACAGTTCCGGCACCCACTGCGGAATCTCGACCGCGATGTTGCGCTTCTCGTACTTGGTCGTACCCGTCGGGTAGCGGCCATCGATCGGCATCTGGCTGACCGGAACGGCGTCGCCGCGCATCGCCATCAACTCGGCGGTCACTTTCTGGACGAACTCCGGAGCGTCCGCCGGAACCGGGGCCGGACGCGTCCAGCTGCTCGTGACCTTGCCCGGCATTTTCACTTCATAGACGCGATCCAACGCCTTATCCACGGCGTCGGTGTTCATCTTGACGACCTTCTCGCCCTTCTTGCCGTAGCTCTTCTTGATGGCCTCCTTGATGGCGCCGAGGGCCTTGTCGAGCGGGATGATGTTGCTGATCTTGAAGAACGCCGTCTGCATGATCACGTTGATGCGGGCCCCGAGCCCGAGTTCCTGGGCCAGCGAGATCGCGTCGATGGCGTAAAACTTCATCTTCTTGTCGATCATCTGCTTCTGCATCTCCTTCGGCAGCGAGTCCCAGACCTTGTCGGCCGGGTGGCTCGTCGTCAGCAGGAAGATGCCGCCGTCCTGGGCGTTGGAGAGCAGATCGTACTTCTCGAGGAAGCTCGGGTTGTGGCAGGCGATGAAGTTGGCCTTGCGAATCAGGTAAGGCCGGCGGATCAGGTTCTTGCCGAACCGCAGGTGCGATACCGTGACCGCCCCCGCCTTCTTGGAGTCATACACGAAGTAGCCCTGGGCGTAGTTGTCGGTCAACTGGCCGATGATCATGATCGAGTTGTGGTTGGCGCCGACCGTACCATCGGACCCGAGGCCGTAGAACATAGCCGTATAGAGCCCTTCGGCCGGGACGACGAACGAATCATCGACTTCGAGGCTGGTGTTGGTCACATCGTCGGTGATACCGACGGTGAAACTCTTCTTCGGCTTGGCCGCATCCAGATTGTCGAAGACGGCCTTCGCCATCGCGGGCGTGAATTCCTTCGAACCCAAGCCGTAGCGGCCACCCACGATCACGGGGTAACTCTTCCACGACACGAGTCCATCGGCCATCGCCTCGCCGATCGCGGTACGAACGTCCAGGTACAGCGGCTCGCCAATCGAACCGGGCTCCTTGGTCCGGTCCAGCACGGCGATCTTCTTCACCGTCTTGGGCAGCGCGGCAATGAAGGCCTCCGTGTTGAACGGGCGATACAGCCGCACCTTGACCACGCCCACCTTCTCGCCCTTGGAGACCAGGCAATCCACCGTCTCGTGAATCGTCTCCGCGCCGCTGCCCATAACCACGATCACCTTTTCGGCTTTCGGGTCACCGACATAGTCGAACAGTTTGTACTGCCGGCCGACGAGCTTGGCGAACTTGTCCATCGCGGCCTGGACGATGCCCGGCGTCGCCTCATAGAACTTGTTCACCGTCTCGCGACCCTGGAAGTAGACGTCCGGATTCTGAGCCGTGCCACCCATCGTCGGACGATCGGGCGACAACGCCCTGGCCTTATGAGCGGCGACCAACTCATCATCGATCATCGCCCGCATATCGTCGTAGCTCAGTTCTTCAATCTTCTGAATCTCATGGCTGGTCCGGAACCCATCGAAGAAGTGAACGAAGGGTATACGAGACGCCAGCGTCGCCTGCTGAGCGATCAGGGCGAAGTCCATGGCTTCCTGAACGCTGTTGGAACACAGCATGCCGAAGCCGGTTTCGCGGCAGGTCATCACGTCCGAATGATCGCCGAAGATGGACAACGCCTGGCAGGCAATGGAGCGAGCGGTGATGTGAAAGACGGTCGGCAACAGTTCGCCGGCGATCTTGTACATATTCGGAATCATCAGAAGCAGGCCCTGTGAGGCCGTGAATGTTGTGGTCAGCGCCCCGGCAGCCAACGCGCCGTGGACCGCTCCCGCCGCCCCACCTTCGGACTGCATTTCCGTCACCGACGGAACTGTTCCCCAGATGTTCTTTTCGCCCTTTGCCGTCTTGGCGTCGGAAATCTCGCCCATCGGCGAGCTCGGCGTGATCGGATAGATGGCAATCACTTCGTTTGTCGCGTGGGCAACATGCGCGGCGGCCGTGTTGGCGTCAATCGTCACCATTCTACGCTTCATAACTTCTCCATTATTGGTAAAACATAACCCTAGCTGAACTTATGTCAAATAGCCCACGCCGGCGGGTGCTTGGTGATTTCGGAAACCTGACATCTCAACGAGATCCCCCTGCCCATCCGGAACGGTAAAATCCGTTGCGCCATAGCGTTGGGCGTGAACAGAAATGCTTCTTATACAGCTTTCGGTCCAGCAACGCAATACAAATTTGCCGCTCGCAGGACGAGCTGGAGGGAGGAAATGCGGTAGGAGGTGCGTGAGTTTAGCGCAATATTCCGGGTGGGCCGGAACGACCCACCCGGAATAGGAAGGAGACTGACTGACAACCTCTTTATCTGTTAGCTGTTGAACGCATCCAGATCATCGTGGGTCATGGGGACCGTCTTGTCCTCGGCTTTGCCGGCGATCTTATGGAAGACCCGATCGCTGGCCGAGAGCTTCATGCTCTTCTTTGCCTGCGGCAGGATGTCCTTGGACTTGTGACTGAACTCGTGGGCTACGGTCGTGCTCGCATGATGCGTCCTCTTGGCGGCCTGATTCTCATTGAACTTGCGGCTGCCACCGACCAGGGCGACCAGTTCGCCCACGATCTGATT
>CAYQXM010000092.1:0-21382 GCA_964421295.1 uncultured Pirellulales bacterium
CGGCCAAGTTGCCTACGTGCTGCCTGAATACAACATGGACTGGGTCAAGGACGTTGTCGATGCCGGCAACGGCAAGGTACTGGCGACTCGTGGCACCGATGGCTGGCTCTCGATCGTGACGTGGGAAGCCGGACAGAAGTACTTCGAAGCCGGCACCGCGGTCGCGGGCGGCCCGCGCATGCTGTTTGTCGCCGGCACGGGCAGTAAGAACGTCGCTCCGACCTACGCTCCCGACGGTATGTACAACCTGACCCCCGATGGTGAGAAGATGTTCCTGAACGCCGTCACTTTCATGGTCGACAAGGGCAAGTAGTCTCACGGGTCAGTGAGTTCGCCTCACGAGTTCTTACCGGGGCCTGCATCCCCTCGATGCAGGCCCTTTCTTTTGCGTCATCTGGCGACGCGCACCTCGTACCAGGTCGTGACGGGCTCCCCGACGGGAATCTCCCAGCCGGACGCGGTCTTGCGGGCGACGAGGGGTTGGCCCAGAGCGCGGCCCGAGCCGTCCAGGGGCTGGACCGACACGCCGGTAACGCCGTCCAGATGCTTCAGCGTGATCGTCCCGGTGACAGGTTCGATCAAGGTGGGCGAGCGGCCGCCATTCATCGAACGTACGCGGCGGGTGTCCCATTGCAGTCCGGTGTTCTCCACCCGCACGGCCGCCGTCAGCAGGAGCCTCGTGGTGCTGGCGATGGGCTTGTTCTCCAACGAGTTGAGCATCACCGTGCAGAAATCGTTCTTCACGTCGACGGCGAGGTTGCTCGCGCTCTGCTTGCTGTTCTTGACGAAGCCGATCAAAGCTTGCGAGCGCGGGCTGTCGATGGTGACAACGCCGTTCTTTTGGCCGGGGCCGACATCCCAGACGAGCTGGCCCGTGTCGCTCTTGAAAGGCGGGGCGGTATTGATGCCTTTCGGTAGCTGCGTCGCGGCGCCGTCGAACGAACCGACGCGGACGCCGTGCAGCAGCGAGACAATAGCGGGGTAGCCCGGCGTGAACCAGGAGCGTTCCTCCCGTCCCAGCAGGCGACTGTCCCAGACCTGCCGGCGCGTGTAGGTGCGGGTGAGAGTCTGTTTCGCCGGCTCGATGTCACCGCGGACATACATCAACGCGCAGGCCGCCATCTGGGGCATCTTGACGGGATCGAGTGACATATCGAACGCGTCCCCGACATACGGCGCCCAGTTGGGGTCCTTCTTCATCTCGAAGGTGTACCAGACGATCATGTCCCATCCCTGGAAGGCGCCGTACGCGGCCAGAAGCGGCAGGCCCTCGGCGGCGAACTGGTTGGGGTAGGGGTGTCCCATCTCGCTGACGGTGTAGGGTTTTCCCACGACCGGCGTGCGGGCCAGCTCCACGATGACGGAGTTGTTCGGATCGTTCACCATGGGCGAGTTGCCTGGATTGACCGAGGGGTGCTGCCAATAGTCGTGACCATCGACGATATCGAGGGCGGCGTTGGCCCAGGTGATCGGATAGCCTGAGCCGGAGTGCGAATGGTCGGCCGTGCCCATGACGAGGCACTTCACGCCCAGCGTGTTCTTGAGGTAGTCGCTCATGTCCTTGAAGAAACCGGTCCGCAGATCGTGAAAGAAGTCGCATTCCACATAGTATCGTTCCTTGGGAGCTTCGCGCACCGCCGGGCCCACCAGCCGCGGCAAAGGCTGATCCGCCGGCACGCCCGCCAGCTCGTGCAGCCGGGCCAGCTTCTCGGATGTCTGCGTCTTCTTTAGCCACGCGTTGTAGAGCTCATCGAGTTCCTTCGCATACACCGCGTTGCCGCTGTAGCCGATATCGATGGAAGCTTCATTGACCAGCTCGACGATGGCCAGGCCGGGCTCGTCCACGTACTTGCGGCCCGTGTACGGATTGACGTGCGTGAGCCACTGCCGGGCGTAGTCTTTCTGCAACTCGATGCCGCGCTTGTCGAAGAACAGCTCGGATTTGCCGATCAGCCCCCCGCGCATCCCGCCCCGTCCCCGGGCGGGGGCCGCGTTGGGATCGGGCGGCGTGGAGGTGAGCAGGTTATCGCCGTTCTTGAACTGCCGGCCCACGTACAGGTTGAAATCGATGTAGATGCCGCGTTTGAGCAGCTCGGCGATGAAGAAGTCTTCGCGGTCGAGAAGGTCTTTGTCGAAGTGCTGGCTGTCGTTGGCGGTCGCGTCGATGAACCCGCGGGGCGCCGGCAGATCGAGGAAGTGCAGCCGGACCAGGTTGACCCCATATCGTGACAGCGCCGCCGCGTAGACGGGGGCATCCTCCCTGGTCGGGATCTCGTACGAGCCCCGGCTCCATTCGGTCAGGTTGAACCCCCAGAAGCGAATGGGCTTGCCGCTACCGGTGGCGAGGTGCCCGTCCTGAATCTTGATGAACCCATCCTTGCCGGCGGGGCCTTCGTGGAGAAACGACAAATCGATCAACGCGTCGGCCGCATGGCGATGATCGATCACGAACGGTTTCAACTCGATTCCCGGCGTGCCGAAATCCAGCACCGGTCCCGCCGTCGCCCCGAACCCTCCACCCCGTCGCCCACCCCCGTCCGCCGGACCGCCGATGCGATTAGGCTCTTGGGCCGACAAACCGCTGGCCGTCTGGAGCAGCAAGATTGTGCCTATACTGATCGTCAGCAGTTTTCGGTCGAGACCTGATCTTGAAGCGTCCATCGAAGGGTTCTCCTTAGTCTATTGCACGTTTTGCACGCCATCGTTGTGTTTTCCGCGATGATCCCGCGCGGTAGCGATGAAGACAAGAGGAAAGCCTAACGCGGTAGGGCGTACGCCTTGACACCTAGGTCTCAGACGATGCGGACGTTCGCTTGTCCTGTCGCGCCGTGCCCCACCTTGTGAACGCGAAACGCCCCCGTGGGTGGGCTGTCGGGGCTCCGCCTCTCCTCGACGAGTTGTGAGACAAGTGCCATCAATGCGCAGGTCGAAACGAAAGGAGGGAGCTGTCCGCCATGATCGTCGTTGACCCGGAAGGTCCTGATCAACAGGCAGACGGGGCCATTCTCACTTCCTTTGTGTAGAGCGACGTCCATTACGGGCGACTGGTACTTCAGGAAGATTTCAACCGGGTCTTCGCCTATCCGGATGCTCTTGCCTTCCCGGCTGTCATCCATAGTTTGCAGGCCCCGCAACAACACTCGGTCCCGGAAGGCTTGGCGGACATTCTCGGCGACGTCGCCATAGTACTGCGGGCCGGAGGAGGCCAGGGCCGAGTCGAACAGGATGGAGGCCGGAAGGGAGAAGACCACTTCCCAGAGGTCCCCCTGATCGTCCGCCACTTGGAGAACGATTTCCGCGATATCCGTGTCGTCTCTGTTTTCCGCTTGATGTTGGTAGCGTGCCGACACGTTGGCCATGAACGCGCCGGGATGCACCTCCAGGTGTCCGTCAGCGCCCGCAGCGAGAGACAGGAGTCTGTCCGTTCGCAGATCAAGGGGCTGGGCCCGATCGGACGCCGATTTCACCACGTTCCGGGCGGGAAAGATGTCCGCATACTGCTGCTCGTATTCGTGCAGGAGCATCTTCCGTCGCAACGCCCGACTCTGTTGGCGGATCTCCTCCGACGCGTCTTCTGCTGCACACGATGCGAAGCAGGAAAGCTCCTTGAGCCGCTCGTCGGCTATTTCGTAGATCGCATTGAAGTACTCGGACTTCACGTGAGGCGGGATGGTGTTCCAGTGCGCCTTGATCGCATCTTCCGCCCCGAGGTCATACAACGTTCGCAAGCCCAGCCTCATCAATTCCGGGCTCTTCTCCTTCTGCAACTGTTCGATAATGGCGGGAAGGACCGCGGTGTTCCGCAGGGCGCGAAGGCAGATCAACGCTCTCTCCCGCACGTATTCCTTGTCGTGGCCGAGGAACTTCGCTACGGACTGTCCTGCGGCCGGGTCTCCAATCTTGCCGAGTGCGTCGAGGAGGGTCACGTGGTCCTCCGCCGCACCTTCCTCCAGCAGGGTGAGCAGCCTGGGGACGGCCGTTCGGTCCTTTCGCTCTGCGAGCGTCGCCAGGGCGAGGAACTTGACGTCCGGGTTCCTGTGGTTCAACTTCTCGTGCAGTTCTTCGTTCTTTGCCTCCATCAGCCCCGGCATCTGGGCGAACAACTCGTCTGCATTCCCCGCGTTCTTCTTGGACCACAACAGGGCGATTCGAGATTCCAGCGCGACCGCGTGCAGCGGAAACCGGCGTGCCAGCAAAACGAGACCCAGGAATATGGCGGTGAGGATCAGCAAGGGCCAGAAGCGAGTCACCGAAGATGCCAGGAGCGCCACCCAGAACAGCAGTTTCAGCCATCGGGAGGGACTCCTTCCGCGCGTGTACTCGATCAGGCTGAGAGCCACCATGACGAGGCACAGAGATGCCGTCAACAGCCGCATAGACCATATCCTCCCGAACTTCCCTCGATATCGATGCGTTCTTCCTGGCCTGTTACCTGGTCCGCCCAGTGCGGTCAGGAACACCATGATAGAATGCAACCGTGGTCTCGGGCAAGGGATTTGACGCTGTCGGTCACGAATTGCCGGAGTTGTTATGGGACGCGGGGCGGGCCCGGCGCCGATCGGCTCTGCTACACGCTCGCAACGGGCCGCCGGAGGAGTCCCGGCCGAGAATGTCCCTAATCCATCGAGAATCGTCTGCCGAAGAATGACTATGGCGCTCGCTTCCTGTCAGGCAATCATCGAGCGTCGGACTTTTTCGCAAGGAACCTAATCAGAGATGGCGTCGGGGTCCAGGCATAGGGGTAGCTACGCGGCGTTGGTCGTAGTGTTCGCGGCGGCACAACTGTTCGTTTGTGCCAAGTACGGTCGCGTGATAGGCAAACAAGTGTGGTCCGGCATGCAGAGCCGCTCGGCCGCAGGCGCCCTGAGCCGGGAAGGGGAAGAAGGCTTCAATGCCGCCACGGACGGCTTCCCGCCGCTATCGCTGAAAGCCTTTCTTTCCGGCACGCTGCAGGGTGATTGGGAGCGGCTGGCGAAGCAGAACTTTCCTTTCCTCAATAGGGCTTTGGTCCCGGCGTATCGCCGCTGTGTGACGCCGCTGGCGGAGTTGTCCCTGGAGGTCTTCCCGGCCTCGTCGGCGCCGGTCAGGCCACTGTTCCGGACTTACACCCGCGTGAACACCGCGGAGGGCGAGCGCCTCTGCGACCGGCCGACTCTGTATCATCCGGCGGATGACGCCAGGCTTGCGGAGCGCGCCGCCTATTACCAGCGTCTCCACCGCGCGTGGCCGCAGGTGCATTTTTCCGTTTTCGCCACGCTGCCCGCGGCCGACTGGCTGGTGGTCGATGGGACATGGGGGACGCGCCCTCCGGAGTATCTCGCGGGAGACCTCTACGTGCGGCGGTTTCGCACGCTGCTCGACCCGGACGTGGGATTCGCCTGGGCGGGTCAGGATACCACCCCGGCCGAGGTGCTTTCGTGTTACTACCGCACCGACCATCACTGGAACGGTCGCGGAGCCTACCAGGTGTACCGCCAGGTGTGGAGTCTGCTCCACACGCAGAAGCGTGACTTGAGCGCACCGCTGGTGCCACAGGACTGGAAGGACCTGCCGCACCTCGAATTCCGGGGGTCTTTCGCCCGCCGTGCCGGCTACTACGAGGACGTGAGTGACACGATGACGGGTCCCGTCCTCGACCTGCCGCCGTGCGAGGTCTGCGTCCACGGATTCGCAGCGCGACCAAGAAATGCCCAGCAGCAATATGAGAGCGGCCGGTATGCGCCGGGGAAATTCGCCAATCACTACGGTCAATACTTCGGGGATGACTACGGCCTGATCAGGTACACCTCCTTGGGCACGGCCTCCGGCCATCTCCTGGTGATTGGCGATTCCTACGATAATTGCCTCGAGCTGTTTCTGGCCTCCCACTTTCACACGACCTGGTTCGTCGATCTGCGACACTACGCGGCGGATGTCGGGACTCCGTTCGATCTCGACGACTTCGTGGCCCGGAATGAGATTACCGATGTGATCTTCCTGGGCATGCAACTGTGGACGCTGGGGCTGGCGCCCCTGGAGTCCTTCCGGTAATCGAAAGACCCCGACGGAGCATGGCGATATGGTATTCTCAAGTCTGACCTTTCTCTTCTTCTTCCTGCCCCTGACATGGGTGCTTTACTTCGCCTGCGCCCACCGCGGGTGGCGCAACGCGCTTTTGCTGCTCGTGTCCGTGCTGTTCTACGCCTGGGGGGAGCCGATATACGTGGTGCTTTTCATCGCCTCGATCATCGTCAACTGGGGCCTGGCGATGCTCATGGTCCGCTGGCCATCGCATAAGACGGGGCTGCTGGTGACCGGCGTGTCCCTCAACCTGCTGGGCCTCGGTATCTTCAAGTATGCCGGCTTCGTCGTGGAGAACGTGAATCTCGTTCTCGGGACCGCCTGGCCCGTGCCGCACATCGCGCTGCCGATCGGCATCTCGTTTTACACGTTCCAGGCTCTTTCCTACGTGGTGGACGTCTACCGGGGCACGGTGCGACTCCAGAAAAACCCGGTGTTCTTCGGCACGTATCTCGCGATGTTCCCGCAGTTGATCGCCGGACCCATCGTGCGTTACGAAACGATTCAGGACGAAATGCTGATGCGGCACGAGAGCCGGGCCGAGTTCGCGCGTGGGCTCGAACGCTTCTGCCTCGGCCTGGGCAAGAAAGTCCTGCTGGCCAACATGATGGGATACGTCGCCGATACGATCCTGGCGGCGGAGCCTTCGGTGGGGGCGTTGCCGGCGTGGGCGGCGTTCATCGCCTATGCGTTCCAGATCTACTTCGACTTCTCCGGGTATTCCGACATGGCCATCGGGCTCGGGTGGATGTTCGGCTTTCACTTCCTCGAAAACTTCAATTACCCCTATGTCGCGCGCTCGGTGACGGACTTCTGGCGGCGGTGGCACATGTCCCTGTCGACCTTCTTCCGTGACTACGTGTATATCCCCCTGGGCGGCAATCGCGTTAGTAAGACCCGCTGGATCGTCAATATCCTGATCGTCTGGGGCCTGACGGGATTGTGGCACGGCGCGACGTGGAACTTCGTGATTTGGGGCCTCTACTATGGCCTGTTGCTGATGGGGGAAAAACTCCTGTGGGGCAGACTCCTCCAACGGACTTGGCCGGTCCTGCAACATGGGTACGTCATCCTGGCCTTCCTGCTCGGCTGGGTCTTCTTCCGCATCGAGGACTTCCCCACGATGGGCCGCTGGCTCGGCGCGCTCTTCGGCGCTTATGGCTCCGGCGATCTGTTGACATTGAATGCCCTGGGCGTGCTGCACTACTGGCCGTGGTTCATCTGCGCCGCAATTGCGGCCACGCCCTGGCCCCGGCGTGTCTTCGAGCGTTTGGCGGCCTATCCCTTCCTGGAACCGATCCACGGTTCCTGGGCGGCCTTCGTCTTCCTCTGGTCCACCCTGGCGGTGGCCATCGGCGGCTTCAACCCCTTCATCTACTTTCGCTTCTAGCCCGCCGCGAGAGTTCCGGCGCGGGTCACTGTCGCCAATCCGCCGCCAATGTGCCGAAGTCGACGAAGTTGGTCCCTCCGGCGCCGTCCAGCCAGCGCGCGACGAGGCTGGCCAGGTCGGTGAAGTCGACGATCCCGTCGCCGTTGCTGTCTTCCTCGACGAACTCGAACGCTCCCAGGTCCGGGGCGCGACCCTGGTAGGGCTGCCGCACGTCGATGCCGGCGTCGATCAGCACGCTGCCCGGGGCGGGACGCAGGAACGGCAGGTGGGGCCGGCCGCCGTCGGCGGGGCGGGGGCCGTCGATGTCGTTGGGATCGACACTGCGGAAATCGGTCGCTCTGAGGCTGAACCCGTTCCAGGAATTGTTCGCATCGTCGATCTCGTCGTATACCACGGCGGTGCCCAGGTACGAGAGATTGTTGCGCATCACGTGCAGGCTCGAGTGCTCGTCGAAGTAGAAGTTCGGGCCCTTGTTGGCGACGCACGAGCAGTTGTAGATCGTGACACCGGTCGCGTTACCGTTCACGTCAATGCCGTTGTGGGGATGATTGTAGGCGACGCAGCGGATCAGCACGTGGGCGCCGCTGCCGTGACCCAGTTTGAAGCCGTTGCCGTCGCCGGCGAACGCCGGCTCGTTCCAGACGTTGACGCCGTTGCGAAAGGCCCAACAGTCCGTCAGTGTCACACCGCTGCCGGCTTCCCAGAAATCGTAGCCGTCGTCGGAGTTGCCCCAGGAGCGGCAGCCTGAAAAAGTGTTGCCCGCGCCCAGGCTGAATTTGGCGGCGAAGCCGTCGGCGTTCTCGCCGTGGTTGGCGGGATCGTAATTCGCGTAGGAGTCGCAGTTTTTGATTAGGTTGCGGGCGGCGCCTGTGTGCAGTTGGGTGCCGGAGTCGCCGTTATAACGTGTGACCAACTGCTCCAGGGTATTGTCGGCGCCGTAGACGATGACGCCGTTGTCCCCGGCATATTGCACGGTGAATCCCTGAAGGTGCCAGAAACTCCCCGAAAGACGAAGGCCCTGGCTGCTGCAGCCGTGGAAATCGAGCACCGGCGCTTCGCCCGGATAGGCCCGCAGCGTCAGGGGGCGGTCCGCCGTGCCGCTGAGATTGATCTTGATCGTGGCGGCGCAGGCGTACGTACCGCCGCGTAGATAGATCGTGTCACCCGCCTCGACCTTCTCCAACGCCTTGCTCACGTTCCGGACCGGCCACTCTACCGTGCCGGCATTGCGGTCGTCGCCCGTCGGGGAGACGTAGAATTCGCTGCTGTACGCCGGGCCTGCCGCGAGCAGGATGCCCAGGATCACGAGAACTGTCTGCCAGAGATTCATTGCACATCACCCTTAATCAATCACTTCCATTATAGCACACCGGCCGCCACTCTGCTCAGCGTTTTTCCCATGGGCGGTCCGCCGCTTGACGTCGCCCGGCGGGGCGTCTATGCTGGAGTTGATGAATGTCACATCCGAGCTTGAAGTACGCGTCTACCAAACGATGCTCGCGACCGGGCTCTTGGCCTGCTTTCTCGTGTCGTCGTGCGGCAGCCGCACCTCGCCCGCGCCCGGCGCGCTGCTCCTTACCGGCGCCGGCGTGCCACGCACGTCCTTCCTGCGTGCGGCGGACGCCCCGGTCTGTGCGGAGCCGAACCTCGTGATAGCGACCCACGGCTGGTACGAATCGGAGCCCTGGCCTGGCGATCTGGCTACGGCGCTCGCTCGCCAGACCAGCGCGGAGCAGTGGCGTTGCGGCTGGTACGACTGGCGGGAAAAGGCCCGCTGCCTGCCCTGGGAGGCGGCCCGCCTCGGTCGTGACGTTGCCGGACCGCAGTTGGGCCGCGAGATCGTTACGCTCTCCCGTGGCTGGCGGCACATCCACCTGATCGGCCACTCCGCCGGCTGCTGGCTGGTCAACGCGGCGGCCCAGGTGATCGCCGCGGAAACCGACGCGGATATTCACCTCACCTTTCTCGATGCCTACATCCCCGCCGGCTGGGACGAGCGCGAGCTGGGCCAGCTGCCGCCGCGCCCGCACGGCCGCTGCTGGGTCGAACAGTACTTCACGCGGGATATGGTTGTACACGTCCACGACACGCCCCTGACGAACGCCTGTAACGTCGATATCACCGCCCTGAGCCCCTGGTTCGACAGCCACTGCTTTCCGATCTGGTGGTATCGGGCCACGGTGGCAGGGCGGTACAACCCGTCCGGCCCGTACGCCGGCAAGACCCTGTCATGCCAGGCCGACGGCGTCGAATACGGCTTCGCCCGCTCACGCGAAAGCGGCTCATCCCACTGGTTTGAGAGCCTGGCCTTGCCGCCGGGAAAGAAAACAGTCCGGATCTCGCCCGGTGCCCCCGCGCAGTGATCGATCCGACGCTGTTGGTAATCCGTGTGGTTTAGAGGTGACTCCGCGGCTTACAGCCCTCTGCGCGTCCGCCGGGCGGCGACGAGCGTCGCGCCGAGGCCGGCCAGCAGCAACGCGCCGGGGGCCGGGACTGTCGCGGGGGGCATCATATCGCGGTCCACGAAGGTCATGAAGGTCAGGTCCATGACCTGGCCCGAAAGAGCGTCTACGTTCAAGGCGTCGTACCAGAGCGAGCCGGCCGCGTAGCCGTCATCCGGCGCCGACGTCACGTACATGGCAGGCTGCACGGTGCCGCTGTCGTAGGCGAAGCTGATGACGAAGGTGTCGCCCGCGTCGAGATAGATGCCGGCGGTGGAGGTGTTGACCGTATACCAGCCGTCGGCGGTCGTGGTCAGGGGAGCGGAGAATTCGGCGGCGTCCGCCTGCCAGGCGGAGCCCATGTTAATGGAGAAGGTGCTGGTCCCTGTGCCGTACATCTGCACCTGGACAAACGTCAGCAGGCCGGTCGTCCCGGCGGTCACTTGCTGTTGCACGACGTGCCCGCTCTCGAGGATGATGCACGCGCCGGCGCCTACCGCCGACTGCTGATCCAAGGTTGGGGCCGCCGAAGCCACCTGGGCCGAAGCGCCCAAAACCAGCAATGCCACCACGCACCCGACCAGAAACCTCGCCGTCCCCTTCATCTTCACCCGTCCTTCTCTCTCTGCAGCCCTTAATCCTACGCGTCCGGCCTCGATAGTGTCTCCACCGACAGCCCGTGACACAGATAGTCTCATGGTACCGGTTCTGACCTTCTCCGTCAATCCCATTCTTCCTATCTTAATGGGAGATTCCCCCGCCCACCGTCATTTCCGCATCAAAAACGCAGTTTCCACCGGTAGGGTGGGCCGTGCCCACCGCCTCCATTCGTGGCGGGTCAGCGCAGACGGCTTGCGCGTTTCTTGTCCCGTATTTGCCGGGCAACTTGTTCCATCCCCTCGCTCACGTTCCGTCATGCAGCATCCCAGCGAACTCGCCCTCGGTTGGGCCGGGCCTTCATTCCTCTTGTGTGTGAAACCCTCCTGACTGTCCTGAGTGGCAGCCTGCAAGCCTGTCCTGTGCTTGCCGGGGGGCAGCAGGATTAGGGCATGGCGACTTGAACTGCTCCATCGGCCATCCCCAAGTTTCGTTTGAGGCTCCCACACCTGAGCCAGGCTGTCACTGATCCCGAAAACCCGCGCGGGCACTCTTCTTTCCCAAGCTTTTGACTTGCATTCGCCATGGGGATGACCTACTATAAGAGCGTGGTCGAGCGTGACATTATTGGAGGCATTGCAGGGCGGACCAAGAGCAAAGCGAACGTAGGAGAGTGCGGATATGAGACATGGAGCCATTCAAGTTACGTGTGTGCTAGCGGTTATTCTTGGGGCAAGTCTGTCGGCCTGCGGGGTGGAATTCGCCGGCGGAACGGGGGAGCCGAACGATCCCTATCTGATCAGCACGCCGGACCAGTTCCTGGCGGCGGATTTCAATCAGGTGGGCGTGTACTTTCGCCTGTCAAACGACATTGATCTAGCCGGCCAGACTGTGGCAGAGCGGACCCTGCGCTGTCATCTGGACGGTGGAGGGCACAAGATTCGAGACATGCGGCTCTTCTCCTCCTACAGACACGACCTCTACAGATTAGGTCTGTTCCACGTAATGCAGGACGGCGTTGTCGCCAATGTGGCACTTGTGGATGCGGCCGTGGCAACTGCATCCGGTGACCAGAAGCTTTGGGGGGCCACCTTGGGGGCATTGGCATCGATTAACTCTGGCACCATCACAGATTGCAGTGCGACGGGCATGGTTGTTGTGGATGTCGGCAACATCTACGATCCGCCCACGTATCAGGGGGGCTGTCTTGGCGGCTTGGTCGGGATCAACTATGGTGTCATCCTGAACTGCAGCTTCGATGGCTGGGTCAGCGGGAGTTGGGAAGGCGACGATGTTCGTGGGCCTCGCGCGGTCGCCGGAGGCCTCGTGGGCAGGAATGAGGGCACGATTTCACGCTGCTATGCCACCGGTACGGTCGTTGCCGATACCAGCGCCGGAGGCTTGACCGGAGGGAACGTGGGCTCCATCGACTGCTGTTACTCCTGGGCCCGCGTCTTCGCCACGAGCGGCGCCGGCGGCTTGGTCGCGTACAACGGAGGGCATCTGCGTCGCTGCTATGCAGTGGGACCGGTCACGGGAGAAATGCGGGGGGGCTTGGTGGGCATGGCCAATGCCTACTGGGGTGAAGCGGTGGAATGTCTGTGGGATAAGTCCTTTTCAGGTTGCGCGACGAGTGGCGCCGGCCTGGGCACGTCGCTCTATGCCATGCCCTTCGCTTTCAATGGCTGGGGCGGCGACCCCAATTGGATGATGGATTCCGATCCCAACCTGGGTATGTATGGAATGTTTCCGCGTCTGTCCTGGGAAGGCACAGGCGGGACGGTCCTTCCCGTGTTGAAATCTTCTCAGCTCTTGAACGAGGGCAGTGGGACGGCAGCAGATCCCTACCGCATCGGCAATGCCAATACGCTTCTGGCGGTCTGCCAATCGAGCATCTACTGGGACAAGCATTTCGTGCTCGTCGCGGACATTGACTTGGGCTCCGCCGGGTCGAACTACTCTCCCATCGGCACCAGCAGAGGTTCGCCTTTTGCGGGGACGTTTGACGGCAACGGCCATGTCATTCGCGGTCTGGAGATCGATACGGACGACGCGTCGGCCTGGAACTTCGGGATCTTCAGCTATGTCACGGGCCAGATCAAGAACCTGGGCGTGGTCGACATGCACCTTACGACGGGCCAGCACTCGCAGTGGGTGGGTCTGCTCGCGGGATACTGTGCAGGCACGCTGGAGAACTGCTATGCGACCGGCTCGATTACCGTGGGAGAAGACAGTAAGTTCGTGGGTGGCTTGGTCGGCTACGCCTGGTACTGTCTCACGAATTGCCAGGCGACGGTGACGGTGGTGGCAGGGGAGGGCAGCACCTACATAGGAGAGTTGGCCGGCCAGCAGCCTACACGCGGATGTGAGAGATAGGCATTGCCGTCACGACTTTGGCAAGGCGACCTCACACATCTGCACTTATTCAACCCCGTGGGATTGTCGCGCCAATCCGAAAACCGGATGAGCCGAACCCATCCGGCGAATGCTCATTTGTTCTTGTCTGCCGCTTCTTTCGCCATAGGGCTAAATAGGGACAGTCCCTATTTAGAGTGATACCGCTTGTATCATTTTGCGCAGTTTTGCCGTCTCGGCGGACGCCTCTACAATTGTCGGCACTACGTAGATTTTTCGCAACATAAGGCGCGGCGGGCCTACGGGTGGGCCCGAGTCCTGAGTTTTGAGTGCTTAGTCTTGAGTTGACTGAGCAACTCAACACCCTGAGGCCTGACGCCTGCATTGATACGGCACCTATCCTTTTGCGCATATTTCTCACGACGGCGAAGACCTCTACAATTGTCGGCACTACGTAGATTTTTCGCAACATAAGGCTAGCGCCCTGCGCGCACATTCCGAGAATTCTCAGATTTCTTCTAGTGCAGGTGGGGCAAGGACTTACGCTTCTACACATGTAGTAACTATGCACGATTTCTAGCAACATAAGGCTAGCGCGGCCCCATATATAGAGGGCCGTTAGAGGCCCCAGTGTTGAGTTTTTAGTTTTGAGTTCTGAGTGGTTTGGAGTGGCAACTGAGAACTGAGAGCTTAGCACTGAGAACTGGCCCTGTGGGCCTCGTGGGCCCCAGTGTTGAGTTTCTGGTTCTTAGTTGTGAGTTGAATTATGAGTGAAGATAGATGCAACAAGACAGGCTCGGTTGCGGCGCCAACTCAGAACTCAAAACTCGGAACTGAGAACTCGCAAACGCATCGGCCGGAGTGCGGACAATGCGTTTGCGTCATGGGCGTCTGGAACGGGCGCAGCGATTGGCTGCTGTGCGCGAACTTTCCGGGGCATGAGGGGGAATTGACGCGGGTGTCGGGGACGGGAGTCGTGCTGGACTGCCGGAGGTTCTGCCGGAAGCAGGTGCCGGTGGCGCGGGCGGAGACGATAGCTCCCGAGAGCGTGCGCTATATCAACCTGGGGCATGGGAAGGCGGCGCTGGTCGATGCGGCGGACTTCGAATGGCTCAACGTGCGCAAATGGCGGGCCTCGAACGGTTCGGACTACGCGCGGGCCACGATAAACGGAAAGAACGTTTCGATGCACCGGTTGATCGTGAACGCCCCGGCCGGACTGCTCGTCGATCACGCCAACGGCAACAAGTGGGACAACCGCAGGAGCAATCTGCGTATCTGCGATCATGCCGAGAATGTGCGGAACCGGCGGAAGATCTGCGGGGCCTCCCGGTTCAAAGGTGTATCACGGGACAACAAAAAAGCCAAATGGGTCGCCCAAATTCACTGGAGGGGCAGGACGATCTATCTCGGAGCCTTCGACGACGAGGTCGAAGCGGCCCAGGCCTACGACCGCAAGGCAATCGAGCTGTTCGGCGAGTTCGCGTGTTTGAACTTTCCGCAGAGGATTCGCATCGTCAACCTGAGTGGGACTATCACCGCGCACAGTCATGCTACCGCGCGGCTCCAGGTCGTCCATGTCGACCATCGGCAAGCTGACGCTTGCCGCTGCCACCCTGGCAAGACCGGAGGCGGGGAAGGCTTCAGGCGTCAGGCCTCGGGCTTCAGGTATCTACAGCCTAAAATCTACGGCCTCCGACCTCGCGTGGTTCGTCTGGCCGCGGCGGGAATTCTCCTGCTGGCGGGGGTCGGCATCGGGGTGGTGGTGGGGCAAAAGGCCTGTACAAAAGGGGGCGGGGCGGGCTATGATAGCCGCCGTGGTTCCGACACGGTTGTCGGGACGGGTCTGATGAGCAAGATCGTCGAGCGTCCGGCGGTCGCGGGGCTCGTGACAGTCCGGGTCCGCTCGGGGCGAGCCGGCGGGTGCGTTGCAGGAGAAGGTGCGATGCTCGCCGCCGCGACGACCCGCGTGACCGTGACGGATCGACGATTTGTGAATGCAGGGAGGCTGGCTGTGAGTGACTATTCCTTTTTCTTTGCGGGGGGCGGCACCGGGGGACATATCTACCCGGCGCTCGCGATTGCGGAGGAGATCGTGGCGCAGGAACCGGAGGCGGAGATTCACTTCCTGTGCAGCATGCGGGCGATCGATCAACGCATTCTCGGCAAGACGGGCTTCAAGCACACGCCGCTGCCGGCGACCGGACTGTATCTGCGTCCGGATCTGCTCGTGCGGTTCGGCCGGACGTTCTACCAGAGCTACAAGCAGGCGAACGTGATTCTCGGCGACCGCGTGCATCCGCAGTACGGCACGCTCCGCAAAGTGGTCGTCGTCGGTTCGGGCGGCTTCGTCGCGGCCCCCGTGTGTCTGGCGGGGCGGCGGATGGGGGTACCGGTGGCGCTGGTGAACGTCGACATCGTGCCGGGGCGCGCTAATCGCCTCTGTGCGCGGTGGGCGGATCAGATCTTCACGCAATTCGAGGACAGCCGGCAGGCGTTCCGATCCGCCAAGGCACAGGTGAGCGTCGTGGGGTGTCCGCTGCGGCGCGCGTTCCAGAACGCCGATCGTGCGGCGGCCATCAAGCAACTGGAGCTGGACCCGCGCAAGAAGACCCTGCTGATCACCGGCGCTTCGAGCGGCTCGGCCAATATCAACGAGGCGGTCACGCGCCTGCTGCCCAAGCTGGAGGCGTATGCCGCGACGTGGCAGATCGTCCACCTGACGGGGCTGGACAACCACATGAGCGTGATGCGGGCGTATCAGAACGTGGGCATCGCGCACCGGGTGGTCAACTACTACGATCAGATGCCGGACCTCTATGCAGCCGCGGATCTGCTGATCGGACGCAGCGGGGCGGTCAGCGTGGCGGAGTACGCGATGGCGGGCGTGCCGAGTATCTGCATGCCGTACCCGTACCACAAGGACCGGCACCAGTACCTCAACGCGGGCAAGCTCGTCGAGGTCGGGGCGGCGGTGATCGTGGACGACGTGGCCGACGCGGAGGATCGGACGGAGTGGCTGTGGGAAGAGCTGGAGCCGCTGCTGAAGAACGATCAGGCGCGACGCGAGATGGCCGAGGCGTGCCGGAAGGTGGCCCGGCCGAACGCGGCGGCGGAAATCGCCCAGCGCCTGCTGGCGATGGCGTGTGGGCGAGTAAAGACGCCGGTGCCAGCACAGGCGTAGACACGGCAGGGGGCTTCCTCTACAATGAACGAACTACTGTGATGCTTAAAGGAGCCGCGATGAAACGCAATGCGTGGATGCTGTTGACGATGGTGGTGGCGGTGGTAGGGCTGTGCCAGGGGTGCCTGGGACAGGCGGGGAGCGGGGAGAAGTTCTGGTCGTGGGCGCCGACGCCGCCGATGGGGTGGAACAGTTGGGACTGCTATGGACCGACGGTCACGGAGGCGGAGGTGAAGGCGAACGCGGACTACATGGCCGAGAAACTGAAGAGTCACGGGTGGCAGTACGTGATCGTCGATATTCGGTGGTTTGTCAGCAACGACAAAGCGGGTGGCTACAATCAAAAGGACCCGAACTACACGGTGGACCCGTACGGCCGCTTCCTGCCGGCGACGAACCGGTTCCCCTCCGCGGCCGGCGGCAAGGGGTTCAAGCCGCTCGCGGATTACGTGCACAGCAAGGGGTTGAAGTTCGGCATACACGTGATGCGCGGCGTTCCCGTGGTGGCAGTGAAAAAGAAGACGCCGATCCTCGGCTCCGACGCCAATGCCGCCGATATCTACACGACCGAGGGACAGTGCGGGTGGCTCAGAGACATGTACACCATCGTCGCCGACCGCAAGGGAGCGGCCGAGTACTACCACTCGATCTTCAAGCTGTACGCTTCGTGGGAGATTGACTACATCAAGATCGACGACCTTTCGAAGCCCTATCACAAGGCAGAAATCGAGCTGATTCGCAAAGCGATCGACGGCTGCGGCCGGCCCATCGTACTGAGTACGTCGCCCGGGGCCACGCCGCTGTCCGAGGCCGAGCACGTCAAGACTCACGCCAATTTGTGGCGGATGGCCGACGACCTTTGGGATCAGTGGCGTGACATCATGGCCACGTTCACGCTCTGTCGCAACTGGGCGTTGCACCGCGGGCCCGGTCACTGGCCGGATGCGGATATGCTGCCTCTGGGCCGCATCAGCATTCGTGGCGAACGCGGCCGGGACCGCATGACCCGGCTGACGCACGACGAGCAAACGACACTTATGACGCTCTGGTGCATTTTCCGTTCCCCGCTCATGTTCGGCGGCGACCTGCCGAGCAACGACGAATTCACGCTCTCGCTGTTGACGAACGACGAAGTAGTGGCGGTCGATCAGAACGGCGATGGCGGCCGGGAGCTGTTCAACAAGGACGGCCTGATCGCCTGGGTCGCCGATGTCCCGAACTCGAAGGACCGCTACCTCGCGCTGTTCAACACGCGGACTGCTCCCGAGTCCGGAGAGAAGACAGTCTCGGTCCAGGTCGCCTTCAAGGAGCTGGGTGTCATCGGCCGCTGTGCGCTACGCGACCTTTGGGCCAAGAAAGACCTCGGTGAGTTCTCCGATACCTTCGCGACGCCGATCGCCTATCACGGCGCTGGCCTCTATCGCGTCAGCCCCAAATAGGGTACGGCGCAGCCCAATGGCATCCAAGTCCTATGACCCTATTATCCCACAGGTTCCATAGGACTCCTTTTGGCGTCGCGGAGCCTGCCGCTCGAACTACCTCGCCCCCGCCGCCGTAAGGCTGCCAGAGGCCCATACGGCAAGAGCGAAGGGAGGCGTGTCATGGCATGTAGTCACAGAGATGGGAAAAAGAGTCTATTCACGCTCGGTGAAGCATTTGTTCTTCTGATTTTCGTCACACGAGAGATTTCGCGAGCCCCGATGCCGCCACGGAAGCTATCTACAAACTGGCCGGGCGTCAGGTGAGGGCCGATCTGAACGTGGTGACCGACCACGCGCGCAATCTCAAGGCTGGGAACGGCAAGCTCGCCGCGGCCTACGTCTTCTACGGCACGGGCCGACGGACATCGAAAAGCTCAAGCAGATCACTTGTCCCGTCTACGGCTTCTACGCCGAGGACGACGCCCGCGTCACGAGCACGCTCGACGAGACGAAGGAGCAGATGAAGGAAGCCGGCAAGACCTTCGAGCCTGAAGTCTACGACAAAGCCCAACATGCCTTCATGCACATCGGTGAGAAAGCCAAGGCCCGGGACCCCAACCGCAAGGCCCGTGACGAAGCCTGGAAGCGTTGGGCGGACCTACTGAAGAAGATATAGCGCCGGCAAGTTGCTCCGTCTCATCGGTCGCATTCATCCTATCTCCGGCCTCAGTCTGCAGACCTCACCACTCCACTTCCCGCTGCCACCCACATAGGGCCTGACAGCTTGTACAGACACTATGCCGAGGTTCCGGCGCGGGATTCTTTGACAAAGTTGGGCGATCTGGTATAATCGTGCGTATAGAGACACGGATGTCCTTAGACCGCAGAGGAAAGAAGCTGGCCTTTGCAGCCGTCCTGTTTAGCGTTTCAGCTATAGGAGTCACGATGCAAAAGCCTATGAAAGCCTCGGCGGAGGGCCGCAAATGCAGGTATCCCGGCTGCGACCGCACCCTCAGCATCTACAACCACGAAGCGTACTGCCACAATCATCGCGATCTGATGGCCGAACAGGAAAAACGCAAGAACACGCCCCCGCTCCGGCTCTATTTCCGCGACATCGACACGCAGCTGTAGCGGTCGTCAAGGCTCAGGCCCGGTTCTCCGCAGAAATAGTCCTGCCCCCCTCGGCAAGTGCGAGGCACTGCGTAGATTCCTGCAGATTGAACCCACGATCCAACTCAGAGCTCAGGACTGAACATCCCTCCTGTCCCTTCTCTCTTCTTCCTTTTCACCTTTTACTTTTCCTTTTCCCCTGGCACCGCAGGCACACATGTGTCCCGCGCCCCGCGACGACGAACCGTCGGATTGCCGTGCCGCAGCGGGGGCAAGGCTCCCCGCGCCGGCCGTACACTTGCAGCCGCTCGCGGAAGCGCCCCATGTCACCATGTGCATTGCGAAAGTCGCTGAAGGTCGTCCCGCCCGCGCGAATGGCCCGGCGCAGGACGCGCTTGATCTGCCGCAGCAGCAGCGCCGCCTCGTGCGGCGTCACGGAGTCACCCGCCCGCGCGGGGTGAATCCCCGCCGCCCAGAGCGATTCGTCGACGTAGATATTCCCCAATCCCGCGATCCGACTCTGATCCAGCAGCGCGGCCTTGATCGGTCGCCCCGTGTGCAGCAGGGGGGCGAACTGGCGCGGCCCCACGCTCAACGGCTCCGGCCCCAGCGGCGTGAGCCCGCCCGCCTCCATTGCCGCATCCGGCGCGTCCGGGTCGAGCCCGCGCAAACACCACACGCGCCCGAACCGCCGTGCGTCTACGAACAGCATCTCCCGCCCGCCACTGAGTGACATGATCACCCGCGTATGGCGCGGCCGAGCTTTCGCGTCGCGCGCCTCGCCCTGCGGCAGCAGGAATTTCCCCGTCATCCCCAGTTGAAACACCAGCGTATAATCGCCTTCGAACGCTAGGATGAGCCGCTTGGCCCGCCGAGTGACACGCACAATGCATTTCCCCGCCAGTTCTTTCATAAAGGCCCGCCACCGTCTCCGCTCGGGTCCGCGCACAATCAGCGGCGTCGCGACCCACACGCGCTCGACACGTCGCCCCACGAGCCCCGTCCTCAACCCCAACGCAATATTTTCCACTTCCGGCAATTCCGGCACAGCAAGCTCCTTTCCAGTAACAGTGCCCGCACAGTAGCAACAGAGCTTGCGAAAATCAACGGCCGTTTCTCGTTGCCTCGGCGTTCCCTGGTCCTTACAATGAAGCACGTTGGCGACGGTGCAAGTGCGCTGGAGACCCGGAAGATGAAAGCGGCATTGGTTCCGGTGGAGCGGATTGAACATCAGGCCAAGCAGTTCGCATGCTTGAAATGCCATTTTGGCATCTCAAGTGAGTGGGCCCAGAATGGTGCTATGCCCCTGGTTCCGCGCAATTCCATCTTAGATGACATTGTGACTGTACTGTGGCTACTGAGGCGTTGTGATGTGCGAAATGAAGAACAAAACCAATGGCGAAGATGAACAGCTTGATGTTGTGGACATTGTGAAGTTGGCCTGCTCAGTTGACTGGCTGAGGGGTACGAAATGGGCCTCCTGGCCCTGGGAGAATCCATTAGATGTAGATCCACAAGTCGAGAGTGAACCGTGGCTCCATCACGTCTTCAGTTATCTGAGTGAGAATGTTGGCATCGGGCACAGAGAGGGCCGTGGTCGGAGGTATGCCGGAATCGAGTTGAAGTCGATCAATACCTTCACCCCCAAAGACGACCGGTTTAGCTCTGAGTTGTCGCTTGTCCACTACGGCAACAAATTGTATGCTTTCGTTTCTGGAAAGGGAGAGAACGCTCCAGATGATCAGATACACATCTGGAGGACCGCCCTCCAATATGCCACGGAGAGATTATCAGAAGAGCATCCCACCTTTAGCTGGTGGGCGTTGGTTGGTCCTCAGACCAATGGGGGCCAAATAGGGTGTCTTGGCGTAGAATTCGGAATAGGCCCGTTGAGACTCAGAGAAATGGATTGGGCTTGTTATCAGAAGGAGTCCGTGGGATTTTCAGGTCTCGTAAAACGTCGTTGGCTACCGGTTTTGGTTGAAGGGGTCTGTAGGGGATACAGCTGGGACTCCGCATCCTTGGATGCGCACAGAGACCTGCGCAAGCTCTGTTCATTGCTCTCACTTGAGACAGATTGGTTTTGGAGGCTCTGCGGTGACGCGAACATTGAAGGGACTAGGCCTTTGGCACGTCCGTCGTCCCCTATGGGTTTGATTGAACCATGTCCTTGGGAAGACGAGAAAGAGCTGCGCAGCAGGAAGGTCAACATTGACATCGACAGGATGGTTGGTGCCTGGGAGCGCGTGAATTCTGATACACGGGTCCAAACCGCGATTGATGCATTCTACGAGGGTATGTCGTTAAAAGACAGCCATCCATCTTTTGCTCTCGTTGCATTTGCCTCCGCGATCGAGAGCATGGGAAGGCTCCTCTTTGAAGAAGAAATCCCTCAGAGGTGTGAAGCCTGCGGAAAGAACAAGGTCAATCCTAGCCGGCAGCTTTTCAGGAAAGCTATCGAGCTTGTCGAGCGGCCTGACAGGGCAAAACGGATGACAGAGAGAATATACGGTTGGCGATCCGGCACGGCACACTCCGGGCACACTTTTGGATTTGAAGATACATTTGGCAGACGATCCTACACCTGCTGGAATCTTGAGGAGCGTCCGGAAGATGATTTCTTCGTGCGCGGCGTCTATTCAGGACAGCAGGCCGCGCGGTCTCTTCTGTTGAAGCTGTTTTCCGGGGAACTTCCTAACACACCTGCCCCAGTTGCGTAGCGACTCTCTTGCGGATCAAGCATATTTTGGGTTCCAGGGTTCGCTCTTCTTCAGCAGGATATTGAGGATCGTCAGGAGCTTTCGCATGGCGGCGATCACGG
>CAYQXM010000093.1:0-20741 GCA_964421295.1 uncultured Pirellulales bacterium
GCGTATACCACCCGATGTTTGCCCCAATGTCGAAGACCGTAAACCCCGGCGTGACCATTCGAAGCACCATATCCATCTCGGGTCGCTCGTATTGGCCGAAGTTCAGAGCTTCAACCGGTGGAATGCGCTTGTCCTCTGGACCACAATACATCCTCACCCCGGTGGAGCGAGACGTCATCACGACGGTTCCGTCCACCACTTCAATGTGAGAAATATCCGTCTCCCGTATGAACTCGGCATATTCATACAAGGAGGAATGTACCGCATGCATCGCCTGAATATACTCGTGCTTTGGCATGGTCCCCGATCGGAAAGCGGCTCTCGTTTCGAACAACCTCATTGAAAGCTCCTTATGGTCCGCCGAAATCCCTCCTCAATTCCCGTCATGGGCTCCCAGCCAAGTTCACGAATCTTGCCGATATCCGGGCAACTTCGGCTCACCGCTCCTCTGGGATAATCCTGCGTTTGCTCTTCCCTCACGACCTTGATACCCTTCTCCGGGTAGAGTCTGGCAAGCGTGCCCGCCAGATCGAGAATGCTGATTTCGGCCTTGTCATTGCCGACGTTGTACGAGTGCCCTTCTTTCCCTCGCAACAGCACGGCAAAGAAGGCTATGGTGGCGTCGGCCAAATAACAAAACGCCCTGAGCGCGCTACCATCGCTCTTGACGACGATATCCCGGCCATGCACGATGTCCGCTACGAAGTCCGCAAAGACCCTTCCGTCGTCCAACTTCATGCCGGGTCCGTATGTGTGAAATGGCCGTACCATCTTGGCCGGTACCCCATACTGAGCATGCCAACACGCACACAGGGTCTCACCCATTCGCTTGCTCTCGGCATAGCATGATCTAACATCGGTTGGATCAAGAGAACCCATCGTGTTCTCTGCGGCGGGACGATTCGAGTCTGACCGGCCATAGACCTCTGCGGAGCTGAAGAAAAGGAACCCCTCAACACGGTGCTGCCTTGCCTGAATGAGCAGATTGTATGTTCCCAAGACATTTGCCTTGAGCGTCCCCACGGGATCGACTTGATAATACTTCGGACTCGCCTGACTGGCTGCGTGTATCACGTACCTAACGTCCGGTCGAACGTCAAGTGGTTCAGAGACGTCGTGCGCTATCAACTCCAGATCGGGGCACCCGTCATAAGCAGCGAATCGTGCCTTGGCTCGCGGCAGATCTCGCACCACCGCCAACACGTGGGTGCCGTTTCCCTTCCTGGTCTCGTTCAGCCGCAGGAGAGTCTCCACCATGTAGGCAGGCAACATCCCCGCCGCTCCGGTGACGAGGACCGTCTTGCCCGCAAATGTCGACCAGGGCAGATCGGCACCGACAATGTGGTCCATGTCTTCGTCAATGACAGGATGCCTTCGCTGGCTCATTTCTTACAGAAGGCTCGAAGAACTGAAATCACGTACTCTATCATCTGCTCCGTCAAGCCGGGGTATACGCCGAGCCAGAACACCTGATTCATCACGAAATCGGAATTGGGCAACTCACCGACTTTCCGCATCGTGATGTTCTCGTAGGCGGGTTGACACAGCAGGTTCCCGCCGAAAAGAAGGCGCGTTCCGATCTTCTTGCCGTTGAGGCAGCGGAGGACCTCTTCTCTCAGGAAAGAGGCATCCGGGCGCACCGCCAAGGGAAGACCAAACCAACTGGGCTCCGAATGAGGCGTGGCTTCAGGCATGATGAAGTAGTCCGTCAGGTTCTTCAGGCCTTCATAGAGCAGTTGAAAGTTGTGTCGCCTTCTCGCAACAAAGACAGGCAATTTGCGCAGTTGTGATATGCCCACGGCTGCCTGCATGTCCGTAGCCTTGAGATTATACCCAATGTGAGAGTAGACATACTTGTGATCAAAGCCGAATGGCAGTTGCCCCAGTTGCCAGTCGAAGCGTTTGCCGCAACTGTTGTCTTTGCCAGGCTCGCACCAGCAGTCACGGCCCCAATCCCGAAAGCTCTCCACGAGTCTCTTGAGCCCGGGCTCGTTGGTCAGCACGGCACCGCCTTCACCCGTCGTAATGTGGTGCGCCGGATAGAAGCTGAGCGTGGCGAGGTGGCCGAAAGTCCCCACGTTTCGGCCCCTGTACGTCGCCCCCAACGCATCGCAACAATCCTCAATGAGCCACAGATCGTGTTTTCGGCAGAACTCCGTGACCCCATCCAGATCAAAAGGGTTGCCGAGAGTGTGCGCAACCATTACGGCACGCGTACGGGGTGACCATGCAGACTGCAACTGACTAACATCAATGTTGTATGTGGGGATGGTCACGTCCACGAAGACCGGAATCAGTTCATTCTGCAGAATGGGATTGAGCGTCGTGGGGAAGCCGGCGGCGACGGTGATCACCTCGTCGCCCGGCTTCAATCGCCGATCCCCGAGCTTCGGCGAGGTCAACGCCGTCAACGCCAGGAGATTGGCGCTCGATCCGGAATTGACCAGTGTTGCACTGTGGGCCTGCACGATACGTGCCAGTTCGTTTTCGAATTCGGCAGCGAATCTCCCGGTCGTCAGCCAGAAGTCCAATGCCGAGTCGACCAGATTCTGGACGTCCGTTGCGTCAAATACTCGTCCGGAAATGGGGACAGGTGAGAGATCCGGCACAAACGCTTTCGGCGTGTGTGCGACGTCGTAGTAATCTGCCACCAAATCCAGGATGGACCGGCGGAGGGTGGCTATTCGATCATCGTCTGGGAACGGCGGGCAGTTCGCGTGCACCAGCTCCATCCCTTTCTGCGTCGCTGCAAGACCGCGCCCAAGCAGCACCTTGTTCAGAAGCAAGTCTTGCGTATGCTTCTATTTGAGCAGCGCAAACGCGGCTCGCGTTGAAGCCTGTCGCGGCTGAGGCCCTGCTCCGATACCAGAGAACCGTCTGCGATATCGCTTCGACACCCTTCCAAAACGGCCGCCAATGCAGCAGATTACTCGCCTTGCTGATGTCAAGTTTCAATAATGTCGCTTCGTGAAGTGAACTCTCACTGACGCTCTGTGTTGCGGGGGCTGAGCACTGCCAGCCGCCACTTCCCCAACAATGAATCACTTCCTCCACCACTTGCTTCACGGTCAAGTGGCTGGTTTCCGTGGGCCCGAAATTCCATGCCTGCGCGAACTGAACCGGATCGGCATACTGAGCGGCGGCGAGTTGCAGATACCCCGCCAGCGGCTCCAACACATGCTGCCATGGGCGAATCGCATCCGGGTTTCGCACGCGAATGACTTCTTCCTTCGAGAGCGCACGGATGCAGTCCGGAATGATTCGATCTTCGGCCCAATCACCGCCACCGATTACATTGCCGGCGCGGGCAGAGGCAAGACTGACGCCGTGCTGCTTTACGCGCGCAGGATCGAAGAAGGAGCGGCGATAGGCACTTACCACCAGTTCTGCGCATCCCTTGCTGCTGCTGTAAGGGTCCGCCCCTCCCATAGGTTCGTTCTCGCGGTAGGGGTATAACCATTCCCGGTTCTCATAGCATTTGTCCGACGTGATAATCTGGCACACGCGAACGCTGTCAGTCATACGAATCGCATCGAGCAAGTTCACCGTGCCCATCACATTGGTTTCGTAGGTCTGGCGAGGTTCGCGGTAGGAGCGGCGAACCAAAGCTTGGGCAGCAAGATGGAACACGATGTCGGGTTTGGCGACATGAATTGCCCCGGAAAGACTCTCGGCATCTCTCACATCGGCAATTTGGTGTGATGCCAGCCGGGCTCGGATGTCGGTTTCTTCAAACAGGCTGGGCTCGGTCGGAGGCTTCAGACTGTAGCCATGGACATGAGCTCCCAATTCGGCCAGCCAGAGACTCAACCAGGTGCCCTTGAAGCCGGTGTGTCCCGTAACGAAGACGCGTTTGTTCCTGTAAAAATCCTCAAACATGAGTCACGCTATCTGACTTGGCCTTTTTCCTTCCAGGCACGTCTCCTATTTCAGCAGATACAGGCCTCTTCTCTATCTTCCATGGCGCACCGCCAGATTGCCACAAGGACTCCAACAGTTCTTTCTCCCGGAGCGTGTCCATCGGTTGCCAGAAACCCTCATGCCGATACGCCATGAGTTGCCCTTCCGCTGCCAGCCGCTCCATAGGTTCCCGCTCAAGTGGAGTCTTGTCTCCGGCAATGTAATCCAAAACGGCGGGTTCGAAGACCATGAACCCTCCGTTGATCCAGCCCTCGCCGACCTGCGGCTTTTCAGAGAAGCAGGAGACGCGATCGCCGTCGAATGTCAACCCGCCGAAGCGGGCCGGTGGGCGCACCGCTGTCAGCGTCGCGAGCCGCTCGTGCCTGCGATGAAACTGCACCAGGGCAGCGACGTCGATATCGCCCACGCCATCGCCGTACGTGACCATGAATGCCTCATCCCCGAGCCACGGCCGACATCGCTTAATGCGCCCCCCCGTCTGCGTGTTGATCCCTGTCTCGGCCAACGTCACTCGCCAGTCGGGGCCTCGGCCATTGCGGATTTCCACATCGCCGGTTCGAAGGTCCACCGAAACGTCGCTTTGCCGCAGGCGATAGCTGCAGAAATAGTCCTTGATGCATTCGGACTTATACCCACACGCAACGACGAAATCCTTGAAGCCGTACGTCGCATAGATGTTCATGATATGCCATAAGATTGGATAACCCCCTATTTCCACCATGGGTTTGGGGCGAACGAGTGTCTCCTCGGCCAACCGAGATCCTAAGCCTCCGGCTAAGATAACTACCTTCATCTTCTCTCTTTCAAGAACAGCGGAGTCTCCAAGGCATCATGCAACAGCAGTGGCACGACAACTTGGGCGTTCCTGCTTATACTAATTCGCCACAAACACCTGACTACGCTTCCTCAGAATCGAACTGCCACCTTCGGCATCCAATCGAGCCGAGTCCAGGCACAGGTTCGCCTCGCTTCACGGACTCTTCTTGAGGATGGGGGTCAAGTCTTCGATCACCTTCCCAGTCCGAATACCCACGCCCGCTTTGTTCAAGTGATACGGCGTGTCATAGAACAGATCGTCACGGAGCATGTATCTATCAGGTGGGGACAATATCGGGAAAACTAATGAGCCATGCAGCTTCTGGTCCAACAACTCGACGAAGTTGTGAGACAAACCAAATGAAGTCGACTCGAAACACGGATAGAGGAGATAGGTATGCACGCCTTTGCTTTCCAAAAGGCACGCGAAGGAATTCAGGAAAGCGACGACGTCCGTGTCGATAGTCCCTTTAATCGCGTGTGGGGGAAACGGTATCCTTGCTCGCTGCCAATGTGCCACAACGTCCCCATAGTCATTGAAGGCACGTCTATCATAGATGTCGGAACTGGACTGCGTTCGCCCATGAAGAACGCCAACAGCGCTCTCTTTGAGATAGAGCACCAATTTGCTGGCGGCATACGTAGGCAAGAACCTGGCCAGATGAGTCCACTGCCTCAGCGAGACATGGGCTCTGCCTTCCGGATAGATATCGAACAGAGTACAAAGCAATTCCTGCTGACCGTCAGAGCATCTCCCCTTGCGCACGAATTGGTCATATTCCGGAACAATCACAACGATGTCACCGCTGTGAACGAAGGGAATCACATCGTTCAGCATATATCTCAGCCCGAGTCCTCCGTGTATTCCCATATTGACAGTGCGAACCTGGAACTCTTGCGAAATCCGTTCACTATCAAGTCCAAAACCAAGATTCGACCCGCCGACAAGAATCAGCTTTGGTGACGCGACGCTCCGGAGCAGCCTGTGTTTGTCCAGGATTGAAAAGAGAAACGTCGAGGTTCCGAGCTTTTTGTACGGGATGAGCATCAATGATAAACCTAAAACACTCACCAGTAGAATGATGAAGAGTGTGATCTTCTTAAGAAATCGCCCCATCCCCTGCCTTCGCGATCAGAATTGAAAGTATATGAAGGCCCGTTCGCTCGTGTAGTATGCCAGAATCACCGTTGTGATCGCGACATAACCGGACCATCGAACGACACTCGGCAGTTTGTGGGTCTCAAGGGCGTCCTTTTTCTCTCTCTGAAACCACTCCACGACAACAAGCACCAACACAAAAAGCAAGCCGGCCCTTCGACTTGTTGGGAAAGAGAAGAGCGTAGGAGAGGCCATGCCACACAGATAACCCGTGGCGTCGTGAAGAGATGCGGCCCGAAAGAAGACCCATGCCACGAGGACGAGGGCAAACGTGAACCCCACTCGCAGTGCCTCCACAGGTGAGGGCAATACCCGACCTTGAGCAACGATACCAGAGTACCTGCCTCGCTGCCCCAGCAGGATCGCGGGGATGTAGTACAGTCCGTGAAGCATACCCCAGAAGACGTAGGTCCAATTCGCCCCATGCCAAAGACCACTGAGCGTAAAAGTGACCAGAATATTCCGAACGCGATGGATCTTACTGCACCGATTCCCGCCAAGGGGAATATATACGTAATCCCGAAACCAGGTGGATAATGAGATATGCCAGCGTGACCAGAACTCCCGTACGTCGCGAGAGAAATAGGGCAACGCGAAATTCTCACCCAGATTAAACCCGAAAAGCCGACCCACTCCGATGGCTATGTCAGAATAGCCGGAGAAATCACCATACACTTGGAAGGCGAAGTAGACGACGCCCAGCAACAGCGTACTTCCACCGAGATTGTGGTAGTTCGAGAAAATTGCATCAGCCTGCACGGCACAAGTATCAGCTACCACCACTTTCTTGAAAAGCCCCCAGAGTATCCGTCTGGCACCGCTCGTTGCGAGCGCATAATCAAAGGTCCTCTTTTTGACGATCTGAGGCAAGAGCACCTTTGCCCTTTCGATGGGACCGGCAACGAGTTGCGGAAAGAAACTCACGAAAGCGCAGTAATCCACGAGGCTCCTTGTCGGCTCCATCTCTCTGCGGTACAGGGCGATCGTGTAGGTGAGAGACTGGAATGTATAGAAACTGATTCCAACGGGCAAGATGACTTTCAGCGACGTTGGATTTGGAGCAAGACCCAAACTCCGGAGCAATTCGACGGAACTGGCCAGGAAGAAGTTGCAGTACTTGAAGAAACCCAGCAGGCCCAGGTTGAAAACCAAGCTGATGCCAAGCAAGATCTTCCTCGCTCTCGCGTTTTCCACGAAACCCAGCGCACGTCCAACGGAATAGTCCGTGAGCGAACTGGCAAAAATCAGCACAAGGAATCGTGGGTCCCACCAGCCGTAGAAGAAGTAGCTTGCGGCGACGATAAAGAGGTTCTGCAGGCGCAGATTCCTGCTGAGGACGAACCAATACAGCAAGAAGACAAGAGGCAGAAACAGACCAAACTCAACTGAATTAAAGAGCATGGCGTCCGGGATTCCGATCCGCAAGAACCAATGTCAGGTAGACCGTCAGCGGTGTTCGCTCGCTACCTAAGGGAGAGACTATCTGGGTCGGCAGGCTGCCCCTCCAACCTGACGTCCGACTCGAATCCAACGTTTCAGCTTCCGGACGCCTATCATCATGAAGCAACGATGACCGTGTTGCTCGGGGCGCCGGTGCCGGAGCGGTTGAGGGCGACGACCCGGAATTCCAGTTCTGCACTCCGCGGCTGACCCGTCAGCGTGACGTGCGGGGCGAGGGCGGTTGCCACATCGGTCCAAGAGCCGTCGGGCCGCCGGCGGCACAGGACGCGATAGGCGAGGGGTTTGCCGCCTTCGGCCGGGGCTTTCCACGCCAGCTCGATCGCGCCCTCTTCCTGGCGCACGGCTTCGAGCAGCCGCGTCTGACCCGGCGCGGGTGGCGCGGCGGGCGTGCGGCGGCCGGACCAGCCGATCAGCTTGAGCTTGTCGTCGGCGCCATGCACGGCGTTCTCGGCGTAGCGGATGTCGCTCTTCATGGCTTCGACGAGATTGTGCAGGGCCGCGGTTTTGGCCGCGACCGCCTGCTGCGCCTGGGCCTGGATACTCACGGCCTGGTTGCGGGCCTCGGCATAGAGGGCCCGCAGGCTCGACAGATCGCTCGTCGCTACCGGCGGCGTCGGGAAAACGTCCGTGTGCAGGGACATGCCGCTCAGCATTTCCTCGACCAGGGCGGTCACGGTGGCTTCCGTCGTCGGAAACTTGCCCATCTGCCATTCTCCCTCGATCAGCCGGGAACCTCGAAGACTGCAGGAAACGCCGCCGGCTGCGGGCATTTCCTCTCGCCGGCCGGGCCGCGGGACATCGGCACACGCGGATGTCCGGGTGGCGCGGCGGTGACGCGGCGCTGCGAAGAGGCGGCTGGTTTCGAGAGGCTCTTGTCTCAAGCCCGCTGCCCCTCCACAAGCGCCCATCGGAAATCGAAGGAGGGCAATTTACCGGAAAGTTGAGAATATCCCGCACGTCCCGCCGGCATTTCCAGCAGTGCGACGGACCACACCCATGCCGATTCGCCCCGGTTCCGGGCGGCGATCGGTGATCCTGGATGGGCCAGCGGCGTCTTTATCGGCATCTGAGTCCGGGATGATGTCACGAGGTCTGCTTCATTCGATGTATCGCATGAGTCTTTTGACACATGAATTCTCGTAATTGAAGTGGCGAATGTCGCGTTCGATGTACTGAATGAGTCATTCGATGTATCGAACAGGGCCTTGGCAGTGCAGAATCCGCCGGTGAGCGTCTCGAACCAGGCATTCGAAGCGTCGCATGTCCCGTTCGATGCCCGCAGCGCTGCGTTCGTTCATCGATTCTTCACGATTGACGTCAACAAACCATCGATTCTGCCATGCTCGGCAATCGCTGTGGCAAGAGATGACCCTGGGGATTGTTCAAAGCTCGTCGCGGCGTCTTGCGGGACCTGTGGACAGACTCCGTCTTCGTCGGTTGCGAGAACGCTCAACCGAGCCACTCCTGCAACGATTCGCCCGTCGGGCGTATCGGTCCAAACCAGCTCTCAGCGTCTGGACTGTTGTCTGGCCCCTGACGAGGGGCTCTTGAGGCTCACGGCGGCGATGGCAGCCGCGGCCTGGTCAGATGATGCCGGGCCCGGGGACTCGCCCGGGGCGGCATTTGATGAACCCTCACCCGTCACATCGATAGCGCAGGGCCCGGCCGGGGCAGTCGCCCGGCGGCGGCTCACGTCCGAAACGTACTCCCGGACAAACGCGATGAAGGTTCCCAGCATGAACGCCGCAATCATGGCGATCAGGCCTTTTCGAACGGTGCCACGGCCCAGCGGGCGCTCCGGAACAACGGCCCGGTCGAGGACTTGGATCGTCGGCATGCTCTTGGCTTCTTCGATCTTGGCGAGCTCCAACTCCTGCACGAGCATCTCGTAGACCGCTTCCTGGGTCTTCGCCTCCCGGCTTGGAATGCTGTCCACCTGGCTCAGCCTGGCTTCGACTTCCTTCAGGCGGTTCTCCAGGAAGAGGCGTTTGCTCGTCGCCTCGCCGGTCGAGAGCCGCTTGTTCTGCTTGTCCAGCTCTTCGACATAGGCGTTGGCGATGGCAGCGCAGCGATTCGCGTCCCGATCCTTGACCGTGATCTTGACCGCTCCTTCATCGCTCGCCTCGATCTTCGTGCTTCCGCTCAACTGCACGCGGGCGTCCGACTGTGTCTCGATGTCCTCGTAGACCCGCATCAGGTCGAACCGTGCGATGATCGCGTCCGCCACCTCCCGGCTGTTGAGGATCTCGATGTAAGTGTCGCCGAGGGAGCCGGTGTCGATGACACTGCGCAGCATAGAGTTGCCCATGCGTCCCAGGCCGCCGCCCGTCAGAGCGGATTGCTTCTGCAGCATGCCCAGCGGCGGGACAATCGAAGCCGTGGCGCTGTAGGAGCGGGGTGTCGTGAGCATCCAGGCGACCGTGACCGCTCCCGCGACAAGGCACAGAGCCGCGATCATCCGGCGGTGCCGCCAGAGGACGGCCAGATATTCAGCGAGATCAATCTCGTCGGGAGCCGCCGCAGCCCTCACTCCCTCGCTCCGGCGTGCGTTCCGTTGTGCCTCACTTGCCATCATTCACCCCTGTACCTGACTTATATAGCGAAGGCGATGCCGACCGTGATGGCCACCTGCATCATGATCTGGGTCACGTCCTTGGTCGTCTGCATCCAGAGGAAGCGGTCCAGCTTCTTCGGCACGACGATCGTATCGCCCGGGTCCAGCGGCATCGTGTTGAAGCCGCCGAACACCCATTGGTTGGAGCTCTTGTCCCACGACACGGCCTGTCCTATGTTGCCCTGCTGCTTACTGATGACCGAACCATCGGCTTTGACGACGCTCACCTGCTTGTCGTCCGCGTCCTGAGTCATACCGCCGACCCGGCGCAGATAGTAGTTGACCGTCCCCCCCTCTTCGTACAGCAGAGAGGTCTGGTTGAAGACCTCGCCGACGATGTAAACAACACCCGGCGTTTGCGGGATCACCAGCTCGTCCTTGTCCTCGAGCTTGATATCGTTCATCGAGCCTTTCAGCTCCTCCAGCGGGGCCATGCGGATCACCACCCGGCCATCGGCTTCGGTGGCCTTCAGCTTGGCAAGGAGCTCCTTCTTGGTCTCGAGAGCCGCCTGCTGTCCTTTGATCGTGTCGGCATCGAGAGCGCCGCTGATTTTCTGTTCCGTCCCCGTGAGCATGGATTCTTCGATCTGATTGGCCAACTGATTCAGCCGCCGACGCTGGACCTCCTTGGCGCTATCGCGCGTGAAGACCGATCCCTTGAGGTAGGCCTTGTTCGTGTAGCCGCCTGCTCGCTCGATGATCGAACTAAGCGTCTCGTCCCGACGAATCGGGTACATGCCGGGGAACCGCACCTCGCCTTTGATGCTGACGGTCTGGTCGAAATCCAGTTCGGGGATGGGACGCACGACCAGGTAATCGTAGTCTTCCAGCAGAATATCCTGCTGGGGGTCCCCCGCCAGTGCACGTGCCAGATCGATGTTGATCTGCTCCGTGGTCATGCCGTTCTGCGTGATATGGCTGCGGGTGACCTCGGCCGTGTTAAGAAAGGCGTTCTTGCGCAGTCCTCCGGCTCGCGTCACCAGATCCCGCAACCGCATGCCGGGGGTCAGCCGGTATTGGTTCGGCTCATAGACCATCCCCGAGACGCGCACCGTCTCCACGTGCCTCTCGTCCCACTTGAACACGTGGATCGTGTCATATTGCGCCAGCTCGATATTCTCGGACTCATCGCCCGACATCAGCTTCCCCAGATTAAAGGAGACAATGGTCGGATGCAGATCCGGCGGAACCAGCCGGATGATCTCTCCCTCCGAAGGATTCGGCTGGGGCTGCATGACATCGTACGAGGAGAGGACTTCGCGCAGCCTCATGCCGGGTTTCCACTCATAGATACCCGGCCGCACCACGTGCCCCTCGAGAGTAACCACATTCTCACGCCGATCGTCGATGGAGAGTACCTTGATAAGGTCGCCATCCTGAATGATCATCGCCATCGTGCGATTCTGCTCCGCCGGATTGGCCTGCTCCGACAGATTGAAGTCGGCGACGATACGCCGGCGATGATTCTCGACCCTCTCAATCTGGATACGCTGCAACCACCCGGCGAACGTCGCCCCGCCGGCAAGGTCCAGCGCCTCACGCAGGCTCATCGGCCGGGCCATTTCGTAAATAGCGGGCCTCTTCACGTGGCCCGCCACGGCCACGACCGGACCGATCAACGGGATGTGGATCGTGTCGCCGTCTTGCAGGCGGACATCGCTGTTCCTGTTCCCCGCCATCAGAAAATCATAGAGGTCAACGTCGTTGCAGTCGCCGCCGTTGCGCACCAGCCGCACTTTCCTCAGACTGCCGTTCTTGGACGGCCCTCCCGCGGCACACAGGGCATTGATGACGGTCGCCAGCGAGCTGATCGTATAGGTGCCGGGCGTTGTCGCTTCTCCGACGACAAAGACCTGAATCGTGCGGAGTCGCTCCATCGTGACCGACATCTTGAAACCCGACAATTTGCGGGACATCTCGTTGTAAAGGTAGTTCTCCAGGGTCCCGAACCGCATCCCCCACACCTTCAACGCCCCCACCTCAGGCAGAACGATCTGACCGTTGCGATCCACCGCCACGGTGAAACGCGTATCGACGCGTCCCCACACGTTGATCGTGAAGACATCGCCCGGTCCGATCAGGTAGTCCGGCCCGACCGGCACGTCCGACACCGGGGCAAAGGTGCTGACCGACTTCTGGAACACGGCATATCCATACTGCTTCAAATCGAACGAAGTATCGTTGGTGTCTTTCGTCCCTTTTCCGGACATCAGAAGCTCGATCCGGGAGGGTTTCTCCTCTTCTTCCTCTTTCTTCTTCTCCTGGTCAGTCTTCTCCGGCTCCATTCCGGACGTCGGTGGCTGCAGTCCGAGACCCTGCAGTTGCGACCCGGGGAGTTGAGGCTGTAGTAAGGTGGATTGCGGCTGCTGTCCCGGGATCCTCAATTGTCCGTTCGGCGTGTTGGCGTCCGTCAACAACTTCTGCCCCGTATTCGCGGCCGGGAGTGTACCGGCGTCCGAATTGGTCGACTGGGAGGGTGAGAAACCCAACGCCTGTCGCGTTGTCGCTGCCTGGATAGCGTGGCACGGAGAGGTCAACGTCAGACTCAAGATGGTGGAGAACAGGAGACTCCAGACAAGACAGGGAACAGTGCTCCTCCAGCAACAAGAATCCCCCCCCTGCCTCGCCCGCGCCCGGTTCGCACTCCTCTTCGTCCCACCTTCAGCCAATCCTGCTACCGAAGGCACGCCAAACACCATTGCACACTCCTTTGCACAACAACCCACCTGGTCCCGAGCCTCGCAGGGCCTATGGCTCACTCTGCAGCGTGACGCGGCAAACGGTCCATCCGTCCGGTCTGTCCTGGTTGAACTCTTCTGCCCTGTCCCACACCCATCCCACCAGTGGTGTCCGGATCATACCTGCGACATCCATGCTGTCAAGCCGCATTCCGCCCGCCTGCCTCCTTCCGGAAGACACACGTAGACCGGCGTCACCCTGTGACATCGAAATCAGTACCGTTCTATTCAGCTTTATCGGGCAATCCGAGTGAAAATCTTTATTCGAACCGCCATGTTTGCCGATTTCTCCTGTAACATTGTTGACCGCAGGGGTGACAGGCCCTATCTTCTGGGACCCCGGTGACGAAACGTACGAGGGATTCGGTGCATCAGGTCACACAAAGAATTGTTGCGATGGGTGTCGTTCTCCTGCTGACGGGAGTCCCCTGCGCGGCGGCGGTCTCCACCAACGTTCCCTTGGGTCACTGGAGCTACGCGGGGATCGATAAGCTCGCCGACTATGGTCTGATTGATGGCGCTATGCTGACGGTCCGACCCATCACCCGTCTGGAAATGGCCCGGCACGTAAGCCAGGCAACCGCCAACCTCAACTACATGGGCAATACCCCCCCGGTGCTGCAGCGCGTGGTTGAGCGTCTGCATGACGAGTATCGAGACGAGTTGATCCAGCTCGGAGCGATGGACGGCTGGAGCCCCGGCTCGTTCATCAAGCCCGTTGAAGATCCGTATGGCAAGTACTTGTACGCCGACAAGACGCCTGATCTGGAGAATGTCCGCGGGGACGCGTTCAAGGCTCAGTCCAACTATCGTGCAGGATTCGCGGCCCGGGCCACCTGGGAGGACACGGTGGCATTCTATGCCCATCCGGAGTTCAGCACAACCTTCACCGATGACGACCAGCATCTGACGCTGATCGAAGGATACGGCAAGAGCATGGCCGGTCCGATCGAGATCGAGGTCGGCAAGGATTCGCTCTGGTGGGGTCCGGCCCGGCGTGGTTCCATGTTGATGAGCAATAACGCCAGGCCCCTTCCGATGGTTAAGATTTCGACTCCCCAGCCGGTGGAGCTCCCCTGGGGTTTGAGCCGCGTAGGTCCGCTCAAAGCAGAGTGGTTCCTGGCCGAGCTCGAAGAGGATCGCGATTACCCCCACGCGAAACTCTCGGGCTTGAGGCTCAACATCAAGCCCCACCCGCTACTTGAACTGGGGGCATCAAGGGTGATCATGTTCGGCGGCTCGGGTCTGCCCCATGTCGGGCTTATCGACTACGGCAAGATGGTCTTCGCCACGGAGGAACGATCGGAGAACAACCAACTGGCCGGCATCGATGGCTCCGTGCGTGTGCCGCTGGGCGACAATCCGCTTCTGCGCTCGGTCAGGTTCTACGTGGACGCGGCCGGTGAAGACGCGGTGGGCGCCTTTCCCTCGAAATGGGGCGAGATTCTGGGTGTGCAGCTAAGCGATATTCTGAAAACCGGGCGCACGGATCTGCGCGTGGAGTATGCCGACGATCATGTGCAGGGCCATCCGGGCGTCTTCTACACGCATGGCCTCTACACCTCCGGCTATACGTACCGCGGCCGCGTGCTGGGGCATTACATGGGAACAGAATCGCACGACTTCTCCGTCCACTTGTCGCACTATCTGACGGATGATCTTGTCACAGAGGTGACGTTCGACCGGCTCGTGCATGCCGGGACGCCGAAGGGGGTGATCGATATCTACCAGTACAATCTGACGTTCTTTCCGTCGTCCGATTGGCGAATTGAAGGGGGATATCGATATGAGCAGGGGCAAGGACGCGGCTTTGACGACAATCACATCCTGCAACTGCAAGTGGTTCGACACTTCTAGACGCGGTGGCCCCGTCGCAAACCCCGGGGCCGTCAGCCGGCAATTGCCTTCCAGCTCTGATTCATCTCTTCCAGCAACTTGATGACTTCTTCGATCATCTCGGGACTGCGCTTGATGTTGGCCTGCCTCAGGTGGCGATTCATGAAGACATAGAGGTTCCTCAGGTTCGTGGCAATGTCGCCGCCGGATTCCATGTCCAACACAGCGTTGAGTTCGTTGATGATGTCCTGCGCGCGGTTGATGTACTGACCTTTGGCAGCGAAATTGCCTGCCTCCAACTCCCGGATCGCCAGCCTGAGAAACTTGATAGCTCCATCGTAGAGCATGACGACCAGACGTCCGCTGCTCTGGGTCGCAACGGCCGTTTGTCGATAAGTGTCAATTGCGTTCATGGTTCCATCCCTGACACAGAAGCGCTGCCGGCGCGTGGATGTTCAGTTCTCTCACACGGCCACTGACACGGAGATCAAATGACGCGTGACACAGCGAAGGTGGTGGAAAGGGAGATGACCGAGAGACTCGGTCATCTCCCATCAATCCATACCTAGGTGCGATCCTTCATCGCCGTGATGTGCTTACCGCAGCAGGGTCAAGGCCATCTGCGGAATCGAGTTGGCCTGGGCCAGCATCGAGGTACCCGCCTGAGCCAGCACCTGGTTGCGGGTCAACGTGGCCATTTCCGTTGCCACATCGACGTCCGAAATACGGGACTCTGCTGTTTGCAGGTTCTCAGTCTGGATGGCAAGCACTTCCCCAGTCGCCTCCAGACGGTTGATGCTGTATCCGAACTTGGCACGAGCCGTATCCTTGATGTTGATGGCGCTGTCGAGCGTGGTCAACGCGGCGGCGGCGCTGGCGGCGCTGGAGATGCTCAGCCCACTGACGCCCAGGCCGGACTCCGTCACATCGCTGCCGACGACGCTGATGCTGTCGCTGCTGCTACCGAAATGGATCGACACGGAAGCCGAGCTGTTGAGCATCTTGATGCCGTTGAAGTCCGTCGACGTGGCAATACGGTCGATTTCGCTGGACATTTCGCTGAATTCGCTGTCCATAATGACGCGCTGGGCCGACGAATACGAACCCGTGGCGGCTTGTTCGGCCAGGGACTGCATACGTACGAGAAGGTTATCGATGACGCCCAAGGCTCCTTCCATCGTCTGGAGCATACTCACGCCGTCCTGAGCGTTTCGTGTGCCCTGCTCCAAGACGGCGATGTCGGCTCGCATCAATTCGCGAACGGCCATACCGGCCGCGTCGTCGCTGGCACTGTTGATGCGCTGGCCGGACGAGAGCCTCTCGACGGATGTGGCCAGGTTATCGTAGCTTTCGCCCAGGTAACGTGCCGCGTTCGCCGCCATAAGGTTGTTCTTAATTGCTAGCATGTGTCCGACTCCTTAAAAAAGACCCCAATTTGGCCCCTACTTGCTTTTTTGCACTTTCTGCGATACAGCGGGTCTACGACCCACTAAGGAGATTATCGAATCGATCTTGCCCAACTTAAGGCCGTTACCCATATTAAGTCGCGACAAGCCGTTTGGCCCTCTAATGTGACACCTGGCGCGACTGATCCGGCCTTTCGCGGAGAATTGCCGGGACAAAGATTTTTTTGGAGAGGCCATTTCCATGCCGTTTTTCATGTGACGTGTGGCGTGTGACCGATAATACGGCAATGAGTGACAAAACACTCCTTGTGTTCAACTGCCACGAGCCTTGGGTCTATCAACTGGAGGCCTTGGGCTATCCGCTGGACATCGTTGTCAATCTCAGAGGCAAGTATAACCGTGGCTGGGACGAGCGCATGCGCCCGGTTCCAAAGGATGCAAGCTTCATCAGCCTGGAACAGGCGCTGAGGTCGCCCAAGGAGTACTACTGCATTATCGCGCACAATTCCACCGACCTGCTGGACGTGCGGACGCGTAATGAGCCCCGGATCCTTGTGTTGCACCACACGTTGGAGGGACGCTTGGCCGAGGAGACGGTCCACTGCGATCCGTACGAGTTGTGCCGCATGCTTCACACCTACGTCGATCTGGTGGGAGCCCATGTGGTGGCCACGTCGATGTTCAAAGGGGAGTCCTGGGGATTCACGGAAGACATCGTGCCGTTTGGCATCGACGCCGACAGTTATCTGCCGCACACCGGGGAGACCACCGCGGGTCTGCGGATCTGCAACTTCATCTCCAGCCGCAGACGCATCTTGTGTTGGGATCTGCACGAGAAGGCATTTGACGGTATGCCCGTCACGCTCGTAGGCCACAATCCGGACCTGCCGGGCGTTGAAGCCGCCCGAGACTGGTGCCACCTCAAGAAACTTCTGCAATCACATCGGTTCTATATCCATACGGCAGACCCGCGCTACGAGGCTGGTCACAACATGGCGATGGCCGAGGCGATGGCTGCCGGACTACCCGTTCTGGCAAACCGGCACCCCACTTCTCCGGTCCGGCACGGCGTGAGCGGTTTTCTCAGCGACAATCCCCGGGAATTGCGACACTACGCGGAAATCCTGCTGGAGGACCGTGAGCTGGCCAACCTGATGGGGGTACAGGCACGCAAGACCGTCATGGAACAGTTCTCGTTGGCCCAGTTCCGAAACGGTTTCCTGCGTTCCATAGAAACCGCCCGCCAGAAACGCCGGAACTGCCGGGTCATTGCCTCCGCACCGATGGGTGACTCCGAGAGATCGCTTGCGTCGGCCGTGAAGAGCTGACGTGCTTCCGGGCCGTCAGACCAGCCAGTCGATGCCCCCTTGCGGGGACCCATTGTGGGAGTCCTGCACGCCGGCGGAATCGTTCTGATCCTGCTGTTGTGCGTTCCAGGACGACCAGGCCGATCGTGAACCAGCCTCGCGACGGCCTTCGGCCCCGGACCAGGTCTGCTGCTGGCTCCACGGATCTTGAGAGGACGAGCGACTCCCGGCATCCTTTCCGAACTGATCGGAGACGACGACGTCGAACTTGCGAATCTGCAGACCGGATTCCTGGAGGTTCCTCACGACCTGCGGCAACACTTGCTCGATGTCTCTTCCCGTCTCCGCGCGACTCACTTCGAGGACCGCCCTGATCTGCTGCCCTTGCTCTTCAATGCGAACCACAACGCTACCCAACTCGGGCGGCTGCAAACGGATGGTAAGCTGTTTGCCGAGCCGATCCAGGCCGGCCCGCAAAGCGCTACCCAACTGTTCGGTGATGTCCGGCGTCGAGCTCTTCAGCGTGGCAGTCTCAGCGCCAGCGGTGGTAACGGTCTGAGTGGATATACGCGCTTCTGCCGTAGATGAGGTATCTGAAATGATGCCGGGCAAATCCGGCGTGGACTCGTGAGCGTTTTGCACGACTGACATGTCGGCCTTGTCGACGGACACAGCACGTACCGAACTTCCCACCGATGTCTGCTGCGAGGCTGCCGTCGATGTCTGATCAGGCATCTGTGAAGAGCTGCCTTGACCCTGTCCAGAGCCGGATGCCACCTCCATCTGTGTTTTCGTGGAAGCGGACGAGGACAGTTGGGATTCCGTGAGGGGTCTCTGGCCTTCCGTCAGAGTCTCGACCTTTTCGGAGATCTGAGGAATGGCCGGGCCGAGCGACTGTGCTTCAGTCGTCGCTGACTGAGCCACCGCCGCATCGGCCGTCACAGAGATAACCGAGGGCGATTCGACGCTGACCTTTTGTTGAAGCGTCGTTGCTGCCGTTCCGGCATTCTCATCCACCATTCCAGACTGAACCCCTGTAGCGGCGACAGCTTGGGTAATATAGGGCACTGGGGACCCATGGGATACCCGAATGATAATCGACGCGCTTACCTGTGTGTTACTTGCATCGCTCGCGTTCACTTCAGAACTGACAACCGCTGTAGTGACGATTTCAGGGGTGGCGGCCGCGTACTGAGGAGACAGTTGTCCCGACTGGGCGATTTCGGAGTCGGCAAGCTGTCGGACAGCTTCTTCCACAATTCCCGAAGCAGCGACCTGGCACGTTTGCGCCACGCTCCCCTGCTCCTTCAGATTCGTGACAACCTGTGCGTGTTCGGCGGCGGTCTTCAGTGCCCTCGCTTGCACCTGCTCTCCAGCGCATGTTAACGTCTCCTCGACGGTCGCAGCCTGATTCTCTGCCTGGTCTCCGCGCGGGGCCTCGTTGACGTCTTTGCCGCGCTGGTGTCGACTCTCTGCTACCGGCCTTTTCACCTCCACCTTCTCTTGGACGGGCGAGACGTCGGCCGACTCAGACCGATGCTCTGCTTCTGCCAGGCTGCTCTCATCCACCTGATCCTCCGTGTCCGGTTTCTCTTCCGCCTTCGCCCTGGCAAGAGGTTCGGAGTCAGCGAACGATTGTCCCTTCTCTGTTCGCGACTTCCCCAGCGAGCCCGATGAACGCAAACTCACGTCGGAAATTTCGGAAGCGAAGGTAACGTCGGCCAGGGCCAGCATGGTGCTCATCATTAAATTCCTTTATATAGGGCATTTCGGAACCTCTGTCTTGCAACGCTTATGCCAGCTCTGCCGTAGGTAATCGAAATACTCCTAATACTCGCCTTTCTAAGCACTTAAGTGTGTAGGAATGCGACTTCACTCGCGGAGACAGGACAGGATCACCGCCTTCATCCGGAGAAACCTGCCGCTTCGGAGGTCCCGTTTTACCGGTTCGTCCCTTATGGATCCAATGGCCGGCGTGGCGTAGCTGTACGATTAGTTGGCCAGATGTATAGAAACCTGACACGGAGGCGACAACATGCTGCGCAAGGCGATGACGGGAATCCGGCCAGCGTCGTCGCAAACCGCATCTGCTCATGAAGAGCTATCTGGCACGATTGTTGCAGGTATCCGTCTTCGTCAAAGAAGGTTTGCCTTCACAGGAAAGGACACAGATGTCCGGTACAAACAACATAGTCGATCTGCTGCAGGCCGGGATCAGGGCCGAAGGGATTCGCCAGCAAGCGATCTCCAGCAACATCGCGAACATGGAGACGCCGGGCTATCAGCGAATTGACGTCCGGTTCGAAGAGTTGCTGGCTGACGCCCTGGATACCTCTTCTTCCGCCTCCTCGGTGGATCCCGATGAAATCGAGCCGGAACTGTACGAGCCACACAACACGACGGTGAAGTCCAACGGGAACGATGTCAGCCTGGAGCTTGAAATCGGTCACATGATCAAGAACTCCCTCCAGCACACCGCCTACGTGAGACTTCTGCGTCAGAAGTTCTCGCAAATTGAACAAGCTATCAACGTTCAGGCCTGATGACGGGAATCTGAGATGAACGTGGAAAAAATAGCCAGCCCTATAGACATCGCCGTGTCAGGCATGCGAGCCCAGGACCGGCACATGGAGGTTATTTCCTCCAACATCGCCAACTCCCGGACGGTGGACGATGGCAAGGGACAGGCCTATCGCCGGCTGGAGACCGTCTTTCGCGCCGAGAACGAGGGCATCAGCCCCGTGACCGTCGACGAGGTTCTTCCCGACCGCAGCCCCATGCAGCAGGTCTACGATCCCGGAAACCCGCGGGCTAATGCCTCCGGCTATGTGACCATGCCGAACGTCATGATCCCGATGGAAATGATGAACCTGGGCATCGCCAGCAAAGCTTATCAGGCGAATGCCGCCGTTCTCAAAAGATACCAGAAGATGGTGGAAACCACACTCGAACTGCTTCGATAACCAAAGGGTCTTCCCATGATCAACTTCGATCCACAGATGAATCCGCTGCTGTCCCAGGCCCAGGTCGCCTGGCCGCAGGGTGGAACGCCGGAATCTGCCGGCCTGCGCCCCGCGGAGGCCGGGTCCGACTTCTCGCAAATGACCAAAGCGGCGAGCAAGTACTTGTCCAACGTCAATGAATCCCAGCAGGCTTCCGACACATCGATCGAGGACCTGCTGACCGGCAAGAACACCGATCTGACGGCATGGCGTCGGGCGTGCGCCGTGCGCACGCTGGCGGCCGGGCCCTCGCAGGCCCTCGGCGTGGCGTTGCTCCAGGGCCTCGTCGAGGAGGGCTTACAGCAGCCCAAGCCGCTGGCCGACAAGCTCCGTCTGATCGAGGAGGCAGCTCTGGTCATGCCGTGGTGCGACGGGCCGATGGCGGCGACGTTGGTTCAACACTACGAACGTTTGGGCGAACTGCTGGGGCGTCAGGGCGAGACGCGCCCCTTTACCCGCCTGGCGTCCAGCCTGATGACGG
>CAYQXM010000094.1:0-20684 GCA_964421295.1 uncultured Pirellulales bacterium
GCCGATTGGTATCTTGCAGCAACTGCGCGAGGTTGTTGAGGTCTCTGGCCACGTTGGGATGGTCCGGTCCGTAGCTATTCTCGTCAATGGCCAACGCCCTTCGCATCAACGACTCAGCCTCCCGATGCAGGGCTTTCGCGAAAAGAAAAGTGCCCAATTGACTCATCAAGAGTGCTGTCGGCTCGGCGATGGCCAGACGGTCGGCTTGAGCTGCCACCGTCTCAATGTGGGCACGCAGGCTTTCCATCACCGGCCAGGAGCGCACGTCACTCGGAGGTGGCTCGGACGGCACGGCCTCATTGACCCAGCGCGCGGCCAACTCGGCCCAGCGGCAACGGAGTTCGTCGGTGAGACGGTCGCTCTGGACGGCCTGAACGAGACGGTGACAGGAGAACGCCATGGGTTCCAGGGTAATCATGGAATGGCCAGCCAATTCAACCAACACGGCCTCAGTGTCCAATGCTTCGATAGCCTTGGCGGACTCATTCTTCTCTTCGTCAGCGAGAGCGCGGACAGCCTCCATCAGAGAGCTGCTCTCTGCGTCCGCCAAGGCACGTGGTATGTCGTCGGGTGCGAGGAACGCCGCCAATCGCAGCAGGGCGCGGGCGGTAAGGCTCAGTTCTTTCTCCGTGGTCAACCACGTCTCGGCGACGGAAAGCCAGTGGTCGGTGGCACCGCCGGTGTTCTCGCGGAGCAGTTGGGAGCGAGCGTCCCGCAATCGGTCAAGATAGTCCGCGAAGGTTACGCGGTGCCGTAGGACATAGGCGGCGGCTTGTTCGAGTGCCAGCGGCAGACCTCCCAGTTCGCGCGCCACTGCCAGCGCATCCGCGTGGGGGCCCGGTCGAAAGCCGCCGGTCTTGGTACGAGCAAGGAGGAAATCTGCGCCGGCCTTCTCGGGCAGCGAGTCCACTTCGAGCCCGCGCACCGCCAGCGGCCAATCGCTCAGGCGAGAGGTGACGATGACATGACCCGGCAGGGGTGGGCTGAGGAGTTGCTGGACGGCGGCTGAAGCCTCCTGGCTGTCGGCGCTGTCGAGGATGAGCAGCCATCGGCAGTTCTTACGCAGCCAGCGAAGGACCGCCGCAGTCTGGATCGGCTGCTCCTTGGCATCGGCTTCGGGAAGGTTGAGCACATCGGCTCGGCACAAGGCCGCGAGGTTCGCCGCGAGATTCACCGTCGTGTCGGCCACGGCCCAAAGGACGGCATCGTAAGACGCGCGATTTTCCCAAGCATATTGAACGGCGAGCTGTGTCTTACCGACGCCGCCGAGCCCATGTACCGCCTGCGGCTGGCAAATAGCGGCGGTAAATTGGTGGAGGAGGCGGTCGCGCAGTTCGTCCAGCGCTTTCTTGCGCCCGGTGAAATGCGGGTTGGGAGCAAACGGCACGTTCCAGATTGGTGGCAAGTCCGCCGGAAATGGCGGAGCAAGGCGAGCCGATGTCAACGGTGCAGGTGGTCCCCCGGGGAAGTCCGGTTCTATGGTCGGTTTGGCCCGGCCGGTGGAAATGCCCGCAAGCAGTCTCTCCCGCGCGGTGCCTTTGTCCTTGATGTTGACGAGGTCAATGTAGACGCGGGTCTTGAGCAAACCGTCCGGCTTGCACTCGGCAATACGCACGCCCAGCAACTTCTTGTGTTCGCCCGTCGGGTCGGCAGCGAATGTGGCTGTCCACTCCGGCTGGCAGAACGCAGACTTGAGGTAAGCAGGCGACAGGACCAGGAGCGTGCGTTCGCTCTCTTGGAGCGCCTTGTGCATCTCGGCGACGAAGTCTGCGCCGGGGCGAAAGTCCCAGGCCATGAGCTTGCAGGGATGCCCGGCGGCTTCGAGTTGCCAGGCGATCCACGCGGCCCAGCGCTCGTCGGCTTTGGTGTAGCTGACGAAGTACTCGATGCGTTCTGTCCCTGTCGCAGATGCCGGATCGGGGGTCACCACTGTCATTTCTCCCGTCGTTGGGGGTCTGCGACCGGGTTGTTTGTCCCTGGCGATTCCGCAAATGGTCCGGCCGACGCAACCACCCTTCGCTCACCATTCTACTCCATCGGCAAACGAAGTGAACGAGGTTTTTCCCCGAGAAGCCCGCAGGGCGAAAGAGAATAGCCCAGCGATTCATCGCTGGGAACCGGGGCGCGAAGCCAAAGAGTCCCGTCAGGGACGAAAGAATACGTCCCAGGCTTGGCGCCAGCCTTCTTTGGAGACTCTTTCGCCCCTGACGGGGCTTGGCATCACTTCGGATCCGGATACCCAGCGATGAATCGCTGGGCTATTGTCGATCGTCCCTATGGGACTATTTGCAGGGCGAGCGGGCGAGGGCCGCCAGAAACAAACGTTGCGGGGTAGTGTTCCCGCAACGTTCTGTGTACCCTCCTGCGCGAGCCGCCGGCGTCGGTGGGGCGGGCGGCTCGAGGGAGATCAGGTTACCACGCGGCGGAGGAGGGACCGACCGGTTTGCCTGCGACGTCACACTGTGTATACGTCAGTGTGCCGCCGCCCAGGTCCAGATCGATCTTCTCGTCCCCAGGCGCCGATCAGCGGATACTGCGCCGGAGACTGATGTCACGCACTCCGGCGGTGCCCTGCCACAGACTCCGGTGCGCGATCGGCGCTACCGATCTGTCACACCCATCGTATTTCTAAAAGATACTACGTGTCACGCGTAGCCCTGTGCGACCCGTGGCGCCGAAATGTCGCAGCCCCGCCGCGACGGAAGCACCGTAGCGCACGACGGTGTCATTCCCGCGCAGGCGGGAATCCAGGGGGCCTCCGGAGGATTCTGGACCCCCGCCTGCGCGGGGGTGACAGGCACTGACGTTGGGTCAAATGCGATCGGTTGATGGGGTGGCAGCGGCAAGCGTCGGCTTGCCGATGGGCGAAACACCGCCGGACCCGGGCTATGAGGACGTGTCATCGCTTCCGGTGTCCCGCCGGGCGGGACGTTAGGCGACATGTGAATGGGAATGAGGACAGAAAAGAAAGGCGGGGTCGTGGAGAGACTGCCCGACCCGCGTGCGGCAGTCCATGCCAAGGGTCCCGAGGGGACCGCGCGGCCCCGCCCCACACAGCAGCAGTCACCGAACGGAGAGCGGGACTGCCATGCTTATCAAGGGGTACCTGGCACCCAGATTCACCTCCTTTGTGGTACACCATGTTCTTTCGGTCTTTTCATTTGTCGCAGTAAAGCGGCTGCATCATTTACTACGTGTCGCCCGCACGGATGTGCGTGACGGCCGAGGAGAAATCCTCACGGATTCCGTGACGCGTTGACGTATTCACTTGTGACACCCGCCGGTCACGAGAATCGTCCCAGCGGGTGTTTTGAGAGCACGGCACACCGCCGGCAGGGAGGACCCCGCACAGGGGAAAGCACGAAGGACGACACCCGAAGGGAGCCCGTCCCGGAAATGCGAAATCCCAAACAATGACCGAAACGCAAATACTCCAATGATTGAAACGCAGATGCCCGATCATGAATCGGTTTGGATTTCGAGTTTCGGTGATTTGCGATTGTTTCGGATTTCGTATTTCGAGTTTCGGATTTGGGTCGGGGATGGTCGCGGCCAGTTGCGTTATCCTGCCCACGATGAACCACCGTCAATCTGGCCCAGCCCCGGCTGTGGGCGCAGATGCTGCCGCTGAGGTACACGACGTGGGCGGGCTCGGGGAAGTTCAGGCAGGCGTAGGCTCCGAACAGCTCGCGGGCTTTTCGGTCGTAGGCGCGGGCCGCCTCGACCTCGTCGTCGAAGAAGCCGATCTGAAGGGTCTTGCCCTGGTAGCCGATGACGGCCAGCCACTTGCGGCGGCGCGTGTGCCAGAAGACGCCTTTGAAGATCGATGTCCCGCGTGATTTGCGGCGGTTCTGAAGGTTCTGGGCCTGGCTGCAAATTCTGAGATTACTGCGCCGGTTGTCCCAGCGGTTGTGATTGTGGTGATCGACCACCTGCCCGGGAGGCGGATTCATGATGAGCCGGTGCATGTAGACGGTCTTATGGGCGATCTTGGTACACGCGTAGCTCGAATACCCGCCCGTGACGCGCCAGGTGTACTTGCTGAGCCATGCGTAGTCGCTCGCATCCACGAGTGCGAAGAACCCGCCCGTCAGGTCGATGTAGCGCACGTCGTCGCCCGGCGGCGGTGCCGTCGCCGCGGCCGGCTGTTCCCGCCGGAGCCGAAAGCTGCGACACCGCGTGCCCACATCGTCCGCCGTGACGCACACCAACTGCCCCGGATAGTCCGGATGGCAGGCGCAGAGCCGCAGGGCAGGCGGCGCGTTCCGGGGGGCGACGGCATTGGCACATCCTGCGCAGTCGCGGGCCCGAAGACGGCTCTGCGAGTCCTTGGTGTTGGGCCCTGAGTGTTGCGTTGCCGCTTCTTCCATCGTCGTTCCCGTCTTCCTCATTCAACTCAAAACTCAACACTCAAAACTAAGGACTCGGGGCCATATATGGCCCTCCATATATGGGCCGGCGCTAGCCTTATGTTGCTAGAAATCGTGCATAATTACTACATCTGTAGAAGCGCAAGTCCTTGCCCCGCCTGCACTAGAAAAAATCCGAGAATTCTCGGAATGTGCGCGCAGGGCGCTAGCCTTATGTTGCGAAATTTCTACGTAGTCGGCACAGCGGCCACCCGCCGGGGAGCCGGGGCCGAGGTGCGCAAAATGATATTACGCGTATCCCGTGGACTCGTCGGTTTCAGGTCCGGGCCCAGTGCTTCTTGACAGCCCCGGAGGCAATCTGATAGAATCACTGCTATCAGGGAGGGGGGTAATGCAGAGCATGTCTCTTCATTCCCCGAACAGTCACGGTCGTCGGCTCGATTGGGTCGAGCAATCACTCGGAGTGACGGTATCCCGGGACGGGGCAGGTGTGAGGCCGACCCGTTCGGGACAGTAGCGCGGTAGCTACGCCGTGGTATGGACAGGAAGAGGGGTTTGGAGGACGGGTATGAAGCAGTATATGTGGTTGGTTGGGATTGCTCTGGTGTGCCTGGCGGCTCAGGCCGGAGCGGATGTCACTATCAGTAGTTTGCCGATCAGCGGCGACATCCATTCTTTTGGGGAAGACAACACCGCTACCTACGGGCAGACGATCAAGGCCCCGGGCAGTACGTTGAACAGTTTCTCCTTCTGGGTGGATGACTACGCCGACAATGACAACCCTGACAACGTGGATTTCGCCGGCTACGTGATGGCCTGGGACGGCAGCAAGGCGACGGGTTCTGTCCTCTGGAACAGCAGCCCGATGAGCACGACGAACAACGGTGGTTTGGACGGCTGGGAGAAGTTCACGTTCAATACCGGCAGTCTGGCCGTGAACTCCGGCAGCCAGTATGTGCTGTTCCTGAGCGCCTCGAACTACTTCGATGGCTTGAATGGCAGGGGGATGATGGCCGGTGCGGGAACGGCCTATGCTGACGGCTCTTTTGTCTTCATGAACAACGGATCCAGTTTCTCCGACCTCACGACCGACGTGTGGAGTTCCAGTTGGGACCCCGATGACCTCGCCTTCGAGGCGACCTTCGGCGGGACGGTCGTGCCCCTGCCGGGCGCCGTGCTGCTCGGTGTTCTGGGTCTGGGAACGGCCGGCCTGCGGCTGCGACGCAAGTAAGACACTGTGACATCTCGACAGGTTGGGTTGACCTCGGGGCCGTGCGAACCATCGTGCGGCCCCGATTCTATTTCGGCACGAACGCGGAGGGCTCACGCACGGCTTGATAGAAAGCGTCGAGGTGGGCCAGGGGCGTGTGGGGCGGGAGATCGCACCCGGACGACGGGACGAAATTGCGATAGGGGGCCACGGCGGCAAGGAGCTGGCTCGTCCGGGCCGTGACATCGGCGGGAGTGGAACGGACGAACACCTGCGTCGGGTCCAGGTTGCCGCAGAGGATCACGTCGGACGGGACCTTCGCCAGCGCGGCGGCCAGGTCCATCGGAGCACCGAAATGAAACGCCTTCAGGCCGGTCTCCAGCACCGCGGGCAGGTGGATCAGCCGCGCGGCGCAGTTGTGGAGGATGATCTCGAACGGATCGGCAACCGTCGCCGCGATGCCGCGAAGGTACCGGCTGGAAAACGCCGACAACATCCGCGGTGAAAGCAGCCCGGCGGCGGGTTCGGCCATGAGCACCGCGTCGGCCCCGGCGGACCTGAACGCGTGGATGTAGTCGGTAAGAAGGTGAGTGACTTTTTCCAGCAGCGTGTGCATCAGGCCGGGGTCGGTGACGGTAAGCTCCATCGCCTCCGTCACGCCGACGAGGCGGGCCGCCAGTGAGAACGGGCCGATGCACCCGGCGATGACGAACGGCCCGCCGGGCAAGTCACGCAGCAGACGCACGGCTTCGAGATAGACGGCGGTCCGCCGGTCGCCCGGGTGGGGAAGGGGCAGCGCCTCGGCTTGTGTCTGACTGTTGACGAGACGCCCTGTCACGGTCGGCAGTTCCGCGCCGGATAGCGTGACATCACAGCCAAACGCCTCCGCTTCGGCGCTGAGGTCCATCGCGGACATGACGAAAGGCGAGCCGTAGCGCTGCCGGAGCGCGGCCTGCGCGTCGCGCTGGGCATGGGGGTCGGTGACAATGTCACAGACCCGCGCCCCGGTCAATGCCAGGGCCGGATACATCGCAATCGGCAGCGCGTGGCGGTGGGGCGCGGCGAGGATCAGGGAAGAGAAGCTGCGGTCGGGCATATCAGGCGGCGCCCGCCTTGCGCGCAGCCTCCACGACGCCGGCGGCGCTGTCGCTGAATCCGTCGGCGCCGATCTCCGCGGCGTAGTCCGGCGTGACGGGGGCGCCGCCGATCAGCACTTTGACCTGCTGACGCACGCCGGCTTTTTCGAGGGCGTCGATCGTGGTCTTCATGGCCCGCATGGTGGTCGTGAGCAGGGCGGACATGGCGACGAGGTTGGGCTGCTTGTCCTTGATGGCGGCGATGAACCGCTCGGGTTTGACGTCCACACCCAGATCGATCACTTCGTAGCCCCCGCCTTCGAGCATGGCGGCGACGAGGTTCTTGCCGATGTCGTGCAGATCACCCTGGACCGTGCCGAGGACGACCCGGCCGACCGGCGGCACGCCACTGGCGGCCAGCCTCGGCCGGGCGAGCTCCAGCGCGCCTTTCATGGCCCGGGCCGCCAGGAGCAGTTCGGGCACGAAGTACTCCCCGGTCTCGAAGCGGCGGCCTGCCTCTGTCATGGCGGGCATCATCCAGTCCTGCACAATCCGCAGCGGCTCACCGCCCTCGGCGAGGGCCTGTGCCGTGGTCGTCTTGGCGGTGTTCAGATCGCCATTGAGAATGGCTTCGGACAGGGGCTTCAAGTCTTGCATTGATTTCGTCTTTCACTTTCGTAAATGGGGTCTGTCCCTATTTGAGGCATCATTACCCAAATTAACGTATTGTATTATACTATCTTTCCAAACGGCTGAAAACGAACGATAGTTGCAATTAGCTGTTGCATAGTGACTAATGGCGTCATGGGTTTCAGACGGCAGAAGGCTGCGGTGGGTTTTTGGGGTGGATTCTTTGAAGGAATCGGTGCGATATGAGTCTATGGGTATGTAGGGATCGGTGTGGTCGAAAAGGGGCTTTCGCGCGACGCGCGGGAGTAAAGAGCTGTGACCGGTGAGTGCAAAGAAGAACTGGCGGCCGCCTGGGGTTCTGTGGAGGACTCCGGCAGTACTTTCGAAGCCGTGGTGAAGCGGCACATGAAAGACGCGTACTTCATTGCGCTCGGCCTTGTCGGCAATAAAGAAGACGCTTTGGAGCTTTCTCAAGAAGCATTTTATCGGGCCTTCAAGAACTATGATCGGCTCAATGCCAAAGACAAGTTCTTCCCGTGGTTCTATCAGATCCTCAAGAATCTGTGCTTCAGCCACTTGCGCAAGCGGAAGGTGCGCAAGGACTATCAATTGCGGATTGCGGATTGCAGATTGCAGATTGATGATTCGAGCTCGAATCCGCAATCCGAAATCCCAAATCCGCAATCAGACGAGGCCGAAGCCGAGTTCGATCCAGGGGCAATCGCGGAAAGAAACGAATCCAAAGATCGAGTCTGGCGGGCGATCAGCCGGCTGGACGAAAAGCATCGGGAGGTGATCGTTCTGAGACATTTCCGAAACCTGTCGTACGACGAGATGGCCAAGCTGCTCTTCTGCAATCGCGGAACGGTGACCAGCCGCCTCTATTACGCCCGTCAGCGATTGAAAGAGATTCTGGACGAAGAACCGGGCTGCCAGGACGCCGGCGCCGACGATTTGGGGCCCCAGAAAGGAGGTCAGATGTTATGACCTGCCAGGACTGCAAAGACCTCATGATGGCCTGCTTGGACAACGAAATGAACGAGACGGATAAACGGAAATTCGAGGAGCACCTGGCGTCGTGTGTCCAGTGTGCCCGCGAGATGGAGGAATTCAGAAGACTCAAGTGTGTGACGGACGGCATCGCTCTGGCGGAGCCGGAGGACCGCGTCTGGGACCAGTACTGGGGCAATGTCTACAACCGGATGGAACGGGGCGTTGGGTGGGTGGTCTTCTCGGTGGCGGCGATCCTGCTGCTGATCTACGGCGGGTTCCTCGCCATCGAGGAGTTGATCGAAGACCCTCATTTGAGTATCCTGTTGAAAGCTGGTTTGCTGGCTCTGTTGGGTGGACTGGCGATCCTGTTCGTCTCTGTCCTGCGGGAGCGAATCTACTTCTGGAGCCGCGACCGGTACAAAGATGTCAGGAGATAAAGACATGCTGCTGTCAACGACGGACACGATTCCCGGCAAGACGATCGTCAAGCATATCGGCTTGGTCCGCGGCAACACCATCCGGGCCCGGCACGTCGGCAGAGACATCATGGCTTGGCTGAAGAGCCTCGTCGGCGGCGAGATCACCGAATACACCAAGCTGATCGCCGAGTCGCGCGAGCAGGCCATGGATCGAATGGTCGAGCACGGCAAGGACCTCGGCGCCAACGCGGTCGTTGGGCTGCGTTTCTCCACCTCCGAAGTGACCAGCGGCGCCGCCGAGATCCTCGTCTACGGCACCGCCGTGGTCGTCGAATAGGCAGGGGAGAAGACCTATGGACGACAACAGAATCGACCCGGGACACAAAGCGACGCGGGACACGCTACGCGTGGTCGGACCCATCGTTCTTGTGCTCGGGATAGGATTCACGGCTGTAGCGCTGATAGATTTCTTCCTTGCCTTCGGAGGACGCAGACCGCTCATCCTCCCTTGGTGCGGTTTCATTGGGCTCCCATTGATGTTCGCCGGCATCGCCATGACCTCCTTCGGCTTTATGGGCAAGGTTATTCGCTACCAGGCTCAGGAGATGGCTCCGCCCGCCAGGGACACGTTCAACTACATGGCCGATGGGACGAAGGACGGCGTCAAGACGATTGCCGGGGCGGTGGCGGAAGGTCTGCGACAGGGCAGTCCCGGTGGGTCACAGGCGCAGCCCGCAGTACGGTGCCAAAGCTGCAGCACGATGAACTCGAGTGACGCTAGGTTCTGTATCCACTGCGGCCAGGCCCTGATCAAGTCGCGGATGTGTCCCAACTGCAACGAGTTGAACGATCCCCACGCCAACTTTTGCGACAACTGCGGCCACGCCTTCAAGTGACTTGCCGCTCCCTCACAGCATCATCAGGCTGACGGCCATGATGAGCATGCCGAGGACGATGCCGGTGATGACCAGATGGCCGTGACCGTAGCGGTGGGCCATGGGCAGTAACTCGTCGAGCGAGATGTAGACCATGATCCCGGCCACGAATGCCAGAGTGCCGGCCAGCACGGTCGGGGTCAGGAAGGGCATGAGCAGCAGGTACCCGATCAAGGCCCCGATGGGCTCCGAAATCCCCGACAGAAACGAGTACGCGAACGCCTTCTTTCGATTGGACGTAGCGTAGAAGACCGGCACCGAGACCGCGATCCCTTCCGGAATGTTGTGGATGGCAATAGCGACGGCAATGAAGATACCCAGGTGGATGTCGTCCAACGCCGCGGCAAACGTCGCCAGCCCTTCCGGGAGATTGTGAATCCCGATAGCGAGTGCCATCAGGACGCCGGTACGCATCAGGCGTCGTTCCTGGTGCGGACCCTGCGGCTCATCCAGCCCTTCGAGATTGTGCGGATTCTCCGGCTCAGGGACCAGCCGGTCGATTACGCCGATGCAGGCGATGCCGAGAAAGAAGAACCGTACCCCCAGTGCTTCGCCCGCTTTGTCGATCGCTCCCGGCAGCAGCTCCATGAAGGACACGTAGATCATGACCCCGGCTGAGAGTCCCAGCGAAAAGGACAGGTACGTGATCCTGGGTCGTCGGATGAAATAGGCGATGGCGCTGCCGATCCCGGTGGACAGGCCCGCCAGAAGGGTGAGTCCCAATGCCATGCCGACACCGCCGCTCATGGCAGGGAGTATAAGCTATGGCCGCCATCGCCGGCAATTGTCTTTTCGCCTTGACCCTGCGACGCCCGCACACGTAGAGTATCGGATGAGCATCAGCCGTACACGCCACACCATCGGCACGAAGCAAACGAGTACGTAGTGCTAGGTTCATTGAAGGGAGTGGACTTATGATGCAGACCGATGAACCCGCCCAGGGAGGCGGACAGCCTGGTTCCACCATACCGCCTGCAGCCGGACCGACAGGGCCAGTAGGGCTGGAGACCAACAAGGACGCTCGGATGTGGGGTATGTTCTGCCACTTGGCGGGACTCTGTTTTCTGCTGCCCATCATTCCCGGCGTCGGAGCCGTGATTGGCCCGTTGGTCGTTTGGGTCCTCAAGAAGGACCAATCCCCGTTCGTTGACGAGCAGGGCAAGGAAGCCGTGAACTTTCAGATCACCATGTTCATCTACGGCATCGTTGCGGCGCTCCTCATGCTGGCCTGCATTGGGATCGTCCTGCTGCCGGCGGTGGTGATTGCCGACATCGTCCTAACGATCATAGCCGCGGTCAGAGTGAACGACGGCATCCACTACCGCTACCCCAAGCCGCTCATCATACGGTTCATTAAGTAACTTCCTTGCCTCTGATGTACATGGAGGGTGGCAGCCTCAAGTCCGCAGGACTTGGGGATGGCGAATGGACCGGCGCCCTCGACCACCCCCAAGCTCCGCCCATTCGACTTCGCTCAGGGCAGGCTTTGAGGGTGCCACCCGTCGGCGGGTCATGGTTGCCAAATCCCGGCGGGGCGGCTATCATGGCGGTCATGGTAAAGAAGCCGGAAAAAGGCACGGAGGGTCCCTCCGCGGTCAACAAGAAGGCGTTCCGCGACTACGAACTATTGGACAAGTTCGAGGCGGGAGTCTCGTTGGTGGGCAGCGAGGTGAAATCCCTGCGTGGCGCGCCGGCGGATCTGACGGGGTCCTATGCCCGGCTGGATGAGGGCGGTGAATGCTGGCTGATCGGGGCCAAAATCGCCCCCTATGCCCAGGCCGGCAATCGAGGCCACGAACCGTCGCGCAAGCGCAAACTCCTGCTCCACAAAGCCGAGCTGAAGAAGATATGGGCCAAGCTGGAACAGCGCGGTTTTACGCTGGTGCCGCTGAAGATATACTTCAGCAGCCGCGGCCTGGCCAAGGTCGAGCTGGCCCTGGCCCAGGGCAAACGTCAGTACGACAAACGCGCCTCCATCACCGAACGCGCCCAGAAACGCGATGTCGATCGTAGCATGAAACGCTACCGCTGACGCACCGGAGTGTGGAGTCTTGGGTGTAAGGAAGAAGTTGGAATGGGGCCTGCCTGCGATCGTCATTCCCGCGCAGGCGGGAATCCAGTAACCTCATTCACGCTGCTGGACCCCCGCCTTCGCGGGGGTGACAGACTGGGCCGGTTCTTCGGGAACGATAACAGTCATTAAGCCTCAAGAAGGATGCTGATCATGGCAAAGGAAGAAGAGAAGAACAAGAAGATCATCATAGACGAGGACTGGAAGAAGGAAGCCCAGAAAGAGAAGGAGAAGCTGGAAGCCCAGGAAGAGCAGGAACAGGGCGAAGAAGGCGGGGGCCGGGGACCTCTGCCCCGGGGCGACCTGGCGGCGCTCATCAGCACGCTGACGACGCAGGCGCTGTTCGCGATGGGACTGCTCCAGGTTCGGGGACAGGAAGACCGCGAGCCCGACATGGAGCTGGCCCGCTACAATATCGACATGCTCGAAACCCTGACCGAGAAGACCAAGGGCAACCTGACGGCGGAGGAAGACAAAGTGCTGAAGCACACGCTGAACGATCTGCGCATGGGATACGTTCAGGTGATGCAGCACGCCGGACAGAAGCCCGAGAGCGGCAAAGAGAAAGTTTGATGTTTGATGGTTGATGGATGAAGTGAAGAAGCAAAAATCAAACATCAACCATCGAACTTCCTTGAGGTTGTTTTGGCTAACATCCTGGATCAAATCATCGCTGATAAACGCCGCGAAGTTGAAGAGCGCAAAGGACAGGTGAGTCTCGAATCGCTCAAGCAGCGGGTCGCCGGCATGGGTCGGTGCCGCAACTTCTACAAGGCGGTCACGAAATCCCACCCGCGGGGCATCAACATCATCGCCGAGGTGAAAAAAGCGTCGCCCTCCGCCGGGGTGATTCGGGCGGACTTCGACCCGGTTGCCATTGCCAGGACATACGAGCAGTGCGGCGCCGACGCCATCAGCGTGCTGACCGACGAGAAGTACTTCCAGGGCAGACTGGAATACCTCGAACAGGTGAGGCAGGCGGTAAACGCTCCGCTCCTGCGCAAAGATTTCATCATCGATCCGTGGCAGCTCTACGAGTCGCGCGCTGCCGGGGCGGACGCCATCCTGTTGATCGGCGAGACGCTCGACCCCGCCGTGCTGATGGACCTGATGATTCTCGCGGCGGATCTCACGTTGACGGTCTTGCTCGAAGTCCACGACGCGGACACCCTGCTGGCCGTGCGCAGCATCCTCGACTTCCCCCGGACGGGCTACAATGTCCTGGGCATCAACAACCGTGACCTGACGACGATGACCGTCGACTTGAACACGACGAGCCGCTTGGCGAGCCTGCTCGATGAGCCGCACGGCCTGGTCTCCGAGAGCGGCATCAAGACGCGGGCCGACGTCCAAAAGGTGCGGGCCGCCGGCGCGACGGCCGTCCTCATCGGCCAGACCCTGTGTCAGGAGGGTGACATCGCGCACAAGTTCACGGAGTTGTTCGGGTGAAGAAAGTGGAAAGTGTCAAGTGTGAAGTTGGAAGTGGTCCTCTTCACACTTCCAACTTCAAACTTGTCTCCATGCCTGTGAAGGTCCAATATGACGAACATTCTTCTCTTGCTTGTCCTCGGTCTGGCGGCGGGCATTCTGAGCGGGCTGCTTGGCATCGGTGGCGGCATCATCCTTATCCCCTGTCTGGTGTTTCTCTTCGGCCTGTCTCAGCACGCGGCGCAGGGGACGACGCTCGCGCTGATGGTCCCGCCGATCGGGCTGCTGGCGGCGTGGACCTATTACAAGCAGGGCTACGTGGACCTGAAAATGGCGGGCCTGATCTGCGTGGGCTTCTTCCTCGGCGGTCTGCTCGGCGCCCAGGTCGCCGGCCGGATCGATGCGACCCTGCTCAGACGCCTCTTCGGCGTCCTCCTGCTGATCACCGCCGTCAAGATGATCTGGGGGAAATGAAGCGGCCCGGCGCGGCGACCGCCGATTGACAGGTGAACGGGTCCGCCCTATCATGCGGCGCCATCAACGTGTGCGGCGGAAACGGCGATGGCGTATCGGACCGAAGGACGCGACGTCGTAACGGGAACTCCAGCTGCCGACGTACGGGGCTAACGGATGATGGTACGAGAACCAACAATGATGCCGGGCCGGGCTGCCGGATGGATTGCGCCAGCGGCGTTGGCACTTCTGGGCCTCTGCGGCGTCGTGATCGTGCTCCTCTCTACGCACCGGTACGGGCCCGCCACGATTGCGGACAGCGATCACTACCTGGCCACCGCACGGAATCTTCTGGCCGGCCACGGCTATACATCCTACCCCGGGACACCCTATACGCAATGGCCGCCGTTGTTTCCGACGCTGCTGGCCGGCATCGCCCTGACGGGCGTCGATCCCCTGGAGGGCGCGCGCTGGCTCAATGCCCTGGCCTTCGGGCTGATCGTCTTTCTTTCGGGCCGACTCTTCGCGCAATGCGTGGCTTCGCAGTCACTCGCTGTGGCCGGTGCCCTGGCGACGCTGGCGTCGAAGCCGCTGCTGGACGCCTCGGTCATGGTGATGTCCGAGCCTTTGTTCATCGTGCTGGCGCTGCTGCTGGCACTGTGCCTGCCGCGGTATCTGCACCGCCGGGATGGGCGGAGCCTGATGCTGATCTCGGTCCTGGCCGGCCTGGCGTGTCTGCAACGGTATGTCGGGATATCACTGGTCCTTGCCGGCGTAGTGCTGATCGGCCTGGGCACCTCCGGGGCCCGCCGGGTACAGAGGGTCAAGCATGTCGCGATCTTCGCGGCGCTGTCGGCCCTTCCGATGGCCCTGTGGTGCATTCGAAACCGCCTGCTCATCGGCGAAGCCGGGGGCGGTCATCAGTTCCATCCACCCACCGGTATCGATATCTTCGCCAGTCTCCAGACGGCCCTGCGCACGGCGTCCCTTTGGGTTTTTCCGTGGGTGCCCGGCAGGCAGGGGCAGGCGATGGGCCTGGTGGCGGTGGCCGCAGGGGTCGGCGCCCTGATCGTCCTGTCCCGTGTCGTTCGCGCCCGGCCGTGTCGCGCTGCAGCGGAGCCGATCCGCAACCCGGAGGGAGAGGGGCCCTGGAATCTGTACCTCGGGTCGGCGCTTGGAATGGGAGCGACGTATTTCGGCTTCGTGGTTCTGTGCGGCGCCTGGCTCGGCTGGCACCCGGAATGGCGACACATGACGTTCCTGTACCCCTTCTTCACAGTTTTCCTGCTGGCGGGCATCGCCGGGGCGGGCCGGCTGATCGATAAGTGCGCGGGACACGCCAGACTCGCGGGCGCCATCGGTGTCATTCTATACGCGTTCTGGCTGCAATACCCGCTGCGCGTACTGCATCAGGTGACGATCGGTCGCATGGCGGTCGGGGCCGGGGGGTACGCCACCGCGGCCTGGCAGGACGCCCCGTTGGTGCAGTGGCTGCGGGACCATCCGCTGTCGGGGCCGGTCTACAGCAACAGCCCGGACGGCGTGTACCTCCTGACGCGGGCTGTGGCCCGGTATACGCCGCAATGGCGCGACGGCGGCAGCCGGACCGAATTCGCCGCGGGCAGTGCGGTCCAGGCGCGGTACGTCGTGTGGTTCCGTACGATCAATCGTCCGTGGCTGTACGATCTGCGGGAGCTCTCCACCGGCTGTCGCATGGAAGAGGTCGTGACATTTCCGGAGGGCAGCGTCCTCCGATGTCTCGGCCCCGGCGGTCCGGGCCTCGCGGCCGTCTACCGCTTCTGGCTCCCTCGGACCGGCCGTCACTTCTTCACCGCCGACAAGCAGGAGCGGAACAGGATGCGCGTCACTTATGCCGGTGCGTGCGTCGACGAGGATGCCGTTTTCTACGCGTATGCGGAGAGCCGGCCGGGGACCCGTCCGGTGCACCGGTTCTGGTCGGAGCGTCTGCAGGCACACTTGTATACCCTGAGCGCGACGGAGAAGAGCAAGCTGGAGGGTGATCTGTCCGGCACGTGGGCCTACCAGGGCGTGGCGTTCTACGCCTATCCGGAGCCGTCGCGGGCGGAACTGGTGCCCGTGTATCGATTGGTGTCACGGGCCTCCGGCGCTTACCTGTATACGGCCGGCGCCCGCGAAAGGGAAAGGCTGGTGCGGGGTAGTTCGCCCGGCTGGATCGACGAAGGCATCGCCTGGTATGCCTACGGCCCCTGATCCGCGTGGACCCCTCCGCAGCGGCGGCGGCACGGCTTCCCGGCGGGATGCCTTCGACCGGGCGCCTCCCTGACGATTGACAGAGCCAAGTCCTTCGTGTTATGATACACGTTTCCCTTGATCTTCAGTGCGGACGCTGGCTGAGGCAAGGTTGGCGAACGATAATCGGCGAAATGGAAGCATGGTGACAAGGCAGGGCGCATCACATACGGCGGAGAGTGTCGGTGGGATCTGTCGCGCACGGGCGCGAGGTCCGGAAGGGTCCGGCCTGCGGGTCATGCCATACGCACTGGCGCTCCTGGGCGTCTGCGGCATCGTCGTCGTGCTGCTCTGCACCTCGCGTTACGGTGTCGGTACCTTCGCCGATGCCGAGAGCTACCTGTCGGTGGCGCGAAACCTGGTGGCGGGAAAAGGCTACACGTGCTGCTACGGGAGGCCTTACACGCAATGGCCGCCCTTGTTTCCGACGGTGTTGGCCGCCCCGGGGCTGGTGGGCGTGGATCCGGAGGCGGCGACCCGGTGGGTCAACGCCCTGGCGTTCGGTCTGATCGTGTTCTTCTCGGGACAGCTCTGCCTGAGGTGTACGGCCTCTCGCGGACTGGCCATCGTGGGGACGTTGGCGGTTCTGGCCTCGCAGCCCTTGATGGAGTGGTGCACCATGATGGCCTCGGAGCCGGTGTTCATCGCACTGGCACTCCTCCTGGTGCTGTGCCTCCCGCGCCTCACGCGCTGCCAAGACATGGCGAGTCTCCTCCTCGTCTCGGGCATCGCCGCGTTGGCCTGCCTGCAGCGCTACGCCGGGGTGACCCTCATCTTGGTGGGTGCGATCCTGATCGGGCTGGGTCTGTCCGGGACGCGTCTGCTGCAAAGAATCAAGTTCATAGCAATCTTCGGCGTGATCTCCGCGGCGCCGCTGGCCTTGTGGTGCATGCGCAACCGTATGCTCGGGGCCAAAGCCACGGGCGGTCATCGGTTTCACGCGGCGTCCTACAGTGAAATCGTGGCCAGCTTCCACACCGCGGCACAGAATACGGTCGTCACGCTCTTGCTGTGGGTCTCGGTTCGCGAGGCCCCGTATATCTATCTCGGTGTGGCGGTTGCGCTGGCCGGGGCGGTGTTCCTGGTCGCGCGTATCCTGGAAAGGAAACGCATCCGGCCCGGGCGCGGAGATGTCGATAGTCTGGCGGTGGGATCGATCGTGCTGGTCGGACTCGTCTATTTCAGCTTCATGTCCATCTCCGGCGCCAGAACCGGCTGGCATCCGGACCGGCGGCATACGACATTCCTTGTCCCATTTCTCCTGGTGCTGATGGTCGCCGGGATCGCAGCGGCCGGGCGGTTGCTGACCATGAAGCTGGGCCGTGGAAAATGGGTCGCTCTGGTGAGCATTGTCTTGTGCGCGCTCTGGCTCCAGTATCCGCTCCGGGTGCTGTATCGTGACACGCAGAATCGCATGGCCAACGGCGCAGGCGGTTATGCGACCTCGACCTGGCAGAACTCCCCTCTGGTCGGGTGGCTGCGCGACCATCCGCTGTCGGGGCGGATGTATACGAATGCCCGCGACGCGGTCTACTTGTTGACGCGGAGAGTCTCGTACCACGCACCGAAGTGGCGTCTGGAACCCAGGCTCGACAAATTCGCCCGCGCCAGCGCTGCCGAGCCCTGCTACATCGTATGGTTCTACGGCATCACGCGCACCTCTTTCTACGAATTGCGGGAAATCCTCTCTGCGTGCCGGACCGAGCCCGTCGCCGCTTCTCCCGATGGCTATGTGGCACGCTGTTTCGGCGCGGGCGGCCCCAGCGTCTCCGCCGTCTATCGGTTCTGGTCGCCCAAAACGAACCGGCATTTCCTCACGATCGACAAGTACGAAAGAAACAGGTACACCATCGAATTCGCGGGCCTGTGGGCTTACGAACAGGCCCAGTTCTCTGCCTTTGCGGCGCAGGGGCAGGGGACCTGCCCCATTTACCATTTGTGGTCGCAGCCGTGGAATGCCCACTTCTACACGGCCGACCAGGCGGAGAAGGACCGCTTCGTGTGCGATCCGAACGAGGCCTGGACGGACAAAGGGGTCGCCTTCTATGCCTATCGCGAGAAGTCCGCGGATGACCTGATCCCCGTGTATCGTCTGTCGTGTCGCAAAGATGGCAACTGGTTGTATACGCCCAAGGAACGTGAGAGGGACAAGCTGGTCAAGAACAGCGCCGGTGCCTGGACCGATGAAGGAGTCGCGTGGTATGCGTATGGACCGTGACCGGCGCCGGCCGGCGTTGAAAAATCGTGCCCGGGAGTGCTGAGAGGATGCCTATTCTGAGTCAATACGCACGCTGGAAGAAAGTGCGGTATTTCCTGCGACGGATACCGAAGCAGGACCGCGTGCTGGAGATCGGCTGCGGCGGCGGGTGGGTCGCGCGCTATCTGCGGGACCACGGCTGGTCACACTATGTCGGGCTCGATCTCCAGCCGCCGGCGGACATCGTGGGTGACATTCGCGACTGGCGGCAGCTGGGCATGCAGCCGCAATCGTACGATGTGATCCTGGCCTTCGAGGTCATGGAACACGTGGATTGTGCCCGGGAATGCTACGAGCTGTTGCGGCCCGGCGGCCAGTTGTTCGTGACCACGCCGCTGCCCGACACGGATTGGGTGTTGCGGGGGCTCGAATGGCTGCGTCTCAGCCAGAGGCGCACGTCACCGCATGACCATTTGACCTATCTCCGCGATGTCCCCTGCTTCGAACGCCGGGACATCAGGCGGGTGGGCTTGTTGTCGCAATGGGGTATCTTCACTAAGGGAACCGCATGACGAAACGGAGGGCGATCATCATCGGAGCCGGCCCCGCCGGTTTGACCGCAGCCTACGAACTGCTGACCCGGACGGACATCGTCCCCATCGTGTACGAGGCCACGGACATGATCGGCGGCATCTCCCGGACGGTGGACTACAAGGGCAACAAGATCGACATCGGGGGACATCGATTCTTCTCCAAGTCCGACCGGGTCGTCCAGTGGTGGCTGGAGATGCTGCCGCTGCAGGGCGGCGTGCCGCCGGAAGTCCCCGGGCCGGTCCCGGCCGGCGCCGGTCCCGACCCCGACCGCGTGGATGCCGTGATGCTGTGGCGCTACCGTCTGTCGCGCATTCTCTATGGCGGCAAGCTCTTCGATTATCCGATAGCGCCCAGCCTGGATACGGTGACGAAGCTGGGCGCCGTGCGTATGGCCCGGATCGGGGCCAGCTACCTCGCGGCCCAGGTCCGGCGGATTCGCCCGGAGCGGTCGCTGGAGGATTTCCTGGTGAATCGCTTCGGCCGGGAGCTCTACCTCACGTTCTTCAAGGACTATACCGAGAAGCTGTGGGGTGTGCCGTGCGACCGGATCAATCCTTCGTGGGGCGCCCAGCGGATCAAGGGACTGTCCCTGACCCGCGCCTTCCTCGACGCGCTGCGGCACCTGGGACGAAAGTCCCACCAGCCGACTGAGACGAGCCTGATTCGTCACTTCATGTACCCGAAATTCGGGCCGGGGCAGCTCTGGACCGAGGTGGCCCGCCGGATCGAGGAGAGGGGCGGGGCGATCCGGATGCAGCACAAGGTGGTGGCCCTGACGTGCCGGGACACCCGCGTCACGGGCGTCACCGTCCGCGACGAAACGACCGGACGGACGACTGCCGTCGACGCGGACTATGTCCTGTCGAGCATGCCCGTGAAGGACCTTGTCGCGGCGCTGACTCCCGCCGCTCCCGCTCCCATCCGCGCGGTGTCCGACGGGCTGCTGTACCGGGATTTCATCACGGTCGGTCTGCTCCTGAAGCGGATGCGCACGCCGCAGGACAAGGCGGCGGCCCCCAACGGCTCCGTGCGCGACTGCTGGATCTACATCCAGGAGCCCCAGGTCAAGGTGGGACGCATGCAGATCTTCAATAACTGGAGTCCTTATCTGGTGCGGGACAAGAACACGACCTGGATGGGACTGGAGTACTTCTGCACGGAGGGCGACACGCTCTGGAACGCGCGCGACCCGGCGTTGGTGCAGCAGGCTGTCGAGGAGATGATCTCGATGGGTTTCATCGACAAGACCGATGTGCTCGACGGCACGGTGATTCGCATGCCGAAGGCCTATCCGGCCTACTTCGGCACCTACGACCGGTTCGACGTGGTCCGGCAGTTCACCGACACGTTCGCGAATCTGTTCCTCGTCGGCCGCAATGGCATGCACAAGTACAACAACAGCGATCACTCCATGCTCTCGGCCATGACCGCCGTGGATCACATCGCGCGGGGCCTCACGTCGAAGGATGCGATCTGGGCCGTCAATCCTGAAGGCGAGTACCACGAAGTGATGTCGAAAGAGCAGCAGAAGGACGATGTGCCGATCGCCCCAGGCCGGCCCGGTCCCCACGAGATTCACACGTGGTCGAAAGGGAAGACCTCCCGGCCCGCAGCGTCGGACGCGAAGGCTCACAAAGCTTCGTAGACTGGGAAGTCCTCCCGCGCGTGATCGGCGCACGCAGACGCGGCGCACCTGTCCGGCATCGGTTGACAGCGGCGGTGCCCCCATCCTATGATGCGAGGCAGACACAGTGAGTGCCAGATGATGGAACGAAGATCGACAACGATGCAGAGCAGGATCGACGTGAAGACGCAGGCCGCTTTGGCGTTTCTGGGTCTCTGTGGTATTGCCATCGTGCTATTGTCCACGTCTCGCTACGGGCCGGGCACGTTCGGCGACGCCGAGCACTACCTGGCCGCCGCGAAGAGCCTGCTGGCGGGGCAGGGTTATCGTTACTCCTACGGCGCTCCCTATACCCAATGGCCGCCGCTGTTTCCGACGCTGTTGCGGACCACCGGTGCCGGCTTTTGCTACAA
>CAYQXM010000095.1:0-245 GCA_964421295.1 uncultured Pirellulales bacterium
TCGTGGCCCCGGCAACCGTCATCACCCTGGAGTTCCTGTCAGGCAAGCCGGTCAAGATCAAGTTCGGCGAGCAGGTCAAGAAGGGTGACGAGACCCTTTACTACTGCCAGGTCAATGATGAGAAGCAGGTCTACAAGGTGCCTGAACTCGTGATCAATGACCTGCCCACCGCCGAGATCGACATCAAGCAGTCGCCCGAGGACCTCAAGAACCCCGAGGGCAAGCTGCCGGACCTGTCGGGCGTG
>CAYQXM010000095.1:255-4597 GCA_964421295.1 uncultured Pirellulales bacterium
GGACTGACGGGCCGCACAGGCGAAACAGACGGCGCCGGCGAACTTGCCGGCGCCGTTTCGTATCCGCCGCAGCAATGAAGGAGCCACGGATGCCGACTATTCATCTCGCCTTCGGGCCTCAGTGGACCCTCGACGCCGCGCCGCCCTGGTCGGTTACGGTGGATGATGCCAGCGTGCTTGCGATGACCCGCGCTGACCAGCCTCACCTGCCGGGCGCTTTCGCCTGCGCCAGCCTGTCCGTGCCGATCTTCAACGCCCCGGTGCGCAGGTTGGCGCGGTTCCGTGTGCAGTATCTCGCGCCCCAGATCAGCGGCAGTTCCTCCGCGAATGAAGCCACCGTGCAGTGTCACCTGTATATCGACCGGACGCCCGTGTGGGATGAACCGCTCTCGCCGGGCAGCGCGGACTCCGGCTACCGCGAGGCGGGCTTCAACAACCCGGGGGGTGGGCACATCAGCGTGGAACTGCGGGTGGAAGACGCGGGGATGGGGGTTGGCCCTGTGCGAATCGTCTGGTCACAATTCCGGCTGGAACTCCCGGGATTCGGCGAGACCCCGGGTCCGTGGCCGCCGGGTTGAGTCTCGCGCCGGTGACGCCGCCGCCCGACTTCGCTTACCACAGAAGCCCGAACAGCCCCGTCACCAACGCCTGGGCGAGCACCGCCGAGAGCACGAAGCATGCCACCAGGCGACCCGTTCCGGCTTTGGGTCGCTCCAAGGCGCCCCAAAGCCCCAACAGGTGCCAGCCGACCGCGAGCATGGTCATCAGCACCCAGCCCGCCACCGCGAGCCACGTCACCAACCCCGCCTGATCCAGCCGCAGGAGATCCGGGAAGCGGTCTGGGGCCAGCGCCAGACCCTCCACCACCAGCGGGCGCAGAGACGCCACCGCCCACACCAACGGAATCATCATCAGCCGGGATGCCAGGGCCGCTTCGCCCCATTTCTCTATCCCCGCCTTGCGCCAAAGCAGCGCCGAAACCGCCAAGATGGCCACCAGCGGAACCAGCGTGTCCACCAGCGCCATCGTCCAGTGATAGGGAACCGTTGGCCGGTAGACAGCGGCCAGCCACCCGACGCGCAGGCCGCTCTGGGCGAGGCTGAAGAGGAAACGGGCAAGGTCCGGGCGGCCGAAGCGGGGGCCAGCATTCGCACGGCGTAGGGAACGTTCACGTCGATCAGATCGATTACCACCGCGGCTTTCTGCAACTCAGACAGGGAGCCCGACACCGTGAGGGTGTTCGGCTCCGGGGCGGAAGTGACACGGCCGAGACGCAAAGCGGAAAGGACTTTCCTGACCTCGTCGGCTGAAGCTGCTTTCAGCACAAAGGTTCGGTCCGGCGACTCCGGGGAGGCATGTTGGCGTGAGTGGACACTGCGGCAGCTGGATAGAATGAAGATGGTCGTTAGACACGTAGCCATTACGATGACAGATCGTCTGTCAAGCATCTGATCGTCCTCCCTGACAAGGATGCACTCTCTCGTTCCCGTTTCACCTGCCGCGGTGCCGGGAAGCACCGGCGGGCAGCTTCTCTCCACTATTCTATTGCGCCGTCAGCTGCGATTCCCTGGTGGCATTCTGTTGCGTGTTGACTGTCAATCGCGTCAAAGGTATTTGCCGCATCCCGCGCACCAGCAGCGGACGGGACACGGAATCGTGTGCTGCAGTCGCTTTAGGAGTGGGGGTGGACTTCTTCTCGTGCACCTTCGCCACGGCCACGGTGCCCTTCGGGCCCGCCAGCCCCATGGCCACGGCTCGCTCTCCCTCCTTGCACTGAATCGCTGCGGCATCGATTCTCTCGATAACCACATGGCCGATCTGCTCACCCTGCCGGACCCAACGGCTGCCTGCTCCCGGCTCCCAGATCAGGGCCATCGATTGATCTGGGTGCGAACGATGATAGCTGATCCCGCGCAGCTCGAATTTGGCGGGACTCTTTTCCGGAGCGAGGGAAAGCACAGCTCTGGCGATGTTCTGTGTTCCTTTTTCTGGAATGGGATGGTCACGGCTCGGTTGGGCCGGGACAGGAGGATTGATGGCCAGCGCAAAGCCCTTGGCGGCCTTCACTAGGGCGGAATCTTCATCGCGGCTGCTCTGCCGGCCCGAAGGGACAAGGACCTGTCGGAACCGTTCGGCCATGGTCAAAGGAGCGTCACCCGTTCTGATTTCACGCTGCGAGGGTCGACCCAGGCACAGTGCCAAGACTGCGCTGGCGGTGACCAACGCGATCACGCTCACGCCCTGCAGGACTCGTATCGTCGTCATAGTCTTTTGCCACGTCTCCTTACTTGTCACCAACTTAAGCTATTACGGGACTCTCTGCAAGAGGAAATTGAACTTCTCGTGTCACAAAGCAGATGAATGCTCCAGCCTCAATGTGCGGGTGAGTCACAGGCTCGACTAGCGTAGTATCCTTCCCTGTAGATGAGAACTGGATTATCGGGCCACCGGTTCGTCGAGCCCATGGCTGAACGAGCAAAAAGAAATCAGAAAATATCACTTAGACTCTTGACGGTCCGGCTGCCTCGTGACATTATCCCTTACAGGTGTGAGATGGATTCGTTCTGATACAACAGGTGCCTGAGGGGAGAATGTTGCTGGAAGTGGAGGTCCGAAACGAATCACAGCAAACGTGTAGTTAGGTAATATTCTATCCGGGCGGTGGGTCTGGCGGACTCGTTCTTTCTCCCGTGAGAGGTCTCCTGGTAGAGCCATCCGGTTCTTGAAGGATATGTCGTCTTGGGGTGCTGCCGGTCTGTCCCGCGGGTGGATAAGTGTGACGTTCTGTGGCGGGGAGAAACGCACCTGTTGCAGAGGAGTTGCTATCGGCAGGGGGGGAGTACGCGCGCCTGACGATAGCGTATGGTCGATGTGTGGAAGGGAATCAGTGACAAAGATCATCCAGGACGAATAAGCAGCGAGTGTTGTGGTCTTGTGGCATGAGTGACAGTACAGGGTGTGCGCTGGTGGTGCGCGCCGAGAGAAGTGACGATTATAAAGGATAGTGACATGGCATGGAAGCCGAGGACGAGCGAACGAGCGGCAGCGGGACGATTGACCATTATTCAAGCGGCGCATCTGAGCACGCAACTGAAGATCATCTTCTGCCTCCTGCTATTCCTGCTGCCGCCGGCGGCGGCCATCGCCCAGACGGTGCTACCCGGGCTGCGGGCTCCTCTGCTCAGCGAGCCGAACACTCCTGATGATTTTCGGGATAGCTGGAGCGACCTCGGTGGCAATGGGCCGAGCCTGACGGATGCCGAGATCACGGAACTGGCACGCGGGCTGAGGTACGATCCGAATGTGATCTACAAATTCGTACACGATCACATCCGTTTCGAGCCGACCTGGGGCGATGTCAAAGGTCCTTACATGACCTGGATGGACCGCAGCGGCAACGCCTTCGACCAAGCCTCGCTGATGATCGCGTTGCTGCAGGAGGCGGCGGAGAACGGCGCGAGCATCACGGGCATCAAGTACGTGATCGGGGAAATCGAACTGACGGCGGCGCAGTTCACCAGCTGGTTCGGACTGCCGGACGATGCAGAGCGGGCCAAGGAGGTCTTGGCCCGGTCGGGGCTCTACGCGGTGGTTGCGGGCACGAGCACCATCAGTTACGTGCGTCTGGAACACGTCTGGGTGGAGGCGACGATTGACGGCGTAACCCGCAGACTCGATCCCAGCTTCAAGACCCACACGGTCAAGAGCCGTCATTCGGATTTGGGAACGGAAGTGTACTTCTATTATGACGATTCCAACCTTTTGAGTGATCCCAACCTCTACTGGTATGGAACGCGTGGTGCGGATGACAGCAATGGCATCAAGGATGTCAACACGGCGAATATCGCAACGGGCCTGACTAGGTACAGCAGCCACCTGATCACCAATTTGAAGGCTGACCACTATGATGAGACCCTGGAGGATGTCATCGGCGGTAACCTCATCACCCCCATGGACCAGCCGACCGTGCTGCCCACCTCCCTTCCCTACACCGTGATTTCGTCGGATCATGACTTCGCTGCGGCGGAGGTCAAATACATGCTGCGCACGAAGCTCCATATTCAGCACGAGGGGATCGATGCCAGCTTCTATTCTTCGGATGTCTACGGCCGGCGGCTGACTCTTCAATACAATGACTCCAACCAGCCGCAACTGGTTTTGGACGGTGTGACTCAGGCAACGGGTAACGCCACAACGCTCGGCCAAAGCTACAACCTGACACTTTCGGTGGACCATCCTTTCACGGTCAGCAACTTCGATGAATCCGTGACGGTCAAAGTGGTCTCAGGCGGCTTCTATCAGATCCTCAACGGCTGGGGCAACACCGGCACCGAGATTCTGA
>CAYQXM010000095.1:4626-20344 GCA_964421295.1 uncultured Pirellulales bacterium
CAGTATCGCTATAGCGGCCAATCGGACAGCTCCGAAGCGGTCCTCGGCGAATCATTCGACATCCTGGCGTTGACGTGGTTGGCGCAGACCAGTCGTATGAGGGCGATGACCGGCGGGATCAGCTACTCGACGATGGTCAACCACCACATGGTGGGCGTGGCCGGCCAAGCCTCATCGAGTGCCGCACCCCACATCAACGTGGCCTTGGGCTGTCTGGGGGTAACCTGTCACGACATGACCGCGAATGATCGGGCCAAGGAAGCGAAGAGTGCGTTCCTAACATTTGGTGGATTCGCTTCCGGCTACCAGCACGAGGTCATTCGCCAACTCCAGGATAGTGACGCCGTGTCCACCGTCCGGCTGATGGATATCGCCAACGATCGGTCCACCTATGACCGCATCTTCTCTGACGCCAACGGCATCACTTGGAACACCGTCAAGCTTCTGCTGCACAACTACAGCCAAGCGGAGAAAGACCAGATCGAAAGCTACGTCAATGCGGGCTTCAACGTCTGGGTGCCGGAAGAGGGGGACCTCACCGAGGAGGATTGGACGGGGATGGGCTTCAGGGCCACGAAGATCACGTCCTCCGCTCTGGAGGTCAGCTACGTCCTCGGGGGCGACTGCGGCGGAGCCAGCTCCAGCGACGATAGCGCGTTGGCCGTCTCGACGGTGTTCGACAATGGCTACGGCGCCGATCTGAGTGACAGCGTCGATGCGCCCTATACGACCAGCGCCACCGATATTTCCATCGGCAGCGGTGGATATCCGTTCGGCCTTTCGTTCAGCCGCCAGTACAGCTCCAATCGCCGGCTGCAGGATGGTCCGCTGGGCCTGGGCTGGACCCACAGCCTCGATGTGACGGCCCTGGCCAAGAGCGACAGCTTCAAGTTTCTGGGGGCCAACTCCCCGATCCAGGCAGCACCTCAAATCGCGGCCATCTATGCGATTTGGCAACTTTACTACTGGAAGTACAGCGCCCAACCCCTCAACACGGACACCATCGCCGCCTTGAGCGAATCGTGGATGATGGACCAGATGATCGACAAGACCATCGTCATTACCCAGGGCACGGGTAAGACGGTCTTCACGCAGGAGCCCAACGGGGTCTATACGCCTCCGGCAGGCGCTTCGCTCAGGCTCGTACGGGATGTCAATGACAATTTCCTCCTCAAGAATAGCAGCGGCATCTTCAACGAATTTGATCCCAACGGCCGCCTGTCCGAGTGGAGCGATGCTCATGGCAACCGGGTCGAGTTCACCTACACCGACAGCAAGCTGACCCAGGTGGCCAGCAAGATTGGAGGCTCAGTCACCTCCAGAACGTTGTCCTTCACCTATACGGGCGACCACATCACGACGGTGACCGACTCGGCCGGCCGGACCATCACCTACAGCTACACCGGCGACGAGTTGACCAGCTTCACCAACCTCGACGGCAACGACGTCACGTATGCCTATGATCCCAACAACGATGGACAGTTGTGGAAGATATTCTCTCCTATCGATGCAAACAATCCGGTCGTTCAGATTACCTATGATGACCTGGGCCGGATGAAACAGCAGACGGACGCCAACGACTGCGTGTGGGACTACTATCTCACCGCTTACCGTACGGAAACGGTGCCACCGGCCCAGACCGACCCCTACGGCTTGACCAAGCGGTTCTCCACGGTCAGTTGGGGCAATCCCGACACGCGTCAGACGATTACGACGGATGCCATGGGCCGCCAAACGACCTCGACCTACAATGGCCAGATGCAGGTCACCTCGACGGTCACGGCTTCCGGCATAACCTCGGAAACCGAGTACGATCAGGACAACAACCCCACCAGCACCATCACCTCGCCCATATCCGGATCGGGAGAGGATTCCCTTTCAACCTCTGCCACCTACGAAAACTTCGAGACCACCGACGGGCGTTGGTTCAATGTCAAGAGTACGACGACCGACAAAGCCGGGAACGTGACCACGTACGAGTACGACTTGACGAACGATGCCAACTCCGCGGATGTGGGCAACTTGCTGAAGGTCACCTCGCCGCAGGTCAATCCGCCCAGCGACACCAACACGCCGACGGTGCGGTACACGTACTACAGCACCGGGCAGATCCACACCAAGACCGATGCCTTGGGCGTGATCACACACTACGCCTACAACACGGCCGCCAACGGCGCAACCCTTGCGGCCGTCATCGTGGACGCCAACGGGCTTGGCCTGACGACCCAGTACACCTACGACAGTGTCGGCCGGGTCTTGACGACTACTGATCCGCTGGGCAATGTCGGTCAGACGACCTATTTCAACTCCGGGCTCGTGCGCAAGAAGACCGCCCCCGCGCCGCTGAGCTACGAGACGATCTATGAGTATTACGCCGACGGCAAACTCAAGCACACCATGACGTACGTGCCGGACACCAGCGTGCCTGCGACGAACGACTTCAGCGCCGATCCGAACTGTAAGGCCCTCTGGAACCTGGAGAACGGGGCCTTGACCACGGATTCACAGAGCACCAACACGTTCAGCACCAATAACGGCGTCGCGTCCGACACCACCTACTACAAGCAGGGCTCCGGCAGTGCGGACTTCGACCTGGGGGATTACCTGAGTATCCCCGACAGCTCCCTGTGCAGCGGCTATCCTCTCAAGAGCGGCGACACCAACAAGAAGATCAGCGTCGCGCTCTGGACCAAACTGGACACTCTGCCGACCGACGTGGTGTGGGATGGGCACCGGATTTTGTATGCCAAGGACTCGGCGGTGTACCCGGATTTCTCGCCGGGCTTCTGCCTGTGTGCGGAGAAATACCACATCGGAGGCGGCGTTTATCGCTACTACTTCGCCATCATGATATCCTACAATGGCAACTTTGCGCTCTACCCGCTCACGGCGAATATCTCCGCCGGCCGGTGGTATCATGTCGCGGCGACGTTTGAGAATTCCACCAAGGCATACCACATCCGCGTCTGGGATGACACGGCTCAAGCCCTGTTGGGAGACGTCACCGGCACCACGGCCAATAACGTGACCGTCAATACGCTGCCGGTGCGTTTGGGAGCCATCGCTTCCGGCACCCGGAAGTTCGATGGCCGCATCGACGAAGTAGCCGTGTTCAACGACATTCTGACCAGCAACGAGATCGATCAGATCCGCGGCAACAGCTATGATACGACTCCGCCCAAGAAGCTCATCTATCTCCAGTCAATCACCTACAACAGCCGGGGTCAGAAGGAAACGGTGCGCGGGCCCTATCCGGAGAACGCGACGGTCGATGAACTGCAGACCAATTACACCCAGTACCACTACGATTCCCTGGGCCGGCTCTGGAAGACCACGGATGCAGAAGACCATAACACCGTGACCCGCTATTACCCTGACGGCAAGGTCTGGAAGAAGACCGATGCCGAAGGCCATGACGTTATCACGAATGCCTACAGTGCCGACGGCAGCCTCGAGAGCGTCACGGATGCTCGCGGCAATGTGACGGAGTATGAGTACAATGGCTTCAAGAATCCCAGTGAGACGACCTTCGAGGATGGCACGTCCGAGCAATCCTCGTACGATTCGGTCCAACGTCTGACGAGCAAGCAGACCCGCAACGGCGGCTCGATTTCCATGACCTATGACGCCCTGGGCCGGGTCAAGACCAAGCAGATCACCAGCTCGGACAGCAGCAACACGATTGAGTACACGTACGATCTGGTGGGCCGGGTCATGGAGACCACGGACAACACCGGCACGACCACGTATGCCTATGACCACGCGGGTCGGCAGACTGCGATTACCTATCCGGGCAGCAGATCCGTCCAATATCAATACGATGCGGGCGGTCGCCGGACGCGGCTCACGTATCCGGACAGTTCCTACGTCACGTATGAGTACGACGCCCTGGGCCGACTGACCGCCATCAAGAACTCCGCCGGCACGGCGTTGGCGGCATACACCTACGATGCCCTCTCCCGCCGTACGGACCTGACCTATGCCAACGGCGCCAGCATGGCGTACACCTATGACGTGGCGGGCCGATTGCTGGACGTCAACAATGTGATGGTCTCGGCCTTCCAGGATTACGCTTATGACTATGACTTTGTGGGCAGCCGCACGACGATGACCGTGACCGACGGTTCCGGCACGCGCATCACCACCTACGGTTATGACAGCACCTACCAGCTCACGGATGTCAACTATCCCGAGGATTTCGACTACCTCGCGACCGATACCACGTTCAGCTATGACGCGACGGGTAACCGCACCTCGGTCACGGACGACAGCGGCACCACCAGTTATACCGCCAATACGCTGAACCAGTACACGGAAGCCGCGGATGTGGAGTATACGTACGACCTGGCGGGCAATATGACCTACGATGGGTCGCACAACCTCTACTACGACGCCGAGAACCGCCTGGTCAAGGTGATCCAGGCGCCCGGGCCGCTCTCGGCCGCGTGCGATACGCCTCTGACCTTCACCACGGGCGGCGACGCCGAATGGTTCAAGGAGACGACCGTGTATAAATCAGGCGGCGCCGACTGCGACGCCGCTCAAAGCGGCGCCATCGGCGACAGCGAAGCCACCTGGATGGAGACCACCGTCACCGGCCCCGGCACGATCAGCTTCTACTACCAGGTCTCCTGCGGCGAAGGCGATTATTTCACCTTCATCGTCGACAGCAACAATTATCTCAGTGTCAGCCGGGATTCCTCGACCTGGTTGTCCGTCTCCTACACGATCACGGGATCCGGCTCGCACACCTTCCGGTGGCGGTACAGCAAGGGGGAAAGCGACAGCGCGGGCGACGACTGCGTCCGCGTCGACAGCGTCGCCTGGACCGGCTCTTTCACCTCCACAGGTGACTGGACCCAGGTGGAGTACACCTACGACGCCGGCGGCCGCCGCGTCGCCAAGACCTACGACGGCGTCCTGACCAACCAGTACGTCTATGACGGCGACAATATGATCGCCGAGTACGATGGCGATGGCGTCCTCGTGCGCAAGTACATCCAGGGCAAGGGTATCGACCAGCCGGTCTCGATGATCGATGTGGAGGACAGCAACGCGACGTATTACTACCACTACGACGCCCTCGGCAACGTGGTCGCTCTGAGCAACGCCAGCGGCGCCTGTGTCGAGACGTACGAATACTCCGCCTTTGGCGAAGTCGCCGCCACCGACGCCAACAATCCCAACCCGTACACTTTCACGGGCCGCGAGTTCGATAAGGAAACTGGCCTGTACTACTATCGTGCCCGGTACTACGCCCCCGAGATCGGCCGCTTCCTCCAGACCGACCCCATCGGCTACGGGGACGCCATGAACCTCTATTTGTACTGCAGGAATAATCCCTGGAACATGGTGGATCCATACGGACGTGAATCGTGGAGTTCCGCCAACGTGGACGAGATGCTACCGGAATTCTGCCGAGATCCGTGTCAGGCTGCACTAGCGGGTTTTGAAATGATCAAGGCATATGGGAACTATCACAAGTATGAGTTCTTCTTCTATATCTACGAATACAACTACTTCTATTATCAAGATGGCCAGTTGGTATACAGCTCCACTCCCAAATATGCCATCTCAGAAATAATACAGGGGAAGGTAGAAGGTAAGATCACCGAAGAGGAGCAATACGATCTCTACATTGCGACGGATACTCCCGAAACTAGGCTGAAGCGACAGGACTTCAAAATTGTGGGATTTGCGCATACTCACCCGGATGGCTACGCGTCAGGTTTCAGCGAGGCAGACCCCAGCGTGGCTGACGGCGGTGGTGATGATGCTGCAGCGAAAGGGATGGCAAAGTACACACAGGGCAAATGGTGGTCTTTTCTTTGGGACTCGGACGGAAAGGTCTGGCTTCAGTTCTCCTGCCCAAGTGGTCCGGATCAGGCGACAGTGTCACAGGCATATTGGTTTACAAGGATTAACCGTTGAGGGGTGCATTGCCTTCACTAACGTAATGTCAGATCTAACAAGCCGAGCAGGTTGAATGGACAAATATCAAGACGTTCTCGCGAGCTAATGGTACGACTCACGGCCTGTGATGAATGCCGGAACCATGCCGCCCAGTTCCTTCATCTGGTCGCCTGTTACGTGTACTGGCCTATCTCCTTTGTGTTGTCCATCCGAAAGGGCATTAGTACAATGACTCATATACGCGTTGTGCTACGGAGTCCGGTTGTCTTGACGAAAGGGACGAACGATGAGTTTCTCAAAAGCAGTGTACTCGCTGTTGGTCTGGATGGTGACCTGTGCAGTTGTGGCATCCTGCAGATCATTGGACTCTCAGGCTGTTGCAGAGAAGAAGGAATTGCAGAGTGTCAGGAGAATCCTGTCGAAGGGAGAGATGATTGCCGTCGCCACTGCGGCGGCTTCCCAATACGACCACGATCCCAACGAGTGGGAACCCGTTATCGATGGGGGAAACGCTGCGTGGAGAAGATTCGTCCTTCGTGGGCATTACCAACCCCGTTTTGAAGACTCACACGCTGTGTGGCCTGTGGTCAACGATGACGAACTGGATGCGGTAATTGTCAAAGACTTCCCCATGCTCAAGGATCGTGACTACCAGGCGCTCTGGTACCGTGATCTCTCACCTGGGCCCTTTTTTGACTTGGATGCGAAATTGTGTATTCTGATCGATAGAAACACAGGTGAGATTCTCGCCGCAGTAGATCGGCGGGGCGTCGTCTTGAAACCGAAGTTGGACAAGAGATAGGGATGTGTGCCCGGACAAATCGGGGGACATCTATGAGCAAGGCGTTGGCAAGACGGCCGTGGGACTCTTTCGCGGGAAGTCCAAACATCTGTTCGGCATTACCCCTTCGGGACGCCAGTAGTCTACGTAGGAGCTGGCGTACACCTGCCTCACTGGACGTGGAGATCTCCGTGCCATCCAGCCAGCCGCCGCATCGACAACAAGGCGCAGAATCACCGGCGAAGGGAGTAGAGGGTGCCTTGGTTCCCTGGGGCAGGGTGAATGGTGGCGGGCGTCGCGATGAAGGATTCAATGTGCTGAAGGCTTCCAGTTGACTATGAAACTATCCATCATCATACCGGCCTATAATGAACAAGGTACGATCTTAGAGATCATTCGTCGTGTGCGAACAGGGGCGCTGTGTACCTCGGGGCACGAGAGTGAAATCATCGTCGTGGACGATGGATCAGCGGATGGAACGCGAGTGCTGCTGTCGGAGATTCGGAACGATGGGGACATCGTGGCCGTTTTTCATGAGCGCAATTGTGGTAAGGGGGCGGCCGTGCGAACCGGCTTGGGCCACGCCAGCGGCGACGTTCTTCTGATCCAGGATGCGGACCTTGAATATGATCCTGCCGAATATCCGAGGCTACTCAAACCTATCCTGCGGGGTGACGCACAGGTGGTTTACGGATCACGTCTCTTGGGCAAGGAGCGGACAGGGATGAATCCAGCGAGTCGGGTGGGAAATCGTTTCCTGACGACAGTGGCTCGCATATTGTACGGATGCAGGCTGACAGACATGGAAACCTGTTACAAGGTCTTCACGCGAGAGGTGGCGGAACAACTGGATTTGCACGCCTCCCGGTGGGGTTTCGATCCGGAGATCACGGCTCAAATCCTCAGTCTCGGCTATAGGATTCATGAGGTTCCCATCTCCTATCACGGCCGCACGCTTCGCGAAGGCAAGAAGATCAGGTGGTGGCACAGTCTGTCTGTGCTCGGTACACTGATTCGCTATCGATGTTGTAATTGCGGCAAACGGAGGGCGCATCGCCCCCTGTATGACGAACGAGAGCGGAAAGTCGGTGTCGCACTCGGGGACACCCTGGACGGCTGAATGGAGTGAGATTGAGAACGGAGTGTGACAGCCAGCGTAGGAACGCGGCAATGGTTGGAGCTCGGACGCCGAGGGCGGAACACTCCACACTTGCGAAAGACGGTGAGTCTCGCAGATCCACGGTCCCGGCGCAAAGCGTATTCGAAAGACGATTCGGCTTGTTCGCGACAGGGATCGTCTGTCTGTGGACCGTCACACAAGTGCTCGAATTCTCGCTCACGCCGCCATCGTACAAGGGATTATCCCTGACCACACCGTTCTTTGGCCTGCATGCATGGAACAGCACGATCTGGCCATGGGGGGCGCGGAACCACGTCAAGTACGGCCTGGGGTACACCAAGGGCTACTTTGTTCTGGCATGCGGTGATTCGCCGCTGGCTCGTCCGGAAGTGTATATCAGCCATCCTCAGTTGAACGTGTGGATGCTGGCCGGTTGGATGTGGCTGTTCGGCACGACCGATGTTTCCGTTCGTCTGTATGCCCTGGTCCTCTCGGTTCTGTCGCTGCCATCCATTCTGCTGATCCTGAGGAGACTCTACGGCAGCAAGTGCGCCCTGCTTTCAACCCTTATCCTGACAGTGATGCCCATGTCAGGCTTCTTCGGCTTCGAGCCGTTGATGGTTCTCTTTGCCCTTTGGGCTTTGTATCGGTACCTGCAGTTGACAGAACGCATTAGTGGCCAACCTGAGCCCAAGGGACGCTACCTGGTCGAATTGGCTCTGGCCCTCTTTCTGATGATTCAGTGGAGTTGGGTCGGACCGGCCTATGTCTTCGCTCTGGGAATACAATTTGTCGCCATGTGCGTGACACAGCGGCGAATTCAATGGAGGGTTCTGACGGCGATAGGGCTGGGTTCGGTGTTGAGCCTGGGGCTGAGCCTCTATATGATGTTGTCCGGCTTTCAGAACAACATGGCCGTGGAAGCAGCGAATAAGCCTCCCCTGGAGATCCGTCACGACGTGAAAGGGATAACGTGGCGGAAGACGATGACGTTCGGTCCCGAGAGTCAGGATACGGCGTGGGGGCTCTTGAAGGCGCTTTATCAATGGCGAGCCAAGGAGGGAGAGCGTGGTTCTTTTGAATGGAACGCTTGGACGGCAAGGAATCTGGAGTTCGCATCGACCAATTTCACCCCGGCTGTCCTGCTCCTTGTGGGTGCCTATCTGGTCTACCTTGTGGTGGTTCCCTTAGTCCTGTTGTGCCGTCGCTTGCTGGCAGCGATGGGGGCATTGCCCCCGGCTGGGTGGACCGGCATTTCCCACCCGTTCACGCATTTCTGGTTCTTCTTCCTGTCCGGGGTCTCCTTCTTGCTGGCTTTCAGGGGGCTGATGTGGGTGCATCAGTATTGGCAGTCTCCTCTGGCTCCACTTATGGCCATAGGTGCTGCTCTGGGCATCCTGGCCCTTGGGGACCTATTTGGTGCAGTCAACCGCTTGCTTGGTAAGTCTGTCGTTGCGATCTTGATCGTCATGTTGACCGTGTTCTGTAACGCGGGGCTTGCCGAGTATCGCGCTGTTCGCTGGCACTCTCCGAAGACCATTGAGCTATTCAAGCAACTGCATGACCAAGTCCCGCCCGACAAGGCACTGCTGACGTTCAAGAACTACATAGTCGTGCAGTCCAGAGGCAAGACTCCGCATCTTCGACCGGAGTTTGTCTGGTATCTGGATCGGGACATGGTCATGGCCAATGCCTGGCAATACGACATACAGTGGGCGAGGGCAGCTCGGATAGACGAGATTGCAGATAGAACGGTCGCCGAGATCAAACGCCAAGCCCAAACAGGGCATTTTGCGTACTACCATATCCCGGCCCGCGAGGTTCCCGACGTGGATCCATTCAACGCCGCATCAAGCGGTTCGGAGGCCGTTGCCGACGATGCAGTCGCAGGAGTCGGGGCATCTCAGTGGGACTTACTCGGCTGGCAGGGTGTCGAGAAACAGAATTGGCTGACGTCGCTGTCTTCGACGGAACTGGATCGTCGGCTCAACGACGGCAATGGCGAAGACGATCGAGTTCTATTTTGGGAGAAACACCGGCGGTATCGCGAGGCGGTGATCGCAAAACTCAAGACGCTTTACAGCTACGAATATTACGATAACCACGCCAATCGTGGCGACGAGGATTTCGACAGGTCGGGAAACACACCATGCTACGTATTTGACCTGACCCATCCCAAGGTGGAGTGAGTGGGAGTAGAAGACATGCTGCGAATTGTGGAACCGACGGTGATGTCGGACGTTGATGGAGTTTGTCGATCATGAGGAAGATCCTGGTCACAGGAAGCAGTGGAACCATCGGGACACGACTTTGCGAAAGGCTCCTGCGGGTAGGCTATGACGTGACAGGCGCCGACCGGGTTCCCAATCAATGGAATACGAAGATCAACGCATTGACTGTCATATGCGACCTTTGCCAAGAAAAGGAACTTGAACGATTGTCTTCACCTTTCGATCTCGTGATTCATCTGGCCGCCAATGCGAGAATCTACAATCTCGTGATGAATCCAATCCTGGCCTTCGAGAACATGCAAAGCACGTTCAACGTTCTGGAGTTCTGCAGGAGAAACTCTATTCCCAGGTTGATTTTCGCATCGAGCAGGGAGGTGTATGGCAACGTTGAAGGCTTGACGCGAAAAGAGGACGAGGCTTGCGTCAGTGTTTGCGAGAGCCCATATACGGCGTCGAAGTTCAGCGGCGAAGCCATGGCGAGAGCGTACGAGAAATGCTATGGCATGGATTGTGTCATCACTCGCTTCTCCAATGTCTACGGGATGTACGATCTGAGCGACAGGATCATCCCCTTGTACATACGGCGGGCCCAGCGGGATGAGGACTTGGTGGTATTCGGACGGGACAAAGTCCTCGACTTCACCTTCATCGATGACACGGTCGCGGGCATTACAGGATGTATAGAGCGGTTCAAGGATGTCGCCGGCAAAGCTGTAAACATTGCCTCCGGCAGAGGGACTCGCATCATTCAAGTCGCGGAGATGATCAAAGAAGGTCTGGGGTCGGCGAGCCGGATCGTCCTGCGCGACAACCGTACAGGAGAAGTGGTGCGTTTCGCAGCTGATATCACGCAAGCCAGGAATCTTCTGGGCTATGAACCGCAGGTGGGGATTGAAGAAGGCATTGCCCGATCCATCGCGTGGTACTCGCACGGCCAGGGGCAATCGAACCGTGTGAAGGCGTCCACAGAGATCAAGGGCGGCCGATCCCTCAGGCAGCCGTCCACGGACGCCTGCGCGGACATTGTATAACGCTTGTTCTGAGCGGGATAAGGCGACGCCGACGCGGACTACCATCTCTTGGCTGCGAAGATCCTGAGTCTTTCGGCAGCATACCTCTCCGCTCGATCGGCGTAGATCTCGGCGTCCTTTGGCTTGCCCTGTTCCTTGGAAGCCTGCTCCAGCCTCACCAAGCAGAGGCGTGCCGCCTCCATGCGAAGAGCGTAGCCATCGTGGCTGGCGTACTTGGCCTTATTCTGTTCAAACTCCAGCGCGAAATCGATGGCGATTTGATCTATCTCCGCCCTCAGATCGGGATAGCGGTTGGCGCTCATCAGCAGGTCCAACATGGGTGCAGGGGTCGGGTTGGTGCGTAGCGTCTTGGCGATGAGATCAACACCTTGCCTCCTTGTTCTTGGGGCAGCGGTCAACAGAAGGTTGTACCCGAGAGTCATGTTGGCGGAGTACGCATCCGGGTAGATCACTTTGCCGGACCTGATGCCTTCGAAGAGCTTGCGCCCCTCCTCGGTTTTGGTGTCGACGAAGAGCTTTTGCTCGCTATCGGTGTAAACCGTTCTCCAGTCTCGGCTGAACTCAAGACCATACACGAAGGGCTTGTCGAACTGTTCGGCCGGCATTAGGACGACCCAGACGTTATGCTTGCGAAGTTCACTTGAGACCCACTGGCCGAGCTGAGTGTATTCGTCTGGCCTCAGGGACTCGCGCCCCTCTTGCGCCGCTTGCATAACAGTAGGGCCACCGGACATGATCTCGCTCCAGCGATTGAAAGTACTGCAATCGTATGCCGCCTGGGCCCGGCCATCCATGAACAACTGCAACGGCGTGCGGCCGGTGTTCGGGTCCGGCCTCTGGCCCCAGGCGACGAAACCGCCTTCGGTCCAATAGTTGAACATGTTACCGCTGAGCTTATTGTCACGAATAAAGCGGCAGACCACGAAGGGCTTAGCGTCGGAGGCGGTCATACGCATGAAGACAGATTTGAGCAGCGGATCGTTCGGCCAGTAGTCCAGGTACACCCGTTTGAACTTCAGGCCCCAGTATGTCCCGAGCACCAGCACGACAACAGCACCGCCTAGCAGGACGGTGGATCGCACGGGAGCCGGGATCGGTGGCACCCGCCACGTGCCGGTTTGCCTGAAGTTAACCGCGACGGCAGTGACACGCATGATGTGATTTATCAAGAGAGCGACGATAGGGCAGGCGGCATACGCAGCGATGGGAATGAAGCGGCGTGACTTGATAGCCATGTAGATCGTCATCGCTGCGAGGATGACCAGAGCCACGTCCAGCTTGGGCCAGGTTGGCTCAATGCGGAGGGGCTTCTTCTTGGCTTCCGATTCTCGACGGCCTATGATTGGGGCTGTTCCAATGAGCACGAACGCCCAGAGAATCAGGCATACCCACGCGACGATGTACACCACAAGGAAGGGACTGACATCGCCGACCGGGTTCGTCCAATCGAATGCCCGGTGCCATTCGTTGACATCCCGCCAGCGTTCAGCATGGGCGCTCACGGAGATCTCCAGCGTATGCGTGAGGTTCGTCAGGTGGTACGGGTTGAAGACTGCCATGGCGATGAATGCCACGATGCCGGCCACGACAGTGTGCAGGATCGCTTTGGGCTCCATGACTCGAACGATGCGGTCTCTCATGACGGCGACCGTTGACCCCAGGATCGTGGCGAAGGCGAATAGGCCCACGTAGGCTAATCTTGCTCTGCCGATATCTTCGGTGAGTAGTCTGAATAGTGGACTTTGGGATGGGACCTGTTGCGTGGGCAGGGGCGCTATGAAGCGCGTCATGAACAGCAGGAACAGTAGAGAAGAAATGGCTACGTGTACGCCGACCAAGGCTTTGTTGCTGAGCTTGCGATGGAAGACCAGAGCAATGCTCCCTGCTGTGGCAACGAGAAACACGTAGAAGACCCAGTCACGATGGATGGAGATCGGACCCATCCTGTAGTGCTCGTGCGTCGTCAGCTTGTTCGCCAAGAGGCACAACACCGCCCATATTCCGATACTGTACACCGCGATCGACCATCGCTTCGGCAGCCGCATGATGATGTGCCACGCCACGAACGGGACCAGCATGAGAAAAGCGTAGATGTAGCCGCCGTGGAGATTCGACCAGAGGACAATCAGCGGTACGATCAGCCACACGTACAGGGCATGGCGATAAACAGTCAAGACGAGCACCAGCAGGAAAGCGGCGACCGCAAGATTGGAGAAACCCGCTGGGCGAATATCAAGAAAGGACCGTCCGATGAACATGGCCGCACAGGCAAAGACCACGGCCAGGGCCCGGTTCACGCCGAGAAGCCGGCTCGTGAAGTACAGGCAGACAACCACCAGAATATAGAGGCCGAACTTCCAGAAGACCAGCGCGTCGAAATAAGGGTTGCCCTTGGAGCCCAGGGTCGTCGTCAGCTTGTAGAAAATGGCATGAGTCAGCCAGTTCTGGTTGATCCATCCGGTCGGATGCACCTTCCTGACTGTCTCCAGACCGACCTTGTCGGTGATCCATTGGGCCCAGCCCGGCCAGGTCTTCACATCTTCAGCCGTAGGACCGGCTTTGTGGGAATTGGCGCTGAAGGGCTCGACGGTATCGACGCCGTGATTGACGAAATGTCGCCCGCAGGCCATCGCCACCCAGGTATCGCCCGCGGCGACCATGTGGGTACAGGCGTGAAACGTGAAGACGAGCATGGCCAGCCAACCGACAATCATTGGCCAACCGGCAAATGCATCTTTCTCACGGATTGCCAACGTGTCGCTGGCCAGATCATTCCCGTCTGATTTGGAGCTATCGCGCTTGAGCCATCCATTGCTTCCAACCATGTCAAAAGGATATGTCACCCTGGCTCAAGTGTCAAGAGGTTGAATGAAAGCGTGACGAGATTGCCGAGGCTTCATCCGCTGGTGTTATGGGTCTCATGCCAGGATTGGCTCGCAGAGCAGTGTGTCACGTACAGGAGGCACCTCTGTTGGACACGGAGGGTAGAAGTTGCTGCTTCCATGCGGTCTGCCGCTTGCCCATCACAAAGTGCCAGTCATAGGGGATAGGGGGGTGAAATCTCTATGGCTTTTCATTTCAGAGACCGTGGCCCAGTCGCAGAAAAAAACTCACGAGTTTTAGAGGGGGGGTATGAAATGGGTGCTGTGGTTGCCATCAACAACCGGCCTGCAGGCTACCGGGGCTATAGATTCTTCCTGACCGCCGGAACGCAGGGTCAGGCACAGTGATCGACCACAATGTGTGGAGGGGCCATTCTTGCCGGCGCGGAGAGTGCAAAAACACCGTCGCCGACTCCTGCGCGATGGTTGTCGTGCGATTGGATTGGTCGCACGTCATTCGATCCGACCGTCACGACCCGCCGATGAGTCTCCATCGATCCCGGTTGGAAGTGTCAGCTTGCCCCCGCCGAGTATGGATTTCACGACAAGAGGAGCGCAAGACCTGCCATCTGAATGGCAAGGCGGGCTTGAAGGGCCTGAGGAAAGTAACGGAATCCCTAATGATTTCGGCTGTCAGCAGAAAACAAGGGAGCTATCGAGACCGACTCCTCTTCAGGATGTCCAGCAGACGCTGGATGGGCAGGGGGGGCTACCGCGAACCCCGTTGGAATGTCATACCGTGACGACACGCACATCTTCTCGCGCGTCGATCGTCCGAAGCGATGACGGCTCACAGGCGACTACGCAAGCGACAGGTCGCTGTTCCTCCTGCCCATAGCGGCGGACGCTATTCGGTTATGATTGGCACGTTTTTGCCTTGAACAGCCCACACTACCCGGCCTAAAATGTAAACACAGGGTTGGATGAGCCCACTCCTTTTTGAGAAAATGGTATGGTTGCGACGTTGGCGGTCATCATCGACAACCGGGGCGGACAACAGGGGCGCCCGTGCTCGCACGACGACTCTCGCCAAATCACGAGACACCAAAGCCCGCCGGGCTTGTAGATAAGGGATAGAATGGCTCTCAAGAAATCTGAACTCTATTCATCTCTCTGGCAGAGCTGCGACGAACTGCGCGGCGGCATGGACGCCAGCCAGTACAAGGACTACGTGCTCGTCCTGCTGTTCGTCAAATACGTCTCCGACAAGTACGCCAGCCAGAAGGATGCCTTGCTCGACGTGCCCAAGGGGGGCCGTTTTGCCGACATGGTCGCGCTCAAGGGCGACAAGGAAATCGGCGACAAGGTCAATAAGATCATCGGCAAGCTCGCCGAAGCCAACGACCTCAAGGGCGTCATCGATGTCGCCGACTTCAACGACGCCGACAAGCTGGGCAAGGGCCAGGAGATGGTGGATCGCCTCTCCAACCTCGTCGCCATCTTCGAGGGGCTCGATTTCGGCGGCAATCGCACCGAGGGCGACGACCTTCTGGGCGACGCCTACGAGTACCTCATGCGCCACTTTGCCACCGAGTCGGGCAAGAGCAAAGGGCAATTCTACACTCCGGCCGAGGTTTCCCGCGTTATGGCCAAGGTAGTGGGCGCGGGCAGCGCCAAGGGCGCCGGTCAGACCATCCACGACCCGACGGTGGGATCGGGTTCCCTCCTGCTCAAGGCGCACGACGAGGCCAAGAGCATGACCGGACTCGATTTGGCGCTCTATGGGCAGGAGATGGACAACGCCACCGCCGCGATGGCGA
>CAYQXM010000096.1:0-10888 GCA_964421295.1 uncultured Pirellulales bacterium
TAGTTAATGGTCCGGGCGAAATGGCTGATGCCGATTACGGATATGTTGGGGCGGGTAACGGGAAGGTGCATATCTACCGTGGAACAACCCAGGTGCTAAAGAACATTCCGCAGGAATCGGCTGCTGAGGAATTACTGAAACTGATTGAAAAAGATCGGAAAGAGAGATGATTTTTTCTTTTCGATCGACGTGATGGTAAAACAGCTTGTCCTCGAAGCCTTGTTTCGTGATCGCCATGTTTATCATCTTCAGTTCGTTTACATCGGCCGATTCCCTGTCGATCAGCTCGCTCCCCACGACATTGACAAAGGTCTTTCCTCCCTCGCTGAAGAGCGTGATGGTATGGATGTCGAGCGCCGAAGCTTCCTTGATGATTTTATTGATGTTGACGGTGGTCAAATCCGCCCTGGTTCCGATGATGTTGTCGATCCGGTATTTGAGACTCGACGCCTTATGCTGACTCGTGAGGATCGCGTTCTCGGCGATCAGATCGAGCTGGTTCTCAAATACCATCAGAACGAAAATCGAAACGTTCAGAATAGTGAGAAAAACATAAATGACCGCGGTTTTAAACACGATCGACTGCGGATTCAATATCCTCATAAAACTCCTCTCGGACCGGTCTATCTGCAATCCGATTATCCACCGCGGTTTATAACGGCCGCTTCCCCGGCCGGGTTGCTGTCGCACGTGACAATCGGTGCCATCGCCGTGCCGGAAGCGATCCAGTTCGCTCCGTCGCTGCCGAAGACACGTTCCGGCAAGATCATGCGGCGCATCCTGCGCAAGATCGCCGAGAACAGCACCGACAATCTGGGTGACATCACGACGTTGGCCGACCCCAGCGTCGTCGACGTTCTGGTCAAAGGCCGCGGCAAGTAACCCGAATGATTGGACGGCAATGTACCCGTTAGGAAACTTGAACCTATCCGCACTTTGAGAAAGGTCCATTATGGATAGTTCAATAGCCGTTGATTCGATCAAACTGAAGGACGTGACTGGCAATCCCGCCCCGCTCGGATTGCTGGGATTCGGCATGACCACCGTGCTTTTGAACCTTCACAATGCCGGTTTCTTCAAGCTGGGAAGCATGATCCTGGCCATGGGCATCTTCTACGGCGGTGTGGCCCAGGTCATCGCGGGGATCATGGAATGGCGAAAGAACAACACCTTCGGCACCACCGCCTTCACTTCCTACGGCCTGTTCTGGCTCACGCTGGTCTGGCTGCTCGTGGCCCCCAAGATCGGACACGCCGAGGCCACGGAAGCCACCGCATTGGGTGCCTACCTCGCTATGTGGGGTGTGTTCACCGGGGTCATGTTCATCGGCACCCTGAGACTCAACCGGGCTCTGCAGGTCGTCTTTGGGACATTGACGATACTCTTCTTCCTGCTGGCCATCGGCGACTGGACCGGCAACTCCTCCGTGAAGCTCATCGCCGGCTACGAGGGCATCTTCTGCGGTGCCTCGGCGATCTATACGGGTTTGGCCCAGGTGCTGAACGAAGTTTACGGCAAAGTCGTGATGCCGCTGGGACCGGTAAAGAAGTAAGACGTGTTTCTTCGCGATTGAGAAAGGCCGGGCTTCAAACCCCGGCCTTTTCTTTTGGACAGACTCACAGGCCGTGGATGGGGAAGACCTTGGCCTTGATGGTCTCGATCGAGGCATTGAGGGCGGGCAGCACGGCCTGACGCTGTTCGTCACTGACGGCCAGTTGCCGATCGCGGAATCCGCCGATCCAGTCGGTGCTCTCCAGCATGACGCCTCCCATGCCGATGCCCAAGTCCAGACCATCGTCGGCACCCGACAGCGTCGCCCAGGCCAGCGCCCACGCGCGGACGGTGTTCTCGACGTTGTAGCCGCCCCCGCCCGTGGCGCAGATCGGTTTGCCGAAACGCAGAACCTGATTGATGATCTCGACGAAGGTGTTGTTTGTCAGGTGCAGATGGGCCAGCGGGTCGCCAGCCAGCGTATCGGCGCCGAGTTCCAGTACGATCACATCCGGATCGAAGGCCCCGATCAGCGGCATGGCAATGGATTCAAACGCGTGCAGGTAGGCCCGGTCGTAGGTCCCCACGGGCAGCGGCAGGTTGACGCAATAGCCGGCGCCCTTGCCTTCCCCGATCTCATCTTCGAAACCCGTGCCGGGAAAGAGGGTCTTGGGGTTCTCGTGGAGCGAGATTGTCATGACATCCGCGCGATCGTAGAATGCATACGCCACGCCGTCGCCATGGTGGACGTCCACGTCGAGATAGAGCACTTTCTTGCCCGCCCGGGCGAGGATCTCGCAGGCGATGGCGCTGTCGTTGATGTAGCAGAAGCCCGCCGCCTGCTCCGGCCGGGCATGGTGAAAGCCGCCGGACGGATTGAATGTCACGTCCGCCTGGCCCAGGATCACCTTCTCGACGCCGACCAGCGTGCCGCCGACCGCCAGCACGGAGTAGTCATACATGTCACGAAAGATCGGGCAATCCATCGTGCCGATGCCCATGTGCAGGGCGGAGGCCTCCCACTTTCCCCTGGCGGCGTTGCGCAACGCGCCCAGATAGCGCGCCGTATGGAACAGTTTCAGGGCCTTGCGATCGGCCGGGACGGGAGCGACTTCGGCGATCCCCTCACCGAAGAGCAGTCCCATCGAATATAAGATCCGGCGCAATTGCGTTGCGCGTTCGGGCCGGAACGGACAGTCCGGTGGATAACGGTACTTCTCTATCTCCTGCGAATGGATGAAAATGGCTCTGCGTCCGGGCAAAGTCACTCCTTCGACGGCTCCTTCGTCAAGTCATAAGCCACGCTGTACACGTCCCCGTCGAACTCGATGTTCACGCGGTAACCGCTGTTCTGGAAAATCGCCAGCATGGGCCGGTTGTCCGGCAGCACTTTCGCGTAGAAACGCTTGACGCCGCGCTGACGGGCCACTTGCATGAGGTAGTCCAGCAGGAAGGTGCCCATGCCCTTCTGTTGCCACTCATCCTGCACGAGGAACGCCACTTCGGCGGACTGCGTCTTGGGATCGAGGTAGTACTGGGCGATGGCGACGATGTCGTCCCCGCCGGGGCCCGGCACCAGACCCACGATCGCCAGGCTGTTCTTATAGTCGATGTTCGTCTGCTGCTGGACATCCTTGTGCGGGAAGGCCACCGTGCGGGTCATGTAACGCGTACGCACCGAGGCTTCGCTCAAGGAATACAGCATCTCGGCCAGAGCGGGCTCGTCGATCGGCTTGATCGGCCGGAAGAAAATTTCGGTTCCATCCCGCAGCGTGGCGTAGTGCTCGAGCTCGGCGGGGTAGCTGACCTGCTCCCACGACAACTCGATCTGATCCTGGTAGATGTAGTTCTTGGCCTTGGCCGCCTGCATGAGGCTCTTGCGGAACTTCGGATGCGCGATATTGACCAGGTCCAGGACACGCTGGCGGATGCTCTTGCCGTGCAGGTAGGCGACGCCGTACTCAGTCACGATATAGTGGACATCGCCGCGCGTGGTCACGACGCCGGCGCCTTCGGTCAGGTGCGGCACGATCCGGGAGATCTGCCCGTCTTTGGCCGTCGAGGGCAGCGCGATGATCGCCTTGCCGCCCCGGCTGCGGGCGGCGCCGCGGATGAAGTCGACCTGGCCGCCGATGCCGCTGTAGAACCGATGACCGAGCGAATCGGCGCAAACCTGGCCGGTCAGATCGACCTCGAGGCCGACGTTGATCGCCACCATGCGGTCGTGCTGCGCGATGACATTGACGTCATTGACATATTCCGTGGGATAGAACTCGAACAACGGATTGTTGTCGATGTATTCGTAGAGGGCCTTGGTGCCCATGCAGAAACTGGCGACGATCTTGCCGCGGTTGAGGGACTTCTTGGCGCAGGTGATGGCGCCGCAGTCGATCAGGTCGATGATCCAGTCGCTGAACATCTCCGTGTGAATGCCGATGTCCTTCTTGTAGACGAGGTACTCGGCCAGAGCCTGCGGGATGCGTCCGATGCCGCACTCGATCGTGCTGCCGTCGTCGACCAGACGGGAAATGTTCTGGCCGATCTGCCGCAGCGTCTCATCCGGCATCTCGGGCTGAATTTCGACCATCGGCTCATCGTAGGGAACAAGCACGTCGATCGTGTTGACATGGATGAAGCTGTTGCCGTGCGTACGCGGCATCTCGCTGTTGACCTGGGCGATGACGTAGTGGGCGTTCGAGGCGGCCGCCTGGACAATATCCACCGAGACCCCCAGACTGCACAACCCGTTCGCGTCGGGCGGCGTCACCGAGATCAGCGCCACGTCGATCGGGATGCGTCCCGACTCGAATTCCATCGGGATTTCGGAGAGGAAGATCGGCGTGTAGTCGCCGAAGCCCCGATCGATCGCGTGCCGGACGTTGTCCGCGATGAAGAAACTGTTCATCTTGAACTTCTCGCGGAGCTTCTCGTCGGCGTACGGTGCATCGCCCACTGTCAGCATGTGCACGATGTGGGCGTCGTAGACGTGATCCGAATGCTCGACGAGCGCCTGCACGAGGTGTCGCGGCTGGGCGCAGCCCGTGCCAATGAAGATACTGTTGCCGGATTTGATCAATTTCATCGCCGAAGCGGCGGTTTTGATCTTGTCTTTGTACTTCGCTTTCCAGTCTATCGTTTGCATGTTTATTGCTTCTCTACACTAATTCTGGCGTCAACTGCAATCGGCGTCGTCCCCGGGACGCCCACAACGTACGGATTGATGTCCATTTCCTGGATCTGCGGGAATTCCGTGACCAATTGAGACAGCCGTTGGAGACCTTCGGCGATCGCCTCAATATCAACGCCTTCCTGACCGCGAACCCCTTTGAGAATCTTGTAGGTCTTGGTGCTGACCAGCATCTGCCGGGCTTCTTCGGCGGTCAGCGGCGCCAGATAGAACGCGACGTCCTTGAGGACTTCGACCATCACGCCGCCCATACCGAACATCATCAGCGGCCCAAAGTGCGGGTCGCGATGCATTCCGAGAATCACTTCCCGACCGCTACGGCACATTTCCTGCACGAGCACACCCAGAATTTGCGCCTCCGGCCGCTTCTTCGGGATGCGATACATCATGAGATCGAACGCGTCTTTGACTTCCTGATCGCTCTTGAGGCCGACCTTCACGCCGCCGACATCGGACTTGTGCAGGATGTCGGGCGACCAGATCTTCAGCACGACGGGATAGCCGAGCTGCTGGGCGATGTTCGCCGCCTGCTCGGCGGTTGTCGCGATCGAGCCCTTGGGGGTCGCGAAGCCGTACGCTTCGAGGATTTCCTTCGACTCCGCCTCGCCGATCTCGCGGATGTCCTGGCGCAGGTGTCTCTCGATAATGCTCTCGACCTTGTGACGGTTCACCGAGAACAGACGCACGACGCGCTTCGGCCGATTCAGCCACCGCACGTACTCCGTCATGGCTTTGATCGTCTCGACGGCGGCTTCAGGGGAATCGTACTGCGGGATATGCGCCTCGCGGAAGACCTTGACGCCGTCTTCGACCTTGCTGGCGCCCAGGAAGCACACGAGAATCGGTTTTTCATGCTTCCGCTGGCTCACCCGCACGATCGCCTCGGCCGTTTCCTTCGCCTGCGTCATCGCCTGAGGCGTCAGGAGAACCAGGACGATATCGACATTGGGATCGTCCAGTACGACGTCCAGAGCAAACTCATAGCGATCGGCCAGAGCGTCGCCCAGGACATCGAACGGATTGTGGAAGTTCGCCGCGGCGGGCAGCTTCGTCATCAGCTTCTCGACGGTGGCCTTCTCAGGCTTGGCGAAGGTCAATCCTTCACGCTCGATGGCATCGGCCGCCATGATGCCGGCGCCGCCGGCGTTGGTGACCACGGCCACACTCGCGCCCTTGGGCATCGGCTGATAGGCGAACGCCTGGGCGAAATCGAATTGCTGCTTGATCGAATGGCAGCGAACGATACCGGCACGGGCGAACATGGCTTCATACGCCACTTCGCTGCCGGCCAGACTTCCTGTATGCGACGAGGCTGCTTTGGCGCCGGCGGAGGTGCCGCCGGACTTCATCAGCAGGATCGGTTTGGTGTGAGAGATGTACTCCGCTTCCCGAACGAAGGCGTTGCCGTCGCCGATGCTTTCGAGATAGCCGGCGATCACCTTCGTGTTGGGGTCTTCGGCCAGCGCCTGAACCAAATCCAGCTCGTTGACATCCGCCTTGTTGCCGATGCTGAACAGGCTGCTGAAGCCGATGCCGTTGGCCTTGGCCGTATCGAGAATGGCCGCCAGCAAGGCGCCGGACTGAGACAGGTATCCGGTGGTGCCTTGATCCGGAAGCTCGCCGCCGAAGCTGGCATTGAGCCGGGAGGCTGTCACGATCACGCCCAGGCAGTTGGGACCGATCACGCGGATACCGCCGCGCTTGGCCACCTTGATGACTTCGTCCTCGAGCTTCTTGCCCTCAGCGCCAGTCTCTTTGAAGCCGGCGGTGATGATGATGACGGTCTTGTTCCCGACCGTGACGCATTGTTCCATCACGTCCAGAACGAACTTGGCCGGGACGATGATGATCACCAGGTCCGGCGTCGCGCCGATCGACACCAGGTCCGGATAACACTTCAGCCCTTCCATCGTGTCGGCATCGCGGTTCACGGGCCAGATCTTCCCTTTGAAGCCGGAGTGAACCATGTTGTGCAGAATCTCATAGCCCACCTTCCCCTTCTGCCGGGAAGCGCCGACGATGGCAACGGATCGGGGGCTGAAGAAGTTTTCAAGACTCATGTTGCGGAATGTCCTTTCTTGCTGGGAGGCCGTCCCCTAAAAAAGAATTGATTGTATACTACTGCCGGGTTGATTGCAAGGCTTTTCGGCACTCGGAACCGCCGGATTTAGAATCTTCTTGCCGCCGTGCTGGAGAGACACCCCTACTTCAAAACCGACTGCCGAATGCTCATCACCGTCCCCACATAGTTGTCCATGGCGGCCTGATTCGCAGCCTCCACGATGATCCGCATGACCGGCTCCGTATTGCTGGTCCGCAGGTGAATCCAGCCATCCGACAGATCGAATCGACACCCGTCGGAGGTATTGACCTGGGCCGTCTTGAACTGAGCCTTGGCGAGATCAATGATCCGCTCGGCCTGTTTGGCATCGGCGGAGAACTTATCCTTGTGCATGCAGTAGCTGCCGATCTGACCGACGAGGCCGCTGACACTCTGGCCCGTCTCAGCTAAGAGCTGCAGGACCAAGGCCATGCCCACCAGACTGTCGCGGATGGGACCCACGCGCAAATCGATCACACCCCCATTGCCTTCTCCCCCAATGATGCAGCGATTCTCGATCATGGCCTTGGCGACATTGGCCTCGCCCACGGGGGTGCGAATGACCGATCCGCCAGCGGCCCTGGCGACATCATCGATCATGCGCGACGTCGATAAGTTCGCCGCGGCCGCACCGATCTTCTTGCTGAAGGCATACTTGGCGGCCAACGCCAAGGTGTATTCCTCGCCGATGTAAACTCCGTTTTCGTCAACAATGGCCAGACGATCCGCATCGGGGTCCTGCGCGAAGCCAATGTCGGCTCTTTCTTTCTTTACGATGTCGCACAGTCCGCCCAGATTCGTCGCGGTCGGCTCCGGTTCGTGCGCGAAGAGGCCGGTTGGGGCGTCGTTGACCGCGACGACCGTACAACCCAGCGCCGCCAGGAGTTTCTTGGCGATGGGCGCCCCGGCCCCGTTGACGCTGTCGAGCACGATCTTGAACTTGCGTTTCGCGATCTGCCCGGGCTGGACGATCGCCAGCACCTTCTCGGTATGAACCGCGTCGGTTTGAGTATCGACACTGATCGCTCCGCAGTCGCGCGAGGCCACCAGTTTGAACCGTCGGTCCATGTAGGTACGACGAATCTCCGCGGCCGCCTCGGGCGGCGGGGCCATGCCGTTGCTCAACAGCAGCTTGATGCCGTTGTAGGGAATAGGGTTGTGCGAGGCGGTGATGATCACGCCCCCGTCGCAGCCCAGGTGACGCACCATGATGCCGACGCTGGGGGTGGTCACCAGGCCCAGATCGACCACGTCCACCCCGACGGCGCACAGACCCGATGCCACAGCCGCCGCCAGCATCGGGCCACTGACACGAGAATCCCTGCCGATGCAAACGGATGGCTTGCCGCCGCGTGGCGCCGGGATATCACTCTTCAGAAAACTGCCGAAAGCACAACCGTACTCAGCGGCGATCGCCGGAGTCAGGTTCTCACCGATGATGCCCCTCATGCCACTGATGCTGATGATAAGCTCTTGCACCGGTTTTCCCATCAAGCCAAATTACATACGTACAGTTCGTTGACGAAATCGAGCTTCTTGAGTTCCTCGATCGTGCCGGCGTCGGGCTGTCGATCCAAGCTGATGGCGAGGGCCGCTTTCTGCTCTTTGGGCTTTTGTCCCACGCCCATCGTGCTGATGTTCACGCCGTGCCGGCCACAGACGGTACCTACGGCACCGATAACGCCGGGCTTGTCGTCGTTGAAGATCACAACAACCGAGCCTTGCGGGGTCATTTCCGTGTTAAAGCCGTCGATCTCGATGATGCGCAGCAGGCGTTCCCCAAACACAGAGCCTGTCACAGTACGCGTGACGGTATTTGTGACAACCTTCGCACTGAAGCTCGACGCCACGTCTTTGGCTTCGGTGTTCTTGGTCTGATCGATGCTGATGCCACGTTCCTTGGCCAGCACGGGCGTGTTGACCATGTTCAGCGGCATCTCGAAGTGCGGCTGGAGCAGACCGATGGCGAAGTTCAGGCTCACGGCCTCGACATCCATCGTGGCAATGGCCCCGCGATACTGCACCTCGACGCTCTTGATCGTCCCCGGTGCGATCGTGCTGAGCACCATACCGATGCGACGGGCGAGTTCGGCGTACCGGCTGATCAGCGGCGGAACCGCGCCAGCCGTAGACGGAGCGTTGATGGCATTGCGAATCGGGCCGCCCTTGATCGCATCCAGCAGGATTCGGGCTGCCTCGACTGCCACTTCGACCTGGGCCTCTTCGGTGCTGGCGCCCAGGTGCGGGGTGACCAGGCACGTGTCGAACTTGGCGAACTGGATGTTCTCCGGGGGTTCCTTCGTGAACACGTCAAGGGCCGCCCCGGCGATCCGCTTGGCGGCCAGGGCCTCGTACAGAGCCTCTTCGTTGATGATGCCGCCGCGGGCGCAGTTGACCAGGCGCACGGTCGGCTTCATCATGGCGATCTGCGCGGCCCCGATCATGTTCAGGGTCTTTTCGTTCTTCGGCACGTGAACCGTGATGTAGTCGGACTCTCTATAAATTCTCTCGACATCCTCCACGACCTCGACACCGAGTTCCCCGGCATCCTTGGGTGCGGCAAGCGGATCAAAGCCCAGGATCTTCATGTTCATCCCACGGGCCATCCGCACCACCGCCATGCCGATGCGTCCCAGGCCGATAACGCCGAGGACCTTGTTATTGAGCTGGTTACCCATGTACTTGCGGTTCCAGGTCCCCGACTTCAGAGTGCTGCACGCCGGCACGATGTTGCGGCTCAGGGTCAGCATCAACGCCATCGTGTGCTCGGCGGCGCTGACCGTATTGCCGCCGGGAGTGTTCATCACGACGATGCCTTTGCGGGTCGCTTCCTTGACATCGACATTGTCGATGCCCACACCGGCCCGGGCCACGGCCTTGAGCCGACCCGGCTTGGCCAGAACCTTTGCAGTCACTTTCGTATCACTGCGGATGATCAGCCCATCGTAGTCCCCGATGATCGACGCCAGCTCGTCCTCGCTGATTCCGGTCTTGATTACGGCCTCGGCGCCCTCCTCCGCGTTGACCAGGTTGATGCCCTCTTGTGCCAACTTGTCGGTAATCAACACTCTAATCATGACAGCACTCCCCAAAAGTCTGAAGTTTCAAGTTTGAAGTTTGAAGTCGTTTGCACTTTACACCTGAAGCTTCACACTTCAAACTTCCATGAAGGCGCGAGCCAACGTAACCGCCCACCCGGCGGAAATCACCACCAGCAACCCAATAGCCAAGTGACTTGGCTTGACCTCCTCGAAAAAGCGATCAAGGGCTCTGAAATATACCCCCCCCGCAGCGATAAGAGAAGCCAAAAATGCGCTCACGACCAGCACAAGGCAGCCGAAGGCCGCCGCCGGCTGCATATAGAACGACTGCCCGATCTGGCCGCGGGTGAAGGCGAGGACACTCCGCGTCATCCAACAAGCCGGACACGGCCAGCCCGTCCGCAGTTGAAAGCCACAGGGATTGAACACCAGGCCGAAGTCGAAATGGGCCCTCTGCAGACCCCACAACGCGACGAACAGGAGCACAATCAGCGCCGCAATCGATGCCGCGATCTTGCGTTCCCGCGCCGAGGCACGCCGGATCAGTTTGCAGGGGCGGATTTCGGACGCGTCCGTACATGGTTGGCAGGCTTTCATAACAAGGGTACAATAGGCCCTGCTGGTGAACGTGTCAATAGCCGCTGAGGTGTGGAATATGAAGCTGGAACAGAAGGACCTGAGTGAAATTCTCGAAACCGCCATCGTCGCCGCCCGGCTGGCCGGTCAGCGTGCGATGGAGGAGATCAGCTTTACCAAAAGCGCCGTCAAGAACGGCACCGAACTGGTGACCGAAACCGACTCGCGGTGTCAGCGGCTCATCATGGACCGGGTCAAAGAAACGTTCCCCGATCACGGTTTCATCGCCGAGGAAGGCGATCACGGCAAGCTGTTCAAACGCTCTCCCCGCGGCGAGCCGGCCCTCTGGTGGGTGATCGATCCGATCGACGGAACGAACAACTTCGCCCACGGCATCCCGGTATTCGTGGTCAGCGTCGCCGTCTGCTTCGAGGGACGCCCCATCGTCGGAGTGATCTTCGGGCCGGCCACTGAATCGATGTACACCGCCGT
>CAYQXM010000096.1:10930-20113 GCA_964421295.1 uncultured Pirellulales bacterium
CAGATCAACGGCCGCCGGATCATGACGTCGCAGGAGGAGATGAGCCTGCTGACCAGCATCGGATTGGACAGCCACTTCGGTGATCAACTGCCTGCGGGAATGGGCGAGATCATGAGGCGGACGCGGTTCCGCAACTTCGGCAGCACAGCCCTACAACTGGCGTACGTCGCCGGCGGCGGCCTGGCGGGAACAGTCGTCTGCAAGCCCAGACTCTGGGACATCGCCGCGGGCGTGATTCTCGTGCAGGCGGCCGGCGGGATCGTCACGGACTGGCGTGGCGACGCGCTATTTCCCGTCGACCTGGAGCACTATGAGGGCGAGCCCTTCCCTTCCCTGGCCGCCAACGAGAAAGTGCTGCCCCGGCTGATCGAGCTGATGCGCGCTTAGCGGAACGCGAGTCTCACCGCGGATCGGCCACCACGTGCAGCGCCACCACCTTCACTTTGGGATTCGTGGGGCTGACCTGACTGCGATCCAGAATCGCAATCACCCGTTTTTGCGGCCCTTTCTCGCCCAGACGCACCAGAATGTAGGCCGTGAACACATCGCTGCGGACCGTCACCAGATCGCTGAACCGCGTGAACAGGAGATCGCGTTCCTCCTGGTCCTCCGCCACGTCATCACGACTCAAGTCCGGTCCCTGAGGATCGCCCGCATTGACCACGGTATAATTGTCGCGCCCGTCCCCCTGCAAATCCATCAGTTCCGGCACACGCACCATCATATCGCCGATACTCTGGTAAGCTTGCCGTTCGCGCTTTTCGCGTTCTCTGACGATGGCCTGCGCTCGCACCATAGTCCCGGACGGATATTGAATCCACGGCAGCGCCGCCAGGACGGGCCACGGGGCCGTGTTGACGTTGATGCGTCCCGCAATACGCGTCTCCGCGCCCGAGGTTCCCAGGGGGCCTCTCTCGGCCGGGTCGATGACGGTGAGATAATTGAACAGCTCCGCAAACGCGGACTTGCTCAGATCGACGAGAACATCGCCGGCGACATCGTTGCTCCGGACGCCGTAGGCGTTCGCCCGGAACACCATGCCCAGTTCGCCGATGTTGGTGAGCGGGTTATTGGCGGGCCAGGCCTGGATGAGGTTGGGATCGTCCGCCTCGTAGTTCTTGAGCGCGTTGCCCAGGTTGGGCGTCATGTTCGGGCCCGACCACAGACGCTTGATGTACCGGCCGGGCGTGATGTCCCGTTGCATGCACCGGGTGGCCCCATTCTGGCCATTCGGATCATTCGCGTCGCCCACTGGGAACGCGAAGCCTTCCGGGAGGCTCACGAAGTCCACCGTCTTCCAGTCTCCGTCGCCCATATCGCGTTCCAGCACGATCGTCGTCGCGGTGGTCAGACTGGGGGCCAGATTCACGTCCGTGGGCGTACCTTTGCGGGCGGCAGAGATGATGGCCGCTGTCTTCGCCTCATTCGGATCGAAGGCGACCAGGAGCGGCGCGAGCAGGTTCTGCCTTCGCATCACGTGGAAGCGTTTGTCCCCCTTCCACCGGATCAACTGCTCCGCGCTGCCTGCCGTACTGTGTACCACGATCTTCCACTTGTCATCAGGCGGGTCGCCATCTTCAAAGAGCGGCTTACACAGCTCGACGGCGGTCGACTCGGCGATCTGGCCGGTCTGCGCGTTCCGCGCGAAGCTGTACGCCACTTCCGACAGGCAGATACACGGCCGCTCGAAGCCGTAGAGCTTCAGGCCGGAGGCGGATGTCAGGCTCGCCTTCCACTCGACGTCATTATTATCGTCGATATAGTCCTTCAGATTGACGGCTATCTGCGTAGCGACGTCCTGGAGGCCCGCGTCGCCATAGCGGCGGGCGAGAGCGGCGGCGATATCCGCCTGCAATGCGTCCACAGTGGCACTATTGACGTTGAGTTTCCGGTTCGGCGTGCGGGAGGCGTTCGGCGTCAGGATACGATCCATGTTGTAGGTCGTGAGGATGTGACAGAGAGCATAGTAACGCGCGTCATACGTCGCCGGCCGGGACATCACCCGCAGGGCCCAGTCCGTTTCGTTGGTAGTCGTGCTGCCGGAGCCTATGGGGTCCAATAAGGTGTTGTCTCGGAGTGGGCTGGTATCTTCCGCCCGGCAGTACACACCGGCCCGGTTCAGGACGAAGCGATATCGCAGTTCGAGCTCGTCCGAAATGTCGAAGGGTGTGTAGGGACTGTTGCTGGGCCAGGGTGGATACCGCCAGACAATGGTGTCCTCATACGCGGTCGAGGTGGGACGAGTCGCGAGTTTGCCCATCTTGTTGGGGTCACGTGCGTCCCACAGCCCCGCCGCCGAGGCGCCCACCGCCTTGGTCAGGCCGATCTGAATCTGTCGGCTGCCATCGAGAGGACTGCCGGGGAATCCCCCCAGCCACGCGGCGTCATTCGCCCAGGCGGTGTTGAGGTTGAGCATGCCCCCGTTGTCGATGATGCGGACGGCCGCGTAGATGGGCCGCCCCCGGCTCGTCACGACATCCGGCACGCGGCACCAGCGCGCGTCCGAAATCCCGTCGCCGTCGGCGTCGGCTATGGGCTCCGAGTCCGGATCCTCAATCGGATCCCACTCGCCCACAATGACCGCACTGACGTCATGGAACCGGCTCGGGTTCGCGCCGGTCAGGTTCGTGATCTGCGGCCAGCGGTACTCATTCTCCTTGCTGTTATAGACCTGATTCGGTTCCAGAGCGGCCAGCCAGGCGTTGTTGGCATCCGGATAGTCGTAATAGTCCTCGCCGCCGGACATGCCCGGGACATCGTCGGCCAGTACCTGGCTGATCTGCGCCACGACGCTGTCGATGGCGAGCGTGAGCCGCTCGTTATCCGCCGCGGCGGAGCTGCCCAGCTTGTCGATCCGGGTCGTCATGAGGAACAACACGCCCACGATCGCCAGCAGACTGGTGAGGACCACGGTCAGGATCAGGGCCGAGCCCTGCGTTCTTCGAGTTTTCAGCCGCCGTGCACGCATATCTCAGCCGTCCAACAAAACGATGTGACTGAACGTTCTTCCCTTCTTGATGATCCCTTTGGAATCGTACAGGGTGAACTCAAACCTGATCGCCCGGGGGACCGGGATGATACGCGTCGCGTTGGGATCGTTGGGCTCATTGGGATCGTCCCGGTACCATTGGATGCGACCCGTGTTCCACTGTGTCCCGCCGGGCAGGTAGGAAATCGTGAAGTTGTCCACGCCCCGGGCCAGATACATGGGCAGGTAGTCTTGGGGCCTGTTGGGCGTGATGACCGGACGCTCGGTCCAGGACTCGGAGGGCTCGTACGGAGGCGACAAACGCCACTCCTCCAGCGACGTGCAATAGTACTCCCCCCGCCAGTCGGATGCCTCCTTGATCGCGGTTGTCGACGACTTCTGCGGCGCGAGAATGGTCTGGCGGCGCAGAAGCAGGCGGTTCGCCGGAGCCGGCCTCCTGACATATCCATACGAACCCGGATCAGGCACCGCGTAGAGAATCGAAGCGACATTGCCTGCGATCGTCTTGTCGCCATACTGCCGCGTCGATTGGAAGTCGCCGTTGGCGAAGAACGCGATCGCGTCGGCATGCACGGTCTCCTTGCCGTACTCGTCATCATAGCTATCATTCTGATCCGTGATCACGCCGCCGTACGGCTTGAGCATGCCGCGAAAGTCTGCGTCCAACTGCTCGGTGATGACGCGGAGCTTCTGCATGATCTCCCCGTTGGCCACCGCCATCCGTTGCGCGCTGACGCTGACCCGGAAGATGGTGCTGGCGAACATCATCATGAGGGCCAGGATGCCGAGGGCCACGATCAACTCGATGAGCGTAAAAGCTTTTCGCATAGTGTCACGCTAAAACCGAATGACCCTCTGATAAACCGCCACGAGCGGACACCGGCCACCGGCGACGGGTCGCGGGACCACCCACACATACGCCTCCGTCGCCTCCGCCGTCCCGGCAGCTTGCCAGGCCGGATTGATTGTCACGCCATTTCCGTCCGCGACGCTGGAGTCCAGGACCCGGTAAATCTGGCCTGTTCCATCGTCGACCAGCGTGAAGCCCGAACCGACGCTGACGCGCTCCTGGTGGAACCACGAGTATCCGGCCCCCGTCTCCGAGATTTCCACACAAGCGATCGTCAGTCTGTTTGTTGGAGTTCCGGCCGCGCGTGTCACACGCACACGCACGGGACGGGGAATGAAAGGTTGTGTCGTGGTTTCCTGCAATAGACGCACGGTCGAACCTCCCCCGGGCCCGAGAGCTCCCCCACTGGGCGGGGTGTACATCCAATATGTCGTATTCGTCCCACCCAAGCGGCTGACGAAGATCGTGAATTCGACGAGCCGGCTGTCCGTACTGGCCCGGCGGCAGATGGCTGACCAAGCGTATTCCGGGTAGGCGTTGCCGCTCCTGGATGGATAGGTGAACTCCCTGAGATCCATCTCGGCGACGTCTTCATACTGAACGAATTCGTTGGTCTTTAGCTTGGGATTGCTTGGGTCCAGGCCCAGGAGGGTAATCTTGGCGACGGCCTCGTCGGTCACGACGGTCGCAACGGTGCCCTCGGTCGAGACGCTCGCGAAGTAGACGCCCGCCGTGAACGTCCCGGCGACGAACACCATCCCGATGGCCAGCGTGGCCACGGCCAGCATGGTCTCGATCAGGGAAAAACCGAATTGTCGTCTCTTATCTTCCATAATGAGGCTTTACTTCGACGCGATCAGGTCCCCCGTATAGGGGCTGACGTACAGGGTCTCGGAACTCCGCGCCGCCAGATAGTTGGTCCACGCGGTCCCCTTCTCAAACATCGTCCGGAACAGACCTCGCTCATACACGATGAAGCTCATCCGGCTGGGTTCCTGGCCCAATCCCAGGTTCGGGTATGCACTCCAGGTCGCTCCCGCGTAATCGTCCTGATAGAACATGCCGACACCGTCGTCCACCTGGGCTTTCTTGTTGAACACGTCATCCGTGCTGGTGCTTGTATTGCTCCTGCTGTCGACCTGTCCATCCCGGTTGCACACACGAACGTCCCGCGCGACGAGCTTCCCGGACGGCGAGAAGACGATCGAGAAGGTTGTCGCGTCGCTCACTTCCCGCAACTCATCGATGTCGGTATTCTGTGTGATATTGGTGAGGTCCATCACCCCCAGTGTATCGGGCAGACGGATGGGCTCCATTCCCGGCACGGCCCGGAACCCATAGGCCAGATCGACTCCATCCGCCGAGGGATCGTGCATGATGAAGATCAGGTACTGCTGGGCGTCCAGCAATTTGCCGAGCGGGTTGGCCGCACTGGTCGCCGTACACCGCATCTGGAACCGGACGCCCACGTACCGCTGCCGGGCCTGAGCCATCGCCTGGGCGGAGCTCAACGCGGCCCGAATCATGCTGTGCACGCCGCTTTCCGTCTGGAACGAGCGCAGCAACGAGCGGACGGCCGGCACCCCGAAGCCGACCATCACCGCGATCGTCGCGACGACCAGCGTCGTCTCGATCAGCGAGAGTCCGTGTCTGTTATGCGCCCGCACGTTCATAAGTCACATATTCCTGCTGCTGATATCATCCCGCGTGTCGAACGTCTTGTCCGGACCGGCGGACACCAACTCGGGAAAACTGTCACCATCTCGATACCGATAGTCGATGGCGGTACCCCACGGGTCGTAGATCGTCATCTGATCCCCACTGCGTTTAACCAATGCCTGATCGATATGCTGAAGTGCCTGCCGCGACGCCGGCACCGCGCTCAGCGACGCATACAGGTTGGCGTTGCGGACGACCGGTATGGCAGAGTTCGGTTCGGGAAACGCATCCGTGAACTCATGGTACTCCTGCAAGGCGCTCTTGAGCACGGCAAAGACCTGGCCCAGAGCCCTCTCTTTGGCCTGGGCGTCCGTGCGTCCGGTCAACGAGACCACGAAGCCCGCCAGGAGGACGATGACCGCGACCACGACGAGCATCTCGATCAGCGTCAGTCCCCTGACGAAGCGGCGCTTCGCCTGCGGGGCCCGGGGGCGCGGACGTCGCCTACTTTCCGAAATTGCGTATGTCGTCGCTCGTGCCATAAAAGCCATCCGCTCCGGCCGAGACGAGAATGTAAGAATCCGGCCTGTAGGGAACATAGGAGGATAGAGTGCTGGAGGAACCCTGAATCGTAGCCCGTGGATCGGCCACGTACTTGACGAATGTGCCCATGGCCGCGGCCAACGGATTCCAGAAGCCCGTCGTTCCGGGCGCCGGGCCCAAACGGTCTGAGTCTCTGCTATTGATGAGCGAGAGGAGGCCGTCGTTGTCCGCGCTCCGATAGGCGGATTTGGCCGGGTCCGTGGTCACGATCTTGAACGCCAGATTGGCGCGGTAGTACAGAATGGGCCTGCCGGAACGTATCCGTGTGTTATTGCGGACAAATTCCTTGCCTTTGCCGAATACGTCGCCCAGGATGGGACAATCGGCCGCGGCATTCAGATCGCTGCCGGCCGTACCGACCGCGTCATTGAGGAATGCCGGATTGGCGACATCGATTTCGACGTACCGGCCCTTGCGTTTCTCCACCTCCATCGTATTCGTGCGATCATAGAAGTTGTAGGTCGTCGGAGCGTGTGTCGTCGGAGGCGACGCGGTATCCACGTACTCCCATCGGTTCGTGCCATCGACCCGGAAACCTGTGTCCGGGTGAACGCCCAGCAGGTCCCGGCCCAGCATCGCCTCGGCCAGTTTCAGGGCTCCCGCCGTGTTCTGCAGAGTGCTGGGGGTGTTCTCCTCCCACGTGTACGGATCCGACGGCGGATAGTCCCCGAAGTCGCTCTTGAAGGCCTCCAGGCCGAGCTCGATGGCGGCGAACTGGGCCTTCTGTTTGGCCTCCTTGGCGGCCTTCTTGACCATGGTGACGGCCGGAATCAGCATCCCGGTCAGCAGGGCGATAATCCCCACCACCACCAGGATCTCCACCATCGTCAGTCCTGATCTTCTCGGTTTCACGATCGTCCCCTTTCCAATCAGGGCGCTTTACTCTGAGTACTTCCACTCGTAATTGCAGACGTCGTCCGCGGTGCCGTACTCGCCGTCCCAACCGGCGGATATCAGGATGTAAGAATCCGCGCGATAAGGTCGGGTCGCGGTGCTGATTCTGTTGCTGAGAGTGTTCTTGTAGAAGCGCGTCGGCGTACCGACCGGATCATTGCTCGTCGAAGCCGGATCGAGTGCATGTACCTCGGAGCTGGCGGTCCAGGGCTTCCTCAAAGCAACAAGCGCCTGGTTGTCAAAGTAGTTGTAAATGTTGCCCCCGGAGGAGTATTCATTCATCGTATTCGTGGGGGTGGGAGTATGAAGCGTGTTTGCCGTGTTGGCCTTGTAGTACAGGATCGGCATACCTGTCTTCTTGCCCGTCGTCTGCTGCTTCGCGAAAACATCGCACAGAACGAAGTGGTCGAAGCTGCCGAAGTTCGTGACGCCGGGCTGCCCATAGATATCACTCATCTTATAGGCGTTGGCATTCTCAGCCTGAAGGTACGGTCCTTTGCGAGCCGATAGATTGGATGCCGGCGGACTCACCGGAAACAGATCGATCACTCCCGTCACCTCCCTGCCGTCAGCCCGAAAGACGGAATTCGAGTGGAACCCCAGCAAATCCTGTCCCATGATGGCTTCGCAGAGCTTCATCGCGCCGCAGTACGGAATGCCGCCCGTTCCGTTAGCGACGGTCGAATCCATGGCATCGGACGACGGATACCCATCGAATTCGTTGTTGAACAACTCGATGGCCGCGTCGATGGCGTGAAGCTGTGCTGTTTGCTTGACGTTGGTGGCATACTGCCGGACCTTGTTCAGTGCCGGAACGAGCAGACCGATGAGGATGACGATGATGCTCATCACGGTCAGCAGTTCCACGATCGTGAAGGCCGCTCTGCGAGCGGTTCGGGGGGTAGTGGGTTTCATGGCTTTCTCCTTTTCCTTATAAGGGCAACGACATTATAGGTTGATGGAATCGCACATTATTCACCGGACCCGGCGCCGCCACCGCCGCTGCCGAGGGCGGTGATGACCTGAATCATCGGCAGGAACACCGACATGACGATGACGCCGACGATGCTTCCCAGGCAGATGATCATGATGGGTTCGAGCATCGACATGAGGCTGCCGACGAGCACGTCGACCTGTTCGTCGTAGTTGTCGGCCACCTTCAAGAGCATTTTGTCCAAGTCTCCCGTTTCCTCGCCGACGGCCACCATGTTGGAGACCAGCAGGTCCACCGTCTTGGAGGCTTTCAGGGGCGCGGCAAACGTATCGCCCTGGCGAATCGAGTTGTAGACGGTGCCGAGGGCGTTGGCGTACACTTCGTTGCCGGCCGTTTCGCGCGTCACGTTGATGGCGTCGAGAATGGGGACGCCCGCACCGATCAGGGTGCCAAGCGTACGCGTCCAGCGCGTGATCGCGACCTTGCTGGACAACTGCCCCAGCACCGGCAGCTTCAGCGTGACGGTATCCAGCACGACGCGGACCGGCCGGAACCGCCGTCCGAATTTCAGGGCGAAGACGAGGGCGACAGGTATGCCGATCATCCAGGCCCAGCCGTACTGCGTGGCGATCCACTTGCTGATCCCCATGACCGTAGCCGTAACGGGGTTCAGTTTGCCGCCGGCCATTTCCTGAATGGTTGCGGCGAAGTTCGGAATCACGAAGGTCATCAGGCCCAGCACGATGCCCAACGCCGCGATCATGACGACGGCCGGGTAGATCATGGCGCCCTTGACGCGGGCCTTCAGGCGTTCATTCTTTTCCTTGAAGTCCGCCACGCGGGACAGAATCAAGTCGAGCACGCCGCCCGCCTCGCCGGCCGCGATCATGTTGACGAAGAGCCGGTCGAAGCACCGCGGATACTTGCCGAACGCTTCCGAGAGCGTCGAGCCGCCTTCGATGTCGTCCGCGACGTAGCCGATGATGCGTTTGAACGCACCGGATCGTGCCTGCTCTTCCAGAATTCGCAGGGAGCGCAGAATCGGCAGACCCGCGTCCTGCAGCGTGGACAGCTGCCGGGCGAACTGTGTGATGAACTTGACCTTGACCTTCGCTCCCGACCCGCGCCGGGCCTTGGGCCTGGCCACCGCCTTGGTGCCGGCCTTGGCGGCCGTCTTGGACCGGACCTTCGTGGGGAAGTACCCCATGTTGCGGATCTTGCTGATCGCCTCTTTTTCGCTCAGAGCCTCGATCT
>CAYQXM010000097.1:0-19744 GCA_964421295.1 uncultured Pirellulales bacterium
CACTCACTTTGTTGTGCGTGGAACGCGAGCCGGACTGCTGGCCGACCAGCTCAAGTTCGGTGCGCTGCCGATGAGCTTCGAGGTGCAGACCAGCGAGCAGATCAGCCGGGAGGACTACAACACGCGGGTGGACACGAGTGACTTCCTGGAGCGTCTCCTCGGCTTCGGCCGGATCATCATCACGTTCAAGGACAGGTCACGCGTCCCTCTGACCCTGCTGGTCTGGCGCATCCAGGCCAAGGCGGAGCAGCTCGATGAAGTCCGGGCGGCCCTGGCCGTCGATCATCCGATCCATCCGGCCCCCGCACCGACCGCCCCTGCGGCCCCGGCAACGCCGGCCCCGGTGCCTGAGCCGCAGGACGAGCCGCCCCAGCCGTAACCGGAGCACGCCACAGAATTGGCAAAAACGGTCAAGCACCCCGCGCCCGGCCGATCTATAATCCCACCATAGTCACTATCAGGCTGGATCGTAAGGGGTCTATGAAACCGTCAACGCTGCAACTGTACAAAGAACGCATCCTGGGCGTCCTGGTCTTCATCCAGAGGAACCTGGACGAAGAGGTGCCGCTGGAGGAGTACGCGCGGGTGGCGCACTTCTCGCCCTACCATTTCCACCGGATCTTCCGCGGCATGGTGGGCGAGTCACTGCAGGAACACATCCGGCGTCTCCGTCTGGAGCGAGCCGCGGCGCGGCTCAAGCACGGTGACCGCTCCGTCCTGGAAATTGCCCTGGAGGCGGGGTACGAGACCCACGAGGCGTTCACGCGTGCGTTCAAAGCACTGTCCGGCGTGAGCCCGTCGCAATTCCGGCGCGATCGGGCGACGCAGGCGTCGCTGACCTCCGGCGCTGTGCATTATCAGGACGGCCGTCCTTTGACGGAACTACAGCTTTCTAGGGGAGATCATAGTATGGAAGTGCGCATTGAGAAGATGAAACCGCTGCACGTGGCTTTCGTGCGGCACGTGGGCCCCTACGCCCAGGTGGGCGAGGCGTGGGAGAGAGTCTGTATGCAACTGGGCCGGGAGGGCCGGCTCGGCGCCGGGGCGAAATTCGTCGGCGTCTGCTACGACGATCCTGAAGTCACGGCCCCCGAGAAGATCCGCTACGACGCCTGTGTGACAGTGGACGAGGATTTCGCCCCGCACGACGATGTCGGCGTCCAGACCCTGGGCGGAGGCGAGTACGTCGTCACCACCCATATCGGTCCGTACAACAAGCTCAACCAGACCTACGCCAAACTGTTCGGCCAGTGGTTGCCCACCAGCGGGCGGGAATTGCGCTCCGAGCCGTCCCTCGAGTTCTACCTGAACGCCCCCGAGTCCACCGACCCCGAGGAACTCCTGACCGACATCTACGCCCCCCTGGAACCCAACCAATGAAAATCCGAAGCACGAAATTCGAAATCCGAAACAAACACAAAACTGAAAATTCAAATGACCCAGACACTGGCATCGTTTGACGCTTTGGATTTCGGTCATTTGGATTTGTTTCGGATTTCGAGCTTCGGATTTCAAATTTCGCGTAAGGAGCGGCACCCATGGCATCCGCCGACAAGATCGACCTGTGCAAGCTGCACAAGGACCAATACGCCACACCCAAATCGCCCCTTCTCCTGACGTTGGGCGAGGCGACGTACCTGACCATCTGCGGGCAGGGCGCCCCCGGCGGGCCGGAGTTCACCGAGAAGATCGGGGCGCTCTACGGCGTCGCGTTCACCACGAAGATGACGCACAAGTTCGCCGGCCTGCAGGACTACGCGGTGTGCAAGCTCGAAGCCCAGTGGTGGGTCGAGGGGCCGGGTGACATGGAGACGGTCCCGCTGGATCGGTGGAACTGGCGTATGATGATCCGCACGCCCTCCATCGTCGAGAAGGCGGAAGTCGATGCCGCCATCGAGTCGCTGCTCCAGAAAGGCAAGACGCCGTGCGCGGACCAGGTGAAGCTGGAGACCATTACCGAGGGACCGTGCGTGCAGATGCTGCATGTCGGCCCCTACGATCAGGAGCCGGCGACGATCACGGTAATGAAAGCGTTCGCCGAGAAGCAGGGTCTGGTCCTGCACGGCCGGCACCACGAGATCTACCTGTCCGACCCGCGCCGCGTCCCGCCGAAACGCCTGAAGACCATCCTCCGCTGCCCGGCGAAGAAGGATGGCGCATCGTGGATGACCCCCTGAACATTCTCCGGCCGGGCGTGGTATAATGCCTGGATGAAGAAACAGGATGGGGTTGGGGTACACAGCAGTTTGCCTCTGCCCATGACAATCGATGAGCTGCGCCGCCGAGGTTGGGATCAGGCCGATATCATTCTCATCACAGGGGATGCGTACGTCGATCATCCTTCGTTCGGCGTCGCGTTGATCGGACGATGGTTGGAGAGCCTGGGATACCGCGTAGCCGTGCTGGCGCAGCCGGACTGGAAGAGCGTGGAGCCGTTCCGGTCGCTGGGTCGGCCGCGGCTGTTCTGGGGCATCACCAGCGGCTGCATCGACTCCCGGCTCAACGACTACGCCTCGCTGGGAAACCGCCGCAAGGAAGACGTCTACAGCCCCGGCGCTGCGATGGGCTTACGCCCGGGCCGACCGCTGCTGGTCTACTCGGCCCGCGCTCGCGAGGCCTATCCTGACGTGCCGATCATCCTGGGCGGGCTTGAAGCCAGTCTGCGGCGCATCGTCCACTACGACTACATCGAGGACAAGCTCAAGCGCTCCGTCCTCGTCGATGCCAAGGCGGACCTGCTCATTCACGGCATGGGCGAACGCGCGATCGCGGAGGTGGCCCGGCGGCTCGATCAGGACCAGGCCGTGTCGCAACTGATCGACATCCCCGGCACCGCGTACATCGCCCACAAGGGCGTGACAGCGCCGTCCGACGCCGTGCCGCTGCCGTCTCTGGCCCGGCAACAGCAGGACCCGGCGGCGTTCATGGAGGCCTATAAACTGTACGAGGTGCAGAACCGCCCCAGTGGTCGGGCCGTCGTCCAGGAACAAGACCCGGGGACGCTGGTCGTTTTGCCGCCGGCGGAGCCGACGACGTCACAAGAGCTCGACGCCCTGTATGAACTGCCGTTCACCCGGCGTTGGCATCCCCGCTACGATGCGGCGGGCGGCGTTCCGGCCCTCGCTCCCGTTCAGTTCTCGATCACCACGCATCGCGGCTGCTTCGGCGGTTGTGCGTTCTGTTCGATCGGGGCCCACCAGGGCAAGCAGATTGCGTCCCGATCCATCGACTCTCTGCTGCGCGAGGCGGAGGTTCTTTATCGTCATCCTGACTTCCGCGGCACAATCGTCGATGTCGGCGGGCCCTCGGCGAACATGTACGGCATGGATTGTGCCCAGCCGTGCCTGCGGCCCAGTTGTCTGGCGCCGGCGCTCTGCCCCGCGGCGAAGTTCGACCACGGCCCGATGTTGAAGATGCTGGAGGCGTTCGTCCGCTTCAGCCGGAGCAAGCCCAAGCCCGTCCACGTGTTCATCGCCTCGGGCATTCGTCACGACCTGGCCCTGGAAAGTGCCGCCTATCTCGACATGCTCGTGCGGCATTTCGTCGGGGGACATTTGAAAGTGGCGCCGGAGCACTACTGTGCCGGCGTGCTGGACCTGATGGGCAAACCCCACTTCGAGCGTTTCGAGGAGTTCGAGCGGCGCTTCGCGGAGGCGTGCCAGAAGGCAGGCAAGGACATGTATCTCGTGCCCTACTTCATCAGCGCCCATCCGGGTTGCACGCCTGAAGATGCCCTCAGGCTGACGGAATACCTCGTGCGCCGCTCCTGGCGGCCGCGGCAGGTGCAGGATTTCGTGCCGATTCCGCTGACGCTCGCCACCGCGATGTACGTGTCGGGTCTCGACCGCGCGGGCCGTGCCATCCATGTCCCGCGGTCGCGCAAAGAGAAACGCCTCCAGGCCGCTCTGCTGCACTACTATCAGCCGGCCAACAGGAAGCTGATCGAGGAATTTCTGCGGTCCCAGGGCCGCAACGATCTAGCGGCCGCCATCCGGCGTTCGGGCCAACCTACGAACCCTCCACGGAAGAGAACCAAGCGATGATGAAACGGATTTGTGTCTACTGCGGCAGCAGTGTCGGGTCCCGGCCGGAATATGCCGAGGCCGCCCAGGCTTTGGCCGGCGCCATGGTGACGCGCGGGATGGGCCTGGTCTATGGCGGCGGCAATATCGGCCTCATGAACGTGGTCGCGCGCCGGCTGCTCGAAGGCGGCGGCGCGGTGATCGGCGTCATTCCCCAGGACCTTCTCGATCGAGGCCTGGCGCTCCAGGAAGTCACCGAGCTGCGGGTCGTCGAGACCATGCACATCCGCAAAGCCACGATGGCCGGCCTGGCCGATGCGTTCATCGCGTTGCCGGGCGGGCTGGGCACGATCGAGGAACTGATGGAAATATGGACCTGGGCCCAACTCGGCCTGCACCAAAAGCCCTGCGGCCTGTTGAACACCTGCGGCTATTTCGATCACCTGATTCGCTTCATCGACCACGCCGTCGAACAACGTTTCATCGAGCCGGTCAATCGTGAGCTGCTGCTCGTCGACACGGCCCCCGAGCCCCTGCTCGACAAACTTAGTGCCTATCGGCCGCCGGCGGTCGACAAGGTGCGCCGGGCCGAGCAGGCCGCGGACCGTCTGGAAGCGTGACTCATCGCTTGGATATGGGAGCCGCGGGTGCGAGGGAGACAGGAATCTTGCCCGCACCGGCGCCGACGGTCACCAAGCTGGGGACCTGTTCCGCGCCGGCCGCCACGAACGTGTAGCTCGCGGTCGGATCGAACGCGGTGCCGCGTACCTGGGGAACGCCGGACTGAACATAGACATTGCCCCGTTCGACCAGATCACCCGGCGCGGAATCCTCATAGCCGCTGTAAGTCGGGTGCGGCACTTGCAGGAAGTAATTCGCCTCGACGACGACGTCGGCTTCCATCGTCGACGCGACGCCGTAGCTCATCCCGCCCCGGCTGTTGTCGTAGTAGTTATTGAAGACGTGACACGCGCCGAACCGTACACGCGGGTGACGCGAAAGCGTGTTGTCGAACCAGTTGTGGTGGTACGTGACTTTCAATCGGCCGGTGTCCTCGGCGCCGTTCTTGTCGGAATGGCCCAGCAGGCAGGTCTTGTGGTGGTTGGCGAAGTGGTTCCACGAGACGGTGACGAAGCTGGCCCCCTGCTTGATGTCCAGGAGCCCATCGTGCCGGGCCCCGCCGGGGTCCACGTCCGGCGCGTCCGACAGCGTGCAATGATCGACCCAGACGTGGTGCGTGAGCGGGTCGCAGATGTCGATCGCATCGTCGGGACAGTTGCGGAACTCGACGTTGCGGATGATGATGTTGTAGCTCTTGTAGATGTTCAGGCCAAATCCTTCGAGCACCGCGTCTGTCCCGGCTCCTACAATCGAGACGTTGTACGTTTCTTTGACATCCACCATCTCGCTGCCAGTGAACGTCAACTTGCCCACCACGACGATATGCAGCGGCGGATAGTTCTTGTTGAACCGGGAGTCCTTACGCGACAGCAGCACGTCCCGGAGCTGTTGCCCGGTCGTGACCACGACCACATCGCCGCCGGCGCCGCCCGCCGTCGTGGACAGCCCCTGATACAAGACTCCGGCAAATCCGACCGGTCGATCGGCCGCCGGGACATTCGGATCGTTGGGGGTGAAGATCGCCACCGCCGTCAAGTCGGAGCGAGCGGTCAGCGTGACAGAATTGCCAACGCCGTTGACGTCCCCCGCCCACCGCGCGAAGCTCCAGCCCTCGTTGGGCTCGGCCGTCAGCGTGACGATCTGGCCCGGGGCGCACGCAGGGGTGTTGGGCTCAACGGCCACCCGCCCGGCTCCCGCCGTCCGGCAGACGACGCGATACGAAACACTCTCGTTGGGATCCGCCTGCGCGCCGGCACACGCCAGCGACGCGAGAACCGTCACGATGGCGAAGAGACGCCACGAACACCTATTCATCAAAACACCCTTCTAAAGTTTCACCGCCGCTATTTGTTCTCCGTCTCGTCCGTGTCGTCCTCGCCCTTGAACCGGATCGTCGGCATCTTGCGGCCCAGGCGCTTGCAGGTCTCGGCGAGCTGCTTGCGGAACGGCTCGGGCTTGACGAACTCGACATGGCTGTCCACAAACAGCACATTGACCCCTTCAGTGCAGAATTCGGGGTTCTCATAAGCGACGATATTGTCGGGCTGCATGTTTGTCGTCTGGCCGGCGATGTAGACGAAGCTCGGCCCAGGGAAACCGTTGGGCTTGAGCTTCGATTCCAGGGTCTTCGGGGTCACCCCTTCCTCTTTGACCAATGTCTCGAGATCGGGCGGGAACTTGTCGTTATGGTCGTTGGCGTAGATCAGGCAGGCCTTGCCAAGCGCGGACAGATTCGACCCCGAGGTCATGCGGAAGGCCAACTGTCGCGTACGGGCCAGGGCCGGCATGAGGATACCCATCGCCAGCGCTCCACCGGCGGCGCCGCTCAGGCTGGCCTCGACGCCGGAACCTTGATAGCGGAAGTGCAGCCCTGCGGCATCGAAATAGGCGTACCGGCATCCGGGCCGCATCTGCTTGATCGTTGCATCGAGGTTCGGCAGCATGACCGGCAGCGTGACACCCTCTTTCGCGATCATCATCGTCATGATGGGCCAGAACTGCTGCAGGCCGGTCATCATCTGGCCGAACTGGACCTGGGAGTCCACGTAGGTGAGGGTGATCGGGTTCTTCGGCAGTTGAGCCGCGACTCGCTTGTAGCCGTCGGTGTCCAGTAGCGACTTCGGACGCCTGGCCCTGGACGCAACGCATTTGACCTGCATCTGATGCAGCGTCGTGCTGGAGGCGATCACGACCGTGTCACCGGTGACCGACCACGCCGGCATGACCTGCATCATCACCAGGGCGGGGATCGACCAGACGTGCGTGGTCGTGCTCCCGTCGTTCATGTCACTGACCTGGAAACCGCCTCCGGCCTGAGTGCTGATGTACTTGCCCAGCGAGATCATCGTCTTCTCGAACAACGCGGCGTCCTTCATCTTCATGACGGCGACGTAGCCGCCCATGGGCAGCTCGACCATCTTGCCGGCCGGCAGTGCGTAGAACACGGCGGGTCCGCCCATCGCACCGAGCAGGTCCTTGCGGATATTGATCTTGAGCTCCGATTCCACTTTCGCCAGACCATTCTGAAACTCCGGATAAGCCTCGTCGGGCGAGACCGTCCGGATCGTGTTCACAATAGCATCGTAGATGGCCGCGGGATCGCAGTTGACGATCGAGACCTCCATGGCGTTCGGATCGACCAGGCCCAGGAGCGACGGGTCCACGGGCTTGAAAGCCGCCAGCAGCCCGGTTCTCGGCTCGGGCACCTCGATAAGCTCGTCCGAAACCAGGTCGGCGCCGGAGAACCCGAGTCGCGCCGTCAGCCCTGTGATCTTGTCCAGCCCCAGTCCGGCCAGTGCCTTGACGATCATGTTCGGGTCAAACTCCCCCTTGCTCTCCTCGGCGATAAGGGGCCCGACGAGTCGGCCGATCTTCTGGAGATCGTAGTGGATCACCATCGCGTCGTCGGTGCCCGGGACTTTCCGGAAGATGTCCGGGACCGTCGCACGAGGCTTGCTCACGCACTGGATCGCGAGGCCCTGCTCGTCATTGACGGCCACGACGAGGTAGTTGCCCACCCAGCCCCAATAAAGCGGGGTACTGTCGCCGTCCTTGACAGCACGGACCTTGACGGAGGCACGCTCGACCTCGACGATCTCATCCTTATCGGCGTGCGATTCGAGCTTGGCTATGGCCTCCGACAGTTGCGGTTTCATTTCTCCCGCATCGACGACGCCGAAGCCCCAGATCGGCGGGCCTTTGGTGACCTGCGTCTGCGCCACCGCGACCATGATCGGCCGACGAGCAAACAACGCGGCGGAGTCCAGCAAGGCCATCACGTCCTTCGTCTCGTTGGCGTCGTCTGCCTCGGCGGCTATCTTGGTTTGGATTTGGGTCCAGATGCTCCCGACGAAGCTGCGTGCGTTCGGGTCATTCACAATCCGGCCCATGCTGCTCTTCTCAAAGTCGCCCTTGAGGGCATCCCCACCGCTGGTCGCCACAAAACCGATGGTGTTGTCCGGCAGCCGCCTGGCCAACTCCTCCACCGGCGATCCAACCGCAGTCGATAGTTGAACGACCAACAGCGTAACCAGCGAAAGACACGCAATTCCGAATTTCCGCAAACCAGCCATCGAATCTCCCTTTCAATAGAAAACGACACGTTGACTATCCCGCAGGGTCTTGTGCCCCCGACCTTGACCGTTCCAACCTGTCACGCGGGTCAATTGACTTTCGCCGGACTCCGGAGGCTTATTCGGTCTCATCCTTGAACTGGACCTTCGGCGCCTCCTGCCCCAGGCGTTTACAGGTCTCGGCGAGTTGCTCGCGGAAGTCTTCCGGCCGGAGGAACTGCACGTGGCCGTCCCCGAACAGTACGTTCACGCCGTCCTCGCGGAACTTGGGATTCTCGTAGACGAGGATGTTCTGGGGCGATTTCACCGTCTGCCCGGCGATGTAGATATAGCCGGGCTCGTTGGAATTCTTGGGCAGGTACGGCAAACGGAGGACTTTCGCGTCAACCCCGTACTTCTTCAAGTCGTCCAGCGATTGCGGCATGCGACCTTCGTGCTCGTCTGCGCTCATCATGACAGCGATGCCCATCTGTTTGAGATGGGCCATGGAAGCCGTCTTCCTGGCTTGATCCCGCACACGAACGATGGCCGGCAGGCTCATCCCCCCGACGAATGCAGCGCCGGCCGCGGCGGCAAGACTGGCCTCGGCTCCCATGCCCTCGTAGCGTGTGCGCAAGCCCTGGGCGTCGAAATAGGCGTATTGATATCCCGGCTGCATTTTCTTGATGACGCGGTCGAGGTTCGGCAGCAGGACGGGCAGCATGACGCCTTCCTTCGCCGCCATCATCGTCGCAAAGGGCCAGAACTGCTGAATGCCCATCATCATTTCGCTGAATTGTGCCTGAGAGTCCACGTAAGCGAAACTCACCAGATTCTTGGGCAGGCGGGCGACGATCTTCTTGTAGCTGTCACGATCGAGCAGCGACGCCGGCCGCTGGGCGCCGGGAGTGACATAGCGACACTCTCTCTGATGCAGAGCCGCGGTCGAGCCCAGGACGAAATTGTCTCCGACGACCGACCACACCGGCATGAGTTGCAGCAGGGCCAGAGGCGGTACGGACCAGACGTGCGTGACCCGGCCGGCCTCGTTCTGATCGCTGATCAGCAACCCGCCTTCGGTCTTGCTGCTGATATACCGTCCGAGCGAGACCATCGCGGATTCGAACCGAGCGGCTTCTTTCAGTTTGGCCACAACCGCGAAGCCCCCCATCGGAGCTTCAACCGTCTTGCCCATGGGCAGGCTGTAGAAGACCATAGGACCCGCCAGCGAACCCAGCACATCCTTGCGGATGTCGAGTTTGATTTCCGATTGCAGAGCGGCCAGACCCTCCTCGATCGCGGAGTACGCGTCGCCGGGCGCGACCGCCTTCACCGTGCCCAGAACCGTGTCGTAGATGGCGGCAAGGTCACAGTTCATCACGGAAGCCTCCACGGCGTTGGCATCGACGAGACCCATCAAGCTCAGGTCCACGGGTTTCAGAGCGGCCGGCAGTCCGGTCCTTGGCTCGGGCACTTCGAGAAAGTCCTCGCTGACCATCTCCTGGCCGGAGAAGCCGACTCTCGACGTCAGACTACGGACCTTGTCCAGGCCGAGTTGAGCCAAGGCTTTCTTGATGTCGTTCGGATCGACGTCGCCATCGCTCTCGTTCGCGATGAACGATCCCACGACCTGACCGATCTTCTGGAAATCGCAGCGAAGCACCAGCGCGTCATCCGTTCCCGGGACTTGCTTGAAGTAGTCGGGCACCGCGGCACGCGGCTTGATCACGTACTTGAGCGCCATGTCCTGCGCATCATTGGCAGCAATGACGAAGTAGTTGCCCACCCAGCCCCAATACAGAGGGACTCCATCGTCGTCTTTCAGGGCACGCAGCTTCAGGGAGGCCCGCTCGACGTCGATGAATGCGTCCTTTCCCGCACGTGCTTCGAGGCGAGTCACGGCGTCCGTCAACTGGGCCTTGGCGTCGCCGGCGTCGATGATAGCAAAGAAGCACGCGGGAGGCCCTTCCTTCACCTGGGCCTGTGCCGCACCGATGAGAACCGGCCGGCGGCTGACCAATGCGGCGTATTCCAGCACCATATTGACGTCTTTGGGAACGTTAGCGTCTGCCTGACGCGCCAGGCCGGCACGTCCCTGAGTCAAGAGTGATGCCACGAAGGTCTGTGTGTTCGGATCGTTCCAGAGCTGGCCCATGATACTCTTGTCGAAGTCGCCCTTCAACGCGTCGCCGCCGTTGGTGGCCACGAATGCGATCGTGTTGTCCGGCACCCGCTTCGCCAATTCCTCTACGGGTGAAGCCGTCGCCACCGACAGTTGAAGAACCAGCACGGCAACGAGCGAAAGACAAACCGTCCCGATTTTCCGCAGACCAGTCATCCCAATCTCCCTTCCATACAAACCGACAAACCAACTATCCCGCAGGGTCTTCTGCCACCGACCTTGTGGCGGCCATTCTACCCCGCCGCCACCCGCCGGTAACGAAAAAAAACGGCCCTGCCGGCACCCACATTCAGAGGCTGCCTTTCGGCCCATCTATTGGATAGACGCGCCGCGGGCGAAAAGATTCATCAATCGGCGCCTCAGCGAAGGCTGTTCAGGATCGTCTGTCGCATGAGAGCGACATCCGCGGGTTGGCCGGTGAAGAGGCGGAACTGGGCGGCGGCTTGGTTCACGAACATGGAGACGCCGTCGATGGTTTTGGCGCCGATCTGGCGGGCCTGTTTGAGCAGCAGGGTCTCGGCGGGGTTGTAGACGGAATCGAAGACGGCCATGTCGGGACGCAGGAACTCCTTGGGGACCGGCGTGGCGTTCACGTTGGGGTACATGCCGATGCTCGTGCAGTTGATCAGTAGAGACGCAAGATTCTGCGTCTCGACGGGATGCGACAACACATCCAAGCCGGCGTAGGCGCACCAGAAGTCCGAGGCCAACTCTTTGGCCCGCTCGATGGTGCGGTTATAGACCGTGACCTTGGCGTCACAGGCGGTCAGGCCGGCGACGATCGCGCGGGAGACTCCGCCCGCGCCGACGACGGCCACCGGCATGTCGCGCAGGCCCGCCCGGTCTATGCCCATTCCTGCCGTGATCGCGTCCAGAGCACCGGCGTAATCGGTGTTGCACGCGTACAATCCGGGCGGCTCGGCCGCCCCCGGCTGGGGCGCCATACAGATCATCGTGTTGGCCGTACCGATCTGCTCGGCCAGTGGTTCCACGCGGCCGCCCTCGGCCTGCACGTAGTCTAAGGCGTCAGCTTTGTGGGGGATGGTCACGCTGAAGCCGCGGAAGTCCAGCCACGGCCTGGCCAAGACGTTGTCGAGGAACTGGCACAGGCCCTCGCGGCCGCCTTGAACGAGTAGCGGCAGGTAGAGCCGATTCATCTTCGCGGCGGCGAAACAGGCGTTGTGGATGGCGGGACTGAGCGAATGGCCCACCGGATCGGCTATCACGCCATACAACTCGGTCTCCCTGTCAATCGAGTCATGCCGATACAGGTTCTTGAACTGGGTCAGCGTCAGCTGTCCCGGGGCGGTGGCGGCGGCTTCATCCAGGCTGGCAAAGGTCACCAGGCAGCCGAGCTTCCTGGCCAGAATCCGGCTGATGAGCCCTGCCGGGCCCATGCACAGCACGATTGCACGGCCATCAGTCTGGTGTAGAAGATCGAAGGCGGGGAAGCAATCGTTGATGTGGTTCGCGGTGTAGACAAGTTTGGGGACTGCCTTTGGGCAGGCAGCGACCATATCGCGGTACTTGCGCCCGATATCATCGAACGGGTGGGCGAAGTCGTGGGTCGACAGAATCAGCCTGGTGTCGGAGCTCTCGGTCAGGGCGGCGTCGATCCTACTGCCGACTTCAGGCCTGGTGTAGTCGGCAAACTCCACATCGATGAAGTCGGCCCCCGCCGCGACGGCCTCCAGAAGAACGGCCATCCGCAGGGATTCCGCGTGGTCCATCGCCCCGCCTTCGCGTCGGCCCCGGCACGTGACGATGACAGGCACACCGCTCAGGCGACGAACTTCCGACAGGAGCAACCTTACCGTATCGGCGGTGAGGCCCTCGATGTAGTCCGTCCTCAGCTCGAGCATCTCGGCGCCACCCGCCAGGGCCCGGCCGATTTGTGCTTTCGCCTGAACCGCATCTTTCGCCGATATGGGGACTGCCAGATACGTCATAGTATTTGCACCATTCTACAGGTTGCCTTTCTGGATGGAAAACGCTATTTTTGACCTATGCAGGAAATGGAAATCAAAGTGCCGGGCAGTGCCGAACGCAGCTACAGGATCACGATAGGCTCGCAGATTCTGGCAGGTCTGTGGCTGCGGATCGAGGTGGCTTTCCCGCGGTCCAGGCCATTTGTGGTCACGGATGAGAGTCTTGTGAAAGCGGGGCATTTCCAGACGCTCCTCGGCGGACGGGAGGTGCCGCACTTCGTCATCCGGCCGGCGGGCGAGGTCTCGAAGACCGTCGCGACGGCCACCGCCATCGTGGAGACGATGGAAAAGGCGTGTCTCGGCCGGGACACGGTCGTGATCGCCCTGGGCGGCGGCACCGTGGGCGATATCGCGGGCTTCGCCGCGGCGATTTTCAAACGTGGCGTCCCCGTGGTGCAGGTCCCGACCACGACGCTGGCGCAGGCGGATTCGGCCATCGGCGGCAAGACCGGCGTCGACTCCAGCGTCAGCAAGAACGCTTTCGGCGTCTTCTGGCACCCGGCGGCCGTCTACATGGACGTCGCCGTGCTCGGGACATTGGACGAGGAACAGTACCGCTCGGGCCTCGTCGAGTCGATCAAGCACGCCCTGATCGCCGACGCGGAGTATTTCGATTTTCTGGAGAGTCACCTCGATGCCATACTCGGGCGCGACCCCGAGGTGATGCAGACGGTGGCCCGATACAACTGCCGGATCAAGGGCCAAGTGGTCGAGGCCGACCCCTGCGAGACGAACCAGAGGCGCATGCTCAACTATGGCCACACCATCGGCCATGCGGTCGAGGCCGCCAGCAACTACACGCTGCTGCACGGCCAGGCGGTGGCTGTCGGCATCATCGCGGCGGGGTTGATCGAAGCGGAGATGGGGCTCTCCGAGCCGGGCCGGCTGGACCGGGTGCGCAGAATCTTCGAGAGGATCGCTGTTCCAGTGAAGCCGCCCGCCGGTCTGGACGAAAACAGGTTAATCGACCTGCTCAAATATGACAAAAAAGCGGTTGATAAATGGCCGAAATTCGTTCTAATTACCCGGCTCGGACAGGTGTACCATCCGCAAAGCCAGTACGCCGTGGAGGTCGGCAGGGACGTAGTTCAAAAAGCACTCAGAGTTTTGAGTTCTTAGTTTTGAGTTCTCAGTTGACTCAAAACTCAACACTCACAACTCAAAACTATAAGAGAGGGGTTTCATGTTCAGACCGCAGATCAAGGTGTTGGATTGCACGATTCGCGACGGGGGTTTGATCAACAACCACTGCTTCACCGATGAATTCGTCCGGGAAGCTTATCGGGCGTTGTCCAAGAGCGGCATCGATTACATGGAACTCGGGTACCGCAGCAGCAAAGAGCTGAATCCGGTGAAAGACTACGGTGCCTGGAAGTACTGCGACGACGAGAAGATCCGCGAGATCACCGACGGCATCGAATCCAGCATGAAAATCAGCGTCATGGTCGACGCCCACCGCGTCAAGGAGCAGATGTTCGCCCCGGCCGACAAGAGTCCCGTGGACATGATTCGTGTCGCGACGTATGTCAAGGACATCGACAAGGCCATCGACCTCACCGAGCGTCTCAAGGACCTCGGCTACGAAGTCAGCGTCAACATCATGGCGATCTCGAAGGAGAACGAATTCGCCCTCGTCGAGGCCCTGGACCAGTTGGCCAAGACCCGGACGGATGTCGTCTGCGTGGTCGACAGCTTCGGCGCCCTGTACTGCGAGCAGATCGAATATCTTGTGAAGCTCTACCGCCAGCATCTGCCGGGCAAAGAGATCGGCATCCACACGCACAACAACCAGCAACTGGCGTTCTCCAACACGATCGAGGGCATCATCCACAACGCCAACTACCTCGACGCGTCGCTGTTCGGCATCGGCCGCGGCCCCGGCAACACCTGCCTGGAATTACTGGTCGGCTTCCTGAAGAACCCAAAGTTCAACCTCACGCCCATCCTGAAGTTCATCCAGGACTACATGCTGCCCCTCCGGCAGCAGATCGAGTGGGGCTACCTCATCCCCTACATGCTGACCGGCATCCAGAACGAGCACCCGCGCGCCGCCATCGCCTGGCGTGACTCGCCCGACAAAGACAAATACGCCGAGTTCTACGAGCGCTTGCTCGAAGGCGTCGTCGACGACTGAGAGTGCCCACGGGGTCCCCTTCCTTTGTCACCCCCGCGAAGGCGGGGGTCCAGAACCCATGGATACGACTGGATTCCCGCCTTCGCGGGAATGACAGGGTCGGGTCTGGAATTCTCTCTGCATTCCATCGAGAACTCTACATCCCGAGCGGTTTGCCTCGCCCGGACAAGTAGTCGATCAACGCAGCAATGCGCTTCTGCCGGGTCTCATCCCGTTTGGCGGAACCGATCCACCAGATGTACTGTTTCCTCCGCGAGGGGGCCAGCTCCTTGAACGCCTTTAACATGCCTGGGTGCTTTCGCAGGGCTTTCGTCAGCTCGGCCGGGACCGTGTCCACATCCTCCAGCCGTTCCGCCGCCTGCCACCGCCCATTTTCCTTGGCGATCGCCACCTGTTCCAGCCCGGCGGCCGTCATCCGCCCTTCTTGAATAAGCCTTGCCACCCGCCCCTTATTGAGCTGCGACCACACGCTCCCCTTCCTCCGCGGCGTATACCGTACAACGTGCTTCTCCGCATCGATCCGTCGCAGAATCCCGTCGATCCAGCCGAAGCACAGGGCCTCCTCGACCGCCTCCGGCACACTCAACCCCTGCTTGCCGGTCCCTTTCTTGTAGTGAATCAGCAAGACCTCTTTCGCCCGCGCATGATTCTCCTGAAGCCAAGCCCGCCACTCGGCCCGGCTGGCGAAGCTAAGGTATTGTCCACTCCAATCCAAAGCGTCTTCTCCCCATTCTCCGCTTGTCAAGGGAACGTACCCGTGACTGCTATCTGTACGACACCTCTCTATTCTTGCGGAGGTGGGCTGTTGCCCACTGATTCCTTCTCTGAAATGATGGGCACTTGGCCTATCTCACGAGACTAGGCAAACAGCAGTTGGCGTTCTTCTTCATATCGGTCGAACAGTTCGGCCGTTTCCTCGATCAAAGCAAGGATGCCCTGCAAAGCATCCGACGAGAACTGTATGTATTCGTGCTCCAGACCATGCTCCTTAATCAAGACCCTGCACGGCGTGAATCCATCATCATCGGCGGCTTCCCATTCTGCGTGCACCACCGCGTTACGTAGGCTGCCAACGGTCGAGAGATTTTTAATCAACGTGCTGAATGAGGGCATCGTTCCTTCAATGGCATCTTGAGCCACGGACACCAGTCGCCTGAACAGGTCGACCTTGCCGGCGTAATTCATCTTGTGAATCACGGTCAACCCAAGCAAATCAGACCGCTCACAGATCCACTCGCAGATCGCCTCATTGAGAAGATTGTCGAGAGTGTTGAATCGATGGACGATGTAGCCGATCAGCGGTGCCGTCTTCTCAAGGAACTCATCGGATGGTCCGTCCAGATTCTTAGCTTCGAACGAGTACTGCCCGACACGTATGCGTTTGTTCTTCATTGGTCATTCATCCAGCATATTGCTGCGCCAGCCTCGGCCGAGTGAGTTAGGCTGTTACCCATCGACTCCTTCTCTTGTGCGGGGAATCTGTTGTTGCCTCATCAAAATGGTGAGCAGATGTCCCATCATGAGAAACTCGATGGAGAGATTCGGCGTCATATTGCCTCAATCATCTCCTCAATGATTTCTTTTCCCGTATAGCCATGGACCGGGTCATACCCGGTGTGAATAGACCACATGAACCGGGACAAGGATTTGACCTCTTCGTAGTCAGCGGTCAGTCTGGGGCTCCGTTGGAGAACGTGTGTGAGCTGCCGGAGGAACGCGAAGGCCTCCTCGTCATCGACATCAAGAGACGCCAACGTGTACTCGAGCTCTCGGCGAAAGATGGACAGCTCTTGAATGATGGATTTGACTCTGCTTTCATTCATCCCGTCGAGGACCACATCCCAGCGGGTTTGACTGGATGACACCGGTTCCTTGAAATAGTCTTTGAACGCTTCCCGATTCTTCAACTGCTCAACGAGATCAAGACTGGCAGAGCCTTCACACGCAAAAAGAAAGTCTATGATGCAGCTCTCCTTCAGATTCGAGTACTGACGCTTGAGGCTTGCTCTCAGCCGGCGTCGTTTGTTCCGCTCCGGTATCCGAACGACTAAGACATATACAAGCAGGCTGACGATTACTCCAACCGAGATATCAAACGCAATCTGGTTCCCGGTGGAGAACGGCGTGAGGGCAGTCTGAATTGGCGTCCCTTTTGCCCACGCAGGCACTGGATCTGAACTCGCCTTGAACATCACTAACACGCAGACAATAGAGAGGAACCAGAGCCCCCAGTCGAACGCTTTCCGCCGAATATAGCGAGTAACTGCCATCGAGCAAGCCTACCAATGCCTATACACTCTATATGAACCGGGAAGGCCAGACTGTCTGGTTCCGTGCAAGAAGGTCCCCCTTCTCCTCCCCATTGTCTCGGAGACATTCCATTCCCTTTGTCTCAGGTCAATTGCCATCTGTATCGCCATAGCGAGCGTGGTGCAGAGTCAAGCTCGGAACCTCCTCTGCATGCTATTCGGATAGTATCTCGCAGCATTCAGTGTGTCAACGGGAATGGCCGGAGAATCCCGGTCGGGTGACTGGGCGGATTCGCGGGCAGATGCTATTTCGGTGGCGTAGAGACGCAACGTTTTGCGTCTCTGCAACGATTCGCGGGTTGAACACGCTACGAGTCCAGAATAGCCCGCGCGACGCGGACGACGTCGCGCATGGGGGCGACGTCGTGGACGCGGACGAGGGAGACGCCGGAGGCGGCGCAGAGGGCGACCGTGGCGGCGGTGGCGAAGAGGCGGTCGGCGGGGACGTCCTTGCCGGTCAGGGTGCCGAGGAAGCGTTTGCGGCTGGGGCCGACGAGGATGCGGTAGGCGGTCGCCACGAAGCGGCCGATGTGCTTGAGCAGACGCAGATTGTGTTCGAGCGTTTTGCCGAAGCCGATGCCGATGCCAGGGTCGAGGATGATATGCTCGGGAGGGATGCCGAAACGGTCGGCCTGGCGGGCACGGTCGAGCAGGAACGCCAGGACCTCCTCCACGACATCGCCGTAGGTCGGTTCCTTCTGCATGGTCGCGGGAGTGCCCTGCATGTGCATGAGGACCACCGGGACCTGGGCTTTGGCAACCAGCTCCGCCATCCGGTCATCCGCCAATGCCGTGACGTCGTTGATGACAGCAGCGCCGGCGTCCAAGGCGGCCCGGGCCACCTCGACGTCGTGCGTATCGATGCTGATCGGCACCGGCGTCTGGCGATGCAGCTCCGTAATCACAGGGACCACCCGGCGGATTTGTTCGGCGGCGGGGACAGCCTGTGAGCCGGGGCGGGTGGATTCGCCGCCGATGTCGAGGAGGGCGGCGCCTTCGGCGGCCATCTGCAAACCGTGTGCGACCGCTCCGCCGGGATCGAAGAACTGGCCGCCATCGCTGAACGAGTCGGGCGTGACGTTGAGAATGCCCATGACCAGGCAGCCGGGCGCGAAATCCAGCCGGCCGGCAGGCCATCGGAGCACGGAGTCTTGTGACGGTGTCACGCCCGACATGAGTCCACCTTGAAGCCAATGCCCCGCAGCTTCTCCACCAGCGACGTCGGCGCGTCGTCGACCACGACCGTCGTATTGGGCAATTCCCGCCGGACGGGATAGTTCTTGCGCAGGGCGTCGAAGAACTTGCCCCGTGCCTGGGGCGGCTGCTTGATCATCTGTCTGATATCATGGTCGTCCCGTGCAATGCTGTATATCCGCGCCACGGCCTCCGCGACGACCGTCTCCTCCTCCCGACCGCGGGCGAGAACCTGCAGCCGGGGCACATCTGCCGGGGGCAGGAAATCGGAAATCGTATGACGAGGCTCCACTCCGAAATGCTGACACAGTGACTGGTAGATCATGATCATCCCGGCAACCTTGCCGTCGAAGGAATAGCCCGCAATGTGCGGCGAGCCCACATCGACCATCTCCAGCAGGTCGACGTCGATGTCCGGCTCATTCTCCCAGACATCCAGGGCCACCGCCCTGAGCCGAGCCGATTTGATGGCAGCCTTCAGCGCCGGAGTGTCCACCACGGCGCCGCGCGAGGCGTTGATGAAGACGACCCCCGGCTTGAGCGATTTGAAGAAGGCTTCGTCGGCCAGGTGAAACGTCTTGTCGAGCCCGTCGTGCGTCAGCGGCGTATGGATCGTGATGAAGTCGCAACTGAGCAGTTCCTGGAGAGGGACATACTTCGGGTCCCCCGTCTGGCGGGCCAGCGGCGGGTCGTTGCGGAGCACGCGCATGCCGAGAGCTTCGCACTTGGCCGCGACGCGGCTGCCGACGTTGCCGACACCGATGATACCAATGGACTTGCCCGCCAGCGTGACCCCCTTGCGGCGGGCGATATCCAGCAGGGCCGCGAGGACGTACTCCGCGGCGGAGTTGGCGTTGGACCCCGGGGCGGAGGCGAAACCGATGCCGCTGCGGCTGAGGTAATCGACGTCCACATGGTCGAAGCCGATGGTCGCCGTGCCGACAAAGCGTACCGAGCTGCCGGCCAGCAGCTTCTCATCCACCCGTGTGATACTGCGCACGAGCAGCGCGTCCGCCCCGGCGATCGACTGCGGCGTGAAGTCCCGCCCGCTCATGACCGTCACGTCCCCCACCGAAGCGCAGCACTCTTTGACGAAAGGTATATTCGTATCCGCGATGATTTTCATGATGCCTCAAAGTTCGAACCCGGCGATTCTCGTGCCGCACTGCGGGCACTGGGAATCCTCCATGACGTTGCTCAGTATCTGATATCCCATGCGTTCGATCAAGAGGCGACCGCAATGATAGCAGAAGGTGCTCTCGGATTGCGAGCCGGGGACATTGCCCATATAGACATACCGCAGCCCCGCCTCCCGGCCGATGTGCTCCGCCCGCTGGAGGCTTTCGAGCGGTGTCGCCCGCGTGCCCTGGTACTTGTATTGCGGATGGAACCGGCTGATGTGCCACGGGGTGTCGGGCCCCGCCGCGTCGACCAGCCAGGCGGTGAGCCGTTTGAGTTCCTCTTCCGAATCGTTCTCCCCCGGCAGCAGGAGCGTGGTGATCTCGACCCAGATGTCCGTGTGTTTGGCCATATAAGAGATCGTGTCGAGCACGGGCTGCAGGCGGGCCTTGCACAGCCGCTGATAATAGTCCTCGGTGAAGCCTTTCAGGTCGATATTGATCCCATCCAGCCACGGCGCGGCGAAGTCGATGGCCTCGTGGGTCAGGTAGCCGTTGCTGACGAACACGTTGGCCAGTCCCTCCTGCCGGGCCAGCCTGCCGCAATCGGCGCACAGCTCCATGA
>CAYQXM010000098.1:0-19289 GCA_964421295.1 uncultured Pirellulales bacterium
AATCCTTGACCCGGATCGATCCGGCCGCCTACGGCAACGACCCCGCCAACTGGCAGGCCGCGGCGCCATCCCCTGGTCGGAGCAATCCCTAGGCGGAAAAGGAAAAAAGAGAAACTGCGCCGTCACGATAGGATCGGAGGAGCAGACCCGACCCCGCAGGGTCGGGCCACCGCTTGCTCTTATCGGACGGCAACCATGATGAGTGGTGTTCCGGTGGTTTGAATAGCCCATCCGTTGACTAAATCGGGGTTCTTCTGTTAAAATAGACAAGATGCTGGTGTATCCCTGCCAGTTGTAGACATCAGAGGAGTTGCGATGGTGGAAATGAAGGCCATACCGGGTCAGCCAGCCAAGAAGACCGGCGACCGGATGCTCGCCTGCCGTTATGAGTTGAAGTACCTCATCAGCGAGGTCCTGGCGGCAGAGATCGAGCGGTATGTCCGGCCGTTTCTCGAATACGATCGCTACTCGAAACTTCAAAGGGGAGGGTACTACTCGATTGTCAGTCTGTATGTCGATTCCCCCGACCTGCGACTGTGCCGGGAGACCTTGACCGGGCAGAAAAACCGCTTCAAGCTCCGCATCCGCAGCTATACGGACGAACCGGAGTATCCGCGCTTCTTCGAGATCAAGCGGCGGATCAATACCGTGATCTTCAAGAGCCGGGCCCGCGTGACGGAAGAAGACGTTCCGATACTGCTGAAAGGGCATCTGTTGCGCCCGCACAGCTATCATACGGACGAAGCCGCACTGAACCAGTTCCAACTGTATGTGGCCAGCATCAACGCCCGCCCGACGGTGCTGGTGCGGTACTTGAGAAAGGCGTACGAAAGCACGTCGGAGAACCGCGTGCGCGTGACATTCGACCGGGAGCTGTGCTACAAGGTGACGGACGAGCCCCGGGTGCGGCTGAGCGGAATGGGGTGGCAGCACAACATCCTGACGGACGGTCACGTCATCGTGGAGATCAAGTTTACCGGCACCTACCCGCCGTGGCTGTCGCGCATGGTGGAGGTGCTCAATTTGCAGGCCCGCTCCGTGTCGAAGTTCGCCACGTCCATACAACAGGCCTGTGCGCTGGGGTTCTGTGCCCCGGCATGGAGGAATGTGCTGAATGGATAGCTGGTGGCAATTGTTGGAAGACTCGGGTGCAGGCGGCTCCCCGTTCGGGGCGGAGAGCGTGCTGTTGGCTCTGCTCCTGGCGTTCATCCTGGGACAGATCCTGGCCTGGGTCTACTATCTCACGCACAGCGGCCTGTCCTATTCGCGCTCGTACGTCCAGTCTTTGATCATGATCACGGTCGCGGTCGCGATGGTCATGACCGTCATCGGCAACAACATCATCACGGCCGTGGGTCTGATGGGAGCGCTGGCGCTGGTGCGCTTCCGCAACGTCCTCAAGGACACGCGCGATCTGGCCTTCATCTTCTCGGGCCTCGTGATCGGGATGGCGTGCGGCTCTCATCGCTACAACATCGCCATTGTCGGCGCCGTGGTCATCTCGCTGATCATCGTGTATCTGCACTTCACGGATTTCGGTTCCCACGAGCCGCACAATGGGTTCCTGCGGTTCAGTCTGCGCGGTCCCATCGGCGCGGATCATCCCATCCCGGAGATCCTGCGCCACTATTGCGGGAACTTTACGTTGATTTCCGTCCAGGACACGGGACTGGGCGGACCGGCCGAGTACGCCTACCAGCTCTTTCTGCGCAGCACGGCGCAGAACGAGGAGCTGGTCGCCGATCTCGAGAAGGTGGATGGCATTGAAAACATCAACTTGACGATGCAGGAGAAGTTGCTCGAAGTTTAGACCGTGCGATAGAGATGAAGCTCTTGAAGAATAATCATGAAGGCAAGAAGTACTACCTGCGGCACCTGATTCCCGTGGGGGTATGGCTATTGGCAATCCTCATCGTCCTGTGGCTGTTCCACGTGCGTACGCAGCGGTTTGACGTAGTGGGCATCGCGCGGGGCCAGATCCGGCAGGTTTCCGCCGATTCCACCGGACGCATCAAGGACGTTCCCGTCGAGCTGTTCCAGCCGGTGAAGGCGGGGACGACGGTGGCGGTCATCGACACCCTGGTGGCCTCCGACCGGACGCTGGAAGCCGAATTGAAGACGCAGTTGGCCGCTGCCAGCGCCGAAGTTCAGCATCTGGGCGCGCAGCTCATTCCGACCCGTGAGACCATGCTATGGGAGGCGTCGGATCTGGAGATCACCCACGCCGACAACGCCCGGCGTTTCGCCATGGACGTGGAGAGCGCACGGGCGACGGCGTTCCAGTTACGTGTGGCCATTGCCACCGATCAGGTTTCCTGCCGCGATCTGGAGATGGATGTGAAGGCCTGTCAGGACCTCCTGGAGAAGAAAGTGATCGTCCCGTACGAGCTGGAGCGGGCCAAGGCCGCGCATGACAGCTTGTTGGCCAAGATCAAGGAAAACCAAGCTTCGCTCGAGCAGGCCATGATCGATTACAATGACGCCAAGGCACGCCGGGATGAATTTGATAAGAAAGAGCTGAAACACCCCGACGTCGATGCCGCCATGGAAGTCATTCGCAGGGAGATGGCGGTGCAGGAAGAGACGATGAACGGTCTGCTCCAGCAGCTTGAAGCCCTCCACGCGCGGGCGTCGCTTCCGTTGACTTCCCCCATCGACGGAGTCATCGTCCCTATCGAAGTCACCGGACGCAGCGGCGAGGTCCTGGCGCAGCGTGCGGGCGAGCAGGTCATCCGCCGGGCCGGCGAGGTGGTCAATGCCGGCGATCCTATTCTGGCCGTGGCGGAAGCGGCTCCGACCGAGATCGTGGCGTATGTCAGTGAGCACATGGTGGGACGTGTGCGCGAAGGCACGCCGGTCGACCTGGTCAAGAGTCGGGCCCGGCCGCAGATGGCCAAGGCGACCGTCGACCGCCTCGGCCGGACGATCGAGCTCATGCCGCAGCGCCTATGGCGCAACCCGACGATTCCGCAGTGGGGGCTGCAAATCGTCATCAACATCCCGAACGGCCTGGAGTTGATGCCGGGGGAGACCGTTGGGGTACGCGGATTGTGACCTATCAGGTGCGGTTTAACAAGTGAAGACGAAAACCCACAAATTGATCCTCGTGTGCTATCCTGTTCATCTGCTCTGGGCGGTGGCGATGACGGTCTGCCTGTCTATGGCGTGTTCTCCCGAAAAGTACAAAGCCGACGCGGATGAACGCGTCTACGACATCATCGATTCCAAGTGGGATAGCACGATGGGCTCGAAGGCGAACTATCGCGTAAGTGATACGGAGCCCGGGCCGGATGACATTCGGATCGAGAAGACGGTCCCGTCCGGCGTGTTGACGATCGAGCGCGCGGTGGCCCTGGCCGCGGCCTACAACCGGGACTACCATCTCCAGAAGGAGTTGCTCTACACCATGGCGCTCGATCAGCGTCTGATCCAGCACTATTTCGAATTCATGCCTTTCGGCGGGGGCAAGGTGGAGTACTCGAGTACGGATCAGGACGACCCCAACTTCGGCCTCAGCGAACGGGTGTTCTACGAGGCCAATATCGGATTCAACCGGCTCCTCTCCACCGGGGGGTTGATCAGCATGCAGGTGGCGGCGCGCTGGACGGAAATTCTGAGCGGCTCGGGCAATAAAGGGCTGACCTCCGTCTTCACTGCAACGCTGAACCAGCCGCTGCTGCGCGGCCTGGATCCCCAGGTGGTCCTGGAACCGCTCACGCAGGCGGAGCGCAATACTCTCTATCAATTGCGCGCGTTCAATCGTTATCGACAGACACTCGTCGTCCAAGTCCTCACTGAGTACTACTGGGTCCTGGAACAGTACGCCCTGGCCCGAAACGCCCAGGAGTACTATGACGCGCTGGGGCCGATACTGGCCCGCGTGGAGAAACTGGTGGAGGCGGGACGGCTGCCGATGCTGGAGGCGGATCGCATCCGGCAGGACATGTTGTCGGCGCGTGACCTTCGGCTGACGATCCTGGAGGACCACGGGCAGCTTCTCGATATGCTCAAACTCACGATGGGCGTACCGACGACTCTGGAGTTCCGGCTGGATCCGGGTGTCCTCGAGGCCCTGGAGAAGCAGCCCATACCCTATCCGAACTTCGATCCCAACGACGCTGTTCAGACGGCTTTCCGTCGACGACTCGATGTCGCGAACAGCGCGGACATGGTGGTGGATGCCCAGCGACACGTTCAGGTTGCGGCAGACAGTTTGCAGGCTGGGTTGAACATTGTGGGCTCGGCGAATGTAGACTCTCATGGAAACAAGGCCGGCGCCGCAGCCGTCCAGTTGGACCTGCCGCTGGACCGGGTCCTGGAGCAGAATGTCTATCGTAAGGAGCTGCTCCTTCTCAGTCAGCGTCTCCGGGAATACGACCTGGCGACCGACACCGCGGCCCTGGAAGTCCGCCAGGCCTATCGCAAGCTGGCGGAAGCGGCCGATCGCGACCGCGTGCTGTCCGAAGCCGTGGCTCTGGCCCAAGCACGCCTGAGGGACACGACGGCGCTGTTGGAGTATGCGCGCGTCAGCAGCCGGCGTGTGCTGGACGCGCAGCAGGCCTTGTTTGAGGCCGGCAACGCGGCGGTTTCTGCGCGGATCAGTTACGCCATCGCGACCCTGGAGTTTTATCGCGATGCGGGCGTCCTCCAGGTCAGGCCGGATGGCATGTGGGAAGTCACCGAAAATCAACGCCCCGCAATTGCGGGGGATCGGAATAGGAAACCGTAAAAGGAGAAAGGGGTACTTATGTTGCGAACTGCCACCATCACTGTTGCTGTCCTGCTGGGCATTTGGGCCGGTGCTGCCGGCGCGGCGGACGTCATCCTCAATGAGTACAACGCCGTCGATGCCAATGACTACCTGGGCGGAGGCAATGCGGCCGCCGACGAATCCGGCGGGCGAGCGTTCGATACCTTCTTCGGCCGGGTCATGGGCAATGGTGGAGATTGGTTCGAGCTAATCGTCATCACCGACCATCTGGACATGCGCAGATGGCACTTCGACATCTTCGATGACGGACTCTTCGACGAGACGCTCGATCTGACCAACCATGCGATCTGGTCCGATCTGCGCAGCGGTACGATTATCACGATTTCCGAGGATGTGCCGACCGACCTGAGCTACAATCCGGCCGCCGGGGACTGGTGGATCAACGTCCAGGCGAAAGACACGGCGGACGGCGTCGCCATCGAGAACTCTTCCTTCAAGGTCTCCAACGACAACTGGCAAGTGCGCATTCGCAATTCGATCGGCACCGTCATTTACGGACCGGCCGGCGAAGGCATCGCGCCGACCAGCGGGCTCAGCTCCATCGAGGTCTTCCGCCTGACGGACGATCCGACCGCGGCCATCGTGCCGACCTCGAAGGGCTTCAAAGACGGCAAGAACTTCAGTACGTTCGGGGCTCCCAACCGTTGGGGCACGCAGGACATGGACGATCTGCGAGCGGTTGTCACGCCGGAAACCCAGTCGATCACCGTGGTCGATCCCAATGCGATTCTGACCGCCGGGACCTCCACGACGATCACGTGGCAGTCTACGGGCACGATTACTCAGGCTCTGGTTGAGTTCTCCATCGACAATGGCGAAACGTGGTCCGAGGTCTATCCTCCGAACTCGGGCAATACCGGCCAATACACCTGGCTGGTTCCGCTGGTCAACAGCACCACCTGCCTCGTCCGCGTCTCGAATGCGGAGCGGCTGGCTGTCGCCGATGTGAGCGACCAGCCCTTTGCGATCACACCCTGACCTATCGATCAATCCCCTGACCGCCCCCGTAGCCTACAGACGGGGGCGGTCGGCTTTCCTCCTGCCTTCGCGTGTCTGTGCATGTCTTCTGGTACTGCCGTCAGCTTGTCTGATGGGTGGCATCCTCAAGCGCAGCTTGGGGATGGTCGAAGACGCCAGCCGATTCGCCATCCCCAAGTCCTGCGGACTTGAGGCTGCCACCCGGAATGGCCCGAATGCTCTCACCATGCGCCTTCCCAAACCCCGGAAGTTTGCCTACAAACCCGCCTGTAAATCGGGTATAGTACTCGTTCTGTTTGCATGGTAGGGGCAGGTGTGAAACCCGCCCGTACGATCGTCTATACCAGAGAAAGGCAACCGAACTCGATGGCAACGCACGAAGGCGACAAGCGCGCAGGCGACTACAACTTCGGCCCGATCGAAGAGAAATGGCAGCGGTTCTGGGAAGAGAATAAGACATTCCGGGCGACGGACGGCGACCCGTCCAAGCCTGAGTACTACGTCCTGGATATGTTTCCCTACCCCAGCGGGCAGGGGCTGCACGTCGGTCATCCGGAAGGCTACACGGCCAGCGATATCGTCGCCCGGTACAAACGCATGAAAGGCTTGAACGTTCTGCACCCCATGGGTTGGGACGCCTTCGGCCTGCCGACCGAGCAGTACGCCATCGATACGGGCACCCATCCTTCGATCACGACGAAGAAGAACATCGACAACTTTCGCCGGCAGATCAAAATGCTCGGCTTCTCCTACGACTGGGATCGCGAGATCGCCACAACCGATCCGGAGTACTATCGCTGGACGCAGTGGATTTTCCTGCAACTGTTCAACTGCTACTTCGACGAGAGCCAACGCAAAGCCAGACCCATCGGAGAGCTCCGGATTCCCGCCGGACTGAGCGAGAAGGAGCGGCGTAAGTACATCGACGACCATCGGCTCGCCTACCAGTCGGACGTGCCCGTCTGGTGGTGCGAGGGCTGCAAAGCGGTCCTCGCCAACGAGGAAGTCAAGGACGGCAAGTGCGATCGCAAGGGGCACCAGAACGTCGTGCGCCGTCCGATGCGGCAGTGGCTGCTCCGCATCACCGCGTACGCCGACGTGCTGCTGAATGATCTGACGCTGGTCGACTGGCCCGACTCCATCAAGGAGATGCAGCGGAATTGGATCGGGCGCAGCGAAGGTGCGGAAGTCGACTTCCAGATCGCCGACGGACCCGCGGCGGGACGGAAGCTGCGCGTGTTTACCACCCGGCCCGACACGCTCTTCGGCGCTACGTACATGGTGCTGTCGCCCGAGCATGTGCTGGTCGACATGCTCACGACGCCTCCGCAGGCGGCGGCCGTCAAGGCGTATCGTCTGGAGGCGGCACGCAAGAGCGAACTGGAGCGCACCGCGCTTGAGAAGGAAAAGACCGGTGTCTTCACCGGTGGCTGCGCCATCAATCCGGTCAACGGGCAGCGGATCCCGATCTGGATCGCCGACTACGTGCTGGCCGGCTACGGCACCGGCGCGATCATGGCGGTGCCGGCACATGACACACGTGACTTCGAATTCGCCAGGAAGTTCGCTCTGCCGGTCATCCAGGTCGTTCAGCCGTTGGACCCCGGGACGGACTGGCAGGGTTTCGTCGAGGACGGTACCTCGGTGAATTCGAGCGGCCCCGAGCTGTCCATCACGGGACTGCCCACCGCACAGGCCAAAAGCAAGATCACGGCTTGGCTGGCGGAGAAGGGACTGGGCAAGAAGGCGGTCAACTACAAGCTCCGTGACTGGCTGTTCAGCCGGCAGCGATATTGGGGTGAGCCTATCCCGGTCGTACACTGCGAAAAGTGCGGCGTCGTTTCTCTGCCGGAGACGGCCTTGCCGCTGACGTTGCCCGAGGTGACGGACTATACGCCGCCGGCAACAGGAGAACCGCCGCTGGCCAAGGCGACGGATTGGCTGAATACGACCTGTCCCCTCTGCGGCGGTCCTGCCAAACGCGAGACGAACACGATGCCGCAGTGGGCCGGCTCCTGCTGGTACTACCTGCGCTACATCGATCCGCGCAACGACGAGGCCTTCGTCGACCCCGCCAAGGAGAAGGCGTGGATGCCCGTCGACCTCTACGTCGGCGGCGCCGAGCACGCCGTGCTGCACCTGCTCTATTCCCGCTTCTGGCACAAGTTTCTCTTCGATCTGGGATACGTCACTACGAAGGAGCCGTTCAAGAAGCTCATCAATCAGGGCATGATCCTCGGCGAGGACGGCCAGAAGATGAGCAAGTCCCGCGGCAACGTCGTCAATCCCGATCAGGTCATCGCGGACTTCGGCGCCGATTCGATGCGCCTGTACGAGATGTTCATGGGCCCGCTGGAGGCGATGAAACCGTGGAGCACGCAGGGGGTGCAGGGTGTCTACCGGTTCCTGCAAAAGGCCTGGCGGCTCGTCGTCGACGAAGAGACGGGGCAGTTGTCGTCCGCGGTCCAGGATGTCCCGGCGGATGAAGAAACCCTTCGCCTCCTGCACCAGACGATCAAGAAAGTCGGAAGCGATGTCGAGACCTTCGGGTTCAACACCGCGATCAGCGCGATGATGATTCTCGTAAACCACCTGGGCCGGCTGCCGGCCCGGCCGAAGAATGTGCTGGAGAAGGTAATCCTGATCCTCGCGCCGTTTGCCCCGCACCTCAGTGAGGAGTTGTGGCAGCGGCTGGGGCACGCGCAGAGTCTGGCGTATGAGCCGTGGCCGCAGCATGACGAGTCGCTGATCAAGGAAAAGGAAATCGAGCTGGCCGTGCAGGTCAACGGCAAGGTCCGCGACCGCATCACGGTCCCGGCCGACGCCGATGAAGAGTCGATCAAGGCCAAGGCGCTCGCCGCCGAGCAGGTGGTCAAGTCGCTGGCCGGCAAGGCCCCCAAGAAGGTGATCGTCATCAAAAGCCGGCTGGTCAACATCGTGGCGTAGGTCTCGTCTGCGCGAGAAAGGCAGGGACAAGGATGTTCACGTATTGCGGACTGGATTGCGAAGGATGTCCCATCTACCTGGCGACGCGGGTCGAAGACCGGCAGGCGCAAGAGCGGATGAGAGCGGATATCGCCGTCCAGATCGAGCGGCTCTACGGGATGAAGTGCCGGGCGGAAGACATCACGGATTGCGACGGGTGCGTCGCCGACGCCGGGCGGCTCTTCGCCGGGTGCCGGATGTGCCGGATACGGCCGTGCGCGCGCGAGAAGGGGCTTGAGAATTGCGCCCACTGCGACGAGTATGTGTGTGCGAAGCTCCAGGAGTTCTTCGATCTCGGCGGCAAGCTCCTCCACATGGATGCCAGGGGCAGACTGGATACTGTACGCACGGGACTTCGACGCGATGGGATATGAGATCGAGGCGAAGCTGAAAGTGGAATCGTTCGGGCCGATCGAAAGAGGGCTCGTCGAGTGCGGGGCGTCCGTGTCCTCACAAACCACCCAGACGGACGCGTACTTCGACACTGCGGATCGGTCGTTGACCCGTTCGGACCAGTGCCTGCGCCTCCGCCGGCAAAGTGATGGGCGCCGGGAACGCATCATCCTGACTTACAAGGGCGCCAAGGAGACGAGTGACTTCAAGAAGCGGCAGGAAGTGAACCTGGAGGTTCAGGATGCCGCGGCGGTCGAACGGCTGCTGGCGGGCCTCGGTTATCGCAAGGCGCTCGCCTTCAACAAGAAACGCCAGACCTGGCTCCTGAACGATTGCGAAGTGGCGCTCGACACGCTGCCCTTGATCGGGACCTTCGTCGAAATCGAAGGCCCCGACTCGGCGTGCATCGCCCGCGTGCAGGAGCAATTGCACCTGGGGGGTGTCCCGCACACGCAGGAAAGTTACGCCTGCCTGATTCAGGCCGAGCTGGCCCGCCGGGGGACAGGGGAGCGGGAGGTGTACTTGTGAGCAGCCATGATGAGGAATGGGCGAACGGGCGAATGGGCGAAACGGCGAAGAGGTTTGGCTCGCCCATTCTCCCTTTCTCCCGTTCGCCCATTCGTGTACGCGAAGAGGCGACAGCCATCTGAATGAACCCGAGCGACGGCTACATCCTGTACATCATCAATCCGAAATCCGGCGCCAGCAGCGGCAAGCTCGCCTGCCGTGCATTCTATAGGTATCTTGTCCACAAAGGTTTCGATGTCCACATGCGGCTGACGAACTCTCTGGAGCACGCGGGCGAACTGGCTGCGCGATCCGTGCAGGACCCGAAGTGCATGCTCGTGGCGGCGGCCGGCGGTGACGGAACGATTCGCGAAGCCGCGCGGGGTCTTCAGGGCAGCGACAAGCCGCTCTTCGTCGTGCCCTGCGGGACGGAGAACGTCCTGGCCAACGAACTGGGCCTCGACCGCGGCCTCGATTCGCTCGTGCACGCCTTCGAAGGCGGTGTCCGCCGGTCCCTCGATCTGTGCACGGCCAACGGCCAGTGCTTCACTTCCATTGCAGGGTTCGGGTTCGACGGGGCGGTCATCGCGCGTGTCCACCGTTTTCGCACGGGACACATCAACAAGATCGACTACATCGACCCGTTGTGGCGGACGTTCTGGGATTACCGGTTTCCACCGATGCAGGTGGTTCTGGACGGGCAGGAGGTCTTCAACGGCCGGGGCCTGGTCTTCGTCGGCAACATCTCGCGGTATGCGATCGGGCTTCAGCTTCTCAGTCATGCGGACTACAGCGACGGCTTGCTGGACGTCTGCATCTACCAATGTGCCGGCCGAGTCCACCTGATCAAGCACTCCGCCCTGACGATACTGAAGCAGCACGCGCGTTGCCGGGACGTGATCTACCGGCAGGGCAGGGAAGTGACGATCAGCTCGCGGGCGCCGGTCCAGGTGGAGATCGATGGCGATCCTGGACCGGTGCTGCCGATTCATATCGCCGTCGTCCCGCACGCGGTGCAGTGCCTGGTCCCCGCCGGCGCCAAGCCGGGCGGCCTGCGGCGCAGGGTCATTCGCTGGCTCAAGAAGTAACCTGCTTGACTCGAACCCCGGCAGCGATTCTACTGGCGGCCACCGGTATGAATGGAATGGAGTTCCTGATATGGCATTCAAAATAGGTAGCATCGAGGCGGGTCTGAACGGACCGTTGTTCGTGATGGCCGGTCCGTGCGTGATCGAAAGCGAAGAGAACTGCCTGCTGATCGCCCGACACCTGGTGCAGGTCGCCGAACACACCGGCGTCGACATGATCTTCAAGGCCAGCTTTGACAAGGCCAACCGCAGCAGCATCAACAGCTTCCGCGGCCCCGGCATGGAGGAAGGTCTCCGCATCCTGGCCAGGGTCCGCGAGGCGACGGGATTGCCCATCATGACCGACGTGCACGAGTCGCCGCAGGCGGCCCCTGTGGGGGCGGTGGTCGATTGCGTGCAGATCCCGGCGTTCCTGTGCCGACAAACCGACCTCCTGATCGCCTGTGCCGAGACGGGCAAACCCATCAATGTCAAGAAGGGCCAGTTCCTTTCCCCCGGCGAGATGCAGAATGTGGTCGAGAAGATTCGCGCGTGCGGCAACGATCGCATCCTGCTCTGCGAACGGGGCACCTTCTTCGGCTACAACCGGCTGGTCAACGACATGGCCTCCATAGAAGCGATGAAAGCGTTGGGTTGTCCGGTCGTGTTCGATGCAACGCACAGCACGCAGCAGCCCGGCGGCCTCGGGAACGCCAGCGGCGGCCGGCGGGAGCTGGCGCCGATCCTGGCGAAGGCCGCGGTGGCGGCGGGGGCCAATGCCCTGTTCATGGAAGTGCACCCCGAGCCGGATAAGGCAAAGTCCGATGCGGCGTCGGTGTTGCCGCTGGAATGGATGGAAGGGTTGATTCGCACGTGCAAGAAAATCTTCGAGATTGTCCATGAGCGGTAAGAAGCCTGAAGGTACGCGGTACGTTTACGGCCCGGTGCCGTCGCGCCGGCTGGGGATGAGTCTGGGTGTTGATATCGTGCCGCCCAAAATCTGCACGCTGGACTGCGTCTACTGCCAGGTTGGGCGGACCACGGAAAAGAGCACCACCCGCCGGGACTTCCTCGATATCAATGCTGTTCTGGCCGAATTGAAGGACCGCCTGGCCCAGGACGTCGCGGTCGATTACGTGACCATCGGCGGCTCGGGCGAGCCGACCCTCAACTCCCGCCTGGGCGACCTGATCGATGGCATCCGCAGGATCACGAAGATTCCCGTGGCCATTTTGACCAACGGCACGTTGCTTTATCGTCCTGATGTGCGCGCGGATTGTGCGAAAGCCGACGTGGTCGTTCCGTCTCTCGACGCCGGCGATGCGGCGGTCTTTCAGAAAGTGAACCGTCCCGCCCCCGATATCAGCATTGATAAGCTCGTTGACGGCATGAGGCAATTCCGCCGCGAGTACAAAGGCCAGATCTGGCTCGAAGTTTTCCTCATCGAGGGAATCAACACCGACGCGGAACAAATCGCCAAACTGAAAAGAATTATCGAAGAGGTCCGGCCCGACAAGGTGCAGGTCAATAGCGCCGTTCGTCCCGCCGCGGAGAAGGGGATTGATGCGATCGCCGAGGAACGCTTGGCCGCCATCGCCCAACAGCTCGGGCCGCACTGCGAAGTCATCGGCGCGGCGCCGCCGGCCCGGAGCGATCGCCACGTCCAGCACACGCGGGCCGACGTGATATCAATGCTGAAACGCAGGCCCTGCTCCGTCCAGGATATCTGCACAGGCCTGGGAATCACACGTAGCGAAGCGCTGCAGCATCTGACGACACTGCTGGAGACAGGAGCCTTCGTGCCGGAATCGAAGGGCGGGGTGACGTACTATCGCCCGCGCGCCACCGCATGATCTTCATATCGCGAGCACTCTTCTTTTTTTTGTCCCGATATCGTCTCCGTGGCGACACAATGCCCGATATTCTCGCGGACTTTTTGTAAAGACCGGGGGGGGATTGGCCGATAAAAAACCTATGACGCTGCACCAAGGCCGGTTTCATTTATCGGTAGCGCCTAAAGTTGGAGAGGAACCGGCCGATAATGAGGGATAGTGGTTACGGAGTTGGAGGTGTGATGGCTGAGGTTCAAACGATGAAGAGTGCACAACGGCAAATGGTACTGAAGAAGGGCACGGAGAAGTATATCTTCCGTTACGAGCCGGGTCACGAAGACCAGTTGCTCGACGCCCTGATCGACCAGGTCAAGGACAAGCGAACCGGCTTTGACTGGTTCGACGCCGCGGTGCTGAGCTTCAAGTTGAGCCAGACGCTCATTGGACGAGCGGAAGGACTGCTCCAGGGAGATTGCGACATCGAGCTGGTCCATTAGCGGAACATCGTGCCTCGTACGGGCTTTGAACTCCGAATTCGAAACCAGGCGGTTTTGAAGTATCAACTGAAAATGTGGACAGGTGAACTATGCATGAAGGCAGCGCGATAGTCGAGCAATTCCTCAACTACCTCAAATTCGAGAAGCGATTCTCGGAGCACACGGCCAAATGTTATGGCGCCGACCTGGCCCAATTCAGCGAGTTTCTCGTCCGGGCCTCCGACACGGAAGGCCACGGCGAGGGCATGTCCCTCACTCCGCACGATGGCGGCGCGGCCACGGCGGTCGCGGTGCAGACGGACAAGATGGTGGATGAGTTGCTGCTGGCGGTCGATGTCAACGAGGCCCGCTCGTATCTGACGTTCCTCAACGAACGGGCGTACTCGAAGGCGACCATCGCCCGCAAGCTGGCCACGCTGCGCAGCTTCTATAAGTATCTGGTCAAGAGCGGCCGGCGCAGCTCGAATCCACTGACGGCGATTCGTACGCCGAAGCAGGAAAAGAAGCTGCCTCGCTTCCTGGAGTACACCGAGGTGAAGCGGCTGCTCGAGACGCCGCCCGTGGATTCCTGGCTGGGCGCACGCGACCGAGCCATTCTGGAAACGCTCTACAGCACCGGCGTGCGCGTCAGCGAGCTGGTGGCCTTGAACATGGATGACGTGGACTTCCTCGGTGAAATCCTGCACATCCGCGGCAAAGGCAAGAAGGAGCGGATCACGCCGATCAGCTCGTCGGCCCTGCAGGCCATTCAACGGTACATGGAATACCGGAACAAGCGGGCGCAGAACAACGCCCACTTCGATACGAAGGTGCTGTTCGTCAACAAGCATGGTCATCGCCTCAGCACCCGCAGCGTCCGCCGCAAGATGGACAAGTATCTGAAGATGGCGGGGCTGGACCCGGCCATCAGCCCGCACACGCTGCGTCACAGCTTCGCGACGCACATGCTCAACAACGGCGCCGATCTGCGGAGCGTGCAGGAGCTGCTGGGACATCAGTCGCTGTCGACCACCCAGGTCTACACGCACCTGACGACGAAGAAACTGAAGGAAGTGTACGACAGCGCTCATCCGCGTGACGACATGGATACGCCGGCGACCTATGAGAATCAGGAAGACGGGGAGCCGCAGCCGTAAGAGATCGCAAGACGGGAACAAGGATTTCAGAAGGGCCGTTCGCAGGAGCGGCCCTTTTTATTTGTCCGGTGCGGCGGGGGCATCTTGCGGCCGGGAGCCGGGCTTGGGGGCTGCCGGTGCTTCGGGGACCTCGGTCTCGAGCGCCGCGCGATCGGCGGCCATCTCGTCCGACCGCGTATGAACCTCGGTCAGCGCGGTCTTGTCCACCCGATTCCTCATCAGGGCATAGATGATCGTGTTGGCCGAGAAGAAGAAGCTGATCACGAACGACACCATCAGCCCCATGACCGCGAGCACCCACAGTTCCACCAGGAAGGCCCCGGTCTGCTCGGCCCATCCGATCGGCGGCGCCTGGGCCGGGCCGAGGAACCGGCCGAAAAGCGGCTGCGGCCACAGGCGGTCGAGCTTGGCGTTATCGAAAAGAAAGCCGACGAAGAGAAACACACGCGTGACGTAGAGCAATAGCAGCGAAAAGGACCGCACGAAAGCGTAGCAGAGGGCGCCGTAGATGAAGGCGACCACCGTGTAGAAACCCATGTGCCAGGGCTGGGCGTAGACGTAGCTGAAGGACCGACTGACGGCGTCGAAGCCGTCGGAGTCCTCGTAGGCCACCGAGGGAAACATGAGGTTGAACCCGGCGATGGCCCCGATCAGGAAAATGGTAATCGGGGCGGCGAGAACCAGGGCCAGCGGCAGAAACAACCCTACGGAGAGTTCCCCGACATAGGGGATCTTGCCCACGAGGCCCAGGACTACGATGAAGATCCCCAGGGCCGCCATGATCCCGATGGGAATCAGCGGGGCGAAGACGAAATTGCTGAACTTGGCGACGCTGAAACGCAGGGCCTCGATCAGTCCGGGCTTTTCTCCACGGGCGAACTGGAGGGCCGTGATCCGGCACAAAGCGCCGGCCGCCAGGGCGACGGCACCGAGCGCCATGGTGAAGAAGATCGCACTATAGATGGGGTGGAACGTGAGGGCCCAGAGCGGGGCCAGCAGACATTCCTTGATGCTGCGGGCAATGCCGACGACATTCGGCTGGGACAGGTCGCGCAGGGTGGTGTGAAATTCCGCGGACCCGAAGTTCCATAGCGTATGGAAGACACCCGCACGCTTCTGATCGGGACCGAACATGTCGCGGTGCACCAGGGCCATCCGCCAGCCGTGCGTGACGTACTCATCCAATTCCGTTCCTACGCCGTCGGGCTTGACTACCACGGCCGTGTCCGGACTTGCCTGGAGGGAGATGTAGTCCATGAGGCGGCCCGTCAGGCATACTGTGACTAGGGCCAGGAAGGCCAGGATGAGCTTCGTGGGTTGGATGGACATGCGAAAGGTCTGGAAGATTCGGGGGAACAGAAAGCTCCCGAAGGGCAACGCCGGCTCTCTCTCCTCAACCATCTTGCTTCCTTTCAAAGACACGGGTGACCGTCATCCGTGCACGCGACGGCGTCGTGCTCAGCGGCATGTTACCGTCCGCGCCTCGCATCGTCCACTGGATTCTGCGTGACCAACCTCCCCCATGCCGTCACGGCTCGGTGGGGACGCCGGGGCCGGGGGTCGGTTCATCCTCCTGCTCGTCCGGCCGGGCCGGAATCCGGTAGTCGGCATCCAGCCATGCGCCGAGGTCGACGAGCCGGCAGCGGTTGGAGCAGAAGGGAAAGAAACGCAGGTGCTTCGGGGTGGACGGGTCCGGCGCTTGCACCGGCTTCTTGCAGATGGGGCAGCGGAAGCGAGATGGTTCCGGCTCCCTTTGCGGATTGTTGGGCTCGTCTGATTCCATTCAAGCCACTCCCGGAATCCCGCGCAGGTGATCCCATTCGAAGGAGTTATGCGAAGACCGGGTTGTGACCTGCGCCGTGCGGCGCCGGCCGGGTTCGAGCGTTACTCCCGCTCTTCCTCATTCACGATCTGCTCCGGTATGGACGACTGGCCTTCTTCGACCTTCCGGGCGTACTCGACGCAGTATCGGGCCCAGGGTTGCGCCTCGAGTCGGGCGCGGGCGATGGGCTCGCCGGTGCCTTCGCAGATGCCGTACGTACCTTCTTGGATTCGCTGGAGGGCCCCATCGATCTCGTGGAGGATCTTACGTTCGCTGTCCATCAGACCCAGGGCGAATTCCTGTTCGTAGTTATCGGTTCCCAAATCCGCCATGTGGATCGGCATGCTCGACAGGTCGCCGCTGGCGTCGAGACGCGATTTCTTCAGCGTTTCACCCTCGATCTCATTGACGTTCTTTGAGATCTCCCGGCGTTTGCGCAAGAGAAGCTCCCGAAAATGTTCGAGATCGGCCTGGCTGAGTCGCTGAGTCTTGGGCGATCTTGCGGGTGTTGCCTTCTTCGATTCTTTCTTGCGTTCCCGTGCCACTCGCTTGGTACCTTTCATAGATGCATTGGCCATCTACCTATAGAAATATAGATTATACCAGAGCCATGTGCGACTGAATAGCCCATTTTTACGTTAAATACCCTTCTCCTGGTAAAATCTCTGACGACGCCGGATTGGCGGGTCTCGGTCCTAACCTTAGGGTGGTGAAAGCCTTAGCGTGAATACGGGCCGGAATTCATGTTATCGGGCCCGGCAATTAGTCAGGCTCTATCGCCAAGACCGACGGGGATGAAGGCCGTCCGACCGTTGACCGCGGTGGCAGCGACCCGAATGCCGAAGGCCTTCTCGATGGAGGCCGCCGTGAGGACTTCCTGGGTCGGCCCCATACGATAGCGGCCCGCTGGGGTGGGCGGTTTGGCTTGCCCGCCTGGGCCTGTTTCCAGCAGCAGCGTGTGGTCGCAGTACTGGACGGCGAGATTGACCTCGTGTGTTACGGCGACGATAGTCCGGCCCCTGTCCCTGCGGATCGATTGCAGCAGGTCGTAGACTTCTATCTGGTGGCGCAGATCGAGGAAGCTGGTGGGCTCGTCCAGAAGGATGATGGGCGTATCTTGTGCCAAGGCACGGGCGATGAAGACACGCTGGCGCTCGCCGCCGCTCAATTGGTGGAGCGGCCGATCCGCGAAACGAGCCGTGTCCGTCAGTTCAAGTGCCTGAGCCGCCAGGTCGCGGTCTGATTGGGTGTCGAAGCCGAGCGGCCCGTAATAGGGGGTTCGGGCCATCAGCACCGTCTCGGCTACGGAGAATCCGAACGCCGGGGCATACTCCTGGCGCACCACGGCCACCCTGGCGGCAAGTTGGTGGGGCTTATAAGAGCGGATGTCCTGCCCGTCGATGTCGATCCGGCCGGAGAACGGCTTGAGCCATCCGGCCAATAGGCCGATCAGCGTGCTCTTGCCGGCGCCGTTGGGACCGACGACAGCCAGAAAGCTGCCTGTTTCCAGAGCAAAGCTGACGCGGTCCAGCACCGGGTCGCCGGGCCGGTAGGCGAAGGTAACGTCTTGAAGGCCGATGCACGTGCTCATGCCAGTCGTCGCACCTCCTTGTTGTACCGGAGGAGCAGAAACAGAAAGACCGGACCGCCCGTCATGGCGGTGATGACGCCGACCGGCAGTTGTGCCGGGGCGATGATGACTCTCGCCACTGTATCGGCGATCACGAGGAACATCGCGCCGACCAGGCTGCTCAACGGCAGCAACTGGCGGTGGTCGGGCCCGAGGACCAGCCGCACGGCGTGGGGAACGATCAAACCCACGAAACCGATCAGCCCGCTGAGACTGACCGCCAGGGCCGTGACAAATGCGGACAGCGCGAAGGCAACGAGTTGTGTGCGTCGCACGTCGATGCCCATGCTCTGCGCTTCGCCCGGGCTGAAACTCAGCGCGTTGAGCTGCGGACTGATGAAGAACAGGCCCACCAGGCCCGCCGCGACACAGCCGCCGCCGATCCAGAGGGTGAGGGCGTCTTCTTCGGTCATGTTGCCCATGAGCCAGAAGACCGTGGCGTAGACGTCTTGGCTCTTTGCGATGGACGTCAGGAACATGATGATGGCGGAGAGGCACGCGTTGACCACGACACCGGCCAGCAGCAGGCCCGTGACATGGAATCGGCCGGTGCGGCAGCCGATCGTCCACACGAGCCCGACCGTTGCCAGCGCGCCGGCGAAGGCGAAGATCGCGATGGGTGAGCGTCCCCACAGTGTCCAGGTGAAGCCGCCGATCACGGCCAGGATGACGCCCAGCCCCGCGCCGCTGGAGATGCCGAGGATATAGGGATCGGCCAGCGGATTGCGCAGCACGGCCTGGAAGGCGACACCCGCCCCGGCCAATGCCGCTCCCACGATGGCCGCGAGGATCACTCGGGGAATCCGGACCCGCATGAGGATCTCGTAATCCGGATTGGGGCCGTCAGAGACTGACAACGCATGGCCGAGGGAGACAGGTTGCGTGCCGACCAGCACGCCGGCTGTCATCACGGCGACCAGCAGCAGGGCCGCGATAACCACACGCATCAGCAACGTTCTGGGCGACAGAATGGGCATCGATGTCACTCTATGGCGCGAAGGCCTCCGGATGCAGACACCGGGCGATGGTTTCGATCCCGTCGATCGTGCGTGGGCCCAGCCGCGAAACGGTGTCGCCGTCAACGACATAGATCCGTTTGTCGGCCACCGCCGGGACATTGAGGAACCGGCTCCAATAGGCCTCCGCCGATCGCTGTGGCGCGCCGGGGTCGTCGCCGGTCATCATGGGCTCCACGATCGCTTCGACGCCCGAGGCGATCACCTGCTCGGCGCCGACGGGGGGATACTTGTGCAGGGTCCGGCCGATGGCGTTCCGGCCGCCTGCCAACTCGATGATCCCGTTGACGAACGTGTCCAGCCCGGCCACGCGGAGCGGCTCACGCTGCACGACCCAGAGGACCTTGACTCTCTCGCGACCGGCCAGCAGAGTCTGAAGCCGGCGTACGCGGTTCTGCAACCCCGTATTGAGCTCGGCCGCCGCCGCGGGTTGTCCCGTCGTGCGGCCGATGGTTGTGATCGCTGCGTACAGATCGTCCAGGCGTTCGATGTTGAGAATCCGGCACGCGTAGCCCAGACGCCGGAGCCGTTGGGCCAACGCCCGGTGCTGCTCGAAAGCCTGGGCCAGGACCAGGTCGGGCTTCACGGCGATGACGGCCTCGATATTGGGCTGCCAGAACGTCCCCACCTTGGGCTTGCGCGCCGCGGCGGGAGG
>CAYQXM010000099.1:0-12326 GCA_964421295.1 uncultured Pirellulales bacterium
GTTTGGCTTTATGAAGTTCACCCCCGGACCCGGCCTGGGCGGTCACTGCATCCCGATCGACCCGTTCTACCTGACGTGGAAGGCCCGGCAGTACGGCATGGCCACCCGCTTCATCGAGCTGGCCGGCGAGATCAACACGCACATGCCGGAATACGTGGTCGAGCGCACGGCCGACGCGCTGAACGAGCGTAAGAAGAGCCTCAAGGGCTCGAAGGTCCTCGTCCTGGGCCTCGCCTATAAGCCGGACATCGACGATGTGCGCGAGTCGCCGTCGCTGGAGCTGATCGAGCTGTTCCAGGCCAAGGGCGCCAAGGTGGACTACAACGATCCGTACATCCCGCACACGCACAAACAGCGGGAGCACGATCTGCAGATGGTGAGTAAGCGATTGTCGGCGAAGATGCTGGCCGGCTACGACGCCGTGGTCATCTCGACGAACCACAGCGACTACAACTACGCCTGGATCGTCCGCCACTCCAAGCTGGTGGTCGACACCCGCAACGGCACCGCCAAAGTCCGCGGCGGCCGCAACAAGATCGTCAAGGCGTGACAACTAGCGACAACTCATTCGTCACTTTCGGGCGAGGCCTTGCCATTTGGCCTCGCCCTTTTTGTTATCACGCTCTCTACGGCTGCAGCCGCACGATGACCGTGGGGGGCTTGGTCTCAGTCGGGCTGAAGGGGGGAACCGTTACGTTCGTCGTGCTCGCCCGATACCCGGCGGCCTGCACGTGCAGTGTGTACCGCCCCGGGGCGGCGACGAAGTAGCAGCCGGAGGAGGTGCGTTCGAGCGGCTCTGCTTTGCCCTGTGCGTTTTGGAGCCAGGCACGCGCGTCGGAGCACGGCAGGTCCTGCCCCCCGACAATCGTTACCGCCAGGCGGCCGGCTTGAGCAGGGGGCTCACCTGCCGCGTCTATGTCGATGTTCTTAACCTCGCCGTCCCGGAGGGTGAATTCGGCGAGCGGCGACGCTTCTCTGAAGAAGGCGGCTTGCTCCGTCACGAAGTATCTCCCGGCAGACAGGCCGGCCACGGAGAATGTGCCATTCTTGACGGAGGCGAAGGCCCACAGGTCTCTGTCTTCCCGCCAGATCACGAAGCCCGTCACGCGTCCGCGCACCCGACCTGATACGCTCGCGACGCCGCGTGGCGAGGTCACGGAAACGTGCCAGGGACCCTGGCCGGCCGTGAGTGCGATGGGGGCCCTCCAGCGGACGTTGTCGGATTCACTGACGGTCAGCTTGTAGGTGCCGGGGAGCAGGTGGTCGGCGGTCCAGGGGCCTCCGGGAACGGCCGGCGCCTGCACGGTGCAGGATGAGGTCGAACCGATCCGGTCGGCGTCGGTGACACCAACCTCGTCAATCCGACCCGGCGCGTCACCAGCGTGAGGGTCGATGGTCACCGACAACGTGGATGTCTCGCGTGGGATGACTCCGAGGTCCACGTTGGCGTTGGCCACGGTAGCGTGAGCGATCTTGACCCATCTGATGCGGTCACCTGAATGATCGTGGTAAATGGCATGCTTGCCGGGCACGACGCCCGGGAAGGTGAAGACGCCGCTTTCGTCGGTGAGCGCATAGCACAGGAACGAGGAGACGCCCGTTCTGTCGGAGGACGACAGCATGAGCCTGGCGCGGGCCACGGGGACACCATCCAGTGACACGACGCCGCTCACCAGGGGCATGCCGCCGAAATCCAGGCGCGTGACGTTGTCATTCTGAGGCACGGCGACCCGGGTGACCACGCCTGCGAGAACCTCGCCGCGGCCCTTCGTCACCACGCACGCGGTCTCGGGCAGATGGGAGAATCGATAGAAGCCGTTGCTGTCGGTCATGGTGCTGCCGAGCGCGTTGGTGGTGCTCGATTGCGCAAGAATGCTGTCCTCGTGACACTGCATCGCTTGGCCCACATCCGGCTTGCCCTGGCCGTCATAGACGTATCCTTCGATGGTGCCTCCGGCGGGCAGCACGATGCGGAGGCCATCGGTCGTCCCGCCTTCGACGACGGACACGTTGTTGACGGTGGTCGTCGCATACTCAGGGTGCATGATCTTGAGCGTCTCGGCGCCGGGCGGCAGATTCATCAGCGTGAACGCGCCGGCTGTTGTCGTCACGGAGCCTTCCTGCGAGACGAATGTGTCCCTTGTCGCCGCCATGGCACCGCTGGCCAGGGACAGCGGAAGCACTTTCGCCCCGTCGACGGGTTGCCCACGAGTGTTGACGATCATTCCCGTCACCGTTCCGCCCGCCGACAGAGCAAGGATCAACGGGTTCGGCTGGTCGGTACTGATCTCGTCGCTCCAGAGCGGTGCGTACCCTTCCGCGGCCGCCTGGATCTGGAAGAGTCCCGGGCCCACCGCCTCCGCGCTGAATCGCCCCTGGTCGTCGGCAACAGCCCGCCACTGTTCCTCTTGAACGTAATTGGGGCCGCGGAGCGTCCGGAGTTTCCTGACGCGGACCCGGAACGACTTGATCGGCGACCCGGCTTCCCTATCTACGACCGTGCCGGTCAGACGCGGCTTGCCGACGCAGATCAGTTCCACCTTCAGATCGCTGGTCGGCGCGATGACATTCTCAAGGACCTTCTCTTCGATGCCGGCCGCCGAGAAGTGTAACTTGTGCGGCCCCGGTTCCAGGCGGTTCAATACAAAGGTGTCGTTCAATTTGCCGTTCGGTTGCTTCCAAAGATCGATCCATGCCTGGGCGCCGCTGGAAGAAGTGGCGGAGATAGTGACGTTGTTCGGTATCGGTTCGCCGAGAAACGTGACGGTCCCGGAAATGGAGACGAGAGGCCGGGAGGACTTGCCGGGAATTCGGAGAGCGAGCGGTTTACCGTCCTCGGGAGGAAGCTGCGTTTGCAGGATCGTGGTCGAGATGGTGCCGCCGTTGTCCCCAGACGGGACGGACATGCGGATGCTGTACGGGCCCGGCGTGATGTGCGGGAACGTGAACGTGCCGTCGGGGTTGAGCATCACATCCTGGACGCAGTAGCCGGTGTGCCACCAGGCCGGCGTGGCGGACAGTTTGATGTCGCTGGCCGGCGTGCCATCCACGTAGTGCGCGTATCCCAACGTTTCCTGTCCCTTCTGCAGGGCGATCCGCACCGGTTGGATCACGCGTGGATCAGAAAGAAGCACGGCGGTCCCGGCGAGGGCGAAATCATAGCCCATGGGACTCATGGGAGGGGCCTCGGGTGTATGCCAGACCGTGACCAGGTACTCCGTCCGCGCCGGAGGGATGCCGCCGATCAGGACATATCCGTTGGGGTCGGTTTCGTGCATTTTCAGGTCGCCGTACACATCCCGTGTGTAGCCGACTTCGCGAGATCGGTCGTCGGCTATTGACGTGACCACAACCTTCGCTTTCGATATCGGATTGCCATTCGGGTCTGTCACTCGCACCTCCGCCATGCAGGCCCTCGACAACTGGAAGTCCTTCCGAACCTCCCGGCCATTGGCGAGCGAAAGGCTGGGATTGCTCTCGCTCTGGCTGATTCCCAGATACTCCAGTGAAGAGATCGAGAACTGGTAGTTCCCAGGCAAAGGGACGCGATCGAAGGAATAGAAACCGTTTGCATCGGATCGGGTCTGCTCCAAGTTGGAACCCAACAGGATCCGAACGCGGGCATCGCGGACAGGTTCCCCCGTGTCGACATCCGTGATCCGGCCGCTGAGCGCGCGAGCGGCGTCGGCTCCTTCTGCTCGCGCTTGAGGCGTGGCGGCGGACTTGATCTGATCCGGCTCGGCGAGAGAGGCAACAGGCTCGGGATTCGGCTCAGGCCTCGCCGTGTCGGGGGTGGGTGTCGGGTCTACCGCCGGGGTTTCCGGCAGAGCGGCCAGGGAGTCTGTCTGCCGCATTGGTGAAGCGATAACCGGCGGGCGTTCGGCGCGGGGGCGGTGTGCGTAGAGGACCACTCCGCCTGCGATGACAGCGAGGCCGGCGGCGAGGGTGACGAGCTTGGCGGTCAGGCCCGACAGGACTGCGGTCGAGCCGGAGGATGCGACGGTCGTCGCGGCCGCGGCGGCGGTTGTGGTTCTGACGGTGGACGCGGCGAGGGCGGCGGCGACGGCGGCGGTGAAGGCTTTGCCGGGTTTGGTGCGGGCGATCGTTGTCTCCACCATCGCGGCGACCTGGTCGCGGAGGGTGGCGCGGGCCCGGGTGAGACGCTGACGGGCGGCGGGTTCGGACATGTCCAGTTGGCGGGCGACTTCACGAACCGACTGGTGTTCGCGATAGAAGAGGACCAAGGGTTCGCGGAGCGATTCGGGCATTCCGGCCAGCGCGCGGGCGACGAGGGCTTGCTGCTCATTCTGGATCGCGACCTCGTCCGGCCCGGCCTGCGTGGCGGGTTTGTCCGCGGCGCTGTCGAGCGGCGCGGCTTTGCTTACCACGTCCACCCTCCGGCTGCGGAGCCAGTTCTGCACGGTGCTGCGGGCGATGCTGGAAAGCCAGGCCCGGAACTTGCCGAGGTCTTGAAGCTGGTGCAGGCTCTTCCAGGCCCTGAGGAACGATTCCTGGGCAAGCTCCTCGCTCTTCTCCACGCTGCCGGTCGAGCTGTACGTGATGGCGCAGACGAGCGACTGGTACTTTCCGACGAGTACCTCGAAGGCCTCCGCACTGCCTTCGAGGCTGGCCTTCAGCAACTCCACTTCGCTTTTTGACCTTCCGAACATCGCCATGTCTCCGATCTTGGACAGAGTGATTGTAACCGCTTTTCATCAGAGAAACCAACGACGCGGAAACGTGACAAGAAAACGTCAGGTTTCTTTGGAGCGTGTGCAGACCGAAACACTCTGTCACCCCCGCGCAGGCGGGGGTCCAGAATCCTCCATAGGGGTACTGGATTCCCGCCCCCGATCAGGTCGGGGGCAGGCTCTGCGGGGGAATGACAGAGTCGGAGACGGGGGGGCGAATCCCATTTGGGCAGGTCTTCTTAGCGAGTCTGCGGGGCCACGCTGAAGGTCATGCGGTCGAGCTGGCAGGCCGCGGAGCCGACGGAGATGTCGAGTCGCATGCTCTGGACTCCTTTGGTGAGAAATACGCTGTCCGCTACGGTGTACGAAGTCCAGTCGGAGGAGGGAAGAGTGACGCTGCCCGTTACGTCGCTGCCGTTGAAGGCGAAACGGAGCGCGGTGCCGGCGGTTGAGGCGGCGTAGCGGACTTGGATGTGGTAGAAGCCCGTGACGGGGACAAAGACGGTGTAGCTGAGCCATTCGCCATCGTTCATGTCGGTGAGGGCGTAGCCGCCTTCGGGGCAGGGCTCGATGTCTACGGACTGGCCGGTGCGGTATTGGCCGCCGGAGTTGGCGGGGGTGGTGTCGTGATGCGTGCGGCCTTCACCATCGACATCGGGCGGGAAGTAGTCGTAGTTCTCGGCTTCGATGGTTCCCGGCAGGATCGCTATCTTGAAAACAGGGGCACCGTCGGCGAATCCGCAGATGGGGTCGCCGGCACAGCCGTCGGGGCGGCGGAAGCACAGAGCGCCCCAGCCGGGGTGGTCCTGGGCCCAGCCGGTCTGCTCGTAGCCCGACCGTTGGATGGCGAGGTCACGCGCTCGCACCGTCCAGGGGGCGGCGTCGCCCATCCGCACGGTGAAATGGGCCACGGCCTGCTCGAAGCAGGGGCGCGTGCCGGGGAAGTTGCCGCGGCTGATGCTCTTGTAGTCCGTGCCGACATAGGGGTTGATCTTCCTGGAGAACCAGCGACCCGTGCGGTCCAGTCTCTGGAGAAATTCACCCGATTCAACAGTGGGTTCCCAAGGCGTCGATTGGTCGTCGTAGGATTGGAGGTACGAGGCGTTGTAGCGGGCGGTGAACTCGAAGCCCTTCAATAGCCTGCTGTCCAGCGCATTCCAGACTCCATCGCCCTGATTCCATGCCACTTCAGCGATGCCGGCGGCGATCCCGATGCCGAAGAACGTGTGACTCTGGTCGCGGGAAGATTCCTGGCACTGGCCGTTTTCCCAGATGTAGTTGGCCAGGACGCCGTTGTAGCCATAGTCGCCGATAGCGCTGCTGCGTGAGAGGAGCGAGTATTCGACCCAGTAATCGTTGGTGGAAGTGGGGGAGGCGGAGTTGTAGGGCGGGCCGCCGGGGTAAGGCAGATCGTCGCGTCGGTGCGGCTTGCCTTTGAAGTAGTTGAGCGCGCGGTCGTACATGATCCGGTTGTCGAGGAAGACGGCCATCGCGATCATCGCCCGCCAGGCGATCATGTCCTGGTTGCCATGCCGGCCGGGGTCACCGTTGTAGATGCGCCAGTAGAAGGAGCCGTGGGTCGAGTTGACCGATGGCGGGACCGCGGTGTTCGAGTAGCCGGGGTAGACGAGCATGGCGGCGAAGCGGTCGATATCCGCCTGGGACCACCCTGCGTACGTGCTCTTGATGATCTCCGCCGCTTCGACAAGCTTCCACGCGTACAGACCGGCGTCCAGCGACTCGGTGCCGCCGCCCGCAGCGCAGGTGAGATTGCTCCACGCGCGAAAGATCTCGACGCACTTCTCGGCGTGGCGTTTGTCGTTGGTGAGGGCCCACATGAGGGCGTTGAGATACGCGGCGGTGACATCCGACTCGAAGGCGGAGTTGGGCCGGCGCAGCACCGTTGCATTGGGATCACCCCGCACGACGTAGGCGTAGCTCGCCCTGGGGTCGGCTTTCATCGTGTTGAAGGAAGTCAGGTACGGTTCGGCGCCTACCGCCGCCATGTACCGCATCCGTTCGAGGTCGGACTGCTTGAAGAGCCCGCCCGGATGGACGAATCCGGCGGGAGCGGAGATCGCGATGCACAAAACCACGGCGGTTTGAAACAGGCCGTTCTTCATAGACACCTTACGGGCCTCCTGAACCTCCGTGTTGCTGCTCAATGACAACGTTATTATCGCCTATTCGGACCCCGCGAATCAACACCATTGTGCGTTCCATCCCATCTATGGTACAATCTTCCCATTGATGATGATGCGGATAATCTCATTGGCGTTGCGCAGAAGGGTGTTGCCATGAATCGGATGGTTGTGTCAGTGGTCGTTCTTGCTGTTCTGAGTATTGCCGGGCCTCTGTGGGCGGACGCGGGGCCCCTGGTGCTCTTCTACGACGCCGCGGCCACGTATACGAGTAACGTGACGTCCAACGAGGCGCTGCCCCTCGGCAACGGCAGGCTCGCCGCCCTGGTCTATGGCATCATCAAGACCGACATCATCCAGTTCAATGAAGACACCGTCTGGTCCGGCAGTCCGCACGATTACTCTCATGCCGGTGCCTCGGGTGTGCTGTCGCAGATTCGCGAGAACGTATGGAACGGCCAGGGAGCGGCGGCCTATGCCGTCGCGGCCCCCAGCTTCATGAGCGTGCCGCTGCGGCAGTGCCCCTATGAGCCCACGGCAGAGCTGCGCCTGACCTTCAACCATTCCCGGGGCGACAGCTACCGGCGCCAACTGGACCTGACCAACGCGACGGCGTCGGTGAGCTACAAGGTCGGGACGGTGACCTTCCGCCGGGATTGTTTCGCGAGCTACCCCGACAACGTGATCGTCGTGCGGCTCACGGCCAGCGAGCCGGGGCAGGTCGGGGTCACGTGCGATCTGACGACGCCGCACAGCGTCACCGCCAAGCGCGTCGACGGCAACGATGTCGTCCTGCACGGCAGAGTCGCGCATGTGGGCGTGAACGCGCTGGCCAGCGGCGTTGAATTCGAGACCCGGGCCCGCGTGCTCTGCGAGGGCGGTTCCGTTTCCGCCTCCGGATCGACCGTGGCTGTCACGGAGGCCAATGCCGTGACCGTGATCCTGGGCGCCGCGTCCAATTTCGTCCGGTACGACGACATCTCGGGCGACCCGGCGGCACTCTGCCTGAAGACAGTTCAGAACGCGGCGCAGAAAGGATTCGATGCCATCCGCCGGGATCAGCTGGCGGACTACCAGGCGTTGTTCAACCGCGTGACTCTCGATCTGGGCACCTCGTCCAAGGCGGACATGGCCACCGACAAGCGTCTGGATGGTATCAACAACGGCCTCAAGATCTCCGGCATGGATGCGGACAAGTTTGCCGCGGACGATTTGCAGCTGGTGGCATTGAACTTCCAGATGGCCCGTTACCTGATGATCTCGGGCTCGCGCCCGGGCTCGCAGCCGCTGGGGTTGCAGGGCAAATGGAACAACGAGCTGGAGCCTTCCTGGGAAGGCAAGCTGACGCTCAACATCAACGAGGAGATGAACTACTGGGCCGCGGAGGTGACGAACCTCGCCGAATGTCACCTGCCCTTGTTCGACATGATCCGGGACCTTTCCCACACGGGCGCCACGGTGGCCCGACAGCACTACGACGCCAACGGCTGGGTCGTGCATCACAACACGGATCTCTGGCGTGGGGCCGCTCCCATCAACAATGCCGGCGGACTGTGGCCCACCGGCGCCGCCTGGCTCAGCATGCATCTTTGGTGGCACTATGAGTATGGCGGCGATCCCAACTTTCTCAAAGAGGCGTACCCCCTGATGAAAGGGGCGGCGCAGTTCTTCGTCGAGGCGCTGGTACAGGATCCGCGTTCGGGCAGCAAAGGGTACCTGCTGACGAATCCCACGCATTCCCCCGAGCAGCCGAACCCGGCCCTGGGTAACAACGGCGAACTCGTGGCGGGGACCACGATGGACAGCCAGTTGATCCGGGGACTCTTCACCTACGTGATCGACGCCAGCCGGATCCTGGGCGTGGACGCGGAATTCCGGCAGCAGCTGGAGCAGATGCGGGCCAAGCTCCCGCCGAATCAGATCGGCAAGTATGGGCAGTTGCAGGAGTGGCTGGAGGACGTGGACGTGCCGAACACGCATCGGCACCTGTCGCCTTTGGTCGACCTGATGCCGGGCGGGGTCATCACGCCGATCCACACGCCCGAACTGGCGGCCGCGACGAAGGTCTGTCTGGATTGGAAAGGCGACGCCAGCAACAACACATCCTGGAGTCGGGCCTGGAAGATGTGCTGCCGCGTCCGTCTGCTCGACGGCGACCGCGCCTACATGATCCTCAACGACCTGCTCGGTAAATCTCACACGGACAACCTGACCTTCTCCACCAAGGGCAACGAGAACCAGATCGACGGCAACCTCGGTGCCCTGATGGGAACGGCCGAGATGTTCCTGCAGAGTCAGCATGGCGAGCTGTTCCTCCTTCCGGCCCTGCCGAAGAAGATGGCGGCGGGACGCGTGACCGGTCTGCGGGCCCGGGGCGGGTTCGAGGTGGACCTGACGTGGCAGCAGAATGCTTTGACGACGGCCACGATCCGCTCGTCGCTGGGCAAGTCCTGCCGTATCCGCTCGGCCTGGCCTGTCACGGTCACCAACGGGACCAGAGACATCGCCGTGCAGACGATCGACACGAATCTGTATGAGTTTCCCACGGCGGTGGGCAAGACCTACACGCTCTCGGTATCCAAGCCGTAGCATCACCTGTAAGGGGTGTGCCATGAACGATCCTGCGTCCCACGTGCTGGATAAGGAATCCGTACGCATTCTTCAGACGGCTCTCGACCGGTTGGATCAAGGGTTTCAGTTCCTGCCGCCGCTCGCTGCGCCCCGGCAGGATGCCGCCGCGATCGAGCGGGTGCTCCTGGAAGTGGCCCAGCGTCTCACGGACAACTATCCGTATTTTCATCCCCATTACGCCGGACAAATGATGAAGCCGCCTCACCCTGTGGCACGGCTGGCCTACGCGCTGGCGTTATGGATCAACCCGAACAACCACGCCCTCGACGGCGGCCGGGCCAGCTCGCAGATGGAGAAGGAGGCGGTGGCCGACATCGCAGGCATGATCGGTTGGACCGCGCACCTGGGTCACCTGTGCAGCGGCGGGACGATGGCGAACCTCGAAGCGCTGTGGATTGCCGGACAACTCCAGCCGGGGACCACGATCCTCGCCTCCGAGCAGGCACACTATACCCACGGGCGCATCAGCGGCGTGCTCGGTCTGAACTTTGAAGCGATTCCCTGCGACCGCACGGGACGCATGGACCTCAAGGCTCTGGAGCAGCGGCTGAGGCAGGGCGGCGTCGGTGCGGTCGTCGCCACGGTGGGAACGACCGCGACCGGGTCCGTGGACCCGCTGCCGGGGCTGCTGTCGCTGCGCGAGCAGTACAAATTCCGCCTTCACGCCGATGCGGCCTATGGCGGCTACTTTGGCCTGGCCGACAATCTGAGAGAAGAGACCCGCCGTGCCTACGAGCGTCTGCACGAAGTCGATTCGCTCGTGATCGATCCGCACAAGCACGGGCTCCAGCCCTACGGGTGCGGCTGCGTGCTTTTTCGCGACCCGTCGGTCGGGCGGTTCTACAAGCACGATTCCCCATACACGTACTTCAGCTCGGCGGAGCTTCACCTGGGTGAGATCAGCCTCGAATGCTCCCGACCCGGCGCCGCGGCAGTGGCGCTCTGGGCGACGATGAGGCTGCTGCCGCTGGTCCAAGGCGGACCGTTTGCCCAGGGGCTTGCCGCCGGCCGGTCCGCGGCGCTGAAGCTTTACGAGAAGCTGCGGGCGGACCCTCGCTTCGTGACGGCGTTTGCGCCCGAGCTCGATATCGTGGTCTGGACTCTGCGTGCTGCCAACGTCAGCGAAGCTTCCCAGTTGGCCCGCCGGCTCTTCACCGAGGCGGCCCGGCGCCAGCTTCATCTGGCGTTGGCGGAATTGCCGGTCCGGTTCTTCGATCTGGAGGCTCTGGGTGTGGAACGGGATCGTGACAAGATCACGTGCCTGCGCTCGGTCCTGATGAAGCCTGAGCACGATCAGTGGGTGGATCGACTGTGGGCTCTGCTGGACGGAGCGGCGTCGGAAGTCCTGCGCTGATAGGACCGGAGGTCAGTAGGCCTTGTAACGCCTCAGCCATGTCGGCCAACCCGAATCCAGCATGCCCCCGGCGCGGGTGTACTTACCGGCCGTGTTGAAGCTGCGGTGCCACTTCAACGTCCAGAGTTCCTTCAGACCTACGGAGCGCACCGAGTAGTCCATGAAGAGCATATTGGTCCAGCCGTTGTGGCGGTCGATGCACCACTGGTTGATCTCCTCGTTGGTACCCTTGTCGCCCGAGCCGAAGGCGAAAGCGTCCGCCACGGGCACATCCGTGTCCAGCGGCCAACCATCGTGCCAGGTGGCGTCACCCATGACGGGCACGGTGTAGGCGGCCTTGTAGCCTTCCGTCGTTCTCCAGAAGTTCTTGAGCAGCCGCGAGTCACGGTCCTTGGTCATGTAGTTGGTCCAGGAGTTCTCGCCATAGCTGCCTCGGAATTTGAAGGTGCCTCCGGCCGGCACGGAGACATCCCGTTCCCAGGCCATGAACGTTCCGGATTCAGCGCCGCCGCCCACGGGGCGGACGGCCGTTGGGCACAGGAGCATTTTCAGGTTCCTGTAATAGGGCCGCAGCGAGTTCATCCACAGCATGGTCTGACCGACGTCCCAGCCGGAATTGAACTTGGCGTTGTTGTCATCGGCGTAGAACCGGTAGGCCAGGCCCCAGCTCTTCAACTGCGACTTGCAGGTGACGGATCGGGCCTGCTTGCGCACGCGGTTCAACGCCGGCATCAGAACGGCCATCAGGACCGCAATGATAGCAATGACCACCAGTAGCTCGATCAGGGTGAAGCCTCTGCGCTTGCACATAGGTGTACTCCTCGACGATGACCATATCACAGATGCATGTTCCTTGCTCTCACGGAGCAGGAGCAGGGGGCAGGTGGTTGCCCGGGCTGCTCATCAGTTTCGTCAGGTTGTCGAGCACGAAAATGGAGGGGGCGGGACTGCCGTCGGCGTTCCACATACCGTTACCCCAGCGGCCTTCGGGCGCCCAGTAGAAAACGCCGCTGCCGCCGGCCCGCTTGACGGTGTTGACCAGGTCGACCATGAACTGAAGCTGGCCTTCCTGTGTGCCGGGCCAGAGATTGTACTTGTTCTGACTCATCACCTCGTCGCCGCCTTGCTGTGCGTAACCCGTCTCGACGACCATTACGGGCTTCTTGTAGCGGCGCAGGGTCTCGATGATATTCTGTTGGAGCAGCGTCGGAGTGCCGTGCCACCTCGGATAGAAGCTCTGGCCGATGACGTCGTAGTCGACCTTGCCCTCGGTGAGGTGATCAAACCACCACTTGGTGATGGGCCAATCGCCGCCGCAGTCGGTGTGCATGATGATCTGTATGGGTTTATCGCCTGCCCCGGCTCGAACGCCGCGGACGCCGGCCTTGATGAAGCGGATCAGGTTGTCCCACTGTTTGGTCTCATCGTAGGTCTCGGGGAACGGACCGCGAATCTTCTCATCGCCGACCTTCACTTCCGAGGGCGGGACCTTGATATACCCGAGAGGCC
>CAYQXM010000099.1:12336-17571 GCA_964421295.1 uncultured Pirellulales bacterium
TGATTTCGTTGCCCACCTGGACCATATCCGGCATGGCACCGGCGTTCTTGAGTTGCGTGATCACGTCCTTGCTGTACTCCTCGACCTTCTTCTCCAGCCCGGCGGCATCGAGGTTCCGCCACGCGACCGGCGTCTCCTGGTGCTGCGGGTCCGCCCATGTGTCGGAGTAGTGGATGTCCAGCATGAACGTCGCCCCGGCCTCTTTGATCTGCTCGGCGAGTGCGATAGTGTTCTCGAGGCTGTTATTGGGCGCCTGCCGCACCGGGGAGACGAACACACGCAGCCGGAAGGCATTCCAGCCGTGCTTCGCCATGATGGCGAACTCGGTGCTCTGCTGGCCGTTCTCCTGATAGACGCTCGGACCGCGTCGCCCGCCGCCTCCGCTCGAAAGAGACGAGATGTCGGCGCCGAGATAGAACTTCGCGGGTGCCGTCTGCGCGGACAAGGATGTCACCATGCACGAAAATGCCCAAGCGGCGGACACGAAGGTTCTCACAAAGCGCTCCTCTATTACCTGGTCAGGAATTTGTAGATCGTGGTGCTCTCGAATTTGCCGCCCGGGCGCAACTCCGTCGACGGAAAGTGCGGCTTGTTCGGCGAATCCGGAAAATGCTGCGTTTCGAAACAGAACGCGGTTCCGTCGGCGGTAAAGAACTGCACGCCCGACTCGGTCGTGTAGGTTTCCATCACCCGCCCTGTCTTGGGATCGTACGCGCGGGCGGCCAGGATGGAAGCGCCGTAGGGCCGGTTCAGGACGAAGTTGTGATCGTACTGGCGCTCGGGCGTCAACTCTCCGATCTTCGAGCCGACCGTCCGCGGCGTGCGGAAATCGAACGGCGTCCCTTCGACGCTGCGAATCTCGCCTGTCGGGATCTTGCCCGGGCCCACGGGCGTGTACCAATTGGCATTGATCATGACCTCGTGGTCGAGGATGCTGCCGGTGCCGATCCCGGCGAGGTTGAAATAGCTGTGGTTGGTCAGGTTGATGACCGTGGGCTTGTCGGTGGTGACATGGTAGTCGATGCGCAGTTCGTCATTGTTCGTCAGGGTGTAAGTCACCAGGCAATCGAGCTTGCCCGGGAAGCCCTCTTCGCCGTCGAGGCTCACGTGGGCCAGGCGTACGCCGGCCTCGGTGTCGGTCTGGTAGGGAGACCCGCGCCAGACGACATTGCGGAAGTTCTTCTCGAAGCCGCCGTGAAGGGTGTTGGGGGCTTCATTGACGGTGAGGCGATACTCGGCGCCGTCCAGCAAGAATCGGGCATTGGAGATGCGATTGGCGTACCGGCCGACGATGGCCCCGGTCGATGACGGCTTGGCCGTATAGGCGTCCAGATGGTCGAAGCCGCGCACGATATTGGCCATCTTGCCGTTGCGATCCGGCACCTCCAACGAAACCACGATCGCGCCGTATTCCATTACTTTGGCCCGCAGGCCATGCGCGTTGGTCAACGTGAAAAGCGTCACGCTCGCACCGGCGGGCGTCTTGCCGAAGGGGACTTGTGTCACGCTTGGTTTCTCCTTATTGGTGCTGGTCGCCTGGGCTATTCCCACGCTGGGACGCAAAGCGAGGATCACGAGGATTGTCGGTACGAGTGCAGAGGAAAGCCTGACATGCATAGCCTATCCTTCCGTCAGGAAGATGTTCATCCAGCGGAGCCCACGGCAGACCCGGGTGGGCGTCCTGTTGATCATCATCCTAGACTATTCACTGGGCGGCGTCAAGACGCCAGTCATTTGGAGGTGCGGGCTCGGCATGCAGCGAGGTACTGCTTGATAGTCTCGTCGTCGGGCCTGAGGCGCAGGGCGGCCTCGAAGTGTGGGACCGCCTCTGAGAACCGCTGCTGGTTAGCCAGGGCCACGCCCAGGTTCAACTGGGCCTCGGCATTGTCCGGCTGCAACCGCACCGCCTCGGAGAACTGGGCCAGCGCCTCGGTGTCCTTTCCCAAGTGGGCCAGGTGCAGACCCAGGCCGAGCCGGGGCTGCGGATGGTCGGGCTGCAGGCGGACCGCTTCCTGGTAGTGTCGGAGGGCCTCAGTCGGTCGGTTCAACGAGGCCAGGGCGTCGCCCAAGACCAGATGGGACTGTGCATCGTAAGGGTACCTCCGGAGGGATTGTTCGTAGGCCTCGGCGGCTTCGGCGAACCGTCCCCGCAAGTGCCGGCACAGGCCCAGGTCACGCCAGCCTTCGGCGTACCGGGGGACCAGTTCCACCACCTGCTGCATCTCCTGCACCGCGCCGGCGAGGTCGCCCGTCTGGCGCAGGAGTTGGCCGAGATTTCGGTGCAGCATCCAATCCTCCGACATCCGGGCCAGAGCATGCCGGTGGAGAGCCACCGCTTCGGCCAGCGCCGCCGGTGTGCAGGCAGCCTGCAACCGCGTGATTTCCTTGTCCAAGCGGTCGCGTTGGACGGCGTGGTCGTACTGCGTGGTGAAAGGGGGCACGTTCAAGCGGTCCTGCAGCAGCTCGGCCGTGCCGAGTCGACTCCAATCCGAGAAGCCCAGACGCTGCTGACATTCCTCCAGGGATAATCGCGTGATCGAGGGAGCAATCTGCTCCGCCAGGCCGCATGCCAGCCGGTAGTTGCCGTCGAAATTGAAATGAACGTGGTCATAGAACAGCTCACGTCCCGGCACCTCCTGTAGAGACGCAATATCTTGCGTCTCCACCGCCACCAAAGCGGCTTCCGCATCAAGCAGGTAGACACCCGTCGTGCGATGCCGATCGGCGACGGAGCGAATGATCTGATTGATGTGGCTGTCGGCCCGAAAGCGAAGCGTATCGGCATCCCTCGCCTGGCTGAAATGCTCGGCCGCGGCTGCATAGTCGCCATTCGACCATTCGCATCGCGCCAGGCGAAAAAGCAGTTCGGCGTGTTGGTCGTCGAGTTGCAGGGCCTGGCGGTGCTGGTCCGTTGTCCCGGCTGCGAACAACCCAGACCACTGCGCCAACTGAGCGTTCGTCAGATCCGGCCGGTGCAGCGAGGCGAACGGGGCACAGTCCTTCAAATTGACGGCCACCGTGCAGAGCACGACCTTGACGCCGGCCCGTGTCCCGAGCCTTACGATTTCTTCAAGGTTCTTCGTGAAATGCGCGTAGACCCGCGCCATCTTCGGATCGTTGGCGCGGAGGCGATGCGCCAGGAACATCTCCAGTCCGCCCCAACTCTGCCACGAGCCGGCGGGTTGTCGCACGCGTTGACTGAGGGCGTCGAGATATTGGCCCAGGCGGGTCGTCTTGAGCCGGAGGCTGGCCCGGATCAGTGGCAGAGACAGCGTCTGGGGCCCGAAGACCGTGCCGGCTCCGAAGGGACCGACGACTTCATTATTGCCCATGTACACGACCCACACGTCACCCGGCGCCGAGAGCTTCGCACAATCGCGGGCGATCGGGACGATGACGTGCGAGTTGATCGCGATCATGGCGGTGTTGATGACATCGTAGCGTACGCCGTCGGGCTTTTCCCGCAGCAGGACGTCCAGGATCCGTGAGACTCCGTAGTCCGGCCTGGGATCGCCGTAGGCAGCGGACTCGCCTAGGATGAATACCCGCTGGACGCCCGGCTCGCGGGAGACGGGAAACGTGAACGCCCCGCACGTGCGGGCCAGCCGGGGCGGGAAGAAACGCCAGCCGAACTTCAGGTTTCCCGTCCAGATCTCCCGGCCACCCACCTTGTCACGCACGAAGAACCCGCTGGGATACCCGGTCCCCGCGACTCGAAGCACCAACTCCAGACCGAGCAGCACCAGCAGAGGAATTAGCGTTGCCGCGACTGCGCGAAAGGCCCAGCGGCGCTGTCTCGAAACGACCACAGGTATTGTTGTCGTCTTCTTATTCACACGCATCCTGCCTATTCGGCGGCGAAGACACGGAAGGAATGGCCCGGTATTGTCACGTCAAACGGCGTGCCTCCGGCGGCGGTGAAGTTTCCCCGCGTAAAGCCGCGACCGAAACCGCGGCTACCGCTCCTGGAGCCTGCGGGGACCACTTGGTTCGTCAAGAGGTCACGCAGACCTTTGGCATCGACGACCAACGCGCGAACGCTCACCGGTTCTGCGCGGAAGTTCTGGACGATGAACGTGCGGTTGTCGTAGGCGAACAGTGCCACGTGATCGGGGGCGTCGATACTGACGAACACCTCCCGGCCCAGCAGGCTGCGGATCTGGTTCAGCACGTATTGGGGCAGGCGATAGAGATCCGCGAAATCATCGGGAATGGCGAGCGCGTAGAACGTGCCCTTGCCGTAGGCGGCGGAGATGGCCATGGGATAGCCGGATGCGGCGGTCGTAAATTGAATGCCGGGCCAGGCATCGTTCTCGAACTGGCGCATCTGCGGCAGGACAATGTTCAGGTCGGGCTCTGGACTTACAGCGGCGCCGCGTCCTCCAGAGCCAAAACCGCCGCCAAAACGCTGGGCGACGACGCGGTGGCCGGTGACTTCGATCTCGGCGATATCCTGAAAGCCTTTGTCACCCAAAGCCTCAACCAAGCCCGTCGTGGCGATGGCCCGGCCGCCGGCCTGTACGAACTTCTTCGTCTTGGCGACGAGGTCCTTGTCGTAGCGGGATGCGGCGGTCAACAGGACAGCCGGGGCGTTCGCCGGAAACTCGGGGACCAAGTCAATGGGAACTCCCACCATACCAAGGTAGTCGGGGAGATATGCTTCGCCGACAGAATTGCACGGCTTGTACGTTGCGACACCGATGGGCTTGCCGAGCTTGCCGAGGAAGCGGTCGAGCAGCTCGGCGGAATAGCCGGCCGTTCGTGCCACCATGTTCGGCGTGTACATCGAGCTGTCGGGCTGCGGGATGGGTGTCATGAGACCCGCGAGCGTGGCGTTCGGATCCGACGCCGCGGAACTGCCCCGGCGAAGCGTGCCCATGATCTGCATCGAGTTGAACAGCATGATCTCCGGGACTTTCGCAAAGAAGGTGTCCCAGAATTGCTCGGCGTAGCGGGCGTCGCCTCCGCCGTCGATCCAGCCACCCTGGTTGCCAGCCGGTTTGATGTTGTTGAAGTACTGGGTCTGGAGGTAGCTCTGATAGGACTGAAGCCGCTGGCCGCCCTCCGGGTTGCGGGTCTCGGTCCCCGTGTAGATGGCGTCGAATAGCTTGGGCTGCACGGCCAGATCGTAGCCGAGGCCCTGGAAGCTCTCGTACCAGTTGGGATACTTGATGATGACGCGGACGTTGGGATTGACGGCCTTGGCCGGGGCGATGATCAGCGACTTCGAGACCT
>CAYQXM010000099.1:17611-19120 GCA_964421295.1 uncultured Pirellulales bacterium
CCATCTGTTCCGTGCGGAACTCGGTCCAGCTCTTGTCGCCCTTAGCCGCGATACAGGCGTCGCACTTGCAGTTGGTGAAGTAGAAGTCGTCGAGGATGATCTCGTCGAAGTGCTTCGCCGTGAACTCGGCCATCGCTTTCACCTGGTCCCGGTCCGCCGGCGTGCTATAGCAGTAGGACTGGAAACCGTTGCCCTCGTTGACGGTCAGCCCCAGCCCGGCGGAGACCTTGATGCCGCGATCCTGGAAGAACTTCTTCAGCGTTGTCACCGCCTCTTCCGTGGCGAGCTGGCGATTGCGGGTGGTTTCCAGATAGACCTTGTCGACCTTCAGTTGCTTCTCCACGTTCGCCCACGACTCGGCGAATGAGGCCATATTGCCCGGCGTGGACTGGACTTCCTGATAACGGAAGTAGACCGCGACGCTGAGGTTCTTGTATCCCTGGTGTGGCGCCGCCGGCGTCGGGTTTCCTGTTGCGGCGAAGGCGAGTGCGTATGCGATCGTTGCGACGGCGAGACTCAACATGGTGCGGCTCCTTATGGGACGTTATGCCTGCAAACCGATGGGATCAATCATACGGTGGAGGCGGCACGTTTCAATGGCAATCGGGGAAGTTTGACGGTCGATGTTTGTGGGTTGATTTTCACAGCCTCGACTCCTAAAATCAGAACCCTGAAATCACACTTCCGATCCGCTATGAATAAGGAGAGCAGCATGAATGTCAGGAGTTGGAGATGCGTCGCGTTGGCGGTGTTGGTCTGCGGACCGGCGATTCTGTCGTTAACCGGCTGTTCGCCCAGCGGATATCAGAAACGGTCGGACGGCGTTATCATCCGACTCGATAAGGCAGAGCCCACCGATGCCCGGCTAATGCAGGTCCAGGTTTGCACCGACAGCATCATCCGCGTCGTGGCCTCACCGATCGATGCGTTTTCGAAACGTCCCAGCCTGATGGTGGCACAGACCAGGTGGAAGACCGTACCTTTCGTGATAGACGAAAAGGGCGATACGGTGCAGATCCTCACGTCCAAGGTCATCGTCAAGGTTTCCCGCACGACCGGCGAGGTCTCGTTCTATGACCGCACCGGGCGTCTCTATGTTCAGGAGCGCCCCGGCGGCGGCAAGACGATCGCCGATGCCAACGTGATGGGAGAGAAGACCTACCACGTTCGGCAGGTTTTCCAGTCGCCGACTGATGAGGCGTTCTACGGCCTGGGCCAGCACCAGAACGCGGTGATGAACTGGCGCGGGCACAACGTGGACATGTTCCAATACAACCTCGTCGACATCGTACCGTTCGTGGTCTCCAGCCGGAACTACGGCATTCTGTGGGACAACAATTCACGTATGAAGTTCGGCGACCCGCGCGACTATCAGCCGCTTTCGACGCTGAGACTCTATGGCGCCGACGGCAAGGAAGGGGGTCTCACTGCTGAGTACTTCCGCGATGAGAACTTCCAAACGGCGCTGGTGTCCCGGCCGGAATCCGTGATCGCTCACGAGAACATTGA
>CAYQXM010000100.1:0-18921 GCA_964421295.1 uncultured Pirellulales bacterium
GCTCGCTACGCTCGCCTTCACTCCAGACGGATGACCCCAACCCCTGCAACCTACTTACACACTATTCCTTACACTACTGAACAGGCCGCGATCCTTGACAACACGCGGCTGGAAGTTAGAATAGTACATAGCGTGGCATAACGAAGGGAGTAGTTGGACTGAGGGAGCGTTCCTGGGCAGCTATCACTCCTGTGTGGCTCTGTTTCCGGAATGCAGGTCAACGGTTGGATGGCAGAAAGCGTGAAGGGGAAAAGCGATGGCGAAATCGGAGCGGTCGGCAAGGACTGTATCTTGCAGCAGAGGGTTCTTCATTGGGGCACTATTGTGGATTTGGTGCTTGCAGGCCGCGAACGTCCAGGCGCAAATCGCCATAGGAACCGGGCTGCACAACAATGCTACCCTCAATGGAATCACGGCACCCTCGGAACCTGCTCCATTCGCCAATTCGTTTGACGTTCTTGTGCGCGGGACGGGCGAGACAGATCCCGCGCTCTATTCGGACATCTCTTTCTATGCCACAGGCATACGCTCCAGCGTTCCCGTGATCAACCATGGTGGCATCGACGTCACCGCAACTGGAGGGGCCGCCGGGGCTAACAGCTTCGAGGCTTATGGATCCACTCACGGCTACGGGATCTGGGATGATGTTGTGGATAACCGCGGCGCGATCGCGGTCTCGGTCACCGGAAGCACCATCGATGTCGACGGCACGGGCTACGATCGTGCCAACGCTTACGCCCACAGCTTCGGCATGGGCCTTTACGCGGGGAGCGTAGTCAATGCCGGAGATATTGACGTCTCCACCGCGGGAGGAACCGCGAACGTCAACGCTCCCTCAACCCTGTATGGCTATCTTTATACCGAAGCCGGCGCCAACGCGTCTGTGTATGGTATTCAGGCCTCGGACACCACGCAGAACAGCGGTGCCATCACGGTTGAGGCCACAGGCGGTCACACGTTTACCGAGGGCAACGGCGGCAATCATGCCGTGCTGCAGAGCAACGTCTCCGTTTACGGCATCTTCGGCGGCGACCGGATTGACAACACCGGAGCGGTGAGCGCAGCGGGAACCGGCGGCATCGCAGACGCCAACAGTTCTCGTGACTCCTATGTCAGCGCCCAGGCAGGTGCGACGGTCGCGGGGTTGTACTCTTTGGGGACCGTGCAGAACCATGGGGTTCTTACCGTCACCGCGGCCGGAGGAAGTGCGACGGGCGTCGGTTACCTACAGAACTATGCTACGGCCAATGCGAAGGGGTACGGCATCTACACCGACGGCCGTGTGGATAACGTGGCGGGTATCACCGGCACGGCCACCGGAGGGTACGCCCTGGTCGACGGAGGCAGCAACGATCGGCATTATCCCCTGGGGGATGCCTACGCTGACGGCGAAATCTACGGCATCTACAGTTCTTATGGAGATGTCAATAATACGGGCGAGGTCCTCATCACCGCCGCCGGGGGACATACCGAAGCGGGGGCCCAGGCGATTGAGTATTCCTGGACCCACGCGGGCGCCAACGCCAACGCCCAAGGCATCTACGTGTCCGACGTGGGCACGCGGGTTGTCACGAATACGGGCGATGTCACAGCAGTGGCAACGGCAGGATATGCCCACGCCCGCATCCAGGGGTATGAAGCCGAAGTGCACGCCGACGCCACCGCGTCCGGCATCACGACCTACGGGGAGGCCGGGGAGGTGCAGAATGTCGGAAATCTCGACGTCACCGCCACGGGTGGACAGGCAGAGGTCCATGGCGAATCCGCCTACACGGTCGCAACCACAGCCTATGCCGAAGCCTTCGGCTACGGCGTGAATGCATACGGAGATGTGGATAACATTGGGATGATCACCGTCACGGCGACGGGCGGTGCGGCTCACGCCGACGCGGTGGGCGCCAGTCCCTACGTGGATGGCCGCACCGATGCACACGGCTGGGGCATCCTGTCCCAGGAAAGGGGCATCGACAATGCCGGGGACATTTCGGTCAACGTCAGCGCGGGCACTGTCGATGGGGACGGCATCGATTCCTATGCGATGAGCGCCGATGCTGAAGCCTACGGCCTTCAGGCTGCTCAAGCGATTGGAAACAGCGGCACCATCACGATTCGAGCCTGTGCCGGCACGGCGGATGTCAACGGCTACTCCGGGGTCCCTGCCAGCGCCCGGGCGGATGCCTACGGCATCAAGAGTGATGCGGGCGTCATCAACAGCGGTACGATCGGCATGGAAGTATCCGGCGGCACCATCGTCAGCGGTGACTCCGGCACTACCGCCGCGGCGGCGAACGTCGGTGCCTACGGCGCAGGAGTCTACGGCAACAAGGACGTGACGAATGGTGGGTTCATCACGGTCACGGTGACCAAAGGAAGCAGTGCTGCCGCCGGGGATGCCGAAGCGCGTGGCCTATACTCGAAGAAGAGCGTGTCCAATGGGGGCTTCGTCAGCGTCACGGCGAATGCGGGAGCGGCCTCTCCGGACACTCAGGCCACCGCCGTGGGGATCATGACGGACAACGGCGCCGTTGACAACCGCGGCGAAATCACGGCTTCCGCCGTCGGCGGGTTGGCTCTTGCCTCCGGCATCGCGGGGATCAACAGTGCGGCAACCGGCACGGGCCGCATCCTAGCAGCGGCAACCGGCGGAACTTCCGACGCCGACGCCACGGGCGACCTCGATGCCTCCGCTTACGCGTACGGGATCGACCTTGTCAGCGGCCCTGTTCAGTACTCCGGCGCCATCGCCGCCAGGGCCGAAGGCGGAACGATCGATACGGACGATATCAGCAGCTCCGGAATCGCCCAGGCAAGAGCCTATGGAATCCGCACTGACGGAGACATTGACAACGGCGATATGATAGAGATTGCTGCCACCGCGGGAGCGGTCCACGCCGAAGTGGCCGATGCGTACGCCACCGCCTCGGGCCTCTATTCCGGGTACGGCTCAGTCACGAACGACAGTCGAATCACGGTCGCGGCCGTCGGCGGGCAACTCCGCTCCACTGACGTCGGTCCGGGCGGTATAGCGGATGCGACCGCACAAGCATTGGGGGCGTACTCCTACAATGGTTCCATCAATAACACAGGTGATCTCACAGCCCTTGCCCGCGGCGGTGCTGCCGTGGTCTCGGCGAGCGATACGCCCGGCCAAGTGCTGGCCTCCGCCGCTGCCTATGGCCTGTTCCGAGAGGGATATATCTCCCCCACCCACCATGTGATCAACACGGGAACGATCATGGCCACAGCCATCGGTGGCAGTGCCGGAACATCATCCGATGAGGCGGATGCCTCGGCGCTCGCGTATGGGATCAGCTCAGAGGGCGTTTCCGTCCGCAACTCAGGACTTGTCATCGCCGTCGCGGGGGGCGGAACGGCTTCGAGTCAGGGTAACGCCGGACACTATGCTGCCGCTCTGGCCGGCGGCATCAGCAGCAGCGGCGTCAACGCGGATCCCGGCATGCTGGAGATCCGCAACACGGGAAGTATCTCGGTCGCCGCGCACGGCGGTTCTGCCGCCGCAGACGCGGGCAGTGCCCTGGCTTATGGGGCAGGCATTCTCGCCCTGGCGATCGACGTGAACAATAGCGGCACCATCGTGGTCGCGAGCGAGAGCGACAACACGGCGCTGTCCACGGCCCACGGCATCTCCGCCGTCGGTGACGGTCGAGAAAGGGTACTTGTCAATTCGGGGGACATCACCGTCACCGCTCGCGGCGGGAGCGCCGAGGCGATCGGCTTGGCGGCCCATGCCATGACCGTGCGCAACAGCGGCAGTGTCTCGGCAACGGCAATCGCAGGTGAAGGGCTAGCGTCGACGGCGTACGGCGTGTATACTCTGGGCGATACTTCGCTGACGAACACGGGCCTCCTTCGCGCCTCAGGCCAATCGGCTTACGAGGTCTGCGTCGCCGGCGGTACCACCACGCTCGTCGATACCTACAACGTGACACTGGACGGCGATCCACGACAGGCCTCGATCCTGGTAGGCAACGGGGCCCGGATGAACCTGAACAACGCGACACTGACCGTGGCCAGCGTCAGCGAAGAAACTCGCTGGGACACTCCCTATCGATTATTCGAGACCGCGGGGACAGGCGCCATTCAGGGCAGCTTCCGCGGTGCCGCAGCGCAGAATCCCAACGTATACGTTGGATATGACAACCATAAGTCGTCCAATCCGACGGATGATACGGTGATGCTGAGTTACACGCCCCTAGCGGCCGCCGCCCCGCATGCTTCGGCCGTGGAGAAACAGACAGTCTCCCAGGCCGTCGATGTCGTCAACCGGCGTCTGACAACGGATCTCCTGCTCGACGTATTGTCGCCGGTGGGATCGCCCCTGCTTGCCGACGCAGGGCCGGCCCTTGAAAGTCTCGCTGTGGCACGATCCGCCTCCGACAGGAAAGCAGACATCTACGTCGAACCGTACTACTCCCGGCTGAGCCAGGACGCGGATCCACTGGGGTACAAGGCAGACCTGTGGGGATTCTCGGGCGGCTATGAGAAGCGCATCGACGATACCCTCTGGGACCTGCATCTGGGCTACGGACGTTCCGGCATCAACTATACCGGAGCCGGCTACCAGGGCAATGACGAGGACCAGGACGTCCTGACCGGCGGGCTCGGCGGCCTGACGCGCTGGGATCCCTGGACGTTGCGCTACGGTGTTTCGGGCTTCTATGGATGGCACGACTACAGCGGTCTGACCGGACTGTCCCTGAACGACCGCGAGACCGCCTCCTATAACAGCTACGGCGCCGCCGCCACGGCGATGGCGGGATATATCATCCGGCGGGAGCAACATGTGTTCCTGCCCGAGGCCGGGCTGACCTACATCTGGGCTCATCGACCCGCCTACACGACGGATGCCACCGATCCGGGTTGGGACACGACGTGCTCCTCGATCGATGACCATGACGTACAGGCCGAAGCCGCTTTACACTGGCTGAGTAGTTTCACCCGGTGGAACCTCCAGATCGTGCCCTCCGCCTCGATCGGCGTCCGGCATCTGCTGACCGACAACACGACCGGCGTCCGCCTGTCTGTCCCCGGAGCGGCGGCGGTCATGGTCGAATCCGAATGCGACCGAACGGCACTCACGCTGTCCGGCTCGCTGACGCTGACGAGAGTCCCGCACGCGGTGTCGCTTGCCTATGATGGCGACTACGCTCCGGACACCCAGCGTCACAGCTTCTGGCTGCGGTACAGTCTTCTGTTCTGAACCGTGTCGCTCAGCGGCGGCAGCGTGACTCCCGCTCGGACACGTATTCGAAGATGCGGCGGCGGACCGTCTGTATGCGGTCGTCGTCCGGCAGATAGGAGAACATCCGTTCGAGGAAGCCCCGCCGGTGCAGCTCGGCCACCGACGCGTCGAAGTTCAGGTCGTACACCCAGCCGATCTGGCAGAGGGTCATGTCCCTGAGCGTGCGCAGGCTCGCGTGGTCGACCAGACGGCCATTCAGGACGGCGTCGAACACCTCCTCCGAAACCGTCGGCTCGTCGGGCAGCTCGACCTCGAACGTGAAGCGTTGCGGGTCTTCGCGGTAGCGGGTGTAGAGCTCCGTGATGACGCGGAAGATATCGAGCTTGTCGGCGTCGCGAATGAGCTGGGCGAAGAGCAGGGTCTGGTCCGTCAGGCCGGCGGGCAGGCACTTGCGCCCGTGGTACTCGACGGCGGTTTCGACCCATTGTCGCTCCTGGGCCGACAGCACGGCCAGCACGCCCTCCTGACGGAGCGTCTCGACGCCCAGCCGGGCATGGTCGGTGCTCTTGCGGTCGCTGTAGGTCCGGTACTTCGCAAATTGCGGAAAGCGCCCGACATCGTGCAACAAGGCGATCAGCTCCGCCACCCGCTGCTGATCGTCGCTCAGAGCCAATTTCTGCCCCAGGCGCGTAATTTGCTCACAGGTGCGCCGGGTGTGCTCCTGCTTGAGCTGAACGTGGGCGTTGACATACGCGTCGGTCCCGTAGAAGCGGGCCACAAACGCGTCAAACCACTGCTTGAATTTGTCCAGTTGCTCTTGCTGCATGCGTTTGGTTTCTCAGGATGGATGGTCGGCACGAAAGATGCGGAGTCTATCGCAAAGCCCCCTCTTTGCCAATAACCTTCAAATAATTGTTGCCGGGGGCTGTTCCCAGGCGGAAAGGCAGGGCTTATAATGCGTCCCATAGGAAAAAAGCATAAGGATGTATTTACGGAGCAAGGAGCTATGCCGACTGTTCGAGACATCGTGGTACGCAAACCATCGGAGCAGGAAATCAAGCGGTGTAAGTCTTGGCCGACGTGGACGTGCGAACCCAGTTCGTTCGACTGGTCCTACTCGGAGAAGGAAACCTGCCTGATCCTGGAAGGGAGTGCCACGATTACGGACGGCAATGAATCAGTGAGTTTCGGGCCCGGCGACCTCGTGATCTTCCCTCAGGACCTCGAATGCGTTTGGAACGTGAAAGAGGCCGTGAAGAAGCACTACAATTTCGGCTGAGGCTGCACGAACCTGAAGGACGACGTCAGGATGATTTAGTCGAGTCAGGAGCGGGAAGATGGCATCAAGGAGTGTGTTCGTTTACCCGAAGTATCCGGCGAGCCTGGAAAAGCTGTTCGATCTGGCTTACAACCTCTGGGCGTCCTGGAATTACGATGCGATTCGCCTCTTCTACCGCATCGACGCGCGGCTCTTTCAGGCCGTCAAACACAACACCGTCCGCCTGCTCCTGAGCCTGCCCCAGCAGCGCATCGACGAGCTGGCAGCCGACGAAGGATTCCTGTTCGAGCTGAACCAGGTGTGGTCCAACTACCAGGAATACCTCTCGCACAACGCTCCGCAGGACGCGCAGGCGCTGGCCTTGACGCCCAGCGATGCGGTCGCCTACTTCTCGATGGAGTTCGGCCTCCACGAGTGCATTCCCATCTATAGCGGCGGCCTGGGCGTGCTGTCGGGCGACTTCCTCAAGGCCGCTTCCGACATGGCCATGCCGGTCTTCGGCGTCGGTCTGATCTACAGGTACGGCTATTTCACCCAACGCATCAATCTGCACGGCTACCAGGAAGAGCTGTTCCAGGAGTTCGACAACCACCTGATCCCGGTTCACGAAGTGCGCAACGAACAGGGCGAGCTGGTCTTTGTCGACATGACCATTCAGGAGAGTCCCCTGAAGATCAAGCTGTGGCAGATCAACGTCGGCCGGACCCGGCTGCTGCTGCTCGACACGGATATCGACGACAATCCGCCGGAACTGCGCAACATCACCAACGAGCTGTACGTCGCCAATCGCGAAAAGCGGCTGCAGCAGGAGATCGTGCTCGGCATCGGCGGCGCCAAAGCGTTGCAGGCGCTGAAGGTCCAACCGACGGTGTACCACATCAATGAGGGCCACTCCGCCCTGCTGGTCCTGCCCCGGCTGCAGCATCTGATGCGTCACGAGAACATGAGCTTCTCCGAGGCCAAGGCCCTGATACGATCGTCGACGGTCTTCACCACGCACACGCCCATCTCCGCCGGCAATGAAACGTTCGATACGGATCTGGTCAAGAAGTACCTGGAGCCCCAGGCACGCCAGATCGGCCTGCGCTTCGAGGACGTGGCGCCCTATGGTTTCGTCGGCGGCAACACGAGTGTCTTCTCCCTGCCGGCCTTCGCCATTCGTTTCGCCACCTACATCAACGCGGTATCGAAGCTGCATCGGGACGTCTCGCGGCAGATGTGGACCGATCTGTTCCCGGGGCGGCAGACACAGGAAATCCCGATCGACTACGTGACCAACGGCGTGCATCGCACGTGGCTGAGCCAGCCCTTCACCGAGCTGCTCAACCGTCACGTCGGTCCCGCCTCGTACGTTCATTGCGCCGCCGGCCGCGGACTTGCCGACAAGATCGCCCAAATCCCCGATGAAGAAATCTGGGAGGCGCATCGCAAGAACAAGCAGAACCTCGTGACTTTCGTCCGCCGCAAACTGGCGGTCGATCTGGCCGCGAAGGGGTACATTCAGACCCGTATCGAGAACCTGACGCGTCTGCTGAACGCGGAGTATATGACCCTCGTCTATGCCCGGCGTTTCGCCCGCTATAAGCGCGCCACGCTGATTTTGCGGGACAAGGATCGGCTGGCGAAAATCCTGAAGAACAGCAGCCGGCCCATTCAATTGATCTTCGCGGGCAAGGCTCACCCGGCCGACCGCTCCGGCAAGGACATGATCAAGGAGGTCTTCGAGTTTGCCCACAATTATCAGCTCGAAGATCGCGTGCTGTTCCTGGAGGATTACGATCTGGACGTCGCCCGGCACCTGGCGTGGGGCGCCGATGTGTGGCTGAATACGCCCATCAAGCCCAATGAGGCCAGCGGCACTTCCGGGATGAAGGCCGCGATGAACGGCGTGCTGAATCTCAGCGTTCTCGATGGCTGGTGGCCGGAAGCGTATGACGGTCAGAACGGCTGGGCCATCACCGCCGGCGAGTATTTCCAGCAGTCCGAACTCCAGGAAGCCGCTGAGGCCAACCAGATCTATGATCTTCTGGAGGCCGTCATCACCGAGCGCTACTACGATCGCAACGAGCTGGGCATTCCGGGCGAGTGGGTCGAGATGATGCGACGCTCCATCGGCACCGCCTGCGGGGATTTCAACATGACCCGCGTGCTGGCGGAATATGCCAGGAAATTCTACGTGCCCGCCAAGCAGCAGCTCGCCGGCCTCACGGCCAACAACCGCGAGCGCTTGAAGAAAGTCCTCGAAGGCGAGCAGCCGATTCTCAACTACTGGGACAAGGTCTTCATCCGCGATCTGTCCACCACGGTGGATAAGAAGGGCCGGGTCAGCACGGGGGATCGCGTGGAGGTCCGCTGCGTCGTCGATTTCGGCGGGCTCGCTCACGACCTGCTCCGGGCCGAGCTCTACCTGACCCGTAATGACAGCGATGAGTTCAGGATTATCCCCATGGAGCCGGGCGAGACGCACGGCCTTTCCCGCACGTACACCTGCGCTTTCAATCTTGAGGGACACGGACTGCTCAACATGAACGCCCGATTGCGCCCGGCAGACCCTGTGTTGCAGGATCTGCACCCGGAACTGATCAAATGGGCACAGTAAGCCGCTCGTGTTGGGCCCGCTCCCGGCACAACGGTGATCGTTTATAGATGACGGAGCTTCGGTGAAATCGGCTGGCGTTCTGATCGGGGTTTTTCTTTTTCTATATATTGTCCCTCTGGGAGTGCGTCCCTTCATCGTGCCGGATGAGACGCGTTATGCGGAGGTTTCCCGGGAGATGCTCGCTTCCGGCGACTGGGTCGTGCCCCACCTCAACGGCTTTCGCTACTTCGAAAAACCGGCCCTCGGCTACTGGCTGAACGCGGCTTCCATGTGGGCCTTTGGCAAGAACGCCTTTGCGGCACGTTTGCCTACCGCCCTCGCGGCGGGCCTCACCGCCCTGCTGCTGAGCCTGTGGGCCGGGCGGTATGCGGCGCACAAGACAACCGGGCGGTTGGCTGCCGGCGTCTTTCTCCTGTCGTTTGAAGTCTTCGTCCTCGGCGTCTTCAGCGTTCTGGACGGTCTGTTCTCTCTGTTCGTGACCACCTCGATCGTGTTCTTCTATCTGGCCTACGAGCCGCGCCACCGCTGGATGCTGATCGTCTCCGGCCTCTCCTGCGGCCTGGCCTTTCTGACGAAGGGTCCGCTCGGCGTGGTGCTCCCTGCCATCGTTCTGGCGCCGTTCGTGCTATGGGACCGGCGCATCATCGCCACTCTCAAGATTTTCTGGCTTCCCTGCCTCGTGGCTGCCCTCGTGGCTCTGCCCTGGTGCCTGGCGATCCACCGCCGGGAGCCGGACTACTGGCACTATTTCTTCTGGGTCCAGCACATCGAACGCTTCGTCCATCCCGACCCGGGCCAACACCGTGCGCCCTTCTGGTTCTACCTGCCTATTCTCCTGGGCGGCGCCATGCCCTGGATCCCGCTGGCCGGCACCATCATTCAGGGGCTACGCCGCGCCGGCATCAAGGACCCGATGATCCGCCTGGCCCTTTGCTGGCTGATCCTGCCGCTCCTGTTCTTCTCCGCCTCCGGCGGTAAACTGGGCACGTACATCCTCGTCTGCTTCCCCCCTCTGGCGTTCCTGATCGCCGTCGGGCTGCTCCGATGCCTGGGAGAGAGTGACATCACAGGTTTCGCCATCGGTGCGATCGTGGTAGCCGTGGGCGCGGGCCTGCTTTTGTGCACCCTGATCGTGGGTTTCTTCGTTCCCCTGCCGAAACTGGGCGTGCTGACGCCCACCCTGCCCTGGCTGCTGGTCGGCGCCGGACTGCTGGTCTGGTGCCTTCTGGCCCTGGCCGCTGTATTCCAGGAAGGCGTCCACGAGCGCGTGACATTTTACTGGTTTGCGCCGGTGCTGTTCCTGTTCAGCTGGCATTTCGTCGCCGGGGCTGTCACACCCAATGGGAAGATGCCCGGGGCCTTCCTCCTCTCCCACCGCGACTGCGGCCTGGATCGGAATTGTGCGCTCGTCTCGGACGACGGCTTGGCCGCCAGCCTTTGCTGGTTCTACCGGCGGAACGATGTTTTCCTCATGGGTGGACAAGGCGAGTACGCCTATGGGCTCGGCTACAGTGATTCCCAGCACCGATTTCTTGATCTCGCCGCTTTTCAGAAACTGATCGCTCCCGGCTCCGGCGCAGAGTGTGTCGCCCTGATCATGACGACCAAACACTTCCACGATTTCGAATCCCAACTCCCGCCCCCCGCCGCCCAAACCGCCGTCGGCGACCTCCTCTTCCTCCGCTTCACGCCGGACACCGCCAGTCGATAGACGCCAATAGTCATCCACCGCCGTCACGCTGTTCGGCCTCTTCCCGCGACAGATCGACCCATTTCGGATCAGCGTCGTCTGATTCCGTGGAATTCCCGAGCCGGGCGTCGTTGTGGTTGGGACTGAGGTCACGCACGATCTGGCCCGTGCCCTCATCGAACGTCCAGCAGGCGATGAGGTTGGGCTCGTTGCCGGTCACGCTCGTGGACCAGACGGAGCGAACGCCATCGCCGGGCAGCGGACCGTTCCACAGGCGCACTTCGGCGATCTGACCTTTGAAGGGCAGTCCTCTCCCGGCCACATTGCCGCCGATGACGAGCGGTTCTCTGGACACCACGTAGTCTTGCCCGTTCTTCAGCCCCCAACAGAAGTGAATCCAACCCGGGGGATCGCCCAACAGGGGGAGACTGTACCTGGATGAGACATCGGTTTCCTCCCGCAGCGTGCCATCGTTTCGCGCCGCAAACACAATGCCGGAACTACGTGTCAGGAAAACCAGGAAGCCGCCGGACTGGGGACTCCGAGGAACGGTCCTTTTCAGAGCCGACCACGCCACCGGCCATTGTTCCGGCTGTATCCCCTCAGGTACGGCCCCACCACGACCAGCTATCTCCAATGTCGGCAGGTCGCGCAACTCGGAGCCCTGGTGCATGAGCAGCATCGCGGGCCATCGGTCGACCGAGCCGGAGGATGTTTCCGGCCGCGGAAGTCCAAGGTCTGAGAAAGCGCCTCGCGCCCATATCTCAATGTAGACCGGCGGTTTCAGTTGCAGCGATGCACTCGCCGGCACCACCAGGCAGTCATCGTCACCATCGAAAGAAAGGGCATGACGATTCACGGGCGGGGTTTGGCCAGTTGCCACGGAGCTATACGTTCGCACCTCCGCCCGGGCGCTGGTGTTCTGGCCGGGACGCAATGCGACGTTGCGAAACTGAACCACGTCCGCCGGGCGATATTCCAGCGAAAGGCTCTGCATCTGACTGAACTTCGATGACCCCGAACTGAAGTACCCGGTTTGGATCAGCGCAGCCATCTGATGCGGGCGTGCCTCACTCGGGAGGAGATGATGTGTCTGGTTCGCGTCTTTGCAGTTCAGCCGGATGTTGAGGGCGTCGGTGTCGGTCGTAACTCGCACTCCGGTGTCATAGCACGACAGCGCCAGACGATGCCCCCCCTCGAGCGTGAGAAGTTGGCTGGCCCATTTGGGGTGAAGAGGAATCTCGACGGTTTTGAACGGCCCCTTCACAGCCGTCACCTTGATGTCCCCGATCGGTGGCAGTTGCTTGCCCTGGTTGTCCCTCGAAGAGACTATGCCGAGGAGCGAGCCCCGCTGTGCGTCCCCTGAGCGGCCCGATCCGCCGCTGACAGTCGTCAAAATCTCCGCATTCTTGTTTCCGGCGAACACCAACAGGTAACCGTATCCAAGTTCTCCGCCCAGGACCAGACCGGCCACATAGCTCGCGAACTGCTCCGCCGGGGCCGGCGTGCCATCCGGGTACCACCACGTCAAGTCCCGTTCTGCCTCTAACCGCGTCAAGTCTGTGCGCGACCCTGCGAACAGCCCCAGCAGCGTGACCGTCACACCATTGGGCAACGCGACGGAAATTCCGTTGGCGTCCTTCGGCCTATTCGATGGACCGGGCATTGTCACGGAATCGCCTGGCGCCACATCGACCCACTTCGGATCACCATCGTCCCTATCGGCCGAGTGGCCGAGATAGGCGTCGTTGTGGTTGGGGGTGAGGTCACGCACGATCTGGCCCGAGCTTTCATCGAACGTCCAGCAGGCGACGAGATTGGGCTCATTGCCGGTCAGACGTTTGGGGTCGTACCAGTGGCGTTCGAGAGTGCTCAGGTTCTTGCTCCAGACTCGGATTTCGGCGATCTGGCCTTTATACGGTACGCCATAAGACGCAATATTCTGGCCGAGGACCAGGGGCTCGCCAACGGAAGGCACCCACGGCATCCTCTGGCTCTCGATGCACACGTGCGTCCAGCCCGGACGGGCGGCGAGAGAGTACGAGGCGGTGCCGAAAATGTCCGATTGCGCCATGCCACCGCCATCCCGCGCGGTGAGAAAGGCACCGCCGCCCACCTTTCCGTCCAGCACGTCAGGAGCGTACAGGAACGTCGCGAACCCGGTTCTCTGGTACCGGCTCACCTGCGGCGGGTTGTCCACCTTCTGACCTTGGCGCACCAGAGCCATCTGCGTGCGCCGGTCCTTCAGTCGGGGATCGGAGAAGTCCGGCCTGATCCACAGTTCGATCAAGAACGGCGGCCGGAGTGACAGCGAAGGGCTCGGCGGGACTATCACACAGTCATCGACACCATCGAAAGACAGGGCATGGTCGCCCCACGGACCGGGAATATCGCTGCGGGGGCGGCGCGGGATCGCCGGCACCATCCGCCAATAATCGCCGCGAAGCGACACCCAGTCGTACCCACTCGGAACGTCGGGACATACGTCGGACGTAATGAGCCGGGCGGATTTCTCCGTGTACCAGGTCGCCCCCGGATAGCTTTGCAGAAACCTCGAAGTCTCCTGTTTGACGCCGTCAGGATTCTCGTAGTCGATGTCCACAATGCCCCAGCCGCCTCCATGTGCCTTCAGCGTCCAGACGAGGGCGGCCGGCGGATTGTCCTGTCTGTTGGAGACTGCCATGGCAGCACCATCTATCCGAGCCACGACGATCGGAGAAAGTCGCCAGTTGGGATAGCGGGACAGCATCTCCTGCATGTCCTTCAGGTCACGTTCCGCCAGCGTATACTCCGACGTGTAGGCCCGCCGCACCGCGTCGAGGCGGCCGCTCCGGACGTCTGTCAGCCAGCGGTTCAACAAGGCGAGAATGCTCGCCACGGGTTCCACTACACTGAGTGTGTCACCCGCAGCGTTGGGCTCGACGGGGGCGCCTCCGCTCGCGCCCCTGCCGGGAGATAGTGACGAGTATTCCAGCGTGCAGGTTCTTCCATCGGTGGACAGAATTCTGACTTCATACTGCCGACCCTCACGCGTGGTGACGATCAGCGTCCGGGGCAGATTCTGATCGATAGGACAGCCCTTGAAGGGACCGGTGATGGTTTCCACGTTCGTCTGAGCGTCGGCGCCTCGAACCAGATAGAGCATGGGGTAGTCAAACCACAAGTCGCCCCCCTGCAAATCCTGAACGGCCTGCACAAGCTCCTCCAACGATTGCTGGCGAGACAGGGAGCTCAACCTCTCGCTCGCCAAATCCAGTATCTGCGACCTCTCCAGAGTGATGGTCTGCGCGGTGGGATCGTTCGGTTCACTGCCGTTGCCGCCCGCTCCTGGAATGTCATTGACGTCCATCGCGCCATTCCTGTTCGAGCCTTTCGCCATGGGCAGCAGGACGACGGCCAAGGCGAGGATCGCAAAGAAACCAATCAGGCCAAGCCGGGCCGATTTCGGGACGGGATGCGCGAGGATGTGCTTGATGCGGGCGGTCAGGGCGCTCTTGGATTCGACGACGCCGATCAGGCGGAGCGTCAGGGTGGGACGGTTCGCCAAAGCTACGCGTGCGATGTTCACGAGCGTCTGCGGGTACTCATCGGCGGACTCGCCCATCGCCACCAGCACCGTTTCATCCACTGCCTGTTCGCGCACCCGGCGGATCACCGCGTTGGCCAGCCACAGCAGCGGGTGGTAGAAATAGGCCACCTGGAGAAGCGTCTGAACGAGATTGACCCACAGGTCGCCTCGCTTGACGTGCGCCAACTCGTGCATCAGCACGGCTCGCACTTCGTGGGCCTGGAGCTTGTCGGTCAACCCCTGCGGGATCAGAATCGTCGGGCGCAACAGGCCGCAGACAGCCGGACTGTTCGCATAGGGCGAAATCCGCGCGGCGACGACCTGCCTCACCTGCATGCGCCGGCGGCACTCATCGAGCGCGGCCGTCAACTCCGGCCCGGCGGCGCCGGTCTTCGCGGCCAGCCCACCGATGAATGCGGCTCGTTGCAGCAACAACAGGAGCAACGCGATCACCACAACCGCCCAGACCAGGAGCACCAGACCCTGCCAACTCAGTGAGGGTCCAGGCGTCAAACGCGAGACAGTTGCAGCCGGTGTCACATCCTGCGCGGGCGATGCCGAGGCGATTGGACCTGTTTCGTCCTTCTCCATCGGCAAGCTCTGGCTTGCCGCTGCCACCCGGGGCAGCTCGAAGGATGGAACATCGTCATTGACCGAGGCGGCCGTTGTCGGTTGCGGGTCGATCGGATTAGATTCGACTCCTCGCGATAATGCCGGCCCGGCCAGTGGGCCGCCGAACCAGGTGCCCACGCTCACGGGGGACCACAGAGACGTGGGCAGAATCAGCTTCACGAGCACCAGCATCCAGATCCAATAGCGAAACACCGCACGCACCTTGCGCCGCCACACCAGATCGGCAAGGAGCAGAACGACAATCAGGACGCCCGACTGAATCAGCATCGGCAAGGAACACGCGACGAACGCCCGCCCCGCTGAGTTGACCGCTTCCAGGACGCTGTTCATGATGAGACCTCCGCACGGCCCAACACCTCATGCCGGCCACACCGTCTACTTGCTCCGCTTACGCTCCTCGCGGCGCTTGCGGCGGATCATGGCCTCCAGCTCCGTCAGCTCCGCGCCGGAGACTTTGTCACTGTCCAGCATGAACTGCATCAAGGGGGCAAAGGCCCCGCCAAAGGCGCGTTTGAGCGTGCGCCCCACCTCGCGCTTCTGGGCCTGCGCGGTCGTGATGGCCGAGCTGTAGAGAACCAGATTCCGGACCCGCTGGATCTTGAGCAGCCGCTTGGCCACCATCCGGTCCATGAACGTCTTGACCGTGCTGTAGCTCCACTTCTTCTTGGCGGCCAGGGCTTCCTGCACGGCCGGAGCGGCGCAGGGCTGACGCGCCCAGACCACGCGCATGATCTGCCACTCCGGCTCCGTCAACTCATAGTCTTTCGTTCGCATAGTGACCTCCTTTACATGACTGATGACATTATGCCTCGACAAATGTAAAGACTGCAAGAACAAAATGGCTGCATCGGCGAACGGACGATGCATTGGGCCGGCTCGTCCACCTATCCGCACGAGCACGGACTCGACCCTGCCACTCCGCCAAGGAGAGGACGGAGGCGACTATCTCAGAAGACGTGGGTACAGCCCGGTCCATACGGACGCAAGACCGTCGGCCATCCCACAGGGCGTCATTCCTCGGACCACAGATGCAACCTAAGTGTTTTGTTTCGCAGGTTTTATATAACTGCGGCATCCCTTGAGTCAGGCTACGGAGGATTTTCTCAATCTTTTCCATTTGACCCGAACACTCAATGTGCTATAGTATTAGTACACTATAGTATTATCCATGTAGCCAGTGCGAAGCTGACTGGAGTATCGAAAATGATAGAGTTCAAGTTGGACATCAAGAGTGGAGTGCCCTTCCACCGGCAGATCGTCGACCAGATCCGGTACGGCATCGCCTCGCACCGGCTGCTGCCGGGAGAGCAGTTGCCCACTGTGCGTGAGTTGGCCGTCGAACTGGAGGTCAATCCCAATACGATACGGAAAGCCTACTCCGAGTTGGAGATCCTGGGGATTCTCGACACGCAACAGGGAACGGGGACATTCGTCGGCGAACAGGGCGTGGAAATCGACGCCGACGAGAAACGCCGGATGTTGAAACAGATCTGCGACGAGCTGGTCGCTCGTGGACACCAGTACAACCTCACACTGAACGAAATCGTGGAGCATTTGCACGGGAGATTGAGCAATGGCAAATAAAACGAACGTCACGGACCTTGTCGCATCGGTTTGGCGCCGGTATTCCGAAATACAGCAGACGAACCCCGCCAGCGGAGGATCTCTCGTCGCATGGCTGGCGGCGGTGGTCGTTCTGCTCATCGGCTGGACGATCAATCGCTCCATCACGGGTGCGTGGGACGTGCTGCACGTTCCGACGACTGTTGGCGCCGGTCTTGTTGCCCTGTACGTCCTGCTGTCCCTGAAGGTCGCCCGGCAGTGGGAGCGCGCGGTCATCCTCCGGCTGGGCAAGTTCAACCGCCTGAAGGGGCCGGGCCTATTCTTCATCGTGCCGATTGTCGAGACTATTGTTCGGATCGTGGATATGCGTATCCGCTCCACCGACTTCAATTCTGAATCAACGCTCACGAAAGACACCGTTCCCGTGAACGTCGACGCCATCTGCTTCTGGATGGTCTGGGATGCCAAGAAGGCCGTTTTGGAGGTCCAGGATTTCTATTTGGCCATCGTTCTATCGGCGCAGACGGCCCTGCGGGACATCATCGGCACGCACGAGCTGGCTGACATGCTGACGCATCGCGGCGAGCTGGGCAATCGCCTGCGCGAGGTCCTCGATGAAAAGACCAACCCGTGGGGCATCACGGTGCAGTCGGTCGAGATCCGTGACATCATCATCCCGAAGGACCTGGAGGCCGCGATGTCCAAGCAGGCCCAGGCCGAGCGCGAACGGCAGGCCCGCATCATCCTGGGAACGGCCGAGACGGAGATTGCCGCCAAGTTCGCGCTGGCCGCCAAGCAGTACGAGTCCAATCCCCTCGCCATGCACCTGCGCGGCATGAATATGCTGTTTGAAGGGCTCAAGGAGAAAGGCTCGATGATCATCGTGCCCAGCTCCGCCCTCGAGACGATGAATCTCGGCGCCATCAGCGGTCTGGCGGCCTTGAGCCAGAGCAGCGAAGAGAGAAGGAAGGGCCCCATTGAAGCGGCCGAGTGACATCATCACATCAGACGCCGCGAACCAGCACCTGAAGAACGCGGGTCTGTTCGTCGCCTTGACGTTCCTCGCCAACTGGTCGTTCGCCTGGCTGTTCGTCGCCCTGGGCGGGCGCTGGGGCACGCCGGCCAGCGTGGCGTTTGGCACGGCCTACATGTTCATTCCCATGATCGTTGCGATTCTGCTTCAGCGAGGCATCTATCACAAGCCTGTGGTGGGTCCGTTGGGGATTTCCTTTCGGCTCAACCGCTGGTTCCTCGTCGCATGGTTCCTGCCGCCGCTGATCGCACTCGCCACACTCGGGCTCAGCCTGCTCCTGCCGGGCATCGAGTATGCGCCGCACATGCAGGGCCTGCTGGAACGCTTCGCTCCCATGCTCGAACCGCACCAAATCCAGCGGCTCACAGAGCAGACCGTGACACCGGCCTCCGTCTTCTGCCTGACCCTGCTGGGCGGATTGCTCGCCGGAGTCTCCGTCAATGCGGTGGCCGGCTTCGGCGAGGAGTTGGGCTGGCGGGGCTTCCTGCAGAGGGAGCTGGCCTTCCTCGGCTTCTGGCGGTCGTCGCTGCTCATCGGCATCGTCTGGGGTCTCTGGCACGCGCCCCTGATCCTGCAGGGCCACAACTATCCGCAGCACCGGGTAGCGGGCGTGTTCATGATGACGATTCTGTGCGTCCTGCTGGCCCTGATCTTCGGGTACATTCGCGTCAAGGCTCGCTCCGTAATCGCCGCCGCGATCATCCACGGGACATTCAACGCGACCTACGGCCTGTCGATCGCGCTCGTCCGCGGAGGTAGCGATCTGACCACCGGTGTCACGGGTCTGCCCGGCTTTCTTGTGCTGGCCCTGGTGATCCTCCTGCTGTGGCGGCACGATTCAAGACCCGAACAGGCCGCAACAGATGACTAAGGGTCACGCAGTCATCGAGAGCAATACAAAAGCGAAGACGACCAGGCCGATGGCCAGGTACGCCCGCAGCGACAGGACCTCGCCCAGCAGGAGAACGCCGAGGATGTTCACCAGCACGATCGAGGTGGCGCTGAACAGGACCATGGTTTTGCCGAGTTGGAAGGCGGAAAGAACGTAGAGCTGCCCGAACATGGCGACCTGACGGAGGGCGAAGTAGATCAGGAACCACCAGCTCAGAAACGTGGCGACGGCGAACGGGCTGTGACGCATGTTCGCACGGGCGATCAGGTCGCCCGTCGTGAACAGCAACTGGGTGCCCACGATGATCAACACGGGAGATTTCCACCAAGTCATAGCAACTCCGGACCGACACAAAGTCGAGCAGTCTATCTCGCCGCCGCGTGTCTGTCAACGGAAGCCCCGGCCGTCCAGGGCAAACGCATCTAAATTCGCAGGACTCGCAGGAGGTAGTTCTCGTCCCA
>CAYQXM010000101.1:0-8089 GCA_964421295.1 uncultured Pirellulales bacterium
CCACAGGGTGAGCTGCGGATGCCTCTTGCCACCAACCGATATCCCCTTCGGGCCGATCTCCAGAACGAGGCTGGCCCTTCCCAGGAGGGTATGGGCAAGAAAGGCGAGGAATATCCCCCCCGAGAAGCGGCAGGACAGAATGCAGGAGGATCGACACCCAGAGTGAAGGCAACGTGCCAAGCACCAGCATTGCGAACGCACAGGCCCGCAGCAGGAGGCGTTTGTGGTGAGGAACCGTCAGGATCTGGGGTGACTCATCATTCACAGTTCTGCTCCAGAGATCGAGGGCGTGCCCGCCCCTTCGCTTCCAGATTGTGCCCCTGTCGGGCCCACGAGGCAAGCGCAAAGCGATGGACCTCTTTCATCCGTCGGCGAATCGGGTCAGGAATACCCTGCCGCCAGGAAGTCCGCGGCATCAGCATGGCAGAGAACAGGAGTGCTCTTCCGGAGCGAGCAGGAGTGAGAGACGATGTGTTCGCCAGCGAGTGTCTGTAGCCAAAGAGTGCAGGCCGCGAGTGTTCCCTGCTCGCGGCCTGCGGAGTTCGTTGGCACCCCCCCTGTAGAGCTCGGTGGCGCGTTCACCGGAGTCTCCTCATGGTGCACAGCGAAATGATGGAGTGCTTGGTTATCCCTTAGATTTCGTTTGACTTTCGTTGATCTTCTCGCGGATCAACTTGGCCGCCTGTGTGGCCGCCTCCTTACCGACATCGATAGCTTTGTGCATGCCGGAGTTCAGCGACTTGGCGAACTCCTCCGACTTGAACGACGCTCCCGTCGCGCCGGCTCGGCCCGCCCCACCGCTCTTGCCGTCCGGGGTCGGCCCCAGGCAGTAGACCGCGGTGGCAAAGCCTGCAAAGTACACCATCAGCACAAAGACCAGTTTGCCCTTCCAACCCATAGCAGGGTTCGTCCCCCTTTCTGGAACTCCGGCCGCGTCTGGGCGCACTGCCCGAGCCCTTCTCATGTTGGATTTCACCCGTCGGCTCCGCCGTTTGTTGGCTGGTGTCTCTATGATAATTTTACGATATAACACGAGATATGCAAGCCGCGCGCACGGATTGCAGAGCCAAGATTGTGGATTTTTTCTTTCCAGATTAAAGCCTGGCGTGGATCAGCAATCCGCGGCCCGCCACGACCCATTATCGGACGGACTCCAAACGCGGAACGGTTCATTTTCGCGGCCACAAGGATTCCGGAGCCCCGTGCTAAATGCCACTCCACCTTCGGTCGAAAACAGAGTATCACGGTTTGATTGTCGAGGAACTCTGGCATGGCAAAAGGCAAGAATGTACTGACCACGGGCGACGTCGCCCGCATCTGCAACGTGGCCCCGCGCACGGTCTCCAAGTGGTTTGACTCGGGCCAGCTCAAGGGCTATCGCATCCCGGGCAGCAAGGACCGCCGGATCCCGTTGAGCGAGTTGCTTCGCTTCATGAAGGCCAACAACATTCCCACCGAATCCCTCTCCATCGGCAAGACGCGTATTCTCCTGGTCGATGGTCAGGATCAGACCATGACCCTTCTGGCAGAGAGCCTGGCCACCCAGAGCAACTACGAAGTCCAGACCGCGCACACCTCCTTCCAGGCGGGCGTGGCGGTGCAGCGATTCTCGCCTCACGTAGTCCTGATCAACCTTCTGGCAACCGATGTCGATGCGCACGGCATCTGCCGGAACATTCGCACCAGCGAGGAGTTCGGGACCGCCAAGATCATCGCCCTGGCCAATCCTCTCAGTCCGCAGGAAGCCGCCGCCTTGATGCAGAAAGGGTTCGATGCTTACGTATGCGATCCTGCGGATGTCGGAGAGGTGACCCGGAAAATCGAGGACGCAACCGCCATCATCTATTGAGGTACCGCGTGTGTCTGCGTCTCAGCTGCGGTTCGCGGGTCACCGCTTGGAATGCTGGCGAAGCATGCGGGACTGAAGTCGGATAAGCGTTGTCGGACTGACCGTCTGGGCGGAGAAGTCGCCCAGGATCACGCCGTATTTCTCGTCATCGATCTTCCACTGCAGGAGGATCGCCATTCCGTCTTTTGCATTGCCACGGTCGCCGTAGTAAACGACCTCACGGCCCTGAGCGATGAGATTGTCACGCAAGCTTGCCAGATTTCCCAGGGCTTCGGTTCTGTACGCATTCTCTCCCACCAATGCGTACTTCACGAGGAGTCTCCCGTCGCGGTACATTTGGACTATGCCACCGTGGCTGCCCGCAATGCTCCCCAGAATCGCCAGTCCAATCAGAACGGCCGCGGCAACAGCGATCCGGCTGGCCCGTAGATCAACGACGATGTTGATCGTTCCGATCCGATGAGGCACCAGCCGCTCGGGGATTCTCTGCTTGATCTCGCGCGACAGGCCCGGCCGGACCGATCCAGCCACCCGCTGCGACCATTCCTTCAGAAGTCCTGCGATTCTCTCATTGTTCATGGAGCATTCTCCTTCGCGTCGTGTTCGCGGCCACCCGAGCCGGTCGCACGTCAGCGATCAGGGAATTGCTTTCGCAGAGCCTCCAAAGCCCGGTTCAACCGGCTCTTCAGAGTGCCCTGACGTATACCCGCGGCCTCGGCCGCTTCGGCAATCGACAACTGGTTCATGTAATGCAGCACAATCGCCTGCCGCAATTTCCACGGCAGATCGGAAATAGCGGTCCGCAATAGGGCGTGTTCTTCACGCCACCCGGCCTGTTCGAAACCGTCCAGAGGCGTCTCGGTCGTGTCCGACACGATGTCGACGTGCTTCTGCCTTCTCCAATGCAGCCGGGCGACGTTACCCGCGATACGGAAGACCCACCCGGTCAGCGCTTTGCCATCCCGCAACTGCCCGATGTGAGCCCACGTCCGCATAAACGTCTCCTGCGTCAGGTCTTCACTGGTGTGGCGGTCGTACCCCATCGCCCTCATCAGAACGTAAACCCTTGCGTAGTAGGCATCTACAAGCTCTTCGGCCGCCGCCCGCTCGCCATGACGCAGGCGCCGTGCCAGCGAGACTTGGTCCACCGGAGGCGAATCGGACTCACGCACAGCATCCATCTGTCTTGTATCTGGATGCGCAAGACCCCGGTCCTGTTCTGCCGCCTGTGCGTTTTTTTGCATGACTCCGACCGCGTTCGAGTATGATACCCGCCATTGAAGAGATCGATGGTTCAAAGAACACACACCCTGCCATTGTAGCTGATGCAGGGTGACAGAGCAAGGAGATCACCATGAAGTACCGCTCGTTCGGCAGGACCGGATGGAAGGTTTCGACGGTCAGCTTTGGAGCCTGGGCCATCGGCAGCGCCTGGGGCAGCGTGGACGACCGACAGTCGCTGGCGGCGCTCCATCGCGCCCTGGACCTGGGCGTCAACTTCTTCGATACGGCCGACGTGTATGGCGACGGACGCAGTGAACGACTCCTGGCCCAGCTCCGCCGCGAACGGAAGGAACCTTTCTATGTCGCGACGAAGGCCGGCCGACGACTCGACCCGCACGTCGCCACCGGCTATAACCGTCAGAATCTCACGGCCTTCATCGAACGGAGTCTCCAGAATCTCGGGACGGAGGCCATCGACCTGCTGCAACTGCACTGCCCCCCCACAGAGGTCTACTACACACCCGACGTCTTCGCCGTGCTCGACGACCTGGTCCAGGCGGGGAAACTGCGCTACTACGGCGTCAGCGTCGAGAAGGTCGAGGAGGCCCTGAAGGCGATCGAGTACCCCAACGTGCAATCCGTGCAGATCATCTACAACATCTTCCGTCAGCGTCCGGCAGAGCTGCTCTTCAAGGAGACCAAGCGCCGGCGGGTCGCCATCCTGGCGCGCCTGCCGCTCTCCTCGGGTCTGCTCGCCGGCAAGCTCGGCGCAACGAGCACCTTCGCCGCCGACGACCACCGCGCTTTCAATCGTCACGGGGAAGCCTTCGATCGCGGCGAGACCTTCTCCGGCGTCGACTACAACACGGGCCTGGAGCTCGTCGAGTCGCTGCGTCGCCTGGTCCCGCGCGGCGCTACGATGGCGCAGATGGCGCTGCGCTGGATCCTGATGTCCCCCGCCGTGACATGCGCGATCCCCGGCGCCAAGCGCCCCGACCAGGTCGAGGAAAACGTCCGTGCCGCGGACCTGCCCGCCCTGTCGGCCAAGACCATGGCCGCGATCCAGAGACTCTACGACACAAGCGTCCGGCCGCAAGTGCATCATTATTGGTGACAACCGGAATGCCGCCGCGGCACTCCCCGGATCTGACTACGCTTTCGTCTGCGTCCCCCGTCTTCCAGCCGTTCTCAATGAGAGCAGACCCATCAGGACCAGTCCGATCGCCGAGGGAACCGGAACCATCGAGCCTCCGCACACGGTGATATTGTCAATGTAGATCTCGCTCAGGTCCGTGATGTCCTCCACATGGAATACGATAGTACTGACCGAGTTGCCGACTTCGAGCTCGTGAAACCGCGACGAGGTATCGGCGGATCCGTCGTTGTACGGGGTCCTTCCGAATTCTTCCCGCACGACCCCGTCGACGATCACCGCTCCCCCGGAACCCCAGTTGCCGAATACCTCCATCTCCTCAAAAGAAATGGACGTAACCAGAGTCGGCTGGGAGAACGTGATAATGAGGTCCGTCGTGTAATTCCCCCAACTGTTGTATCGGTTCGGGGAACGGCCATAACCAAACGCGTACTGCCCGTCAAGGCCGGTGAACGCCTTGAGGCCCGGGGCCGAGATAAAAGAGCCTGTCGTCTGAACCGACATACGCGGGTCGAGTGCCCCATCCTCGAAATCCTCCACCAATAGGGTGCTCGCCGCCCGCGCCGCCGAACACGCGAACAGAGACGCAATAACTGCGAGAACACAGGTGCAGTGGTTCCTCATGACATCATCCTCCTTCGTTCTTGTTGATGTGGTGCGTATCTTGAACTGCAAGGCTCGTTCCGAACGAGCCGGCCTCCTGATCCCATGCGTGGCTCACCGGCGAGAGCCTTTCATTCCTGCCATGCCCTCCTCTTTTCCGGCACTATGCGGCGCGGATTTGCGGTTAGGGAGTATCCGTGTCGATATCTACTAGATGGTCATGGTCCCGCCATCAGCGTCCAAGGACAAGTTTCCTTCGAGACGTACCCCGTCCGCAATGCCGCACGAGTGCTCGTTCATCTTCCATGTTCTCCCTGCGGCGAGCCTGTCCATGGCCATCGTGACGTGAGAAGGACGGAAATGGTTCAGCGGCGCCCGGCCTCGGGAAGAACGGATAGACCTTCTTCCCCTCGGGAGCCGAGAGCGCTGTTCGTGTAGATTCCGCAACTCCTCCAGAGAGGCGCGGCATCACGCCTCTTCACGGCACATCGTCAATCCTCGCCGTGCGGCTGTCCGACTACCGTGACACGTCGTGACACCGCCAATAGCATTGAGGTGACAGTATAGCCGAATCCGACAATTTGTCAAGCCCAAAGTCCTCGCGCGACTACCTATTTTCACCCCGGGGAGCCTCCCCCGCCGGGATATATCGTGACCAGCGGGGTGGGCGGAGGAGGCGATCAGCCGTGCCTCCGCGACGGAAACACACGTCGGCACGGAGACTATGCACCGCCGACTTTCGGCGCGATTTCGTCGTAGATGAGTTGTCGGGCGTGGGAGATCGGGCCGGGGAGGAAGGTGCCGGCGGCGTTCTTGTGGCCCCCCCCGCCGAACCGGGCCGCCACCTCGCTGACATCGACACGTCCGCGACTCCGCAGCGAGCAGCGGACCCGGCCGTCCTGCAGCTCCACCAGAAGCACCGAGACCTTGACGGTTCCGATACGGTGACATTCGTTGATGAAATTCTCCGTATCTTCATAGGAGCCGCCCGTTTCCTGGAGGTCCTCCTGGAGAATCATCTGGATCGCGAAGCGGCCGTCCAGATGGAGTTCCAGACGATTCAGCATCGCCCGCATCAGCTTGAAGCGGGAATAGGAGAAGCTCTGGTACAGCTTGTCGTACGTGGCGGCGGGATTCACGCCCAGATCGATCAGCTCGGCCACGCGCCGGAACGTGCGGCTGTCCGTATTGGTGTATTGGAACCAGCCGGTGTCGGTCGCGGTCGCCACGAACAGCGCCTCCGCGATGCGGGCACTGAGGGGCCAGCCCGCCCAGATCAGGAAGTCATACGCCACCAGGCCCGTGGCGGGGGCGGTCGTATCCACGATCTCCACCCGGCCCAGCTTGTCCGACGTGACATGATGATCGAGCACGAGGATCGGCACCTGCTTCCGGCGGATATAGGTCTCGAAGTGCGGCAACTGGCTGTAGCTGTTGGTGTCCACGAGGAGGATCAGATCGACCTGTCCAAACGGGCCGTCGGTCAAGTCACTCACTTGCAGGTCGTCGCGCAGCACCGGGACCTTCTCATCGAACAGGAAGGTGTACCAGGCCGGCATCCGCGAAAGGAACAGCGGCCGGACCGTCTTGCCCTTCGCACGCAGCACGTCGGTCAGCGCCGCGACGCACCCGCAGGCGTCGCCATCGGGCTTGGTGTGGGTCGTGATCAAAATGGTACCCGCGCCGTCGATCAGCTCGGCGGCGCGTCGAAACAAGTCATGGTCTGCCATGAAAACCCTGCTAGCGCTATTCGTGTTCAAAAACCATCTTCTGAACGTCAACACCCTCGATCGCCTTGAGCTCCTTCATCAACTGCGCGACGGGCTCGTCGCCGCCGGCCATCTCCAGCAGGATCAGGCCGTTGGACGAGCAGGATTTCTCCGAAGCGTCGTGCAAACCCAGGCGCGTGCGAATGCTGCACCCATACTTGGTGAACAGGTCCTGCACCGAAGGGACGTGCTTGACGCGATTCGTGATGTGAACTCCCAGGACGATATGTCTTAGCTTCTCCATCGCAAACTCCTTCCTGAAATTCCTTTCTCGTGAAACACCGTCACGGAGCGTCGGGCCTCTGGTCCGCCGCAGCGGCCACCGCGCCCGAGGTACCCACCACCGCTTCCATCAGTTTCTTTCTCCGGAACTTGCGGGCCATGACGCGCAGGCCTTCGCTCTCGAAGGTTTCGCCCCCCGCGAAGCCCTCCGGCGCCCGCTGCATCGACCACTCGGCCAACGTGGGGACGCGCGTCCCCACAAAGCGATGGGACCAGTCGAAGCCTATCGTCGCGGCCACCGCCGTCATCGGCACGCCTCCGCCCATGATCCATTCGGCGCTGCCGTAGGAATGGATGTGCGACGGCAGGCGGTCGAACTCATCCTCGATCTCGCCCACCAGCTCTTCCAGCACATCTTCGAGCGTCACCATCCCCATCACGGCTCCCGCTTTCGACAAGACCATGACGATGTGCGTCTTCTGCTGGATCATCATCTCCAGCAGTTGCGACAGCAACATGTCCTCCGACACCTTGGCAATCGGTCGAGCGATGCCCTTGAGGCTGGGGTCCTTGGGATTGACCTTCATCGCGGCGATGATGTCCTTGAAGTTGACGAAGCCATCGACGCTCTGCGGATCCCCCTTGACCTTGCAGACAGGAAACCGCGTGTGCATGTCGCGGTGGGCTTGGATCAACGCATCCATCAGGCTGTCGCCCAGGCAAATCATGGACACATCCTGGATCGGGATGATGATGTCACGTGCCGGCCGGGTGGAGAGACTGGCGGCGGCCAGCACGATCTTCTCCTGACGCTCGCCCATGAGTTGGGAGGTGCGGGCCAGCGCCACGGCGGCCCGCAGCTCGTGCAGCCATTGACTCCGGGTGGTCGTCTCGGCCTTCGCCTGTTTGGGCAGCAGGCGGACGATCCCTTTGACCGATGCTTCGATGATCCTCACGATCGGATGCGCGATGCGGGACAACAGGCGCATCGGGGGCGACAGGCGCAGCACGACCCATTCGTTGTTGTGCAGAGCGATCATCTTGGGAACCAGCTCGGCAAAGACGATGGTCACGAAGGTCAGCGGGATGACCAGCAAAGCGAGTACGAGCACGTCGGCCAGAGCTTCCGAAAGCCCCAACCGGTCCTGCACGAGCGGCGAGAACGCGTCCTTGACGCCCGCGCCACCCGAGGCGGCGGCGATCACGCCGACGATCGTGATCCCCAGCTGAATGATGGCCAGACTCGCCTCCATCCGGTCTTTCATGAAA
>CAYQXM010000101.1:8099-18596 GCA_964421295.1 uncultured Pirellulales bacterium
GCTTCTTCTCGGTGAGCAGGACCGCCAGCCGGGCCCGGCTGATCGAGGCCAAGCCCATCTCGTAGGCGGCAAACACGCCGTTGAGAAGGAGCATCGCCCCGATCACGATCGACTCATAAACGAACATTCAATGCTACTCCAAAAGCAGACGCCTCATGCCGTCAGATTGAGGGCACTCCCGGCGGCCCGGCAGTCCTTTTCTATCTGGGCGACCAGCTCCTCGGAGGTGCTGAACTTGTGCTGATCGCGCAGACGCCGGACGAAATCCATGGTCATCCACCTGCCCGTCATGTCGCCGAGCCGGCCCAGGAGAACGTGGGCTTCGATCAACAGCGGGTGCTCGTCGCCGAACGTCCGGGCCTGACCGATACTGAACACCGCCGGCAGGTGTTCCGTCTTCGCGACGACGGCCTGTTCATCATCGCCGATCTCGACAAACCCGGCGTAGACCCCATCGGCGGGGATGATCTGGTTGGGTTTGGCCATATTCAGCGTAGGAAAGCCCAGTTTGCGGCCACGTCCCCAGCCGGTTATGACCGGTCCGATCAAGCGATACGGACGCGTCAGAGCGACCGCCGCATCCGCAACGTGACCGCTTTCCAGCATGTACCGAATCATCGTGCTGGAGGCCCGAATGGTCTCACCGGTCGGCAGGTGAATCTGTTTGGGCGGAACGACCACAACGTCAAAACCTCGTTCGGCCCCGAACTGGCGAAGAGTGCCGACGTCTCCGCCCCGGCCGGAGCCGAAGTGGAAATCATCCCCTTCCACAATGGCTGCCGGAGCGATGCGAGGCATCAGGAACTGATCCACGAATGCCTGTGCGGACAGCCCCAGAAGCTCCCGGCTATCCTGCACGACGATCACGAAGTCGTCCACGGACTCCTGCATTAGCTCGAGCTTGAGGGCCAGGGGCGTGAGGACACCCGGCGCCTTCTCGGGGTGCAACACTGCCACCGGATGGGGCTCGAACGTCATGACGTTCATCTGGCCCTTCTTGCGTCGGGCCAGTTCGCGAGCCGTGCCGAGAATCTCCTGATGACCGGCGTGGACGCCGTCGAAGTTCCCAATCGTCAGCACCCCGCCTTTGCGGATCTGCCCCAGTTCCGAAATCCCTTTGAGAACCTTCATTACCCTAAGTTTAACCGCCCCGCCGGTGAAGGCAATGGGTTTTATCACCTTCGTACCGCAGGGCATTTGACCTGCGTGTCCCCTTTCCGTTAGAATAGATGGCAGTCGGTTGTAGGGGCGAATCATCATTCGCCCCACCCATCGGACGGGCGAACGTGTTTGAAGCGATGGAGGACTGAAGATGCTTCAGTTGAGGAAGTGTGTCATTCTGCAAGTTTTGGGGCTGGTCGTGTGCATTCCGTGCGCCGCTGCCTTCGGCTCACAGACAGATCGGTATGTCTTCTCATCAAGCCAGAGCGGCCTCGCCCAGACAGGTGGAATCGCCGGCGTCTTCATCACGTATCGCATCGAGGGGCAGTTCGTCTTGTCCATCGACCCCAACATGGGAACCACCTCCTTCGTTCGGGTAGATGCCAATGCTGTGGCCAACGGCGCTATTCAGCACACCCAAGATCCCAATGAAGTCTTCGCCATGACCTCGCTGGCAGGCACGGTTCTCAACGAAACGACCCTCCAGTTCACGGGCACGGCTTCCGACGGCAGCAGCGTACGCATCGCGGTGACACTTGCGGGCAGTTCGGCACATCTCGTCGCTACAACGACCCCGCCGCCTTCCAGTGCCGATTTCTTCTCCTTCACCATGAACGCCATCGCCCAAAGGAGGTACGCCGGTGGCACAGGCGAGCAAGGCACCCCCTACCAGATCGCCACCGCCGCCGACCTGATGACTCTCGGCGACACCCCCGCCGACTACGACAAGCACTTCCTCCTCACCGCCGACATCGACCTCGACCCCAACCTCCCCGGCGGCAAGGTCTTCGACAGAGCCGTCATCGCGCCGGACGCCACTAATGCGGCGGGGACGGAATATAGCTTCGATGGCCTTCCGTTCACCGGGGTCTTTGATGGCAATAGCCAAGTGATCAGGAACCTGACGATCACAGGCGGGAAGTATTTGGGGCTGTTCGGACAAGTGGGAGCCGCGGCCACTGTCAGAAACCTCGGTATCGTGGGTGCCAATATGAGTAGTTCGGGCAACCGCGTCGGCGGTTTGGCGGGGTGTAACATTGGGATGGTCGCTCACTGCCATGTCACAGGTGCGATCCGTTCTGCGGGATCCGATATCGGTGGATTGGCGGGAATCAACCACCGCGGCATCGTGACCCAGTGCTACAGCACCGGCATCGTCAGCGGCAATTCAAGCGTCGGTGGTCTCGTAGGGTATAACATCAGCGGTAGTATTAACCAATGCTACAACGCCAGCGATGTTGACGGTGTCAGGAGTGTCGGTGGGTTGCTAGGCTACAACGCCCTTTTCAACAGCAGCATCCACCAATGTTACAGCACCGGCGCGGTTCACGGCAGCACCTACGTCGGCGGACTGGTGGGTGACAACTCTACGGGTGGTATCACCCACTGCTACAGCGCCGGTGCGGTCAGCGGTGATTCGTACGTTGGCGGTCTCGTGGGAGGATGCTTTGCCGGTACTCGCACAAGCTTCTGGGACGTCAACACGTCGGGCCAAGCCATAAGCGTCGGCGGAGGCACGGGTTTGACTACCACCGAAATGAAGACGGCAAGCACGTTCCGAGTTTGGACGGATTGTAGCGGTCCGCCTGTCTGGACCATCGATGAAGGCAAGGACTATCCAAGACTGTGGTGGGAGCATAGGCCGGGCAATCCGGTGACGAGACTGTGCGACGTGCTCTCCGGGACCGGCACGAGCAAGGATCCATTCGTCATCTACACCGCCGAAGAGCTGAACACGATTGCACTCTACCCGGGCGAATGGAACAAGCACTTCTTGCTCATGGCGGATATCGACCTGTCAGGCTTTGACGGCAAGGACGGGCGGCCCAGTTTTAACGTCATCGCGCCCAACCTCGGTGCGCAATACCCCGGAGGAAGGAATCCGCCAACTCTTATAAGTTTCCCGGGGACGCCCTTCACGGGTGTCTTCGACGGCAACGGCCACCAGATCCGCCATTTGACGGTGGAGAGCGGCCGCGGAGGACTATTCGGCGGCTTGGGCACGGGAGCCGAGGTCAGAAATCTGGGGATAGTCGATGGTAACATGAGCGGCAGCGTCCCTGGTCTCGGCGGGTTGGCGGGATGGAACGCAGGGATGGTGAGCCACTGCTACAACAGTGGCGTGGTCCGTGGCTACTACTGCGTTGGAGGACTGGTGGGGATGAATAATGATGGTACCGTCATCGATTGCCACAACACGAGCACGGTCTACGGGGATTCGGACGTGGGCGGGTTGGTCGGATACGGCTGGAACGGGATCGTGGCACAATGCTACAGCACGGGCGCTGTCAGCGGCAAATCCGTGGTGGGTGGGTTGATGGGCAATGACAAGGGATGTGCCGTAACTCAATGCTACAGCACCGGCCCGGTCAGCGGCACGTTCGACACGGGTGGGCTCATCGGGTTGCAGAGTCTCGGGACTTTTGTGATCTCCTGCTTCTGGGATATCCAGACATCAGGCCTTACGTGGAGTATCAGTGGGACGGGCAAGAGCACGGCGGACATGCAGAAAGCGGAGACATACCTCGCCGCCGGTTGGGACTTCGTCGGCGAAATTGCGAATGGGACTGCGGAGATTTGGCAGACACCCGAACAGGGTGGTTATCCCATGTTGGCAACATTCAGCGGATATCCGCCTGTCTTGATGGAAGGCTCGGGCACGGCGGACGCGCCCTATGTGATCACTAACGCTCTGCAGTTGGGGGCGATGGTCCACTACAGTGCGCGTGCGCACTACCGTCTGGCAACATCCATTGATCTCTCCGGCATCCATTGGGACAGAGCCGTGATTCCGTGGTTTGCGGGCACGTTCGATGGCGGCGGTCACACGGTGTCACATCTGACAGTACAAGGGTCTGCGCACGTCGGGCTATTTGGTCTGTTGGGTACAGGATCGCGTGTCAGCAATCTTGCTGTGACGGATGCCAACATCATCGGGTCCTACAGATCGGTCGGCGCACTGGCGGGACACACCAGCGGCACCGTGACTCAATGCGGCAGTGGCGGACGTGTCAGTGGGGGTTCGAGTGTCGGCGGACTGGTGGGGATACTATGGTCTGGTGCCCAGGTGACCGACTGCTACAGCACCTGTGCCACGACCGGCACCTACTACGTTGGCGGGTTGACGGCAGCCAATTACGGGATCATGACCCGGTGCTATAGCATGGGCAGAGTCAGCGGTGTCGACAACGTCGGGGGGCTCGATGGCCTGAACAGCCCAGACAGTTCTGCGGTTTCGTGCTTCTGGAACGTTGAGACCTCCGGCCAAAGCAAGAGTGCTGACGGCGTGGGCAAGGCGACGGTCGAGCTCCGGGCGGCCAAAACGTTTACCGATGCCGGCTGGGACTTCGTGGGGGAGACGGCCAATGGGACGGAGGACATCTGGTGGATCGAGGAGGGGAAGGACTATCCGCGGCTGTGGTGGGAGGCGAGGTAGTTTTAAGTGCTTAGTTCTTAGTTCTGAGTTGCACTACTGGGCGGGAGGCACGTCGGCGGCGGACCCCGCGCTGGATTGCGTCTGGTCGGGGTAGTAGACGCGGAGTTCTTCGCGGGTCATGCGGGCCTTGGCGGATTCGCCGGTCTTCTCGTAGCAGAAGACCAGCATGTTCAGGGCGGCGCGGTGATGCGAGAACGCACCGTCGCTGCCTTTGCGTGCCTCCTCCGAGGTACACGTGCGAACCTCTTCGAAGCACGGGATCGCCTGCCGGTGGAGGTTGTCCTGAGCGTACATCATGCCCAATTCGAATTGGGCGGGGACATTCGTCGGATCTGTCTGCGTTGCCCTGTTAAACGCGGCGTAGGCCTGATCGGTTTCCTTCCGGGCCTTATGGACGCAGCCGAGCAGGTACCAGGCGGTGCTGTTGCCGCCGTCGATCAGCAGGACCTTGCCGCACTGACGTTTCGATTCGTCATAGAGGCCGCAGGTCGAGTACGCGTCCGCCCGGCTGAGGAGCTGGCTGACCATCAGAGGTCGGATCAGGAACAGCAGGACGACGATGAGAATAACGCTGCACGAACTCTTGGCAGCGAATTCCCGGCCGTCGAACTTGTGTTGCCGTGTCGGATTGGTTGGTGTCGCGTTTTCCATAGTTGTCCGCCATCAACCCACGATGACGAAGTAGATTCCCAAAACCATCAGTCCGTTGCCCGCCGCCAGGCGAATCTGCTGGTCGATGGAGCACAGCCGCGGTCGGAGCCGGCGGACCAATGGTGTTTTCAGCAGGCCCGTCAACAGGCCCACCAACAGGACGGGGGCACTCTGCCCGAGTCCGAAGCTCAAGAAGGCCAGAAGTCCCAGCCACGAGAGACCGTGTCCCGCGACACACTTGGCCAATACGAGCAGGCCGATGCCGCTGGACGAACCCACTGGAATCAGCGGGAGCCCACAGGCCATACCGAGCAGGAACAGCCCCACCAAGGTGGCTTTACCAAGACTTCTGACCTCATGGTTACCTGGATCGCGTCGGCTCACCGGGCCAAACAAACCGCCGACCCACACGCCGGCGCCGAGCAGTGCCACACCGAAGACCCAGTAAACGTATTTGTTCAGTTTCAGAATCTCGTCGATGCTGATGTCGCCCAAGGCGATCAGGACGCCCAGCACGACGTAGCTGGCCACCAACCCCAGCGTGAATACCAGGGCCACGGCCAGCGACTGCCTCCGCAAGGTGCCCACGCCCGCCACACAACCTGCCATCACAGGCAGGCGGAGCAGCGTATAGGGATTCAACGAGGCCAGAACGCCGGCCCAGAGGGCGACCACAAGTGCCATGGAAGGCGATTCAACGATGAGCCGCTCGAGTGTGAGGGTCTCTGCCATACCTAAAGTGTACAAAATAGCCGCCTCGGAATAAAAAAATGAAACTTAGTTGCAAATTCTGCGTAGAGATGGATAATAATACCCGGTTCCGTAATTCGGTTTCTACGTTTTGAGGATGTGGCCATTATGTATCGACGAATCGCCCTGGTCCTGGACGAGTTGAAAAATCACGCTCCATTCACGCTTTTTGGAGCGGTCACGGGCATCGCCATGATGCTGATCTTTCGAGGCCTGTCTGAACAGGCCCTATTCCGGCTGTTCTATGTCTTCCACCCCTTGCACGTCCTGCTCTCCGCTGTCGTCGCGGCGTCTCTTTTCCGGCTGCACGAGAAGACCAAACGATTCGCCGTGGTTCTGGTGGTGGGTTACCTGGGTGCGGTGGGAGTCGCCACGTTGAGCGACTGCATCATCCCTTACTATGGCGAGACCATCCTCGGCGTGGCGGTGCCAACGGAGTCCGAAGTCCATGGCGGCCATGCGGACGAAGCTTCGCCCGCAGACGGCCAGCACGCCGAGTCCGAGGCGGTCCACGATGGCAAGCCCAAGTTGCACCTCGGCTTCATCGAGGAGTGGTGGATTGTCAATCCGTCTGCGATACTGGGGATTCTCATCGCCTTCTTCCTGCCGCGAACCAGACTGCCTCACGCGGCCCACATCCTGATCAGCACCTGGGCGTCAGCCGCCCACATCATGATGAATACGCATGCCGCGATGTCGCCCCTCACGATCGTGGGGATGTTCATCGTCCTCTTCATCGCGGTGTGGCTGCCCTGCTGTTTCAGCGACATCATCTTCCCGATGCTCCTGGTGGGGGAGAAGGCAGCACTCGCCCACCATCATCACGACCACGGTTGCTGTTGTTCGGAGGCCGGCCATGAGCACGAGTCTCAATCCTGACGCCCGACGAGCGCTGGAGGCGGCCCATTTGTACTGCACGAAAGCCCGCATCGCGATCCTGGCGGTCCTGATGAAGGCCTCCAGGCCGTTGCGGCAGGATCAGATCGCCGAGCAGATGGTCCCGTCCACGACGAATAAAGTCACCATCTATCGCACGCTGGAGTCGCTGATCGAGGCGGGCCTGGTCCATCGGGCCTTCATGGAGGCCCGCGCCTGGCACTTCGAGCTGGCCAACCGCTGCACGGAAACCCAGTGTCACCCGCATTTTACGTGCCTGAACTGCGGCGCGACCACCTGTATGCCGGGGATGTCCTTGCCGATGGCGAAGAGCCCTTACAAGGGCTTCATCATCCGTCATCAGGAAGTCCGGCTGGAGGGTCTTTGTCCCGCCTGCGCGTGATGGCATCGAGCGACGAGACCGGACACGGAAGACAGATCATGCGAACCGAGTCCAGACGACCGACAAGCCTGCTGCGAGCCGCCCTTCTGGCGGCGGCGTGCATCGCTTTTCTGGCCATGACCAGCGGGCTACTGCTGGCCATCCATACGGGTCTCGCCGGCCACTCGGCCGATCACGACTCTCACGCCTGTCCGATCTGCCAACACCTGCTCCTGGCGAAAGAAGCCGGCCTGACGGTGGGCAACGATACGGTGCAAGACGCGCCTGCCATCTGCGTCAAGGCACCGGAATACGCCGAACACATCGCGACACATCTCCTCCCGGCCGCCCAGCCTCGCGGTCCACCCTGCTCCTGACCACGCCGATTTGTCGTAGGGAATAGTCGCGGCAATCCACAAGATAACCTCGGCCGGGCGTGCGAGTTTTCGCGTTCTGCCCAGCCGTGTGTACAGTGCGATTGGTGTGGCACCGTCCGTTCTCAGAGTCTATCGACGCATGAGCTGAATCACGAGGAGACTACATGTTGAGAGTATTTTCTCTATCTGCAATCGTCGCAGGCGTTTTAGGCACGATGGGGCCTGCCGTTTCGCTGGCGCACAACCATAGTGACGCCATCGCGCACGTACACATCGGGGTCAACCCCACCTGGCGTCCCGCCGATTGGAACGAGCCCAGCCAGGGCGCCGTGGATTCGGATCCCACCGATGACAACAAGCTCTGGCTGTTCTCGATGCCGCCGATGCACCAGGCCGCCACACCCGGCTGGCCCAACTGGGAGCATACCAACGGCAACACGTTTCTGGTTCTGTCGCCCATCCAGGAAGACGGTACGCACATCGCCAAGCCGGGCGACCCCAACAAGGAACTGTACACCTGTGATTTCCTTTACAGCAAGGACAAGGGCTATGGCGATCCCGAAGGCGCCGAGCACCTCAACGGGTGGAGTTCGGCCTTCGGCCCCCAGGGCGCCTGGAACCTCGCTGCCGGTGACGCGAACAACACCCCCGCGTGGAGCCTCCAGGTGCGGCGGGAAGGAGTCAGCGGCAATCTCGATGCGAACGATTTCTTCATGCTGTTGTCCGACGACACGCCGGTCCTTCAGACCGACGGCGAGACCTATACGCCGGCCAAGCGGTGGCTCTCGGATGAGAACGCCTGGGGCATTCACACCCACCTGTATTTCTACTTCTGGCTCGACGCGTCGGACAACGAGGTCTCCGTCGTGCTCTCGGCCCACGACACCGGCGGCTTGTACCAGCGGTCCGCCAACGCCACCATCCGGTTCGCAAGAACAGTCATCCAGCCGGTCACGGGCGACCTCAACAATGACGGCGTCGTCGATATCGGTGACCTGGAGATTCTCACCCGTCAGTACGGCAAGTCCGGGATTTACCACGGCGGACAATCTGTGGGGCACACTGAAGATGAACACGATCACGAGGAGTGATTATGAGAACCGATTTGAGTCCATCCCGGCAGCAGGAAGTCCTCCGGGGCGTCGATCGACACCCCGGAGACGCGTTTCGCGTCGGCGCGTTCACTCTGATCGAGTTGCTCGTCGTCATCGCGATCATCGCCATCCTGATGGCGATTCTGCTGCCGGCGCTGAGCCGGGTGCGGCAGCAAGCTCGAAAGATCGCATGCCGGAGCAATCTGCGGCAGATGGGAATCGCCGTACAGGCCTACCTGCCCGATTCGCAGTATCGGTTGCCGCCCAGTTCCTGTCATGTCGGAAATCCGAACGACCATTGGCTGCGGATCCTGACCCGGTACACACGGCAGCAACTGCTGGTCCGTTGTCCCGCCGACAAAGGGAAGGTGTTCGTGGACTGGAACAAGCCGCTCATCGAGCAGAAGGACGCGCGGTATTCGAGCTTCGCGGTCAATGGCCTGCTCGATCCGACCTGCTACCGCTACGGAGCTCACTCCAACCGGTACAATTGCGTCAACAGCATCCGCCGGCCCGCAGCATGTGTCTGGATCAGCGAGGCCCCGGACACGGAGAACTTCAAGTTGGCCGACCACATCCACCCCGAATCCTGGGAAGGATCGGTGGAATACGCCCGGCAGTTCGTCGCCTGGGATCGTCACATTCGCACTTCGAACTATCTCTTTGCCGACGGCCACGTCGAGGGACTGCGATTCGAGCAAACCTACACATACCCGGGCACGTGCAACTGGTATCCCGAGGCCGCACCGAGGTGGCCGGAGAACCCATGAGCTGAGGAGTAAGGACATGAGACTCATCCACGGGATTTCCATAGTGACCCTCCTGGCGGGCGCCCTGCCCACCTGTGCAGACTGTTCTCTGGACCATTTCATCATCGGCTGCAATCGGGACGGCATTCCGGGAACACAGGACGACAACGACTTGTTCGTCGACTGCGGGCAGAAGTACCGCTCCAGTGGCACCGTGTCCCACACCCATTGGTACTATCCCCTGCAGAAGAGCATCTTCACCAGTTATCCCTATCGCATTGGCGAGCCCGGGTTCGACGCGTTCCAGGCCGGCAATCCAGGCGCCGCGTACACGTACGACCCGAATCGCGCTCTGGCCGGTGAACCTGAGGTGGACTATCGGATCACCGTTGAGTGCGTGGCAATGTCGGAGGGAGTCCGAGCCGTCCACAAAGACTATCCGCAATTCACCATCGACGCCGTCGGAGAGAGCTTTGACCACAGCTACATCCTGGGTCTGCGCGGCGATGCCCATATGCACATGTCCTATCAGGCTACGGCCGGGAACAGGCTCCATTGGATCACGTTCCGGCTGGTTGACAGCCTTTCCGACGGCGTCTCCTATCGGCCTTCGGCCCCGCTCACGATCGTTTTCAATGTCGCCCCGCTTGCGGGCGATCTGGCCGTGGATGAAATCGTGAATGCCGCCGACTTGGCCCGGTTCGGCGACTCCTGGCTGTCACCGGAAAGTTCGCGCCACAACGATTACTGCGAGCGGGCCGATGCCAACCGGGACGGGTGTGTGAACCTCATCGATTTCGCTCTCCTGGCGTCAAATTGGCGAGCTTCCAGGCGATGAACCCATCCCGATTCCCGGTCGTGAGAGCGACACTGCTTGAAAATTAGCGTACGGAAAGCTAAACTTCCAACGTGTCAGTATCCGATAAAAATATAGAAATGAACGTGCGAATAAACCTACTGATAGCCGCAGGTTCTCTGGCTCTGGCTCTGGCCGGCTGTCAGGGACCGCCGAGCACCAGCC
>CAYQXM010000102.1:0-18334 GCA_964421295.1 uncultured Pirellulales bacterium
GAATCATCGGCTACGTCCCGCTCCCACCACTACTTAAGATGCGTTTGCCCTGCCGACCCCGGTGGAAGTGGTGGACAAGATGCTCGAAATGGCGAAGGTCACCAAGGACGACCTGCTTTACGATCTGGGCTGTGGCAAGGGGGCGATCGTCATCCAAGCCGCCAGGAAGATCGGCTGCCGCTGCGTCGGTTTCGAGCTCGATCCAGAGCGTGTGGCCGCCGCGCGGGCGAACGTGGACGCCAACGGGGTCGGTCATCTGGTGCGCATCGAGCAGAGGGACATTTTCACGCTGGACCTCAGCCCGGCCAGCGTCATTACGCTGTACCTGCTGCCGAGCCTGAACGTGAAACTGATTCCGCAGTTGGAGAAGCTCAAGCCCGGCGCGAGGATCGTGTCTCACGACTTCGACATGGAGGGCGTCACTCCCGATCAGAAGGTCACCGTCGATACGAAGGAAGATGCGGGTTATGTCCGGCAGCACGACGTCTACCTGTGGACGACCCCGCTGAAGAAAGAATCGGGACAGCCCTAGCTCGTCAGATCGCTTGAGAGCATCATCCGAGGCGCGGCAGGTGGACGACGACGGACGTGCCGCTCTGGGGTTCTGAGGTGATGGCGATGTCGCCCTGGTGGCGTTTGATGATCTCATGAGCGATGGCGAGACCCAGGCCGCTGCCGCCCGAGGCGGTGGAGGAGCGGGACGAATCGACGCGATAGAATCGGTCGAACAGGTGGGGCAGGCTATCAGGCGGAATCGTTCCGCCCTCGTCATGGATACAAACGGTGGTTTGCTCACCCGGTCCGGGTTGAAGAGTCATCCGGATGGTTCCCGTCGTCGGCCCGTGGCGCAGGGCGTTGTCGAGCAGGTTGCTGAAGAGCTGCCGCAACTCGGCCTCGTCGCCTTGTACGGAGACGGCCGCTCCACTGGTAAAGGCGACCCGGCCGCCCTGGCGTTCCGCGCGATCGTTGAACACATCGGCGAGAGACTCCAGCAGCATGTCGAGACGAACTTCCGTCGGGTTGGCAAGCTCACGCACCGCGTCCAGACGGGCCAGCGTGAGCAATTGCCCCACCAGTTGCTCCATGCGCTCGACGTCCAGAAGGGCGTCGTCTATGCCTGCTTCATACTCGCCAGCGGCGCGAGGCCGCATCCGCAGGGTTTGCAGCGTGCTCTTGATGATCGCCAAAGGCGTCCGCAGCTCGTGGGCCACGTCGGCGGTCAGACGCTCCTGCTGGCCCACGCCCTCGTTGAGACGTGTCAGCATCCTTTCGAGCGAGGACTTGAACGGTTTCAATTCCGAGGGAACGTCGCCCAGTGTCTTATCTTCGTGTCGCAGGCTGAGGTGGGTGATCTGCTCCATCTGCTCCCCGGCCCGCGTGATCGGACGCAGTCCCCAGGAGATGACGGCAGGCACGAGCAGGAACGCCAGAAGCGTCATGCCGCCTCCGAGCAGGAGTTGGAGTCGGAGGAATTCGCTCAACTCGTGGTAGACGTGGTTGCTGGAGCGGGCGACCAGGGCATTGACGATTTCCTGCTCGGCAGGGTACCGAATCCACAGAACGCGGAGCATGTGTTCTTTGCCCCGTCCCGGCTCGCCGGGGAGGTCGAACAGACGGAATGTCCCCACGTCAGGTCGCTGCTCCACCGGTGGGTGCAGGAGCAGGCGGATGACCAGATCATCGGGAGGGTCACTGACGAACGCGTCCGTGTCGCTGCCGTCCATCCAGATGCGATACCGGGTCGGATGCGAGGATCCGTCCCGTCCCGTGACCGCGTGCAACCTGGCCTCGCGCGTGTCCGGACTCTGGGGTTCATCGTACTCGGCCCGGATGCCTTCGCCCATGGCGCGGAGTGTCGTATCGACGTTCCGCAACAGCGACTCCTTGAAGTCAAGGTAAGCCGCTATGGACAAGACGACGATGACGATCAACGTAAGGAGCGACACCATCAAGGATAATTGCAGTCTGATCGACAAGGGCTTCACTGCGGCGTCTCCCCGATCATGTAACCCTGGCCCCGGACGGTGTGGATCAGGATGGGCGTGGAACCGACGTCCAGCTTCCGGCGGAGGGCGGAAATGTGTACCTCGATGACATTCGAGAAACTCTCGTTGTTGAAGTCGTACAGGTGCTCCATGATCTCCGTCTTGCTGACGATCTGGCCGGCCCTCAGGACGAGATATTCGAGCAGGCGGTACTCCATGGCGCGCAACGGGACGCGCTGGTCCCGGAGAGTCACGGCCCGGCTCGATGTGTCGACGGACAACTCGCCTATGCGCACGATCGGATCGGGACGGTCGTAGGTCCGACGCACCAGGGCCTTGCACCGGGCCAGGAACTCACCCATGTCGAAGGGTTTGGTCATGTAGTCGTCACCGCCCGAATCCAGGCCCTGGATGATATCCTGGCGGGTGTCCCGCGCCGTCAGGATCAGCACGGGAGTCCGACAGCCGCTCTGACGCAGGGTCTTCAGGATCTCCAGACCGCCGATCTTCGGCAGCATCAGGTCGAGCACGATCAGGTCGTAGGGATTGGATGAAGCCATGTGGCGACCGTCTTCGCCATCCGTGGAGATATCCACCGCGTATGAAGTCGCTTCCTGTAAGGCTCGGGCGATGTTGCGTGCGAGCCTGGCCTCGTCCTCGATGATCAATACTCTCATTCCATGGCCGCCAACTTCATACCCGGTTTTCTGCTGCTCCCTCGTCCCATTGTCTGAACATGTGAAGGTTCGCCTGAACCACGTTATCCTGATGTATACAGGAAAAGCCTCACAAGTCAACGGAGGCGGCCTGGTCGTGCTAATTTGGTTGGATTTTTTCAGGTTCTGTTAAGGTTCGGGAGATAAACTCCCTTTGATGCGAAAGGATTTCTTACCTTTTTCGCGGCCTTCGATCACGGATGGCGACATCGCAGCCGTTGGAGAGGTTCTGCGCTCCGGCTGGATCACGACCGGCCCCAAGGCGGCCCAATTCGAGCAGCAATTCTGCCGGTACGTGGGTTGCCCCGGGGGCGTCGCATTGATGTCGGCCACGGCCGGAATGCACATCGCCCTCCAGGCGTTGGGCATCGGACCCGGCGCTGAGGTCATCACCCCTTCCATGACGTGGGTTTCCACGGTGAATCTGATCGTTCTGGCGGGCGCTACGCCTGTCTTCGCCGATATCGATCGCGATACGCTGATGATTACGCCGGACTCCGTCAGATCGCGCATGACGGACCGGACCCGTTTGATCATTCCGGTCCATTTCGCCGGTGCGCCGGCGGACATGGAGCCCCTCCGTGATTTGGCTGCCTCCAAACGTGTCGGCCTGATCGAGGATGCGGCCCATGCGCTGGGCACGGAGTATAAAGGCGAGCGGATCGGCAAGCGTGGCACCTCCATTTTCTCGTTCCATCCCATCAAGAACATCACCACGGGCGAAGGGGGCATGTTCTGCTCGGATGATGAGCAGCTTGTCGAGCACGTGCGGCGGCTGAAGTTCCACGGCTTGGGCGTCGACGCCTACGATCGCCAGATGCAGGGCCGCTCGCCCCAGGCGGAGGTCGTCGAGCCGGGGTACAAGTATAACATGACGGATATTGCGGCAGTCCTCGGCCTGCGACAGATGGAGCGGGTGGACGAATTTAACCGCAAGCGGACGGAACTGGCTATGGAGTACCGGCGGCGGCTGTCCGGTATTGACGAGGTTCTGCCTCTTTCGGACCCGGCGTACCCCATGAAGCACACCTGGAACCTGTTCATCGTCCGCTTGGATACGGATAAGGCCGGCATGAGTCGTGACGAATTCATGCAGCGTCTCAAGCAGCGTAACATCGGCACCGGCCTGCATTTCCGCGCCGCCCACCTGCAAAAGTACTATCGGGAAGTCATGGGCATGAAGCGGGGCCTGTTGCCGAATACGGAGTGGAACTCCGACCGCGTCTGCTCGTTGCCGCTGTTCCCGGACATGACCGAGCATGATGTGGACGACGTGGTGCAGGCGATCAAGGAAGTCCTGGGGGGAAGATGAGGAGGCCAATTCGCATCGAGGGGTCCGCGGTCTTGTTCTGGGGCACGGCAGTTTTCCTGGTACTTGCCTATCTCGGCGCCAATGCGCTGTGGGGTGCCGAGGACCGCTGGGCCCAGGTCGTTCGCGAGATGCTGCGTTCGGGGGACTATTTCCACCCCCGAATCAACGGACAGCCCTACTTTGACAAGCCGCTCTTCAGCTACTGGTTCATTGCCCTGGCTGCTGCGATCACCGGTCGACTTGATGAGGCGATCATACGATTGCCAAGTGCTATTGCGGGCCTGGTGGCGTTGGGGGCGACGATCAGCTTGACCCGGCGGCTCTTCTCGCGGGAGGAAGCCCGTACGGCCGGCTGGATCCTTCTGACCACCTACGGGTTCATCTTCTGGGCCAGGACGGGCGAAGCCGATATGGAGAACCTGGCGGCCATCATGCTGGCGGTTGCCTGGTACTGGGCCCGGCGTGACAGGCCCGGCTTCCTCAGCTATGTCGTGTTCTACCTGATATGCTTCGTGGGGGCTCAGACCAAAGGTCTTGGCGCGGTTGTGATCCCGCTGGCTGTCGTTCTGCCGGACCTCATACGTGAAAAGCGATGGAAAGCTCACTTGTCCTTCTCACACGTCTTGGCGCTGGCGGTGGGCCTGAGTGTGTACCTGACGCCGATGATGTACGCAGGGCGGACGGCCGGTGCCGCCGCGTATAGCGAAAGCGGCCTGTGGTGGGTGCTGCACGAGAATATCATCCGGTACGTCCAGCCGTTCGATCATAAAGAGCCGTTCTATATGTACTTCGGCTACGTGCCCATGCTGCTGGTGCCGTGGACGCCCTTGTGTCTGGCCGCCATCGCGCGGGCGTGCGTCTACTTCAAGAAGCTGGAATGGCCGGGGAAGTGGCTGGCGCTTTCCATCGCCATTATTTTCCTGTTCTTCACGATTTCCCGATCGCGCCGTTCCTATTACATTCTCCCAATTGTGCCTTTCTGCACGATCCTGGCGGCCCGCTTCCTGACGATGGCGCGCGAAGAGAAATGGGACCGGCTGGCATTGAACATCCAGTTCGGCGTCGTTGCGGGAATCGCGGCGTTTGAGATCGTTGGTCCATTGCTCTGGCCTGTGGCCAGACAGTTCACGGCGTTTGTTCCGCCGGACGGGCTGTTGCCGGCCGTGGTCATCGCCGGACTTGTCGCCCTCGTGCCGTTGGTTCTGGAAAGGACGCGCCCCCATCTCCTGGCGAGAATCACCGCCGTTCGTCCGGAGCTTGCCTGCATGGTCGCCATGACGGCCATTGTTCTGGGCGGCTACTACGGTCGCCTGAATCCGGTCCTCGCCGTGTACCATTCGACCAGAGATCTGGGCCTGGAGCTGAAGCCGCGCATCGCTTCGCTTCCACCGCAAGACGTCGTCTGTTATGGCAAGATCGCCAATGACGTGCTCTTTTATGCGGATGTTCGCGGGCCCGTGGTGAAACTCAGCGATGTCAATGCGTTGCGGGCATTCTTGAATTCGGACCGCAAGGTCAAAGTTCTGATTTCACGGGACGACTACCGGGCTGAGTTGGCCAAGGGTTTCCCCAATGGTGTCGTGCCCGAGCCGACCTTGAAGGAGCGGATGTATCCATGGGAAAAAGAGAAGAAATACGAAGCATGGATAATCTCCAGCGAAGGGACGTAGCGATGGTTCATCCGCTGCAACCCGCGCTGAGCACGGAGTCGTCTGCGCCTGCCAGCCGCAGTCTTCGGTCGACAGCCGCTGAGCTTCCACCGGATGCCGCGCCCGTCGTGTCCCTGGTGATTCCTGTCTTCAATGAAGAACGGAACCTGCCGGAGTTGGTCCGGCGGTGCCTCCAGGCCTGCACTAGCGTCGGCAGGTCTTTCGAGATCGTCCTGGTGGATGACGGCAGCTCGGATGCGTCGGCCCGGATGATAGCGCAGGAGGCCCGACAGAACGGCGGCAAGATTGTCGGCGTCCTGCTGAATCGCAACTACGGTCAACACGCCGCCGTCATGGCGGGCTTCGCCGAGTCGCGCGGGCAGATCGTCGTCACGCTCGATGCCGACTTGCAGAACCCGCCGGAAGAGGTGCCGAGCCTGGTGCGAAAGATGGAGGAAGGATTTGACGTGGTCGGGACCGTTCGCCTCAACAGGCGCGACACGCTCTTCCGCAAGATAGCCTCCCGCATCGTCAATAAAGCCGCGCGCCGAGCGACCGGTGTTCTCATGCACGATTATGGCTGCATGTTGCGGGCCTACAACCGGGACGTGGTGGAGGCGATGCTGCAATGCCACGAACGCAGCACCTTCATCCCGGTCCTGGCCAACTCCTTCGCGCGCCAAGCCACCGAGATCGAGGTCAGGCACGCGGAGCGACCCGACGGCAAGTCGAAGTACAGTCTCTGGAAGCTGGTCAATCTCCAGTTCGACCTGCTGACCAGCATGACGACCTTCCCCCTCCGCGTCCTCACGGTCGTGGGTGGCGGCATTTCCGCGGCGGGGATCGGATTCGGCCTGCTCCTGTTGCTCATGCGCTGGGTGCACGGGCCGGCATGGGCCGCGGAAGGCGTCTTTACGTTGTTTGCCATCCTCTTTATGTTCATCGGGGCGCAGTTCGTCGGGATGGGCATGTTGGGCGAGTACATTGGACGAATCTATCATGATGTGAGGGCCAGGCCCCGCTACTTCGTGCACGAAGTCGTCGGCCGCCAGGGGATTGAAAAGAAGGACGAATGAACCAAATGAAACAGAACAAGAGCAACTCCATGAGAGCGGTGGTTTTGGCCTACCATAACATCGGATGCATCGGCCTCGAAGCCCTTTTGCGTCACGGGTTCGACGTGTGTGCCGTCTTTACGCATAAGGATGATCCGGGGGAGAACATCTGGTTTGACTCGGTGGCGGAGCTGGCGGCGTCGAAAGGCATCCCAGTCTTTGCACCGGACGATATCAACCATCCGCTTTGGGTGCGCCGCATCAGGTACATGCAGCCCGACATCATCTTCTCGTTCTACTATCGCAAGATGGTGAAGCCGGAAGTTCTGGAAATTCCCGCGGCCGGCAGTCTGAACCTGCACGGCTCGCTGCTTCCCAAGTATCGTGGACGCTGCCCCGTGAACTGGGTCCTGATCAATGGCGAGAAGGAAACCGGCGTCACGCTGCACCACATGACCGCCCAGCCGGACGCCGGTGACATCGTCGGTCAGAAGAAGATCGCGATCACCGACGACGACACCGCCAGGAGTCTGTTCGGCAAAACCGAAAAGGCTGCCGTCGAGCTGCTCGATGATGTCCTGCCGCGTCTCAAGAAGGGCGCCGTTCGCGGCACGGCGCAGGAGGAGTCCCAGGCCACCTATTTTGGCGGCCGCCGGCCGGAAGATGGGCTCATCGACTGGGCGAAGAGCGCCCGCGACATCCGCAATCTCGTTCGCGCCGTGACGCGGCCGTATCCCGGCGCTTTTACCTTTGTTGGGGATCGCAAGTGCCTGTTCTGGTCGGTAACACAGGTGCCGGGCCAGGGAAAAGCAGCAATGCCCGGCACGATTCTCTCCGTCGATCCGCTCGTCGTTCAATGCGGCGAGGGGGCGCTGCGCATCGAGGCGGGGCAACCCGCCGACGGCGTGTTCATGACCGGGACGCAGGTGGCCAGGGAGATGAATCTCGTCGATGGCATGCGGTTCGCCGCCAGCGCCAGCTCACGCATCAGGGCGACGCGAAAACGCTCCGTGCTCATCCTGGGCGTCAACGGCTTCATCGGCAGCGCCCTGAGCGAACGTCTGCTGCGCAGCGGCAAGTACGAAGTCCATGGCATGGACCTGCGTTCCAACTACATTCAGCACCTGATCGGCAAACCCAACTTCCATTTCGAGGAAGGGGACATCTCCATCCACGGGGAGTGGATCGAATACCACATCAAGAAGTGTGACATCGTCCTGCCGCTGGTGGCGATCGCCACGCCGATCGAATACACCCGCAATCCGTTGCGCGTTTTCGAGCTGGATTTCGAGGAGAACCTGCGGGTGGTGCGCTATTGCGTCAAGTACGGCAAACGCATCCTCTTCCCGTCCACCTCGGAAGTCTACGGGATGTGCGACGAGCCTCAGTTCGACGAAGACAACTCCCGGCTCATCCTGGGACCCATCCGGATGCAGCGGTGGATTTACTCGTGCAGCAAGCAGCTTCTGGACCGCGTCATCTGGGCGTACGGCCAGAAGGAGGGACTGAAGTTCACGCTGTTCCGCCCGTTCAACTGGATCGGGCCCAAGCTGGACAGCCTCACCTCGGCGCGCATCGGCAGCTCGCGGGCGATCACGCAGTTGATTCTGAACCTGGTCGAAGGCACGCCGATTCAGCTCATTGACGGCGGGGCACAGAAGCGGTGCTTCACCGATGTCGCTGACGGCATCGAGGCTCTGTTCCGGATCGTCGAGAACAAGGATGGGATCTGCGACGGCAAGATCATCAACATCGGCAATCCCAAGAACGAGGCGAGCATCCGCAGCCTGGCCGAGATGCTGCTGGCGAAATTCGAGCAGCACCCGTTCCGGTCGCACTTCCCGCCGTTCGCCGGTTTCCGCGAAATCGAGAGCGGCTCGTACTACGGGGCGGGCTACCAGGATGTGCAGCACCGCAAGCCCAGCATCAAGAATGCCAGGAAGTATCTGGACTGGACGCCGACAATTCCGCTCGAACACTCCGTCGAGCAGACGCTGGATTTCTTCCTCCGCGAGGCGGTCCGCCACGGCGACGTGGAGATCGAAGGCGGTCTGGAGAGTCTGGAGCCGACGGCGGAAGCCAGGCTGGCGACTCCGATCGTCGAGATACCAGACAGCGGAAACTCAAAGCACGAAGCTCGAAATCTGAAACAAGCGCGAAGCACGAAATCCAAATGACCGACTGAGGGAGTTTCAAGTGAGAAGTGGGAAGTTGGAAGACCTGCAACTTCAAACTTGAAACTTCAAACCTACCCATGAAGATCGGCCTGAGAATCGACGTTGATACGCTCCGGGGCACGCGTTTGGGCGTCCCCAGCTTGTGCCGCACCCTCGCCGACCACACGATCAAGGGAACGTTCTACTTCTCCGTCGGTCCCGACAACATGGGCCGTCACCTCTGGCGGCTCCTGCGTCCGACCTTCCTGTGGAAGATGCTGCGGACGAAGGCCGCGAGCCTCTACGGCTGGGACATCCTGTTCAAAGGGACGTTCTGGCCGGGGCCGGTCATCGGCACGAAGTGCCGGGACGTTATCCGCGCTGCCGCCGAAGCCGGGCACGAGATCGGTCTGCACGCCTGGGATCATCACGCCTGGCAGGCTCACATTGACACGATGAATGCCGACGCCGTTCATCGATCGATCCAACGCGGCGTAGACAAACTCACGGAAATCATCGGTCGGCCGCCCACCTGCTCCGCCGTGCCGGGGTGGAAGTGCACCGCTGCGGTCCTGAAGGCCAAGTCCGAGTTTCCGTTCGAGCACAATAGCGATTGTCGGGGCGCGAGCATCTTTCGGCCGGTCGTCGTTGATGGCAAGGAATTGTCCCAGCCCCAGGTCCCCGTCACGCTGCCGACTTACGATGAAGTGCTCGGCCGCAACGGCATCACCCACGACAACTACAACGACCACATCCTCTCCCTGCTCGACCCGAAGAAGTTGAACGTCCTGACGGTTCACGCCGAGGTGGAGGGGATCCTCTGCCGGGACATGTTTGCGGCGTTCGTGCGGAAAGCTCTCGACGCAGGCCACACGTTCGTTCCGCTGGGTACTCTCGTTCGCGAATGCGGCCAGATACCACGTGGCGCCATCATCGCCCAGGACATCCCCGGGCGGGAAGGCTGGGTCGCCTGCCAGAGATCAGAAGTAGTATCCCACTGACAGCTCGAAGCCCCGGCCGTAGCGGGGCAGGGGGCGCGTGACAGTGCCGCCCACGTCGTAGTCCTCGTCCAGCAGATTGATGATCTTGCCGCGAATCTCGAAACGTTCGATGGAGTACAGCGCGGTGAAGTCCAGCCGGGTCCAGCCGTCGAGCCTGGTGTTGCCCGTGACCGAATCGCTGACCTCGGTGCGGGTGGCCGTGCGTCCCCAGAGGTTCAGCACGAGCTTGTCGAGCGGCTGCCAGCGCACGCCGTAGCGGAGAATGTGACGGGGCACGTTCTTGATTTCCCCCTCCTGCATGAACTGGGCGTCGCTTTCACCGGTGTCGTGGACGAAGCTGTACGAGCCGGTCAGACGCAGCGTCGGCAGGAGATCGTGCTGGGCGCCGGTTTCCAGCCCCCAGTACTCACTGCGGCCGAGATTGACGTACGTTTGCTGTCCGGTCCCGGTGCTGCCGGGGGTGATGATGTCGTCGACTTCATTGATGAAGACGTCCAGCCAGCCCGTTACCCTTTTCTCGGGATTCTGATATTGCACGATGAAGTCTGTGGACTGCATTTCCTCAGGCGAAAGATCGGAATTGGACGCAAACGAGAAGTTCTGTGAATTGATCTTGGTATGCTCCCACTGAGGTGACAGGTAGGATTCGCCGTAGAGCAGCTTCAGGCTCCAGTGGTCCGCCGGGCGATAGATGGCCGCCAGCCGGGGCGTGAGCCTGGAATCGGCCTGGTCGTCGAAGTCATCGAAGCGCAGGCCTCCGGTGAAGGCCCACTTGGGCAAGGGCTTCCATGTCAACTCGCCGAAGGCGCCCCAGAGCGGCCATTGTCCCAGTTCCGTTCGCGCGGGCGTCACGGTGTAGTCGTTCCCATCCCTCAGCTCCAGGGCGTCCGCTTTCTGGAAGTCGATGTAGTGGGCGTCGATGCCGACCAGCGAGCCCAACGTATCCGTCAGGTCCCTTTCGTAGTAGGATTTGAGGTTCCAGTGGACCTCCTCCGAGTTCTGACCGCTGCGCGAGCCCCAGGGCGGCAGGCGGTTCGCCCCGTACTGGCTGATCCACGATTGTTCCTTGAGGTTGATGTAGTCGAAACTCGGGTTGACCGTCAGCTTCGAGCCATCATCGAAGGTGAAGACGTGGGCGGCATCGATGTAGAAGTCGTCCTGTTCATAGCCCACGGGGAAGCCGACGGATTCCTCGAGGTCGTAGTCGTAGAAACTGCCGTTGGCCGCACGCGGCGAGGCCCGGAAGTAGTGTCCCCGGCGCACGTGCAGCGTCGAGTCCTCGTTGGAGACGGAAACCAGCGCGTTCCAGTTCTGCGGGTAGCGGTTCCAATAGACATCGCCCGATTCCCCGGTCTGCCCGGCCGGCGCGACGTCCAGAGTGGCCGGCTGATGAATAGTCTCTCCTTCGCCGTCCAGGTAGGTGAAATTCGCGAAGACGTCAAGAGCACCGGTCTTCTGTCCCCACGAGGCACTACCTTCATTCTGGAAGCTGCCCGTGGTGCCCTGCACGTACAGGCCTTTCTGATCCGCCCCCTTCTTGGTGATGACGTTCACGACGCCCAGCAAGGCGCCGGTGCCGTAGAGCACCGACCCAGGCCCCATGACGAACTCGATCCGCTCGACGGCGTCCATTCCCATGAACTGGTCCGTATTGTAGCGACCCAGACTGAAGTTGTTCATGCGGTGGCCGTCGACGAGGATCAGAATCTTGTTCGTCGTGCTGGCATAGGCGCCCCGCACGCCGGCGATGTTCTCGTTGGTGTCCGACAGGTCGACGAACCCCGGGACATCTTCCATCACGTCCTTCAACGTGTGATACCCGCGCTCGCGAATCTCCTGGGCGGTGACGACGTAGATGGGGGAAGGAGCGTCCAGCACGGCCTCCTGGCGCAACGTGGCGGAGACCACGTTCACCCGCATCAGGTCTTCGAGTGCCATGTCGAAGTACCCATGATTGGGCTCGTCGACCTCGGCCGCAAGACTGGGTGTGCCGGCCAGAACCATCCAGGCGAGAACCATCGAAGAGACGAGTTGAACCACATGCACCTTCTGTGACAGATCGTGCCGCAAGTCATGCATAGTACATGTCCCCTTAACGAGTCACGTGTCTTCAGGTCATCCCACCTTCATCGGCAGGGAGCAGGACAATTCTGATCGAAATCGGTACATCCCATGACAAGGCTGCGCAGCAGTACTGAGACTCGCGTGGGTTATCGGTCATATACCGCCCGCGAGTGGTGGAATCCATTGCTCAGACGGGAAAATCGTCGTTTTTTGCGCCTACTTCAGGCCGCCAAGGCAGACAATACTGTGTAACGAAGCCATACCGGCCGGCTCAGGAGTACCGTGATCGAAGCGCAGGTGAAGTGCGTGCAGGCCGCCCAGGCGGGCGATATCGACAGCTTCGGCAAGCTGTGTCAGGAGTACTACGCCCCGTTGGTGGCGGTGGCGTACAGCGTCCTTCGCGATCACCAGCTCGCCGAGGACGCCGCCCAGGAAGCCTTCGCGCGGGGGCTTGTGAGCTTCCGGAAGCTGAAGACGCCCGACAAGTTCGGTCCCTGGCTGGCGAGGATATGCCGAAACGCCGCCATCGATATGGCTCATGCCCGCCGACAGGGCCGTGACATCATGGATGCACCGCCAGCGGAGCAGGACTCCGATCACTCGGTTGTCGGAATTGTCCGAGAAGCGATTGACCGGCTGCCGATGTCTCTGAAGGAAGTCGTGACGCTCCGTTACTACAGCGATTGCTCGTACGCACAGATTACCGCGGTACTGGGCCTGCCCAAGACGAGCATCAACGGACGTCTGACACGCGCCAAACGAAAGCTTGCCGCATACATGCGCCGTCGCGGCGTGCGGGAGGACATGACATGAAACCGGAAGACAACGACAGCCCTATCGATCGACTGATACGCAAAGCGGTCGGCAGAGGCGACATCTCGTTCGATTTCGACCAGTGGAAGAAGAAACGCGTCCGTGAAGTTGACGAATTTCAATCGCAAGCGCGGAAGGGCAGAGCCAAGGTAATTGCCTTGACGGAAAGGAGAGGAAACATGATTCGTACACTCAAGATCGCGGCGGCGGCGGCCATATTCATCGGGGTCTGTCTTGGGTTGCCCCAATTTGCCCATCGCGACAGGCAAAGCGGAGCGTTTGCCCAGACTCTTGAGCAGATTGAGAACGCGACCGGCATCTTATGGAAGATCACGTTCTATGATGAGGTCACCAGCAAAGACGGGAAACGCACCTGGATCACCACCGAGACTCGCGAGCAGGCCTACAAGGCGCCCGGCTTGTACCGAGACATGCACTCCGATCCGAACGGGCAGGTTCGCTATTGGACGGTTACGGACACCATCAACATGAAGGAAATCGGCATCCGTCCTGACGAGCACAGCGTCACCATTCGTGAGCTTGCCACGACGACGCAAGGCCGGAGCGGACCCTTTGCCTGGGTGATAGAGGAACTCAAGAAGGAGGACCTCCAATGGGTGACGACCCGGCAAACACCTGCCGGACCGGCCAACGTCTTTCGAAGGTCGTTCTGGGACAGATCGAACAATGTGCCGTGGAGCTACGACTTCTGGATTGATGCACAGACCAAGAGACTAGTCGCCCTCTATGTGCCCGGCGCTGATATCTACGATCCCCAGACCGACCCTAATCGGAGCCATCCGGTCGAAGCGGCATGGTCGAGCATGAGAATCAGGTGCCATACCCAATATGACATTGATTTTGCCGCCGTGATGGACGATTCCCTCTTCAGCCTTGAACCGCCGGCCGGCTACACCGTCCAGAAGGAGCAACGTGCCCAGGTGACGGAGGCCGACATGATCGAGTATCTTGGGATCATGGCCGACGCCAACGGCAGGACGTTCCCCGACGAGCCCTACCTGGGCGGCACCCTGGTGAATGCGATCCAGGACAGGCCGAAGGAAGGCCGGACGCCGGCGGAGCAGAAGCTCCTGGACACCACGGACCGCTACAAAATGGCGAGTCTGAACGGCATGCCTACCCGCCACTTCATCGACGACCATGCGGCGAAGGACAGCTTCCGTTACTTAGGCAAGGGAGTCGGGCTCGGAGACAAGGACCGCATCGTCTGCTGGTACAGGCTCAAAGATTCGAGCACCTATCGGGTGGTCTACGGCGATTTGAGTGTGAAAGATGCAGTGGCCAAGGACCTGCCTTTGCCTGTGGAGCCATAGCATCGACATCCTGCCTGCGGATTGGTCTGCGACTTGAGACGTCAGGTGATTTGAGCATCACCTGACGTTTTTCTTTTTGGTCTGTCCAGAGCAATGCCAGGTACGCAGTTGTTATATTGGTGAACGACGGTCGTTCTGGACGAAAGGGCCTTTTCGGTGCAGATCGAAGATAGAGTATTGGTTGGGCGGCTTCACCGCGGGGACGCGGAGGCGTTATCCCGCATCTACGAGAAGTACCGTGACGATCTGCTGCGGCTGGCCGCGGCCATGCTCAACGACCGCACCGGCGCGGAAGACGTCGTTCAGGATACGTTTGTGGGCTTCGCCGGGGCTGCTCGCACGTTTCGTTTGACCGGGTCGCTCAAGGGCTATCTGGCAACCTGCGTCGCGAACGCCGCCCGTAACCGCCTCAAAGCGGCTGCATGCCGGCGGACGGCAGGACTCGATGACGCCATGGAACAGACCGCCCGCGGGGGCGATCCACAGGCGTGGCTGATCCTGAGCGAGGAATTCGCTACCGTCAGCGCGGCCATGGCGCAATTGCCGGCAGACCAGCGCGAAGTTGTCACGTTGCACCTGTACGGGGACATGCCCTTCAAGGACATCGCCCGGTGGCAGGGAACATCCATCAAAACAGTGCAGAGCCGCTATCGCTACGCTCTGGAAAAGCTGCGATCGCAGGTCGATCGCGAGGTGAATAAATGAAAGACATTGAACGAATCGTGAAGAACGCCTCCGTCCGGACGGACGAGACGGCGAATGGAAGGATACTGAGAATGATGAACGAAGCTTACGGACCGTCGGCCCAGGCGCATGGGGCAGGGCGGTGGGTGCGGTACGGTATAGCCGCGGCGATTCTGGTCGCGGTCGGTGTTGCGGCTACTCAAATAGGCCCGTTCCAGGCCAGGGTGGCTTGGGGGCAGGTGGCGGACCGTGTCGCGGCGGAGGACACCTTCATGTTCACCATGGCCATCGACGTCTCCGACCCCAACATAGTGAAGTCTACGGACCGGCCTCAGGCCAAATTCGCTTTCTATGTCTCCGAGCGGTACGGTTTTCGGATGGACATCTCGGGCGGGGGGCAGACGGTGTTGTGGTACGTTCCTGCCGCGGGGGACACCCTGACGATGGTCATCCCGATGGCGAAGACGTGGACGAAATCGCCGTTGCCGCCGGAACAGCGGGGCAAGAAGCCGGATCAGTACGAAGACCCCGAAGAGTATATCAAGCGTTTCCTGGCCCGGCCGCAGACGAGACTCGGCCGGTCGGTGATCGATGGTGTACCGGTGGAGGGGGTCGAGGTCCTCGATCCGCCGACCAAGGGGAAGAAGCTGGAGAATGCCGTCGGCAGGCTATGGGTGGATAGTCGCACCGAGCTGCCGATTCGGATCGAGATCGAGGGCCAGGCAGAAGGTAAGACCACGCGCTGGCAGATGGACTTCCGCTGGGCGGAGGCGGTCAGTCCCTCGGTCTTCGAGCCCAACATCCCCTCCGACTACACGCAAGTAGGGCAGTGATCGTCAGAACTTTGTCACGGCCGGGCAGCCTCTGCCCGGCCTTTGTCCAGGACTTCGGTTCGCGTGGGGCTGATGAGGCGGTAGCGGATGCCGCGCCAGGTGATGATTTGCCCGAAAGCTGACGAGAGCATGATGACCATGAGCAGGGGGGCCCAGAGCCAGCAGCCCGCGATGTCAGCCCATGCGGCGGCTTTGAGGCTGGAAGCGTGTTCCGGCAGCAGGCGGAACGCCGCGATCTGGCGGAGCACGGCCCGGAGGACCTGACCTGCGAAGTAGACCCCCAGGGCCGCGGCGTAAAGCAGACGATAGGGGGCTTCGACTCGCCAGACATACACGACCAGGGCGAGCAAGCCCCATAGTCCCACCACGGAGGCGAGGCTGCTGATTAATCCTATGCACCACACGATCGGCGAGTAGACCCTGGCGATGAGAAACTGTCGGCGGCCGAATTCGAGAAGGTCGGGCCACGTCGTGGCGACCGGCGATGCCACCAGACACGACGGGACGAACGTCACCTTCATATGATGTTTCCGCACCTCCCGGCTGGCGGACAGGTCGTCGCTGAACGTCTTCTTCCATTTCTCCGCCAGCTTAAGTCCGCGGAAATCCGCCAGCCGCATGGCCATCGAACCGCCCCAGGCACGATTGAGTCCGGTATTGCCGAGAAGCTGGGCCACGGACGCGTTGAGAGCGGACAGAACCAGCGTGGCCAGATTCTTCTGAGTGGGCACAAACCAGCGGTAGCCCGTGGCGATGCCGTGCTTGGCATTGCGGAGAGGCCAGACCAGCCGGGCCAGCCAGTCGCTATGGACCTGGGCGTCCGAGTCGGCGAAGACGAGCATCTCCGTGTCGGCGGGAATGTGCTGGATGGCGTACAGCAGGTTGTGAATCTTCTGGCTGCACGAGGTGCAAGGTCCGGAAACCAGGATCTGTACCTGCCGGGGGTTGCCTGCAGCCGCGGCCTTGTCGGTGAGATCGCGAAGTTCTTTGTACGCCGGGTCCGAGGCTTCGCCCACCACGAAGAAGATGCGGTAGTTGTCGTAGTCCAGATGGAGAAACGAGTTCATGTTCTCGCGAAAATCGCTGTCCAGCCCCTTGCACGGGATCACCAGAGCCGCCATCGGCTGGGCCGTCAAACGCTGTCTTCTCGTCGCTTTGCTGAGGGCGAAGCGATAGTGCCGTCCCGCCTGGTACAGAAACAACAACTGCCCCAGAACCGCGACACAGACCATGTAGTCATACCAGTGCAGATGCATCGCGACTACCATAAGCGGAACCGCGAAGAAAAGCCAGAGGGCAACCGAAAGCCGAATCCGCGTGGCCCGCTGCCACGCGAAAAGACTGCGGTTCAAGAAAAGTACTTCCTCCCTCGACAGGAACCCTGAGCGGATGATCCCTACGCTCCCCCCTGATTGTTGCCGATAACGCCGCTACGGGCGGAGTCCGCGCCATTATGGTAGACCTCCGTCACGCGGCTCCCGCCACCGCACGTCGAGATTCCGCAGAGTCTTCACTCGCCAAAGAGTTAAGTCTCCCAACTTAACAGGTCGCACTGCCTTACCTCAAATAGGGACTGTCCCTATTTGCGCCTATTTGCGCCAGTATCAAAGGAGTGACGCCGAATAGATGTTTGGACTTCCCGCGAAAAATCCCACGACCGTCTTGACAACGCCTTGCTCATAGACGTCCCTGGAATTCGCCTAACTCTAAACCCTATTCCTGTTATCGGATACTCTCTCATTTCCCCTGGTATGGTTTTCGGGGAGCAGGTCAACCCTACGCGACTTAACGGTCGGCGTTTATGCAACCTTGGGGTGGAGTCAGCGTCTATAAAGTCCCTGTCTACTTCTGCAGTAGACTTTGCAGAATGTCGACAAATTGCAGGACATTCTTGGAGATATTTACTGCACGTGACCTTCGATGCCTTTCTTCCGCAAGGTAGAACTGCTTATCACTTCCAGCCACAGTAAATAACGTCTTGTCGAGAATCTCCCTACCATCAGGATCATGCACTACATAGCGAATCTCTAATTTCCCTTCGAACGAACCAGAGCTCCAGCGTGGCTGACTGGCTGTCAGTATGTTCGCATCAATCCGGTAAGGTCTTGAAGAGTCAGCGCCAAATAGGTTCGCGTTTGCGAGTGCTATCTCCAAAGACTGTTTAACGGATTCATCGATCTTCTCGACATTGGTGATAGAAGGGTTGATTTTCACATTGACCGTAGATGAGTTGTCAGTTAGAGGCTTCTCGTTTTTCCTTGCATTGGCGAGTAGATCGGCTGCAATGTTGGGCCCACCGCCGCAACCGCTGAGTACGAGTGACAACGTAAGCAAAAGCAGATATGTACTCTTCATTCTTGACGGCTCCATCGTGCCTTTCATATGTCTTCTCCTTCCTGTATAGTTACAGGTGAAAGGTAACTGCCCAGGTAGTACCACCGTGGCACCACCTTTGACTGGAGTATAGTTTACCCCCCCCTCCCCACCGAGTGCAGGCGGAAAAAGCCATTTTTTTGGAGTGAGTCAGGGGTCGGGAAACTAGGGACAGTCACGAATGGTGGTCCGTTAAGGGAATCGAAGAAAAAGGTGTGCCACGGCCGATTGCTGCGGTGAAGGGTACTGTTGTCGGTGGGAATAGATGGGGACAGTCACCTATTACGGATGTACGAAATCGGCGGCTGTCCCTAGTACTCACGAGCCTAAATGGGGACAGTCCCTATTTGAAGCCATCA
>CAYQXM010000103.1:0-12038 GCA_964421295.1 uncultured Pirellulales bacterium
CCAGACAATCTCCGGCCACAGTACCATGGGATTATCAAGATACAAGGGTGGGCTATTGCCCACCAATCCATGAGATGAGTTCGGTAGGATGGGCTTCAGCCCATGCGGTTCTTTTTCACCATGAACCACGCAAAGATCAGAGGACCGAAGTCAGCCGGCCACGGCAGGACCGTAGACCGTGCCAGGGAGGCCCAAACCTTGTCATCATCCCGTTTCCTGTGCGCTATATGTCAATAACACATAGCGCGGTTGATCAGGGCTCCACAATACGCACGCATGTCCGGCGAGACAGAAACGTAGGGTGGGCTATTGCCCACCAATCCATGAGATGAGTTCGGTAGGATGGGCTTCAGCCCATGCGGTTCTTTTTCACCATGAACCACGCAAAGATCAGAGGACCGAAGTCAGCCGGCCACGGCAGGACCGTAGACCGTGCCAGGGAGGCCCAAACCTTGTCATCATCCTGTTTCCCGTGCGCTATGTGTCAATAACACATGGCGCGGTCGACCAGGGCTTCACAATACGCACGCATGTCCGGCGAGACAGTTCGGTAGGATGGACTTTAGCCCATGCAAACCTTTTTCACCACGAACCACGCAAAGATCAGAGTGACCTGCCCGCCGCCGGCTTGTCTCTTGTCACTTATCACTTGTCACTTATCACTTGTCGCTTCCGTTCAGTGTTTCAGATTTCGTTTGGCTGATTTCTCCCAGCCGGGAGTCATCATACCCCCGGGCCGAGCATCAACAATGAGAAAGCCGGATCATTCTCCCTTCCGGGAGTCAATGGCCAGATGCACAAATGAGTATGCTGTCCCCGGATTTAACCCCGAAATGAGTATGCTGTCCCCGGATTTAACCAAGCGGCTCAAGCACCTGGAGCAGGAGAACCGCCGGCTCAAGCAACTGGTGGCGGAGCTGACGTTGGACAAGGCGATCCTGGCCGAGGCGTCACGGGGAAACTACTGAGTCCGACGCGGAGACGTCACGCCGTGGAGCAGGTGCAGCGGCGGATGGACGTCTCCGAGCGTCGGACCTGTCGCACGTTGGGGCAACCCAGGAGCACGCAGCGGGCGGAGCCGATCCGGCCCGATCGTGACCGGCCCCTGGTGCGGAAGCTGCACGCATTGAGTCGGCGGCATCCGCGGTACGGGTATCGGATGATCGCGGCGTTGGTTCGCCGGGAAGGCTGGAACGTGAATCGCAAACGCGTCTATCGATTGTGGCGTCAGGAAGGTCTGCAAGTGCCGAGAAAGAGCGGCAAACGCAGGCGCTGCGGGACGTCCGCCAACGGTTGCACGCGTCGCCGGGCGGAGCATGTCAACCACGTGTGGACGTATGATTTTCTGTACGATCAGACGGCGGACGGGCGGCGGCTGAAGCTGCTGGCGGTGGTGGATGAGTTCACGCGGGAGTGCCTGGCCCTGGAGGTGCAGCGCCACATGGAAGCTCAGGATGTCATCGCGGTGCTGGAGTACTTGTTCGCGGTCCGGGGCGTTCCGACGTACCTGCGGAGTGACAACGGGCCGGAGTTCGTGGCGGCCCGGATTCGGACGTGGCTGACCGAGCACGAGTCGGGGACGCTGTTCATCGCGCCGGGCAGTCCGTGGGAGAACGCGTACATCGAGTCGTTCAACAGCCGCCTCCGCGATGAGCTGTTGAGTGTGGAACTGTTCGGATCGTTGAAGGAGGCTCAGGTGCTGGCGGAAGAGCATCGATTGGAGTACAATCATCGTCGGCCGCACAGTGCGTTGGGGTACCGGACCCCGGCGGCGTTCGCGGCGACGTGTCTTCCTCCGGCTCCGGCTACGCCTCCGCCTCCGGAATACACGTCCACAGAGGTCGTCAACTCTCTCACGACCCCTGGTACATAATCCGGGGGCAGGTCAGCTTCTCGTTGTTGCCACAAACTCGTAATCAAAGGAGTTCAAATTGCCGATGTATGGTTGGCGACGAGTGTGTGACGGAGCAAGGCTTGTCACATGAAGTGGTTTGGCGAGGATACTGAGTCTGATAATGTGGGGGCTATCTTCAATTGGAACGCCCAAGTCCATTCTTGGATGTGCGGATTCACAGGCTTGACGCCCGGCCCACCTTGTCTGGGCTCTGTGTGGGATATGAACGGGGCGTCTGGCGTTCAGACCAGTTGGCGGACCACATCATGGAATGGTTGCCTGAGTTCTCCCTTTCTCCAACCGAATGTGAGAAGATGGATCACTCTAACGCTGTTAAATTCATCCGACGCGCAGCGAAAGTAGTCTATTCATCGGACAAATTCAAAAGAAGAGGAGAGTTTGGAGAACTCCTTCTGCACATTGCCATCCGCCAGGTGTTCGGGTCTCTGCCTGCGGTCTCCAAAATCTATTACAAGACAGCAACAAACGATCCAATCAAGGGCTTTGATGCTGTCCATGTGGTAGCTACGCAGAAAGAACTGGAGCTATGGATAGGTGAAGCGAAGTTCTACAGTGACATTGGAAAAGCGATAAAGGACGTCGTGGAGGAGGTTGAGCAACATACTCAGACGGACTACCTGCGTAGTGAATTTGCCCTGATCCTCAACAAGATCGATGATGCCTGGCCACACGCAAGTGTCCTGAAGAAGCTGCTCGATCCTGCCACTTCTCTTGACGTCGTTTTTGCACGAGCCTGCATACCGGTTCTGCTTACTTATGACAGCCCTACCGTAGCCTGTCACCACCAGTGTGATTCTTCTTATAGGAAGGCTTTTGAGGAAGAGATCTCAAAGAATTACACAATTTTTTCGGGGAGCAAGCTGCCGAAAGAACTGAGGATTCACCTGTTCCTGTTGCCATTATTTAAGAAGGAGAGGCTTGTGCGCCTGCTTGATGAGCGGCTGAAGAGGTGGCAGCAATTATGACCATCAACGAAATTCGAGCCACCCTGAAGAACAAAGCGAGCATAGAAGCCAACGAATTCGAGCTCCTTAAGGACATTGCGGCCATCAAGCTGACCCAAACCACCAAACTGAGGGCCGCGAGTTAGTCCTGAGAGCGTTGGAGCAACGCCAATGCTTCAAGACTTGTCCTGAAATTCTGCAGGCTCTCACCCGTTCAGTCGGCCTATTCCCATATCTCAATCCGGAGAACCTCTCAGAACGAGACCAGATCGCTTATGAGTTCCACCGTCCACTGCACTCGGCCAGAATGCAGAAGGGATTTGTGTTCCACCGAGAACAGGGGGAGGTATATCAGCGTCTTCTCTCCGGTGAGAGCCTAATTCTGAGTGCGCCGACCAGTTTTGGAAAGAGCCGGGTGATTGACGCCGTGATTGCGTCTGGGAAGTTCAGCAACATTGCCATCATTGTGCCGACACTGGCACTGATTGACGAGACAAGGCGGCGACTTGCGGGATTCTCCTCGGACTATAAGATTGTGACCCATTTGTCACAGAAGCCATCCATACGGAATATCTTCGTCCTGACAGCAGAGCGCGCTGTTGCCTACCAGGGGTTTCCCAAGATAGAATTCTTTGTTATTGACGAGTTCTACAAGATTGATGCACTCCACGAGGACAAGGCACGCACGGTATCCCTTAACATGGCGTTCCAGAAATTCCTAAAAATGGGCGGCCAGTTCTATATGCTTGGCCCCAACGTTGACAGGATTCCGCGAGGGCTCCAAGAGAAGTATCGCTGCTATTTCTATCCAACGAACTTCACAACCGTTGTCACCGAGCAGTCCAAAGTGGGTGGAGATGGAGACGACCTTGCGAGGCTCGTCTCACTCTGTCGTACGCTCAAAGAATCAACTTTGATCTTTTGTCGTTCTCCAGCGAGGGTCAACGAAGTTGCTGAGACATTGCTTGCAGCAAGAATAGGAGTGCCCCACCCCGAGTTGTCGGCAGCAGCTGACTGGGCAGCTAGTGTCTACCATGAAGGGTGGATTTGGCCTCGCGCATTGAGGAGGGGAATAGGTCTTCATCATGGGCGTTTGCCACGCGCTTTAGGCCAGTACGCAGTTCGTATGTTCAACGACCTGAAGTTGAGATTTCTGATTTGCACGTCCACACTCATCGAAGGCGTGAACACAAAAGCTAAGAATGTCGTTGTTTTCGACAACAAGATCGCGCGTGAACAGATAGACTTCTTTACATTCAACAACATTAAAGGGCGTTCGGGCCGAATGTTCCACCATTTCATCGGGCATGTTTATCTTTTCGCGGACCCGCCTCCACCGCACCTTCCGTACGTGGATTTCCCGATCTTTACTCAGAACGAACGCGCTCCTGATAGTCTCCTTGTTCAAATTGAAGAGGATGACCTTCAGCCCTTGGCGCGAAAACGAACTGAAAGATGGCTTGCACAGGATGTTCTGCCAGTGGCAATCATCCGCGAGAACGCTACTATCGATCCCGGCGCTCAGATTGAGCTCGCGCATCACCTCCAGTCTGAACGCCACACTGTCTCAGAGTACCTGTCCTGGAGGCGTACCCCATCACCCGAACAATTGCGATACGCATGCAGCCTGATATGGGACCATCTTGCCGATGTACAGAAATCGCGTGGTGGCGTCTTTACTGCCAGACAGCTTGCCTTCAAGATTTGGCAACTTAATCGAGTCAAGGCCACCCGAGACCGCATAAGACAGGAACTTCAACCCGGGGAGCATGGTGCAAAATCGGCGGATGAGGCGGTCGAACGCGTACTCCAATTTGAGAGGACTTGGGCCGGCTTCGAGTTCCCTCGCCTACTGATGGCCTTGTCACGTATTCAATCCCATGTTCTCGGCGCAATGAATCTGCCAACGGGCGATTATTCATACTTTGCGATGCGCGTCGAATCACTCTTCCGAAGCCCGGTGGTCGCGGCTCTCGATGAGTATGGAATTCCTCTCCAGGTTGCCGAGAAGATCACCCGTTTATTGAACACGGAGGATGATCTTGATCTCGCCCTCTCCAATTTGAAGAGCATTGACCTTTCATCCCTTGATCTCGGTCCTTTTGAACGGGAGCTTCTCGCCGACGCACAGTCTGCGATATGAGTCCGGATAGGGACAGACCCCAAGCCCCCACGATCTACGATTGATGATTGACGATTGTCCAACGGGGCGCGGGGTGGGGCTGGCCGGGAAGGAGGCATGTCTCGGTTCGCAGCCGGATTCCTCCGCTCCGGGGTTCGCCCTCCGGTCGGAATGACAACACGGCGCGGCGTGCGTACTGACTCAGCGGCAGAATCTGGAAGGCATCTGTTCATTTCGACGCAGGGCAGGGTTCGTTCTGGGGGACGAAGTGGATGCAGAGGCGGTGGCCGAGGGCAAGGGCGATGCGTTCGAGCATGGTGAGGCTGTGGCCGTCGTAATCGGCGTCCTCCAGGCGGCTGATGACGGATTGCGTCGTCCCGATCCGGCGGGCGAGGTCTTTCTGGTTGAGCCCGGCCGCGGTGCGCAGTTCGTAAATCTGCTCGGCGATGCGCAGGTTCTCCCGCTCCTTCGCCAGCGAGGCCAGGCGTTTCTTGCGCCCTTTGATATACCGCCCATGAAGTATCTTGACGGCATCGGTTGTCTTTCGACCGGTAGGCATCATTGGATTATCGCATATGTGCGATACACCGTCAACGCGAATCTGTTTGGACGGCAAGGCTTGGGGCGTCAGACTTCAGTGAGGGTTGTCCACCCCGAGCCCGTTCGACTGCGCTCAGGGTAGACTGCGTCGACTCGTGCTACGTAGCGAAGCTACTTCGCAGAGTAGCAGGGGTCTGGCCGGGAAGGAGGCAGGTCTCGGTTCGCCGCCGGATTGCTCCGCTCCGGGGTTCGTCCTCCGGTCGGAATGGCAAGGGCGAATCATGATTCGCCCCTACATCCCCCGCCGGTCCGGCTACGACGACATCTGCGCCGAGACGACGGGCGCTTGGGCGTACGACGATGCAGAATTGTAGGGGCAGGCCCCTGTGCCTGCCCGAATTCCGTCGGGCGCACATACCACGAAGGAAAAGGGCAACCACAGGGGGTTGCCCCTACATCACATTCGCGTATTTGGCGTATTGCGCGGTTTCATACGCGGCGGACTTCCGCGGTCGTCGTGATTTCAATTCGGCACGGATGCGGCTATCCAACAGGAAACGACGATGTCAGCATGAGGCAAAGTTCATTGTGCCTCCTGTCGCCTGCGGTCTGCCGTCTCCGGCCTTTAGTGTTGACTATTGGCGATCAGTTGTGGACTATTGGGGCGGGAATTGGAGTTCACTGCCCCGCAACGAGCGAGGCAGATTGGGGGCAGGGGCAGAACAATGCAGGAAAGGTACGAGGCCAAGGAATGGCAGGTATGGAACGAAGAACGCTGGGTTGCGGCGTGTTGGTGCTGGTGCTCGCGTGGGCGGCCGGGTGCGGGATGACCGAGGCGGTGCGCGAGAATACCGAGAACATCAAGATCACGAATCAGGCCATCGCCAACAACAACGCCGTGATGAACACCACGACGCAGGGCCTGCAAAGCCTCCAGGCGTCTCTGGCCGACGTGAGTTCTCTGAAGAAACCCATGGAGGACCTGGCGGCCCAGGGGCCGATGTTCCAGAAGGTCGCCGAGCTGCGGGAGCCGATGGCGCAGGTGGCGGAGCTGAGGGCCTCGCTCGATCAGGTGGCGAAGCTCGACAAATCCATGACGGATCTGGCCCGGTTGGAGCAGCCGCTCCAGGAGCTGGGCCGGCTCAATCAAACGGTGTCGGTCATGGCCCGCGTCGATCCCACGCCGCTGCTGGGGCTGATCGTGCCCGCGACGACCGGTTTCTTCCTGCTGCTGTTCCTGACGATCTGGCTCGCCGTGCGTCTGGCGCTGCACAAAAGTGACAAGAAGCAAGTGACAAGTGACACGCAACAAGTGACAGGCGAGAAGTGACAAGCCGGATGCGGTGCGCCGTTCCCTGAAGCCTGAAGTCTGAAGCCTCTCCGTTACGCGGAAGTGACGCGGCTCGTGCGTACCTTGACGGAGAACGCACCGGGGACAGGCTCGTCGGAGACGACGTAGAGGTAGCCGCCGCCGCAGCCGGAATACATCGCGCCGGGGTAACGCGACTGGTAACACTTCAATAGTCCGACTAGGTCCACCTTCAGCGTGGGGTGACGCACCGTCGCCGGGAGGATGGCCTCCCAGCACTGCATGCATTCGTTCATCGACGCGCCGAGGGCGGCGAGGTCCCTCGACGTGATCGCGTCGAAGCAGTCCCGGCCGGAGCGCCCGAGCCGCTCGATCCAGGCGGGGTCGAGGTTCTTCGTAACCAGCGGATTGTAGCCCTCGGGACGCGGCGCGACGGGGAGCACGTGCATCACACGGCCGAACCACGCGGCGACGGCGGGATCCGTGTTGGTCTCGATGTGCGCGGGGAATAAACCCTCATGGACGGTAAAGTCGTAATCGAGCCGGCTGACGCCGGGATAGATCAGGCCGATCATGTCTTGCGAGCCTGAGGGCTCCGCCTTCCCGTCATTTTCGGCCTGGTAGAGGTCCCGCACGAGCTGGGCGGGGTCCGCATTCGGCAGTGTGCCGTTCCAAAGCTTCAGGGCGATCTGACGCGTGCTGCCGCAGATGCCGGACCGGTCCATCCAGCGGAACTGCGGCTCCACCGCCACCACCACCATTGACCCGGGTGGTGTGGGGTTGTGACGCGAGACGAAAGGCTGGTCGATCCACCCGCCCGCCAGCGCCAAGCGGTATTGAAGCCGGCCGATCAGATCCGTGATGTCACGCGGCGGCACAGATGTCACTGTTTTTGCCTCTTGACTTTTGATTCTTGACTTTCCTATGAGACGGTCCGCTTGCCGGCTTTGCGGTCGGCGTACTGCCGCTCGATCCAGGCGTAGGTCTTGGCCAGGCCCGTCACCAGGGGCGTGCTGGGCTCCCAGCCGAGGACCTTCTGGATGAACGCGTTATCACTGTTGCGCCCGCCGACGCCCTTGGGGGCGCTCGGATCGTACGTGCGTTTGAGTTTGACGCGGCCGATCTTCTCCACAATCGACACCAGTTCGTTGATCGAGACCAACTCGCTCGAACCCAGATTGATGGGCGTGGCGATCAGCCTGTCGCAGTGCATGATCATGTCGATGCCCTGCGTGCAGTCGTCGATGTACATGAAGCTGCGGGTCTGGTGCCCATCGCCCCAGATCGTGATCTCGTGCTTGCCCGTATCCTTCGCCTCGATGACTTTCCGACAAATCGCCGCCGGCGCCTTTTCCCGTCCCCCGTCCCAAGTGCCGGGCTCTCCATAGACGTTATGGAAGCGGGCAATGTGGGTCTCGAGGCCTCGTTCAGCCCAGTACTCCTGGCAGAACATTTCGCTGAGCAGTTTCTCCCAGCCGTAGCCGCGTTCGGACATGGCGGGGTAGGCGTCGGATTCCTTCAAGGCCCGGACGTTGGGGTCTTTCTGCAGGTCGGTGTTGTAGGCACAGGCAGAAGAGGAGAAGAAATAGCGTTTGGCGCCGGCCCGGTACGCGGCCTCGATCATGTGCGTATTGATCAGGATACTGCGCAGGCACTCGATCCGAAACCGCTCGATGAATCCCATGCCGCCCATATCCGCCGCGAGATTATACACCTCGACCGCCCCTTCGCAGGCGCGTTTGCAGCTATCCGGGTCACTGACGTCCATGCACAGGCACTCGACCCCCGGCACCCGCTGATACCACTCCGGCAGCGGCTTCTTGTCGACGGCCCGAATCCGCGTGAAGCCCTGGTCATGGAAGTACCGCGCCAGCGATCCCGCAATGAACCCCCCCGCCCCCGCGAGGACAATCAGGTCGTCCTTGTTCAACACCGACGCCGCTTTCGGATTCGTCTTCTTAGCCACAAAACCTCCCATATTCCAGCCACATCGAGCGGTCCGTCGTCACTGCCGACCGGACCCTGCACCCTATTGACCCGGTGCAACTTTCGAGATCTATTATAGTTGCTGCAATCTTAGCCCAAATGCCAAAGGTTGTCGAGAAGATGATGATTATTGACTTCCGGCACACCTCTATCTGGTCTGTCCCACGACGACCACGCAGTTCTTCCCTCGTTTTTTCGCGCATTTGGGACACGTCGTATACCACATATACCACTTCGCGATGTCCAGTTTCATGGCCCCGACCCGCTCCTTGAAATCCTGGCACCACTTTCCCGTATCCTTGTACGGCCCCTCGTACACCTTGCTGAAGAACCGCCCGCTCAGCGCGACGTTCTCCGCTCCCGCGATCTCCCGGTCCACGGCCAGATACACATCCATGTTCCACTTCGACGTATGATCCGACAGACACAGCCCCTCCGGCATCGTCCCCCCGCCCCCGCGCACCTTCGCATCCAGCCGCCGCATCACCGCGCCGAAGTTCATGGGCATGTAGAACAGCGTGAACACCCGGTCCTTGATGAACCGCTTATCCTTCCACTCGAACGTCTTCCCATCCCACGGCTCCGGCGTGAACTCAGGACAACACGTCTGCTCGTCCATGTCTTCTCCCTTCAACTTGTGACGCGTTTCCACTCGAACGGCAGCGGGCGCAGCGTTCTTCCGTGACGGCCCGCCACCCCGGCATTATGGCGCGCCCCGCTGGCAAAGCAAGCGGAAAGAAGGTAGGATTGGACTTCAGCCCATGCGGTTCGCCGGGCTCAGAGTAGGGCCTGCCCCCGGGGCAAGACAGAAGGAAGAATACGGCAATGAAACGCGAAATCTCTTTGAAGCAGGCGAAGTGGCTGATCGAGCCGGGGTGCGTGGTCCTCGTCACGGGTGGCACTGCGGCCAAGAGTGATCTGATGGCTGTCAGTTGGCAAACGCCGGTGCAGACGGCCGACCCCTGCATCGTGCTGCTCGTGCTCAACCGCATCCGCTACACCTACGAGCTGATCCGCCAGAACAACGAGCTGACGATCAACGTCCCCGGCGCGGAGCTGCTCAAGCCCACGCATCTGTGCGGCACCGTCTCCGGCCGCAACCTGGACAAATGGCAGAAGTCCGGCCTGACCCCCGCCCCCGCCGCCGTCGTGCAGCCGCCGCTCGTGGCCGAATGCGCGGGCCACCTCGAATGCCGCGTCATGCAGACCTTCAGCGTGACCACCCACGACCTGGTCGTTTGCGAGGTCGTCCACGCCTCCGCCGAGCAGACGTTCTTCGACGGCGCCTGGATCCCCGAGAAGTTCCACACCCTGCACTACATGCAGGCCACGAAGTACGGCACGATCACGCAGCGCCTCGACGCCGCCCCATAGGACGGACTGGGGCCCATCCCGCCCTGGTCGGCATCGTTGGACGTGTGGTGAAGGTTCGGCCTACCGGGTCCTGCAGGAAATCCCGACTCACGATTGGGTGAAATCGGTTGACAGCCACCCCGAGAAACTGTTGAATCTCCGGAGAATGACGCGATAGTCGAAAGGAGTTCGGACATGCTTGTACTCAAGATCATTCTCGCGATTCTCATTCCTCCCGTCGCTGCCGGCCTACAAGTGGGGATCACCGCTCACTTCTGGCTCAACATACTGCTCACACTTCTGGGCGGCATTCCAGGGATGATCCACGCGCTCTGGCTTGTCCTGACGAACAAGAGCAAATAGAAGCAACGCATCGGGACACGCGCCGTTCGAGAGCATCGTTTCCCGGCTACGGCTCGCTCCACCGAGACCCGTTCGGTAGGATGGGCTTCAGCCCATGCTGAATTCCATCCTCTCACGTGCGGCTTCGTCGACACTGTTTTGCGTGAAGCCTTGACGTAGCTACAAAACGTATATACACTGCACACAGGAGATTCGCATGTGGTGAGAACAAACGGAGTGGCAAGATGAAGAAACGATTCGGACTGTTGGCATTTGAACGGTCAAATGTAGCCGGGAATGTCACCCCCGCGCAGGCGGGGGTCCAGGAACATAGGAAAGAGGCTGGATTCCCGCCTGCGAGGGAATGACACAGTCGGTTCTGTGATGCGACTATCCACTCAATTGTCATTGTCTCCGCCCGAAAGGCGACGACCCATGAAAAAGAAGAATTCTGCAAGAGGTTCTCGGACGGATTGGAAGAAGCTCGCTTCCGGACGCAGCAAAGTGGATACCTCCGATATCCCGGAGTTGGGCGATGACTTCTTCCGCCAGGCGAAGGTGCGTCTGCCTGAGCCGAAGCAGTTGATCTCGCTCCGCATAGACCGTGACGTCCTGAACTGGCTCAAACGCCAGGGCAAGGGCTATCAGAGCCGGATCAACGCCATCCTCCGAGCCTACGTCCGCGTCCACGCCGCCAAGTAGGCTGTAGGCTGGTAGGATGGGCCTTGGCCCATGCTGAATCCTTGCGGTCTTCAATAATCAATTATCAATAATCAATCATCAATCCGAGGGTATCGCGTGTCCGACATCTTGCCGATCGCAGAAACCATCGCCCGCCAGGCGGGCGCCGTCATTATGGAAGGTTTTGGCCGTGCCCGCCAGGTCCGGCGTAAGGGCGTCATCGATCTCGTGACGGAATTCGACCAGCGTTCGGAGGACGTTATCATCTCCGCCCTGCAGAAGGAATTCCCCGAGCACGCCATTCTGGCTGAGGAAAGCGGCCTTCACAAGACGGCCAGCGAGTACCAGTGGGTGGTGGACCCCATCGACGGCACGACCAACTTCGCCCACGGCTTCCCCGTCTTCGCCGTCTCCATAGCTCTGGTACGCGGCAGCACCCCCGTGGTGGGTGTCGTCTACGACCCGTTCCACGACGAGTTGTTCTCCGCCGAGGCAGGACAAGGCGCCACGCTCAACGGCCGCCCCATGCACGTCTCCTCGCAGGCCCACCTGGGCCACGCCCTGCTGGCCACGGGTTTCGCCTACGACATTCGCACGAACCCCCAGAACAACCTGGCCCAGTTCGAGCATTTCATGCTGCGCACCCAAGGCGTGCGCCGCTTAGGTTCCGCCGCCCTCGACTGTGCCTGGACCGCCGCCGGCCGCCTCGACGGCTATTGGGAATTCCAGATCAAACCCTGGGACATCGCCGCCGGCGGCCTCTTAGTGCGTGAAGCCGGCGGCCGCACCACCTCCATCGACGGCGCCGACGATTTCATCCCCACCCACACCATCGTTACCTCCAAC
>CAYQXM010000103.1:12048-18129 GCA_964421295.1 uncultured Pirellulales bacterium
TGCTCCACGACCAAATCCTCCAAGTCCTCCGCGAAGGCGCAGCCGCTCCCCTGCCGTAGAGCGCGAAGTCCGAAATCCGAATGTCGACAACTCCGCCGCAGGCGGATGTCTGTTGCCCGGTGTCGTTCCGGAAATCCGAAACAAGCACGAAGGACCCAAACTCCCAATCCGAAACGGTCCGAGTTCGCAAGAGGTTTATCCGCAGATTACGCAGAACCTGTCCTGAAGTCGAAGGATTTCACGGATTTGACGAACGCCCGAATACGCCGTAGGGGCAACCCTCTGTGGTTGCCCTTTTTCCTCGCGACCGGCACGTCCGTCCGAATTTGGGCAGGCACGGGGGCCTGCCCCTACAACTCGGCACTTGCATGTGGCCAAGCAGTGCGTGACATCTTAATTGTCAATTTGAGGGCAGACCCTCTGCGGTTCGCTGCGGTTCGTCTGCGGCTCCCAAGTATGTCGATACCGTTGCTCTGCAGATCATCCCCATCATGGGCTGCGCTATATGTCAATAACATATAGCGCAAGTTGGCAGGACAGGCTCTATGCCCTGCGAAGCAGCACACGACGTGGCAGGCGTTGGCCCATGTGGTGTTCCCAGCGAGAGGACCGAGTCATCCGCAGAACCTGTCCCGAGCGAAGTCGAGGGATTACGCCGATTTCACGGATTTGGCGAATCCCCGAATACGCCGTAGGGGCAACCCTCTGTGGTTGCCCTTTTTCCTTCGTGGTACGTGCGTCCGTCTGAATTCGGGCAGGCACGGGGGCCTACCCCTACGATCCTGCATTCCCATGTGGCCCAGCCGTCCCGGCTGGGGTCGGGGCGAATCATGATTCGCCCATTTGATTCACCCGCGAGGGTGGCGGTGCCACATTCACAGACGCACGCCGCTAATCAGGCTTTGCCCCCAAACAGCTCGTGACATCTTAATTGCTATTTTGACGGGTTGGCCCTCTGCGGTTCCCTAATGAAAACGGGTTGAACTCTACCCGCGAATCCTTGTTCTCAGGAGAGCCGAAGAGACTTTTTGGGATACGTAGTCCGCCCTAAATGCTGATTCTCCAAGGACTAAGCACAATGGCCGGGGATTGAGTCCTATTTTCTGCTTTTTTGCTCTTTACACTTCGAACGGGGAGAAGTACCTTCACAGTACTTGTTAGCACGGTGGTTTCAACAATATCTGGTTTCGATCCCATTTGATCCAACTGCATATTGTGGTAGGCGTTTCATCGCATGGAGGCGCATTTTTGGCCAATGAATCCGTGCGGAACGTACCACCTTGCCAACCGGCGAGAGGGTTCCGTTACCGTTCAAAATGTGGCGTGAGTTCGTCCCGTCGAAGGCGAAGAACGCGCCGGCAAGTTCCGCTGCAAATCAGTATTGGTGGTGAGATTCCTAGGTATTTCTGCAATTTCTTAGCAGGAATCGGGGACATTCTCGACGCACTGAAGAAGCGGATAATCAGGTACCTAAGGGATGGATAGCAGGCCTTTCCCGGCGGCTCTTTCGTTGAATTGTAGTCGCCGTTCGAGATCGTCGTGTAAGGTTCGTGACAGCGGGCGGTGGGTTGTCCCGTTTGGCCGGTTGCTTTGCAGCGAGGTTCAGAACAGATACGCTTTTCCCTGCATCTTCATATGGCGCAGCCGCCTCCGGCTGGGATGTAGGGGCGAATCATGATTCGCCCTTTTGACGGGCAGGGAGGATTCCCCACGGAGCCTCCCTCCGTGAATCATGCCACGCGCCGCGAACGCACCTCTTTCGCGATCTTGGAGCCGACCTGCTGCTCCGTGATTCTCAGATCATAGCTCGTTTGCAGGTTCAGCCAGAACTGCGGCGTGGTGCCGAAATAGCGGGCCAGCCTCAGGGCCGTATCGGATGTGATCGCGCGTCGCTCGCGTACGATCTCATTGATGCGCGGCGCCGGCACCTTAAGCTCCAGCGCCAGCGCATGAGCGCTCATCCCCAACGGCTTGAGGAATTCCTCCCGCAGGATTTCCCCCGGATGAATGGGCCGCATCTTGTTTTTCGGATTCATCGTTCGAACTCCTCAATGATAATCGACGATCTCGACGTCAAGAGCATCGCCGCCTTCGAAACAAAAGCACAGACGCCACTGATCGTTGATGCGAATGCTCCACTGCCCTTTGCGGTTCCCTCGCAACGCTTCCAGCCGGTTCCCCGGCGGAACACGCAAATCCTGGAGGACATGAGCCGCGTCCAGCATCTGCAGCTTGCGCTCGGCCGCCGCCGCGATGGCCTTGAACCGTCGGGGGCCCTTGCCCTCAAACAACGCCTGCGTATGCTTGCAGCCAAAGCTCTTGATCATACGAAAAGTATATAACGCGCAACGTTAAACGTCAAGCGTAAAACCCTTCTCCGGCCAGGCAATAATTCCTTATTCATGATGCGCCACCCCCGAGCCCCGTTAATTGTTAATTTGAGGGCTGGCCCTCTGCGGTTCCCTTTTGACTCACCCCCGAGGGCGAGGGTGCCACATGCACAGGCGCACGCCGCTAATCGCTAATCAGGCTTTGCCCCCAAGCGGTTCGTGACATCCTAATTGCTATTTTGAGGGCTGGACCTCTGCGAAGGCTGACGAGGTACTCAAGACAAGACCGCATGATCGTGAAGAAACTGATAGCAATCGGCGGCCGCATTCGGAAATCGTATGGTAACATCGCCGGGGCTTCTGCCTGACCTGCGTGCCCACGCTGTACAGTACTCGACGTTATCTCTGCTTGTCGCTTCGAGCCCCATGCAGGTGGCCCGAATATCTTGTTCGACGCGAAGCACGTCGCGCAGAGCCAGTCTCTCGACGTTGGTGTGGTGAAATCCAAACCCCAGAAATAACACTCTCTCAGCTTCGTGCAGCCAGTCCTTGGCGGCTTCGAGATTGTGTGCTACCTGGGCGTTTCCTCCTTCATGCAGGATCGCGATGTTTGATTTCGCACGTCTGAGTTGGTCAGGACTGGGCGAAGGGACCCCGTAGGGAATTGCCTGCGTTCGATCGGGTTGCCACGGTAGAGGACCAAGACTTCCATAAATATGGAGAAACTTGATCTGGTTGATTCTTCTTCCATAGTCGACTTCGTGCAAGCCTTGATAGTAGGGTCGAAGAGAGGTATAGAGGTAATGCTCAAGCGAGCGGTCGTAGTTGAATGTGATGATTTTGATGCGATCCTCGCCTAAGGAATTCACCTGATTCACTAACCGTGATTTCAGCAGATTGTACCAACCGCCGTTCTTCCCGTTACCCCAGAGATGACCCACTGAATTGTGTTCCGCGTTCAGGAGAAGGATGGCAATTATGGTCTTGCCTGCCTCTGCTATGTCTGGCCGATGCTCCAGAAACTCATCAATGGAATTCGGCTGGGCAATCTGAAGCTCCTGTGCGAGCACCTCCAAGGCAGAATCGCCGTTCACAGGGGAAGGCAGTGTGCGGAAATACTCTGGGCCGGGCGCTCCAGCGTATTGTCGCATTCTCTCAACCAGATCGCACCCAGTAGGGAAGGCGTATGGCTGGCTTGCTCCAGCCCCAAGGACTAGCACCGTGTTTGTCTTGATCACAATGGACATCCTCCGCGTTCTACCAGGCAGGGACATACCGGACAACGCCTACCGCGCCAAGACTTGGCCCGACGGATCATCATTTTGTGTCGGCCTCCAACACGTCGACTTCCTGATAACAGAGGTCATTGTACAAGTGACGAGAGACAGGTGACAAGAAGAAAGCAGGCTTCGGGCTTCAGGCCTCAGGGACCACATGGGGCGGAGCCCGTTTCACACCTCCGGTCATTTAGCCTCCGACAAATAGCCAATCCTGTCTTTGTTCTGCGGCGCCTCCGGCGGGTTCATGAGAGCGCGAAGGGCGTCGAAGACGATCTTGAATTGACCATCGTACTTGCGCTCCAGTCGGGCGATCTTCGCGGCCAAGTCCGTGTGCGAGGCCAGCAAATGACGCAGATGAGAGAAGGCCCGCATGATCTCGATATTCACCTGAATCGCCCGTTGGCTGCTCAGAACGCTCGACAACATGGCGACGCCGTGTTGGGTGAAAGCGTAAGGCGGATAGCGACGACCGCCCCACTCACTTGAGATGCCAAAATGGCATCTCAAGTCTGTGAACTCCTCCCGGGATAGTTGGAACATGAAATCCTCCGGGAACCTGTCGCTATTGCGCTTCATGGCACGAACCAGGTCGCCCGTGGCGACCCCATACAACTCGGCCAGTTGGCTGTCGAGCAGGACCTTCTGTCCGCGAATCAGGAGGATCTGCCGCTCAATGCGCTCAATAGGAACCAACGCCTCTTTCATCTTCCTTCGGCCTCCAACACGTCGACTTCCTGAGAACGGAGTTCATTATAGAAGTGACAAGGGAGGAGGGGAAGTCCTTAGTTTTGAGTCCTGAGTTTTGAGTTGAGGTGGGGTCACCCAATCTGCGTCAATCGGCGAAATCTGCGGATAGATCGGGCCTCAGGGAGCAGGGGTCAGGGATCGGGGATCAGGAACCACATGGGCCGTGCGGCCTGAGGTCGGAGGCCTGAAGCCGGAAGCCTTCCTTTAATCTTTGTGGCATAAGCACTTAGAGAAATCTCACACAGAATCTCATATTTTCTTGAAATATTATTGGCAAGTTCGTTGTCTATATATTGAAATACTATTGTGGTAATGTGAGTTTTTGAATACAGCAGCGAGGGTTGGCAGATGGAGCGATGCTGTGGGAATTGCGTGTATGGGGAGCGGCCGCGAGGGGTGTGGTGGGGGCAGGTGCTGGCGCGGTGGCCGGGGGCGGTGGTGTGCTTTCAGTGCGACAAGGCGCACGGGACGCTGACGCTGGTGGCGGGCGAGTGGCAGTGCGGCAACTTCAAGGCAAAGAACGAGCCGACGGTGTGGGGCGAGCCGCCGGAGTCCACCGACCCCGACGTGCGTTACATCAAGCTCACCAAGGGCAAGTACGCGACCGTCGACGCAGCGGACTACGAGTGGCTGGCCAAGCACAAGTGGTATGCCGGCAAAGGCGAACGCGGGGGGACGTTCTACGCGTGGCGGAGCGACCACGGCAGGGCGATCTTGATGCACCGGGAGATCATGAAGCCACCGCCGGGGAAGGTGGTCGATCACTTCGACGGCAACGGCCTGAACGACCGGCGCTGCAACATGCGCAACTGCACGCAATTGCAGAACTCACAAAACACACGGCGGCGGGCCAAGGCGGGGCAGAAATCCAAGTTCCGCGGCGTGTTCCCACGCGGGAGCAAATGGCAGGCGGCGCTGCAATACGACGGCAAGTACTACTACCTGGGCCTGTTCGACACCGAGGTCGAGGCGGCGATGGCCCGCGACCGCAAGGCGATCGAAATGGCGGGCGAGTACGCGCAGCTCAACTTCCCGCGCGAGGTGCTGGAGGCCCGCTGGCCCGAGCTGCGCCGCGGCGGACGCCGTAAATTCGTCCTGCGCGGGCGCAAGCGGCGACAGACCCGGGAGTAATGGGGGCAGGGGTCAGGGATCGGAGACCGGCTTCAGCGCGTTGACGTTGTTCTGGGGCTGGGTGTAGTCCACGAACACCAGTGGATCGGTACCGTTGAGGTACTCCTCGATGTTGGTGTAGCCGTCGGCGTCCTTGTCCTGCGGACCGTCGGCAGCGTCGTTGGGATCGAAGCTGAAGCTCAGCTCCCATTCGTTGGGCATGCCGTCGCCGTCACTATCCAGGGGGGCGCGCAGGCTCTTAAGCTCCGGCCAGCCACCGACATCATCTTGCGAGTCGATGATGCCGGACTTCTTCAACCCATTGGACGTGGTCGTGTAGGTGGCTCCGGCATAAGTCGCATTGGCATCGCGTGTTTCGTTGATGATGCGCGTGTCGACGCTGTCCCGCTTGGGCAGACAGGCCCCCGCCCCCTCCAGCACGGACAGGTAGGCTTCCTCGGCTGTCTGCTGATTGATGGGCATGGCGAGCCAGGGTTCGTCGAGTTTCAGTCCGGCCAGGTAGGCGCTGCCATCCTGCGGTTGCACGCCGCCATTCCAGTTGTTGATCGTGACGGCCCGGTTGCCGCAGACGAAATTGTCGACCACGTACCACT
>CAYQXM010000104.1:0-17978 GCA_964421295.1 uncultured Pirellulales bacterium
GAGAGCACCGGGGCAAAGTACGACTTGACATCAAGCTCTTTATAGGTGCCACCCAGTCAGGCTGACGGTGGTAGCTGGAAACCTGCACAGGCACCATCAGACTGCGCCTGACGATTCTCTTGAATCCCCCGTCCCTTGGCAGTAGAATAGCATCAAATAGGAACCAAGGCGGGTAATGCGGTTCGGTCATAATTTAGGTTGTCATCATCTCTCATACGCGTTCCTTTCATCCCGCCTAGTTCCGCCGGTGTTTTCATAGGGGCGACGCATGCGTCGCCCAAGCGAGTGACCTGTGTGGGGGCGAATGATCATTCGCCCGGAGTCGTCATCTATATACTTGTTCATCGAAGGGAGCGGAACATGGAAGGGAACAAGCGATTCACCCTCGTGGCGGCCGTGTTCATGGCCCTGGCCCTGCCGCCGAGTCTCCAAGCCAAAATCATCTACGTCGATGGTGACGCCAACGGCCTGAACAACGGCTCGTCATGGTCCGATGCTTACACGTTCCTGCAAGACGCCTTGAAAGAGATAAGTTACGGAGGCAAAGCCACAGAGATACGTGTGGCGGAAGGCGTGTACAGGCCCGACAGGAGTTCGGCGCATCCGAACGGCACCAGAGATCACGACATGTCGTTTTACCTGCTGACGGACATCCCCATTCGCGGCGGGTTCGCAGGTTTTGGTTCGCCGGATCCAAATGCCAGAGACGTGGAACGGTACACGACAGTTCTCAGCGGTGATCTGGCCGGCAACGATGCGGAGGTCGCCAACGCCCTCGGCCTGACGGATGACCCGACACGAGCGGATAACGCCTACCACGTCGTAACAAACTGCAATCTGAAAGTCAAAGGATCGTTGGATGAATCGGGCTCATTGGGCGATCTGGATGGCTTTACCATCACGGGTGGGTATGCGTCCGTTTCTAAGTATGCGACCAGCTCGGGTGTTTGGGACGGTCATCCTGGTGGAGGACTCTACATTGGCTATTACTCAGTGCCACCAAAGGTCGCGACTGTTCGCAACTGCGTCATTGCGGGCAATTATGCCCCGCGGGGCGGCGGCGCGGGCTGTATGTATGGATACCTTTCGTTCGTGAACTGCCGTTTTGCCGGGAATCACGCTGGCGAGAACGGCGGCGGCGTGTATGCCCTCAAGAGCAACGTCCAATTCACCGATTGTCGGTTTGAAGATAACGTCGGTGGCGAGGGAGGAGGAGTGTGGTCGGAATCGACCAGTCTGGGGTTTGTGGCGTGTGTCCTCGCTCGGAATCAAGCAGTCATTGGTGACGGTGGGGCAATCGTCGCGACGCTTGGCAATCCTGGCACTGCGACCATGGAATGCCAGAATTGTCGTTTCGTGTCCAACCGGGCCGCAGAGAATGGGGGAGCTATCCTCAACCTTGCAGATACGACCGTGGGCGGCTGCTGCTTTGGCGGCAACGTCGCGGGCGGGTTTGGAGGAGCCATCTGGGAGAGAGGGAGACCCTTGCGTCTGGTGAATTGCACTGCCTGTGGTAATCTCGCATCCGACGGACGTCTTCTTTACAGCAGCGATTGGCGTGACACACATGCGCCTCCCCGCAGCTATGCTAGTGTACGAAACTGCATTGTCAGCGATGGGCCGAATGAAGTGCGAAATGACAATGGGTCAATCATTACGATTGAATACAGCGACGTCGTAGGGGGGCGAGCGGCCATCGGTCCCAACGTCAGTGTGACCTGGGGCGAGGGCAACATCGACGCGGACCCGTGCTTTGTTAAACCAGGCTACTGGGACCCCAATGGCACGCCGGGCGATCCCAACGACGATATCTTCATTGAGGGCGACTATCACCTGAAATCCCAGGCCGGCCGCTGGGACGCGAACAGCCAGACTTGGGTTGCGGATGGCGTGACCAGCCCCTGTATCGATGCCGGCGATCCCAACACTGCCGTCGCCGACGAGCCTCAGCCCAATGGTGGGCGGATCAACATGGGGGCCTATGGCGGCACGGCGGAGGCGAGCAAGTCGTATTCACTCGGTTCACCGATTGTCTTCTTCGGAGGTGACGCATGGCAGCGCGAATGAAGAGGAGCTTTCTTCTGATCGGGCTTCTGGCTCTGGCCGCCGCCCCGGTGTCGGCCAAGGTCATCTACGTCGACGACGATGCCAACGGGCTGAATAACGGTACCTCGTGGGGCAATGCCTATCAGTTTCTCCAGGACGCACTGGCCGATGCCAAGACGGCGGAGAAGCCGGTCGAGATCAGGGTGGCCCAGGGCACGTACAAGCCGGACCGTGACTCCGCCCATCTGCAAGGCGGGTCGAGCCTTCCATACTTCATGCTATACGATGAGATGAGCCTGCTTGGAGGCTACGGGAGGGTGGGTGCTTTGGACCCAAACAGCAGACACTTCACGGCCTACCAGACCGTTCTCAGTGGCGACCTTCGGGGTAACGACGCGCTGGGGACCGATCTTGCCAAGTTGAGATACGATCCTACCCGGGCAGACAACTCGCCGGTGCTTTGGATGCGGAGGAATAGCAAGGGCCACATAAAGTTGGAGGGTTGCTTGATCACCGGCGGAAGCAACACCGCGCTCGTGGTCCAATCCCCTGATGATGCGATCGTCGACCCAAACCTGACGATTGCGAATTGCACGTTTCGCGGGAATACTGGGACTTACGGTTGGCGGAATGAGCTTATCCGAGCCGCGGCGCTGGAGGCATGGGGAAACAGCAGACCCACCATCACACGGTGTGCCTTCATCGAGAATGCGGGCGAAGGCGGGGGGATCGGCGGTAGCGGCATCGTCCTATCGAACTGTGAGTTTGCGGGAAACTGTGGCGGAAGTGGGGCGGGAGCGGCGTTGGGTGACAGCACGATCTCGGATTGTATATTCACAGAGAACAGGACGGAAGCTTTCGGAGGTGCGTTGAGCCTGCGAGGGTCAAGTACAATCTTGCGGTGTGTCTTCCGTAACAACTCTGCGTCTTCTGGTGGCGCAATTCGGTCCCAAGGCGACGTTGATATCAAGGACTGTGTCTTCGTGGGGAATGAAGCCCGCCTTGGGGCAGGGGCATGTTCTCTGATTGATAGGGCGAAGGCCACGATGAGTGGTTGTATGATCGTGGGGAATCGCGGTCTCTCAGTTGGGGGTGCTTGGTCGATGGGGCTGGGAACCTCTTTGAATATGACCAATTGCACGATATCACAGAATCGATCCTCTCAAGGCGGGGGAGCTTTCCTTGCGATAGGGCATGGTTCGGAGCCGAACTCAGGTGCTGTTAAAATACTCAATTGCATAATGGCGGATGGAAGCAAGGAGTTGTGGAGTGACGGTGCCCCGATTGAGGTCGCGTACACATGCATAACCAAAGGTGGAGTGGACGTGAATGATCCCAATGGATGGCTGGTGTGGGGTCCCGCCAACGTCGTGGCCGATCCGTGCTTCACCAAGGCGGGTTACTGGGACCCCAACGGCACGTCGGACGATCCCAACGACGACTACTTTGTCGAGGGGGACCATCATCTGAAATCTCAAGCCGGACGGTGGGACCCGAACAGCCACAGTTGGGTCATTGATGATGTGACCAGCCCTTGCATTGATGCCGGCGATCCGAACTCACCTGTCGGCGATGAGGCGGAGCCGAATGGCGGGCGGATCAATATGGGGGCCTATGGGGGAACGGTAGAGGCGAGCAAGTCCATGCAGGCCGGCGGGTCGCGAATATAGCCCGGACAGAGGCGGACCCCATTGGAGCCGGACGTGTCGGCGTGGCCGCTTTGGCTTAAGTCTGTGTGTCGAAAATGCGATACTTCTATAGGCGTGAACACCTGTTGTCCCGAGCCTTGCCGGGCGGGCCAACACTTTATGTTTAGAGAGCGCGGAGTGCCTGATGAGAGACATCTTGTCCTTGTGCCGAAATGCGTCGGTTGTGGGGTGGTTGGTGATTCTTGTCGCCGGGTGCCAATCACCTGCGCCGAGGCCGCCCCAGAACACGCAAGTCACATCTAAGCAGAAATCGCAGGCTTCGGCCGCCAGGAAGTCGTGGCAGGATTGGCTCCGGCAGGGGATTCAGGACGGGAAGGCTGAACGGTGGGAAGAGGCCGTCAAGGCCTACACCGAGGCCATCAAGCTGAAACCGGACGCCATCGACGCCTATGTTGGGCGAGCGGTGGCCTACCGGAGCCTCAACAAACCCGATCCGGCGCTCAGCGATCTCACAGAGGTCCTCCATCGCGGTGGCCCGCCCTATGCCTATGTCGAGCGGGCGCACATATACATCGACAAGGGAAAATATGCAGAGGCCATAAAGGACTGTACGCTGGCGATCGCCCGAGAGCCGTCTCTGGCGAATGCCTACTTCACTCGCGGTCGCGCCCTCCGCATGTCCAATCATCCCGCGGAGGCCATCGTGGACTTCAACAAGACCGAGGAACTGGATCCGAAGGAGACCTGGCTCTACCAGAATCGGGCCCGCTGTTACGTGATGGTCGGCAGGGTCGATGAGGCGATTCGTGACATCAATCGCGTGATCGAGATATGGCCCGGCAACGCTGATCCGTACAACATCAGGGGCGACGCCCACTACCGGGCGGGACGCTACGCAGCAGCGCTGGAAGACTATGACACGGCCATACGCCTCAATCCGAAGGATGTGTCATTCTACGTGGATCGCGCCATGGCATACGACCGGCAAGGTCGATACGACAAAGGCATTGAAGACTGTAACCGGGCGATTGCGGTCGATCCCTGTTATGTAGAGGCTCTGGCGGAGCGCGGACGCTTGTACCTATACTTGAACGACAATGCGTCTGCCCTGCGTGACTACTCGAAAGCGATCGAGCTGGACCCTGCGTCTGTTGAAGCCCGATGCCTTCGAGGTATCATACTGAGTAACCTGGGTAGCTCTCAGGAGGCGATCAAGGATTTCGCATTTGTCTTGGACGCCAATTCGCTCAATGCAGGCGCTCTGACGGGGAGGGGCGTGGCCTATGCGAAGATGGGACGTAGGGAGGATGCGATTGCGGACTTCACGCGCGCCATCGAGGCTGACCGGGCCATGGCCGAGGCCTACGAAAGACGAGGCGCTGCCTACAACGAGTTGGAGTCATATAGCTTGGCCATTGCGGATTTCACGACCGCCATTCGTCTTGATCCGAATGAGAGTCGTGCCTATCTTCATCGGGGCGTCGCACATGGGCGTCTCGACGAGCACGAAGCCGCGATTCGCGATTTCACGGCTGCTATCGAGATTGCTCACAAGCCCGCGAGAACCTCGTGGGAACAGTCGATATGCCGTCGAACAGAGATCGATGCGCTCAATGATCGCGGCTATTCTTACGTCTGCCTGGAACGATACGAAGAAGGCATGCAGGACTACGATCGCGCCATCGAGATGGACCCGAACCACCTGATGGCCCGCATCAACCGCGCCAGTGCCTACATGCTCAAGAAGATGTATCAGGAGGTGGTCGAGGACGCCTCGAAGGTTATTGCGTTAGACTCGAGCGGGCCGGGGATGTATGCCATGCGTGCCGAGGCATACTATCGGCTGGGCCGGTATAAGGAGTCTCTGGCTGACCTGGAAGAATGTCAAAAACGCGGCGCCAAAGTCGACCCCAGACTCGTCGATACCGTGGTCAAGCGGGTCCGCGGTTTGCCGCCGAAATAGTCGCCCCGGCGTTTGCCTTTCCTTGTCAGCCATTACGGGATTCTCCGGGACGGGTCTGAGATTGACTTTGCCGCCGCCTTTTCGCATAATAGTAATAGCGGCAATGAGAAATGATACTTTCGGACGACCTTTTGAAGCCTTCTCCATGAAAACCACACTCATCTCGATATTCTCGATGATCCTGGCCGGCAGCATTGCGGCTGAAGCAACCGTCTACTACGTCGATCCCAACGGTTCCAACGCCAATGATGGGCTGGCCGTCGAAACGCCGTGGAAGACGATCAACTATGCACAGAGCAAGCTGCTCCCCGGCGACACGCTCTACGTGCGCGGCGGGACGCACAACGAGCAGGTGGAAATCACCTGCACCGGCCGGGAAGACGCCCCGATCACCATAGCGGCCTATCCGGGCGAGACCCCGGTGCTGACCAATACGGTAGCCCTGACGGGCTGGACGGCCTGCGATCCGAACGACCCGAACATCAGTCGGGGGGCCGTGCGGAACGAGAACTGGCCCCGCATCTGGGTGACGACCTCCACGGACGCGGAGAACGATCCCCGGGCTCTCTTCGAGAAGCAGCAGATGCTGCGCAAGGCGATTTGGCCCAACCAGGGCAATATCTGGCCAAATCCCGAGGAGTGGTTCCCGATTCCCAACGAGGGCAACAACTTCGGACAGAAGAAATACCTGGTGGATTCGAAGAACCTGACCCAGGCCGATGATTACTGGAACGGGGCGCAACTCCGCATCTGGAGTCACGCCGCGAACAACTGGATCGTTGACACCGGCATCACGGACTTCAATGCGACCGATCACAAAATCACGTTTGAGAAGTCACTGACGTACTCACTGAGCAACACGAGCACCCGGCCCGACGGCTACGCCATCATGAACTCGCCCATGGTGCTGGATGAGCCGGGAGAATGGTGTTCCGTGAAAGTCGCCGGCGGCTGGCGGGTTTATCTCTGGCCCGTCGACGTCAACGATCTGGAGACGAATCTGGCGTATCTGAATTGGCGGGTGATCGGCCAGCAGGTGCCGGGGCTGATCGTCTGCGGACGAACCGACCGCGGCAACTATCTCACTCTCGAGGGATTGACGTTGCGGAATTGCCGCCGCGGATTCGAGTGGGTGCGCTGGGCCGGCAGCGGCAACTTCCGCGGCCTGACCATCCGCAATTGTGTCGTCGAGCAGGCGTACTCCAGCGGCGCTTTCATCGGAAACGTCGACAATCTGCTCATCGAGAACTGCACCTTCCGGGACATCTGCGCGGACGACTACGCGGTCTGGGTAGGCTCCTGCCGCAATCCCGTGGTACGCTACTGCACCACGGAGAACACGTGCGGGACCGGCATCTATCTGACGGGGCCGGCTCTCACCACCGCGCTGGTCGAAGGCAATCACATCGGTGTCACGGGCATGCACGGCAACGGTCTGACGGCCTACAGCGGCTGTGCGAATGTTCTGTTTGCCCGCAACGTGGTGCGGACCCCGAGGGTCGGTATCACCCTCAGCAACAGCTCCAACATCACCATCTACGCCAATGTTGTGAAGAACGAGGGCCATGGCGCCCAGATCGCCATCTGGGACACTCCCACCGATCACGTCACCGGCTATCTGCGGGTCCTCAACAATATCCTGATCGGGAGTAGCGCCATCTACGGCTATCCGGCCGAGCACATCCGCTACGTCTACAACAACATCATGTCGGGCACGAGCACCTCGGCGACCGGCCGGGACTACTCCATCTTCGTGACACCTCCCAACTCTCTGGGGCCTCATGAGAGTCTGGTGCCCAACTGGTACGACGTCTTCGTCGATCCCAACAAGGAGGATTGGCATCTCAAGTCTGCCTCGCCCGCGCGGGAGATGGGCGTCGATGTGACACCCTATCTGCCCCCGGAGTTCCCGAACTTCGATTTCAAACTCGATGCCGACGGCAATCCCTGGGGTCCGGTGCCGGATATTGGGCCGTACCGGGCGCCGGAAAACGCAGGGCAGGGGGCGTCGGCGCGCGTCGAAAGCCGGCGCCGCGCCGGAGCGTCGGTCGTGAAGACGTCCCTGGCAGGCCGATCCCGCTGAAAACGCATCCCTACAGGGATACGAAGCACACCTGAAATCCCGCTCGGTGGCCGTCAGCAAAAGGCCTGGCGGAACTGGTGCATCAAATCGGGCTCGATGCCGGGCAAACACCCGACGACGACCAGCTTGGACCCCTTCTTGCGCCGCTTGTCCACGAGACTCAGCAGGCGCAGGCTCTCGCGTCGATTGCCCTCATCGAATCCACAGGTGGCCACGACGCTCAAATCCGCCTGCTCGACGTCCTGGGCCCGTTCCCAGCCATTCTCCTTGAAGTACTGGAACAGCAGTGCCGTGTCCATCTCGTTGCGGGGGCACCCGCGCGCAAATGCGATGCAAACACGCTGTTTCGTCGATAACCGCCCCTTTTTCTCCTCCAGTTGCTTCGTGCTTTCCGTCATAACCCTCACGTCCTTTTCCAGGTTGCGTCTTTGCACCACCCCTACGCCTGTGCCCATCCTCAGTTCACAGGATTTCCATCGCGCGGTACGGTGATTCCTCTCGATCTCGATCCGGTCCCATGAACTCGCTCCGCCTCATCTAAGAACCTGGGCGGTCACGAACCGGAGTACGCGACCGCCCAGCATCATACGTTGACGGAAGGCCCGAGGCCAGTCTATTTTTGCCGCATCCAGAGTGGAACGGTTGCAAACCAGAGGATCGAAGCCCCCAGAACGAACGGCTTGGCCTGAGGCAGGGCGATGTGACCTGACAGGTACATGATGGCCGGAGCGATGATCCCGACCAGGCCCACCCACGAGAGCACCCGGACAACCGTACGAAAGACTGCGGTTGTGTGGAGCCGGCGCTGGATGATCAAGCTGCCCACGATATAGATGCCTGCGGCGATGAACCAGCCGGGCAGGCTCGCAAAGTAGATCTGGGTGTAGCCCGCCGTCACCAGCCACATGCAGATTCCGAGGGTGGCAAACCAGGCGAGACCGGCGGCCCAATTGAAGGTCTCGCCGCTGAGCGCGGCGAAGTTCGATTTCAGTCCGAACTTCCGGATCAGCCAGAAATCGACGAAGATCACGGCGCCCATCGGCATCAGCACCAATCCGTACAGCGAGACAAAGTCGAGCAACTTCATGGTCACGGCCGGGAACATCCCCAGCACCGCGACGATCAGCCCTGTGATCAACGTGACTCGATACCGTGACGACTTGGGAAAAACCGCCTGAAAAGCGAGGCCGGCGCGGTAAATCGTCGGGTTGGCTGTGGTCCACCCCGCGACGACGACGCAGATGAGCCCGGCCACGCCCATGGCGCTGTCGGCCAGGGGGCCCGGCAGCACCGCCGTATTGGTCGGGTCACGATGAAGCTGCAGAGCGTACAGGATCGAGGCCGCGATCCACGCGAGAAAATGCCCGAGATACATGCCGGAGCCGGTCGCGATGCCGTACCAGGATTTCTTCGCATACCGGAAGACCGACAGGTCCGACATCCCGATGTGCATGGCCATATTGCAGAACCAGGCAAAGAACATCACATGCCAGAACGTGAACTTGACCTGACCCGGAAGCGGATCTCCTCCCTTCCAGATTTCTTTCTGGCAGAGGGTCCACAGATCGCCCAACGAACTGACCTGCGTATGGGTCTCGACGAGAAACTCGCGCAGACCGACCAACCCGAAGCCGATGAAGACGAGCACCATCCAGGGGGCGGCAAAATTGGCGATGCGTGCCACGACGTTGTAGCCGTAGGCGGCGACCACGGCGATCATGACGCCGACGCCCAAGGCCGCAACCACCCAACCCACGCTGTTGGGGTACAGATCGTTGAGCTGCGGCATCGGGAACTTGAACCATACCCCGAAGGCGGTGGCCGAGACGGTGACCATGGCGCCGGCCAGAAAGCAGAACATCACGCCGTTGGCCAGATCGTACAGAACGACCAGCTTGCGTCCGCAGATATTTTCGAGCTGACGGTAAAGAGTCAGTCGGGCCCGCGTGGCGATGGGGGCGGTGAGAAACGTCCAGCTCAGCACCGCCAGGAGGTTCCCCAGCAGCAATCCCCAGACGAGATCGAAAGCGCTGACACCGGCAGCGACGAACAGCGGACCCAGCGTCAACTCGGTGCCGGCCGTGTGCTCGCCGGCGTACTGACCGATGAAGCTGCCGAAGCCCAGCCGCGCCTTTTCGGGCACGGGAACGCGCTCGAACTCATCGACGGCCTGTTGTGTCTCCATCACCTTCGCCGTTTGTGGTACCGATACTGCTTCGCTCATTTCTGGTTCTCCTGAGAGGATCTCGTCAAACACGCTTGGCTAAGACGCTCTTCTCGTAAGCCTTCACTTCATCGATCCATGCCGGACCGACGGGAACATTCGCCTGGGCACAGTAGTAATCCCACACGGCGCTGATCGGCAAGGTCTTGAGTTCCTCCAGCAGCGCCAGGCGGGCCGTGAAATCTCCGCTCGCTTCGAGGGCCTTGAGTTTGTCCGTCGGTTCCAGCAGAGCGATCAGGAGGGCCTTGATCATGGACCGCATCCCGATCGTCCAGGCGGCGATGCGATTGATGCTGGCGTCGAAGAAGTCCAGGCCGATGTGGATGCGATCGAGCTTGCCGCTGCGGACGATTTCCTTGGCGATCGCGATCAGCTCATCGTCGAGAATGACCACGTGGTCGCTGTCCCACCGCACGGGCCGGCTGACGTGCAGCAACAGCCCCGGCAGGAACAGCAGCATGGAGGAGATCTTCTCGGAGATCATCTCGGTCGGATGAAAGTGTCCCGCGTCCAGGCACAGGAGCTTCTGTCGCGACACTGCATAGCCCATGTAGAACTCGTGCGAGCCGGTCGTATAGCTTTCGGCGCCGATGCCGAACAGCTTCGACTCGACGGCGTCGAGGTGGACTTTCGGATCGATCTTCTTGGCGAAGACTTTGTCGAGCGCCTCCATCAGTCTCTGGCGGGGGGCCGTCCGGTCGACGGGGATGTCCTTGTAGCCGTCCGGGACCCAGACGTTGGTGACGGTCGTGCTGCCGAGCTGCTTGCCCATCTCGGCGCCGATCTTGCGGCAGGCGATGGCGTGCTCGATCCAGAACTGGCGAATCCCCTTGTCGGCATGGCTCAGCGTGAACCCATCCGCGGCCTTCGGGTGCGAGAAGCACGTCGGGTTGAAATCCATTCCGACCTTGTTGGCCTTGGCCCAGTCGATCCAGCTCTGGAAATGCTTGACGGTGATTTCGTTGCGGTCGACGAACTTGCCGCCGTTGTCGAGATAGCAGGCGTGCAGATTGAGGCGGTGCCGGCCCGGAATCAGAGACATGGCCTTCTCGATGTCACCCCGCAATTCGCTGATCGTGCGGGCCTTGCCGGGGTAGTTGCCGGTGGCCTGGATGCCGCCGCCGGACAGCTCCGCACCGGCTTTCTCGAAGCCGCCGACGTCGTCACCTTGCCAGCACTGCATCGAAACCGGGATCGCGGCCAGTTGTTTCAGCGCGGCTTCGGTATCGACGCCGAGCGCCTCGTATTGTTCGCGGGCCAGCTTGTACGCTTGCTCGATTCTCGCCTGTTTTGCCATGTCAATCCTCGTCCATCACTTTGAATAGAGTTCAAGAAGCTGCTTCTCCGCTGCGACGGTCCAGAGCCCGTCTTTGAGGCAGGCCGTCACCTGCGGATGTTTCTTCTGCAGTTCGTCCAACTCGGTGAGCCCGAGTCCCTTGCAGGTCGGGTACACGAGAATCTTGCCGGAGATCGTGCGGTTTTCCACCGCGCGGATGCCGTCGACGGCGCCTTCGAGCCCTGACACCGCCGCGACACTGACGTTCGTGTCGAGCCGGCGGGTTTCGACCTTCTCCAGCATGCGCTTCATGTCGTCGAGGGTCGAGCCGCTGGTGCCGATGAAGTACAGACGCTTTTCGATATAGGCGTCGAGATCGATGGGGGCCGTGACCGTCGCCGGGATGCCCGCGAAGATGTTGACGATGCCCTTCATCGCGGCCTGCTTCACCGCCGCCGCGACCATGTCCCCCACGGGAACCATCAGAGCCGTATAGCCGAATTCCTCATCGCTGTGGTCTTCTTTGGCATTGTACGTCGTATACTCGACGCGATTGGCCTGCGCCAGAGGCTCGGCGATTTTCGTCAACTGGGCCAGACGCTTCTCGTCCACGTCGCCCGCGAACACGCTGACGCCCTCGATCCCCTGGCAGATATTGCGAATCACGTGCATCATCCCCATCGGGCCGGCGGCGCCAATGACGTTGATCCGGTCGCCGTGTCGGATTTCGCCGGTCTTGGGAATGTACTTCATGGATTCGGCCGGATCGGCCGTCGTCGTGCCGATCAGCCGGATGCCGCCGTAGTGGACCCGGCCGACGCTGGTGACCACGGGCTTGCCGAACCGCTCGCCGGACAGGACGATGTTGAACAGCCCCTGCGGCGCCACCTTGGCGAACAGCTTCTCCACCGTGGCGGGGCTGGCGCCGAAGTAGAGGACATCATCGAAGCCCGCTTCGGTCAGGTCACCGACGTCGTACGCTTTGACGACGGGTACGCCCACGTTCTCCGGGGCGGGCAACTTGGACACCCACGTAATCTGCTTGGGCGTGCCATAGCGGCGGAAGAGATTGGTGAGCCGCCCCTGGGAGACTTCCGCATGGGCGACGATCAGCATCTGTCCGTCGGTCTTGAGCGTCGTGCGTTCTTTGCAGGCGTACGCGTCTTCCACGCAGGCCCACGGCTCGACGAGGGCGATGGCTGAACCCGACAGACCCTCGCTGGCGGGCAGCAGCATCGACTCGCCGGCGGGGGAGGTGATGACGCGTTCGTCCATCAGGACGTATTCCTGCAGGCCGCCCTCGAAGTTGTAGCCGAATGCGGCGTTGGAGCCGGCGGTGCGCAGCCAGCGGTAGTCGGTCTGCACGAGATAGCGCTGGCCGACTGCGTACTTCGTGACACCCGGCCCGATGGCGGCGATCCGCACCACAGTTTCGTGGCCCGGAACGGCGGGCGCCTCGTTCGGCACGTAACTGGAAATCTCGCCCAGAATCGCCGGGTCGATCCCCTCGATGACGGGGCCCTTGCGGGCGTGGCCGCTGAACTGCTTGAGCAGCTTCAAATCGGAAAAGCACAGGCCGACGGCTTCGATCTTGGCGAGGACCTGGTGCGGTCCGGGCGGGACGATCTTCTTTGACTTGTTCAGTACGAGCTGGTCCGGACCGACCAACTGCACAGCGCTTTGGGTCTCAGGAATCTTTGCCATATTGCTTTATGTGTTGCAGCACCTCATCAGGCGTCAGGGTCTGCTTGAGAGCGGGACCGGCCGACTGGCCGGCGCTCAGGGATCGACCCACCTCTTCGAAGAAATCATTGCGTTCCGCGGCCGCCGGGAAGTGACGGGCAGCCCATTCCCCTGTGTAGCCCAGCCCGCGCGGTTGCAGGACCGAATGGGCGTAAACGATCAGCGATCCTTTGAGGAAGGCCGGCAGCAGGGGAGCCAGCTCGGCCGTGCTGAAATCGTCGACGAACTTCTGGCCGGGGCTGTTCATCTCGGTGCCCCCGATCACGACCAGGTGACGTCGCTGGGCGACCTCCATGACGTTATACAGATTCTTGACTTTCTGATCCTGCCGGCCCGGCGTATAGTTCCGGTCGGGGATCACATTGAGGGCGACGGCGCCCGTGCTCGTCGCGGTGTCCAGCAGCTCCTCAATCGCCTGCTCGCCGTCGCTGGCGCCGTCAAGCCATGTGTGTGTGGGCATGCCGCCGCGAGCCAGGATGAAACGATTCGTGTCGGCCATGTGTGGGAACGAGCCACTGTCCGGCTGCACGTAGCCCACGCCGCCGCGCTTCATCGTCTTGGACCGGATCGTGTTCAGCAGGTCACGTCCTTCGGGCAGCCCCAGCGGTTTGGCATCGACGCCGAGCTTCTCGCTCCAGAATCGAGCCAGCGCGTCACCTTCACCGAAGACCTCCACCGCCTTGCGTGCGTAGGCCAGGCACATGTGCCGCTCGGTGGCGTTGCCTGCCGGCGTCAGGGTCAGCACGTCACGCTCGTAGTCCAGCTCGACCGGACGAAGATAGGCGTTGACGCGGCCCATCAGCTCGCGATTGCGCTTCTGGGCGGTCTCCTTGAGTCCCTGTAGAAAGGGCTGCTGCGCCTGGGGGACTTTCGATTTCGGAAAGCCGACGCCCATGTGGTACGAAATCCCGGGCTCGCCGGGCGAGTTGATGACGCGGGTCGCGAATTGCGGCACGAAGACGCGGGTTTCGAGGCCCGAACAGCCTTTCAGGCCCAGCTTCTCGCAGGCCGTGCGGAACTCGTCCAGGGCGTCGAGCACATCGAAATCCACCGTCCCGGCCACCGCCAGTCCCGCCTTGCGGGCGAGCCACGCAAACTTCGTGGGGGAGTAACCGTAGGTGTTGTACGAAAAGAACGTGTGACAATGAAGATTGACGAACGATCCCGGCTCGGGCAGTGTGACCTGTCCGGTCGTGACTTTCCGGCACAGCGCCGCAAGGGCCTCGCTGCGTTTCTCGGGACGAAAATCGTCCAATTGCTGTTCAAGCTGCTCTGACAAAAATATCTCCTTCCCTCCGTCCTCACCGGGCGGCGCACTTCTCGTAGCGCGCGGCCCAAACCTTCTGGTTCTCAGGCCGGTATTCCGTCATTTCGAACGAATTTCGGACAATGCGGCGGGCCTCATCGACGCTCTTGATCTGGCCTGCGGCTTTCGCCTGCATCAGGACGTTGCCGCTGGCAGTCGCCTCGATGGGACCCGTGATGACCTTGCGGCCGAGGGCGTTGGCGGTGAACTGACACAGCAATTCGTTCTTGATGCCGCCGCCGACAACGTGGAGCACGTCGATGGTCTGTCCGGTGATGTCCTCGATCGCGGCCAGCACGCGACGGTACTTCAAGGCCAGGCTTTCGAGAACCATTCGGACCATCTGCCCCTTATCGCTGGTCGGCTTCTGGCCCGTATCGGAAAGATGCTTGTTGATGCGCGCCGGCATGTCACCCGGCGAGAGGAACTCGCTGCAATCGCAGTCGATGTGTCCCGCGAAAGGCTTGGCTTGGGAGGCCATCTGCGTCAGCTGCGTGTACGAGAGGTCCTGGCCTTCGCGCTGCCATTGCCTCTTGCACTCCTGCACCAGCCACAGTCCCATGATGTTTTTCAACAGACGGATCGTATTCTCGATTCCGCCCTCATTGGTGAACTGGTGCTGAAAAGTCTTATCGTTGATGATTGCTTTAGGCAGCTCGACGCCCATGAGGCTCCAGGTCCCGGAAGACAGGTAGGCCCACTTTCCCGCCCCGGCGGGGACACCCAGCACGGCGGAGGCCGTGTCGTGGGACCCGACGGCAATCACCGGGATTTTGCCGCAACCGATCTCCTGGGCGACGGCATCCGTCAGTTCTCCGACGACCGTGCCGGGCATGACGATCGGCGGCATGATCGCCAGGGGTAGTGATAGCTTCTGGAAGATGGCCTCGGACCATTGGCCGGTCTGCATGTCCATCATCTGCGACGTGCTGGCCAAGGTATATTCGCCGAAGGCCTTGCCGCAGAGGAAGTAGGAGAACAGATCGGCCATGAAGATCAGCTTCCTGGTCTTGGCCAGGGCCGGTGACTCCGCCGTGCGCAGGGCCAGGACCTGGTAGAGCGAATTCAACTGCATGAACTGGATGCCCGAGTGCTGATAGATGTCACGCTTGGGCATGGCAGCGAAAGCCTGGTCCATCATGCCGTTCGTGCGGCTGTCCCGATAGTGGTAGGGGGCTTCGATCAGTTTGCCGTCGGCGCCGATCAGTCCGAAATCGACGCCCCAGGTGTCGACGCCGATGCCTCGTGCCTTGCCGCCGGAGGCGCGGGCTGCCTTGCCGATCCCGGTCTTGACCTCTGCAAGCAGTCGATTGAAATCCCACCGTAGCGACCCGTGCTCCTCCACAGGGCCGTTGCTGAAGCGATGCATTTCCTCCAGGCTCAGTTTGCCGTCTTCGATCGAGCCGAGCATGACCCGCCCGCTCTCCGCCCCGAGGTCCACCGCAATGTAGTGTGCCTTATCTACCATTGCCTGTCCGTCTTCCCAATCATTCCCTTTCACGCCCGGAGGTATCGGACGTCAGAAAGCTGGCGCACCCGAACCGGGCCGACTCACCGAATAAGAAACGATTAAACGGGCGGCAGGTGGGAGAGTCAATCGAAAACTACCGAGAGAACCGGCCTATCAGGCGGGAGTGGCGACGGCTTTGGGCTGAAATCGTGTCTTGGCCTGTCCGATAAGGTAGAAGCTGCCAGTGATGCAGATCAGGTCTTCGCGGCCCACGGCACTGCGGGCCAACTGGAGGGCCTCGCCGAGGGTGCTCGCCGTCTGGCACATCTTGCCGCACAGCTCGACGTACTGATCCGCCAAATCCTGCGGCGACATCGCCTTGGGGCAACTGCTCCGCGTGAAGATCACCTTGTCGGCGCCGTACTGGAGCTCGGCGAGCATGCCCGGAATGTCCTTGTCCGAGTTGCAGCCGAAGATGACCACCATGGAGTCGTAGGGGATGTTCTGGCCTATCGCATGGATCAAGGCCCGAATGCTCGCGGCGTTGTGGGCGCCGTCGATCATGATGCGCGGGTCACTGCAGATCATCTCCATGCGCCCGGCGAGCCGGACCTGGTGCAGACCTTCCGCGGCTTTTTCCGTGTCGATCGTGTACCCGGCCGACTTGAGCTTATCCAGGATGGCCAGCGCCAAGCCGCAGTTGATGGCCTGGTGTCTGCCGTACAGGGGGACACGCAAGTGTTCGAATTTGCTCGTCGGCGTACTGAGGCAAATCCGTGTATGAGGTCCGTGCTCGCGCGAGGTCTCGAATCGATAGGAGAAGTCAATATCGGTTCCGGTGATGCTGAGCGGGGCCTTCATGGCCACGGCCTGGGCCTTGAGGACGCCCATGGCCTCCGGCTCCTGCTGGACCGTGACTGTCGGCACGCCTTCCTTCATGACGCCGGCCTTTTCCATCGCGATCAGGTTGAGCGTGTTCCCAAGCTGCTGCTTGTGATCGATGCTCAAACTCGTAATGCCCACGACCTTGGGCTGGATGACGTTCGTACTGTCCAGCCGGCCGCCGAGGCCCGTCTCGATGATGCCGATATCGATGTGACGATCCACGAAGTACATGAAAGCCAGGGCCGTCATGATCTCGAAGAACGTCGGGGGATCATTGTCCTTGATCAGAGTCTCGACGGGGGTATAGATGCGGTTGATCAACCCCAGCATCTCCTTTTCCGAGATCATCTGAGAATTGACCATGATCCGCTCATGCAGGTGGACCAGATGTGGGGACGTATACAAGCCCACGGTATAACCGTTGGACTCGAGCATTTTGGCCAGCATCGTGGCGGTGGATCCCTTGCCTTTTGTGCCGGCGATATGGACGGTGCTGATCTTGGTATGCGGGTCGCCCACCAGCGACAGCAGTCTGCGCATCCGATCAAGGCTGAAGGTCGTTACGTTGTAGCGGACGTGCTCCTGCTTCTCGTAATCAGTCTTGTCGAACAGGTACGCAATGGCCTGTGCATAGTCGTCAAAAGGTTTCTTGGTCCTTACCGCGACAACCTTGGAGGAACTCTGTTTGGTACGCTTCTTTTCGGTTTTCTTTAGTGCTTTCGTCATGAACCGATAATGTTAGCAAATACTGTTCCCGGAGTCAACCTTTATGGGGCGACTATGCCTGAAAATCCAGACGATCTGAGAGAGTGATGCGTCATAAGTTGTTTAGAGTGAATGGTTTGCATTCTTTGGAGAGATAAGGAACCCATATTGTGACTCGGCTCCAACCATAAGAAGAAATGCACACAAAACACTGTCTGGCTTATGGGTCAACCCGATAGCCATCTGCGGAATCATCCTACATATACAGACGCGGACTACCCTCTGTTTATTGCGGTCCGCTCTTCTTCCATAAAGAAGAGGGCCTGTGCCATACCAGCACAGGCCCTGCAATGAAGCTCACTATGTAACCAGGATCAGTGGATCCTGAGCGGATCGATAAATTCTTCAGTTACCGATCGCCGGCCAGATAGGTGATCTCGCCGGTGGTCAGGGCGCGGTTGTAGACGCGGAACTCATCGAGCGAGCCGGTGAGGTACGCGTCGGCCGACCACATGGACCGACCCAGCCAGTTCTGGGTGGTCGCACCCAGATCCTTCGGCAGCTTCGTCGTCGCGGCCGACCCGATCAGCGTGCCATCTACGTACAGCGCGATCGTCATGGCGGCGCCGTCCAGCACTGCCGTCATCT
>CAYQXM010000105.1:0-17536 GCA_964421295.1 uncultured Pirellulales bacterium
CCGGGCGGTCTGGGCGCCGGAAGTGCATTACGTGAAGGGCAATTTCTACATCACCTACTGTGTCACGGGCCTGGGCACCGGCATGCTCAAGAGCACAACCGGCAAACCCGAGGGACCCTATAAGAGCGTCAACACGCCGGATGGCCCGCTGACGAAAGGAATCGATGCGACGCTGTTCGAGGACGACGATGGCAGCGTCTACTTTCTCTACGGCAGCGGGATGATCGCGAAGATGAAGGACGACCTCAGCGGACTATCGGAAAAGCCCGTGCCGTTGCGGTGTGAGCCCGCCGATCCGGACCCCGAACATCACCACCCGGCCCGGCCGGAGCCGCCGTCGTCGTACGATCACGTCGGTTTCGAGGGCGTGTATCTCTTCAAGGCGAACGGCCGCTACTACCTGTCGGGAGCCGAGCGCTACTACGAACGCTATCACTGCATGACAGCCGAGTCGAAGACTCTGTTGGGTCCGTATGCGGCGCACTACGTGTCCGTTCCCCACGCCGGACACAACACCTTCTTCCAGGACGCCCAGGGCAAGTGGTGGAGCACGATGTTCGGTAATGACCCCCAGGCGCCTATCCAGAAACAGGCCGGCATCCTGCGGATCGAGTTCGACCCCGCCGGCCACATCCGTCCTCTCGTCACCGGCGAGATCTGGCAGCCCAAACGCAAACAGCCGTGACCTGCCGCACCTTTGTTATGGGCGTGACGGGTAAGCGCCGGGAGAAACAGGCTTGTCTGTGGGCCAATTCAGCAACTGCTGCGCTTCGGGCGGCAGCGGGACGGAGTCGCCCAGGCTGCGGATTAGCTCGTAGTGGGCCAGTTCGGGGCTCCGGAAAACGGACCGCAGCGGCAGGGGGATGACTTGGCTGTGCGCCTCGAACTCAGGGGCCAGCTTCTGCAACTCGGCGGGTGTCTTGAGTTCCACCACGCAATTATTCGCCTCGGCCGTGGTCCAGACGAGCAGGTTGCGCGAGGCGGCGGCACCGCTGCGGATGTAGACGTTGCCATCGACGCGCGTCACTGCGGGGCGGGTGAGCTTGCCGCACTGGCTGCGCGCCTGTTCGACGCGGAGCAGAGGCTTGGTGAAATTCGGGTCGGCGGCCAGGAGGTTTCCCACGAAGACGTGGCCCTCGCGTTTGTCCACATCAGGACCGGTGGCGGGATGCCAGCCGAAGTGGTCACCCGTGGCGCTGCGCTCGTTGCGTTCGAACGAGGCGACGGTGTTAACGAGCGTGTTGTGGTAGGCGCGGACGTTCGAGCTATTGAGCACGCGGATGCCCTTGTCGCAATTCACGAAGACGTTGCCTGCGACGATAGCACCTTTGGAGATCTCGAAAAAGAAGCCATCGCGGCAGTCCTGAACCCAGTTGTTGACGAACATGCCGTCGACGTTGCCGACGTCGTACCAGATGCCGTTGGAGTACGGGTTTTCGAGGACGAGATTGTCCCGGCAGATGACACGGTGACTCTGATTGAAGATCTTGACGGCCGAGGGATAGTAGCCCGTGAGCTGCTCGACGTTGTTGCGCCGGAAGATGTTCTTTTCCAGCAGCACATCGGCCGAGCCGATCACGTAGACGCCCTCGGTGCTCGTGTCGGAGACGAGACAGTGACGCATGGTGAACCGGTCCCCGCGGAAGTAGCCGGCGACGCGAGAGCAGTGGGAGATCGTGACGTTCTCCATGATCGTCCCGATGACCTCCTTGCCGATCGTGGCCGGGTCGGCCGGGCCGATGGGATCGTCGGTGGGCTCCACGTCCGGCGGGACGGCGCCGCGTTTGCCCTCGACCTCCAGTGCACGGTACGCATACTGGGTGAACGTAATACCCCGGATGGTTGGCCCTTTGTTGTCGTTGGGCTTGCCGTTGGCCTCGCGGCTGGTGCGCAGCAGGCCGATGTCGTGCGCGGTGATCTCGACGAGCCGATTCGCGGGGTTGACGCCGATGTAGACCTGGTTGGCGTCGTAATTGATGTAGTACGAATTCTCGTCCACGGCGCCTTCCCAACCCACCGCTTTAAGGGGCCGCCCGTCGACGAAGACCATGTCGTTGTTGAACAACCACAGCGGCGTGCGTTTGCCTTCCCGGTCCCGCTGCCACCACCCCAGCGGCTTAGCCGGGAAGAGCTTTGTCCAGGCCATACGCCACAGCCCGTTCCCCAGCGGCCGCCACTTGTCGGCGACCTGCGTCCCCTTGAGCACCACCTGCTCGTCGCTGTACGGCTGCATCGTGACTCCCTGGCTCAGTTTCAGATCGCCCGTGCGATAAGTCCCCCCGCGCAGGATGATAGCATCCCCCGTGACAACTTTGGCGATGGCCGCTTCGATGGTCGTAGGCTGAGTCAACTCCGTCCCCGCCGCCTCCGCCTTGCCGTCCGGCGCCACATAGTAGACATGGGCCGCGTCCTTGGGCACATAATAGATCTGCTGCAGCGGCCCATACGGCCCGCCCGAAGGCTGTGCCTGTAGAGGCAATGTCACCGCCAGAAGCCCAAGAAGGAAGCAGCCGAACAGACAGGTGTGAGAGCATGGCAGCCAATACGTGCGCATATCCGTTCCTTTCTACTTTCTGTCCGCCAGTGCCGGGATGATAGCACGCTTACAGGCCCGACGCAAGAAGGCTCGTCCCGCGCAGACAACCTACTCGGAATCGGTGTCGGTGGTACCCGAGTCTGTTGATTCTTCACTGATTTTGTTCTTGGTGATTTCGGCCAGGAGCGTAGTGGCATAGCAGCCGGAGTCGAGTTCAAAATGGAGCTCCAGGTAGGGGCTGAAATCGTCCTGGCCGGTGGTGACGGAGGCGTTGCGGGGGAGGAAACGCAGGGGGCGGCGGCCGCCGACGCCGCCGAGACGCTTCATCAGGCGTAGTTGCTGGTCGGTGAGGGACTCCTGTTCAATGATCGGGTTCTCGATCTCAGCGGCAGGGCCGGTCAGGCGGGTCATGCGCAGGCCGAAGAGGGGGCCGGTGGGACTGATCTGGCCGGCGTCGCAGCGCGGCTGCTCAGCGGCGGGGTCCTCGACGTGGAAGCAGGCGCCGTTATCGTGCTTGTACGCCATGTCACCGAGGAGCAGCTTGTCGATGTCGGGCATGCGGGCGGCCAGCACGCGGTTGAAGATGTACGATTGATACGCCGAGACGAAGAAACCTTTAAGGTGCTTGTCCATCGCGTGGAACGCGCGGTTCTTCCTGCCGCTGTTGACGATCAGGGATTTCAGAATGCGGCGGCGCTCGGGAATCTGTTTGGGCCATATCCGCCAGGCTTCCTCGTAGCGGCCCTCGACGTAGTGCGTGCGGGCTTCGAGCATCAAGGCGCTATCGAGGCTGGTGTCGGGAGTTCCGATGAAGAGGTCGATAACCTTATTGGCGTCGTTCTCGACGATGGCCCGGCCCAGCAGGTGATTGTCCTCGCGGTTGCCGAAACGCTGGGGGCCGAAGAAGTTCGGGACGCCTTTGCGGGTCAGGATGGAGAGCACCAGCTCCGCGGTGCGGGTGGCTTGCTCGATGGGCACGGCCAGTTTGCGGATACGGATGACGAAACGATTGCCCGCGAGGTGGCCCGGCTTGAGCTTGTTGGAATGCAGAGCCACCCTCAGCACCCGAAGGTTGGGCAGGTCGATCATGGCGACTTTCTGAGGCGACATGTGCTCGATCGAGATCCACTGGCGCGTCACCGCATGCGTGTCCTTAAGCCCGGCGGTGCCGATGACCCGGCGGGGAATCCCCAACGCCTGGGAGATGCGGTCGAGTGCCTCGCGGGTGCCCATGCCTTTCTTCTCGATGAAAGCGAACGTATGCGTGCCGGAGCCCGAGGCCGGGTAGCGGGGCAGCTCCTCGACTTGGAAGTCCTCGTCGAACATTTTTATCGTTCCGCCCGTGCCGGGCAGATCAGACGTTAGAAACGAAGTCAGTTTTTCCATATAATCCTATAGGTACTCGCAAATGCACCGTTGTTCAAGGAGTAGAAATGGCGTGGTTCAAGAAACGCAGGCGGGCGAAGGCAGCGGCACGGCCGTTTCCGGAGCAGTGGGAGGGCATCATTTGCGCCGGCGCTCCCCTATGTAATAGGCTGCCGGACGTCGATTGGGAGGAGCTGCGGCGGCACATTCTGATCTTCCTGGCCGAGAAACAATTCGAAGGCTGCCAGGGTTTCGAGATCACCGATGAGGTCCGCCTGACGATTGCCTCGCAGGCCTGCATCCTGCTGCTCCATCGCGAGACCGACTACTACCCCGGCCTGACCTCCATTCTCGTGCATCCCAGCACGTACGTTGCCGATGAGGTGGTCCGGCTGCATGAAGGCATGGTTCTGGAGACCACGGAAGTCCGTGAGGGCGAATCGTGGCATCGGGGGGCGATCGTCCTGTCATGGGACGATGTGCAGGAGGGCTCCGCCGATCCCGACGACGGCTATAATGTCGTCCTGCACGAGTTTGCCCACCAGATCGACACCATGCACGGCAAAGGCGACAGCAGCCCCGTCCTGCGGGATCGGGCCAGCTACGCCGCCTGGAGTGCGGCCCTGGAGAAGAACTTTCGCCAGTTCCAGCGGGACCTCGAGCGCGACCGCGACACCGTCCTGGACGACTATGGCGCGACCGACCCGGCCGAGTTCTTCGCCGTGGCCACGGAGAACTTCTTCGAGACCCCCGAGGACCTGCGGAGTGAGTATCCCCACCTCTATCAGGAACTGAAGCGTTTCTACCAGCAAGACCCCGCCTCGTGGTGAGCCTTGACCGTGGATTGCTGGATTCCCGCCTGCGCGGGAATGACATCATGGGTGGCGTCCCACTCCGCCGCACGGTATAGTAGAACATCTGAAAGACTGGTCAAAAACCTATGCTTCTGGAGGTTCACGATGAACGGATTGGGATTCCCTCTGCTGATGTGCATCTCTATGGGTGTGACGCTTTCCGCCCAGGCTCAAGTCACGGTGAGCGATCTGAAGTGCGAATACAAGACCGATCCGGTGGGCATCGACGTCGTGGAGCCGAGGCTCTCGTGGAAGATCGAAGCGGCGCAGCGGAATACGTTGCAGGCGGCGTACGAGATTCGCGTAGCGGAGAATCCTACGAATCTGGAGAGCGGCAGCCAGTTGCTGTGGGGCTCGGGTAAAGTTGAAAGCAATCGGTCCATCCAAATCGTCTACAAAGGGGTCGCGTTGAAGTCCCGCCAGCGGTTGTACTGGCAGGTGCGGGTGTGGGACAATCACGGCAATACCTCGCCGTGGAGCAAGCCGGGCTATTGGGAGATGGGACTTCTGTCTGCGGATGACTGGCAGGCCAAATGGATTCAGCCCGATCTCAAGGAAGACCCCAACACCTCGAACCCGGCACGGCTCGTGCGAAAGGAATTCAAGGTCGACAAGCCCATCGGCCAGGCGAGGCTCTACGTGACGGCGCTCGGTTTGTACGAAGCGGAGTTGAACGGCAGGAAGGTGGGCGATCAGGTCCTGACGCCCGGCTGGACGGCGTATGACACGCGGCTGCAATACCAGACGTACGATGTCACGCCCCTGGTGCAGCAGGGGGGCAACGCCCTCGGCGTCACCATCGGCGATGGCTGGTTCCGTGGTAACCTGGCCTGGGCCGGGCAGCACAACACCTACGGCCCACGCTCCGCCGTGCTCGCGCAGCTGGAGTTGACGTTCCAGGACGGCACGCGAACGATGGTTGGAACGGACGGCACCTGGAAGGCGTCGGCCGGGCCCATTCGCATGTCGGATATCTACAACGGCGAGACGTACGATGCGCGTCTGGAAAAGAAAGGCTGGAGCCAGGCCGGGTTCAATGAAGCGGGTTGGGCGGGCGTCAAGGAGATCGTTCACAGCAAGGACATTCTCGTCGCGCCGGCGGGGCCGGCGGTGAAGCGGATTCAGGAAATCAAACCCGTGAAGTGGCTGCGCACGCCGGCGGGCCAGCGCGTGATCGATATGGGGCAGAACATGGTGGGCTGGGTCCGGTTCACCGTGCAGGGACCGGCGGGGGCGAAGGTGGTGCTGCGGCACTTCGAGGTGCTCGACAAGGCCGGCAATGTCTACATGGCGAACCTGCGCATCGCCAAACAAAGAATCGAATACACGCTCAAGGGCGGCGCGGCCGAGACGTTCGAGCCGCACTTCACGTTCCAGGGCTTCCGCTATGTCGCCATCGACGAATGGCCGGGCGAGCCCAAGCTCGACCAGTTCACCGGCGTCGTGGTCCATTCGGACATCCCTCCCGCAGGGACGTTCGAATGCTCCAATGCGCTGATCAATCAGTTGCAGCACAATATTCAGTGGGGCCAGAAGGGCAACTTCGTGGACGTGCCGACGGACTGCCCGCAGCGCGATGAGCGGCTCGGCTGGACGGGCGACGCGCAGGTGTTCGCCCGCACGGCGTGTTTCAATGCCGACGTGGCGGCTTTTTACACGAAGTGGCTCAAGGACTTGGCGGCGGACCAGAAGCCCAGTGGCGCGGTGCCACACGTGCTGCCCAATGCGCTGGACCGGAAGAACCCGAATGCGAATGCCGGTGCGGCGGGTTGGGCGGATGCGGCGGTTATCGTGCCCTGGACGGTCTATCAGTGCTACGGGGACACGCGGATTCTCGAACAGCAGTATAAGAGCATGAAGGCCTGGGTCGACTACATGGCGACCCGGGCGGGGCCCTCGTATCTGTGGCGGACCGATTTCACCTTTGGCGACTGGCTGGCCTTCGCCACGAATCAGTCGGACTATCCCGGCGCGACCACGGCCAAGGACTTCGTCTGCCAGGCGTACTTCGCCCGCTCGACGGATCTGTTGCAGAAGACGGCTACGATCCTGGGCAAGACCGAGGATGCGAAGAAGTACGCGGACCTGCTGACGAACATTAGGAAAGTGTTCCTGGCTGAGTTCGTCACGCCCAGCGGCCGGCTCGTTTCCGACACGCAGACGGCCTACTCGCTGGCACTCGCGTTCGAGCTGCTCCCCGAAAATCAGCGGGCGGGGGCGGCGAGGCGCCTGGCAGAGGATGTCAACCGGTTCAAGCACATCACCACCGGCTTCCTGGGCACGCCCGTGATCTGTCACGTCCTGACCGACTACGGCTACGACAACGAGGCGTTCATGCTGGTGAATCGCAAGGAGTACCCCTCGTGGCTCTACCCGATCACGCGCGGGGCCACGACGATCTGGGAACGCTGGGACGGCCAGAAACCCGACGGCTCGTTCCAGGACGCGGGCATGAACTCGTTCAATCACTACGCCTATGGCGCGATCGGCGATTGGCTGTATCGCGTCGTGGCGGGCATCGAGATCGATCCCGAGCAGCCGGGCTACAAGCATATTTTCATCCAGCCGCACACGGGCGGCGGCCTGACCTCTGCCTCGGCGAGTGTCAACAGCATGTACGGCAGAGTCGCTTCCGCCTGGAGCGTCCAGGACAAGAAGCTCACGCTGCGGGTGGAAGTTCCGCCGAATACCTCGGCGGTCGTCAAATTGCCCGGCGCCAAGGCTGAAAACGTGACAGAATCCGGCAAGACCCTGCAGGTGGCCGGCATTCCCGACCCCGCCCAAACCGACGGCGGCCTCGCTGTGACGGTCGGATCGGGAATCTATCAGTTTGCTTACCCGCTCTAACAAGACAATTGAGATGCGGAGGTGAGATATGAGGATGCGGTACGTGTTTGGGGCTGCCGTGGGCAGCCTTCTGGCTGTCGCTGGTCTCGCTGGGGCGATGGCCCCGGATGAGTCGGCGGCCCGTGCGGCGATTCTGGCGCGTTTCGCCAAGTTGCACAACATCATCGTTCGCTATACGACGACATCGCACCTGAAGTTGCCTCCCGGTATGCGGCTTGAAGACGCCTTTGTCAAGAGCGGCAGGGGAGGATATACCGTGCTCGACGTGGGCACACGTGTAGAAAGGGAGGAATTCTCCCTGCTGGGAAATGCGATCTTCTACACACGCCGGGAGATGTCGTTCGAAAGCCCGATCAAGGATCCCGCCTACCCCAAAGCACAGCCAAACAATTATGAGATGGAGGTCATCACTCCGGAGCGTGACGAACTGCTCATGGCCTTGACCAGGGATGGCAAAAGGGAGTATCAGGGACAGATTCGCGCCAAGGGAGAAATACCCCTATCTTACGTTCTCGTCGCCCTTGGTCTGGGTGTGGATAGGTCCGCCCTGCTCTTCACCGAAGAGGACATCGGGAAGATGAAGATCAACCGTTCGCGTGACGGCAAGATCCTGCTGCAGCAGTTGCACAGCACCGCCGAAATCACCAACGAGTGGACCTTCGATCCGAATCGTGGATATGCGATCACGGCCTATCGTCGGGGGTACAAGGGGAAATTCGCCGATACCTGGACCATGGAAGACTTCAGGGAAACCAGCGGCCTTTTGCTCCCTCACAGAGTACACAGGATTCATACGTGGGAAGACGGTACGAAAGGGCCGGAGTGGATTGTAGACGTGAACGAGTACAGGGTTGCTGACCCCACGAATACGCCCCAGCGGTACCGGATGAAATGGCCCGAGGGGACGCGTGTAACGGACTACACGACAGGCCTGTCATACGTCGTCCACGATGCGAATGAGACCACACACTAGGGCCGAACCCCACGTGTGCCTCCCGTCGCGATAGGGGAATGCCCCGTGGCCTCCGAAAAGGTGGCAAATGCAGGGCAGGAAAGGCATTGCATTTGGCTGGCGGTTTGGGTATGCTTACACGACTATCGTTACGAAGTCAGGTTGAATTGGTGTGCCGGGCACGCCGGGTAAGGTGAAGGAAGATATGGAAAACCATCGCAAGAGTCATATCAAGAAGAAGCGTAAGAGCGGTTTTCGCGCCCGCATGAAGACCCACGGCGGTCGCAAAGTGCTGGGCAACAAGCGTCGGGGCAACAAGCACGCCAAGGCCAAACGCCGTCGCATGTCGAAGTAAACCGAGAGTTTCAAGTTTGAAGTGTGAAGTTTGAAGTGCTCCTGCTTCCCACTTGACACTTTACACTTCAAACTGGTTTCCTCAAAATGGCCTCGATATCGCTGATCCGGCTTCGGCTCAGCATGTCGGCGGCTGTGCTTTCCGCCTGCGGGATCGAGATTCCCTCAATCGTCTGCTGGGTCTTCAAGAGATAGGCCGGGTCCATACTGAGACTGCGCAGGCCGATCCCCAGCAGGAATGGAAGGTACTCGACATGATGCCCCATGTCGCCGCACATGGTGACTTCGCAATCGTTGCGAATCGCACCCTGCACGATCGTGTTCAGGAAGCGGAGCACGGCGGGGTGGTGGGGGAGATAGAACTGGGCCACGGCATCGTTGGTCCGGTCCACACCGAGGATGAACTGAATCAAGTCGTTGGTCCCGATCGAGAAGAAGTCCGCCTCCTGGGCGAAGTCGTCGATCAGGTTCGCGATGGAGGGTAGCTCGACCATCATTCCCAGCCTGGGCCGGTCGTTGTGAGGCATGCCCTCCTTCGCCAAAGCCTCGATGGCCTCTACCACCACGGAACGGGCTTCGAGGAATTCATCGACGGAGGAAATCATCGGGAACATCATGCGCAGGTCGGCTCCGGCTCCGGCACGGAGCATGGCGCGAATCTGTTCCATGAAGATGGCCTTGTTCCCGAGGGAGAAGCGGATGGACCGCATGCCCATAGCGGGGTTCTGCTCCTGGATGTCGTGGTAGTAGGAGAGAATCTTGTCGCCGCCGGCGTCGAGGGTGCGGAGCGTGATCGGCTTACCCGGCATGGATTCGATGACCTTGCGGTAGATCACATATTGCTCGGCCTCGGAGGGGAACGTCGTACGGACGATGAACGGGAATTCCGTGCGGTAGAGGCCGACGCCGTCGCACTTCAGCTCCGCCGCGATCTTCAGATCGGTCAGCAGGTTGATGTTGGCCAGCAGGGTGACGCGAACCCCGTCGCTCGTAGTGGTCTGGGGCTTTATGATCTCCTTTTGTCTCTCCAGTGTCAGGCGTACGCTCTGCTGGGAATGGAACTTCTCGAGAATACTGTCGTCCGGGTCGATGTAGAGATTGCCGATCTCGGCATCGATCAGAATCGGTGTCCCATCCGGCAGTTCCAACAGCTCGAACTCGTCCGCAATCACCATGGGCATGGACAGCGAGCGGGCAAGGATCGAGATATGGCTGGTCACGCCCCCGCCGACAAGGACGATGGCCGCGGCATCTTCGGAGGACAGCTTCAACAGGTCCGACGGGTACATCTCCCGCGTGATGACGACGTGACGTCGGTAAATCTCCACTTCCTCGGTCTCGCTGATGATGTTGTTCACCAGGCGGATGGCCAGGTCTTCGATATCGTTGACCTTCTCGCGCATGTAGGTGTTGTCGCTGGCCAGGAAGCCCTCGATGTACTCTCCCGCCACCTCGGCCACCGCGATGGGCGGGTTGACGCCCGCTTCGATCCGCCGGGTGATCTGCCCGAGGAAGGCCTGGTCTTTCAGAATCATCAGGTGGGCCGAGAAGATCAGCGAGGCGGCGTCGGAGAGTTGCCGTTCCACCTTTTCCTGAAGGCCTTCGAGCTGGGCCGCGGTGCGCGCAACGCCACTGCGGAAATCCTGCAACGTGAAGGGCGTGCTGAAATCGCGGCGGAGCAGGTGAGCCAGGCTTTTCTGCTTGTCGATCACCATCACGGGGGCGTACGCGAACCCGGCGGCGGCGCTCTTGCCCTTGACGAACTTCAGCGTCGGAGCCGTTCGTTCGATCTGCCGGGGCTGATCGTGCATCCGCAACAGGAATTGGGCGTTCTCGATGATATTGCCCAACTGGGCGGCGACGGTCTGCAGGGCGGTGATGTCGGTCTCGGCGAAGCTCTCGCCCGTACTCCGCTGGAGGACCAGCACCCCGATTCTGGAAATGCCGCGGGCGATCGGCAGGGCCAGAAACGCATCGTAGTGCTCTTCTTGAATGCCGGGGAAGAAGCGGTAGTGGGGATTGTGGCTGGCGTCCTTTTCGCAGATGGGCTTCATTTGCTGCAAAGCCAGCCCCGTCAGGCCTTCCCCGATCTTCATGCGGACTTTGCCCACGGATTCGGGTCTCAGCCCCCGGGTGGCCTGCAGGACGAGCACCTGTTCGGCGGGGTTATACAGGTAAATGGAGCACACCGCCGATTTCGTCCGGGCCGCGACCATTTCGACGGCCTTGTCGAGCAGCGTTTCGATACTCACGCTCTCGCGGAACAGGTGGCCCAACTCATTGATGTCGTACAGTAACTCTGCGCTGTTCATGCTGATCCCTTGATGCTGTGAGGCGGTTGCACCTGTCCGCTGCGCACCCTTCCAGAATAATCTACCTTTCTGCACAGTGATGAGTTCGCGACTTGCTCTGCTCACGGCACAGGCCAGAAGACCTCGTCGCCATCGTAGTTGCCCTGGGTCTGGGTGTTCCTCTTGCCGCCATCGTCGTCGAAGTCGCGGCCCCAACTATACAGGACAAAGGTCGCCCCGGCCGGCCTATAGACGAGAGGTCCGTCGCCGTAGGGGTCCGGCGGAACCGCGCGCAGGTACCCGGTTTGGACGAGTTGTTCGAGACTGTCCGGCCAGGCCTCTTTGTCCAGTTGGTACCGCCAGAGGGCGACGGTCGTTACGAGTGCCGCTTCGGACACGCGGGACCGCCAACTCAGTTCGACGATGCGGAAGACACCGAGTTGCCGGAGCACGTAGTTATTGCGCGTCTGCCGCTGAAAGGCGGCCTCAAGGTTGTCGCCTCTCGTGTGTAGTTGCCACGGCGTCTGTGTCGACGCCTGTTCCATCAAGGTGGCCAACGCGTCCGCGCGTTGCACGGTCTCTTTGCGTCCGGGGTGTCTCCACGCGAGCCAAAGTCGCTCGAAATAGAGCGAGGCCTCGTCCAACTGCGTTTGCGGATTCCTGGTCTTCAGCGCGTCTTCGAAGAGCTGCCCCAGGACGATGTGCCCCTCGCCCTTGCCATTGTCCGTGAAGTACTGCTGGATGTTGCCGAGCAGACGAATCCGCTCGACGCGGCCCATCAGGCTCGCAAAGGCGGAGATATCGGCAGGGGACGCAGGCTCGAAGTCCTTTAGGAAAGCGGTCAACGGTTCCGCAGAGATGGGACTATCGGCCAGCAGGGCCAACGCCGTGGAGCACGCCATCGAGTCTATGGCCACGCCAATGATCGCGTGGATCTGCGTACCGCCGATGCGAAGTTGGCCGCTCATTTTGTGTGCGATCGTGATGGAGCGAAGAGCCGCACCCAGGTCGCCGTCGGCGGCCTGGAGTTGGGCCTTGTAGCACAGGCAGAAGCCGGCCCGGCGGAACGACGGGGCCTCTTTGAACACTTCCGCGGGGAAAGAGGTGCACTCCACCCAATAATAGGGCTTTTCTGCCGCCTGGGCGATGAGTCCCAGGGCGGGAGCGTTTGCCGTCACCCACGGTTCGATGAGTCTTCGCTGGGCGCCGGTCGGGTCCTGCTGCGGCCGGAAGGAGGCGGGACTGGGCCAGCCGGCGGGCACCTCACTCAGCTTAGCGAATGCTCGTTGATACAGCGGCGCCGCGTTCTGGTTGGGGTCGTAGTTGGCGGGGCGGGTCAGAGTATTGTAGTCGCCGGTGTAGTCGTGGCTGATCGTCGGCCGGGCCGTGATGAAACGGGCGATGTAAAGAGCGAATCCTGCCACAATAGTGACCAGCACAAGCAGGGCGATCCACAGCTTGCGGTGTCTTCGTTCGTGTTGGCGACCGGTATCTTGTTCGTCCACCATATTCCGCCTTGGTGGAAACCATACCGATCGAAGGGACGGGAGTCAACATCATCGCCCGCGCAAATGGAGAGAGCTGCACCTAAGATGCAGCTCTCTACGCGCCACGATACCGGTGTCTATCCACAGACTAGTGGCAATAAGGCTATTGCGGCTGAGCCGGGCAATGCATCCCTGCGCCATTTCTCAGCCGCATTTGGCGGCACATGCCACTGCCTACGCCCTGCCCATCGTTGTCTTGACCACGTTGCCGGCACCAGCCGTTGCCTTGGCCGCTGCACCCGGTCGGTCCTTTTTGGATGCAGGCGCCGGCCATCGGACATGTCCCGGTGCCGTCACAGTTCGGGCAGACACATGTTCCACTGCATGTTGCCGCATTCCCGTCCTGGTTTGCCCGATTGTGATTCTGCCAGCCTGCGGCCCCAGCCAAGCCAACCAGGATGACGCCCGTGATGATCATCAATAGAACTATACGCCCTTTCATGTGTCTTCTCCTTGCAGAAATACGCTATTCTGTCTTGCTTTTTGCTGCATTGCCAGTTCCACAATGGCTACGTTTGTCTGTTGAACGCGGGACACCCGCAACTGCCTGCGGTGGACTTTCGGAATTTCCACGTGCGAACACTGATGTCACGGTGTTCGTAGTGGCGCTGGAACTGTTGGGGCCCTTCAATTTACGAGTCTCCTGATGGAAAACGACAACTGCGACGATGCCGAATTGATGGTCCGCCTGGGCGGGGGCGATATGGCGGCGCTCGATCAGATCGCTCAGCGGCATCGGAGCCGCATCGTCTCCCTGGCCTACCGCGTGCTGGGGGATTGGCACCGGGCCGAGGACGTGGCCCAGGAGACGTTCCTGCGTTTGCGGCAGGCCGCCCGCACCTATCAACCCCAGGCCAAATTCACGACCTGGCTCTATCGCATCGTCCATAATCTGAGCATCGACCAGCGGCGCCGGGCGGGTATCGCTTCTCCGAATCCCGAGACAGCCGTCGAGGAGCCGCAGGATATGCCTGCCAGTGCTCCGGTCGAACGGAGAGAGTGTGCCCGGCTCGTCCGGAAAGCCATTGACGAGCTGCCGGACCGACAGCGGCAGGTTGTCATTCTCCACCGCTATGAAGGGCTCAGCCACACGGAAATCAGCGAGATCACCGGCTGGAGCAAGTCGGCCGTCGAGTCGCTCCTGGTCAGGGCCTATGACAATCTCAGAGAAAAACTGGCCAGGTGTAACGATTTTCGCGATTGATCCCGCAGGCAGGGGACCGGAGTCGGCGTTCAACCTGTAAGGGTTGAAGTATGCAGCACGCAAAAGACATTGAGTTGATCGAACTGACCGCCGGGCGGCTGGATCCAGCCCAGGCCAGGGAGATCTCCGCGCACGTGGACGCCTGTCCTGATTGCCGCCGGAAGCTCGAGGAACTCCGGCGGACGTGGGAGATTCTGGGATCGTGGAACGTCGAGGTGCCGGCCGGTCTGAGCACGACGAAGCCGGTTGCGTCGCCCCGCGTCATTCGTCTGGGGACGCAGAGAACCATTCTTCGAGTCGCGGCATCGATTGCGCTGGCGGCGGCCCTTGGCTACATGGGCGGCTGGTGGACGAAGAAACCCGCCCGGGCCGACGTGCCGGCGTACCTGTCTGTGTTGAGCTCGCAGAATGAAGACGGCCTTTCGTCACTGGTTCTGTCCGATGGGGAGGGTGGCTGAGATGAGGATACTGCTCATCAGCGTCGTTCTCGCGACGGCCGGGACATCCTTCGTTGCCGGCCGGGTGATGAATTCGCACCGAGAGACTACCGGCTGGTTGCAGGATGCACCCGCGCAGGTTCGCCAGGGTGATCTGCGCTTCGAGGAAGAGGCGCACCGATTGGCTGTAACGGCGGGGGAGCAGAGGAACAGGCTGGCCGCGCTGCTGGCGGATGCCTCAACGACGGATCGACAGATCCTGGAGCAGGCCGACCGCATGATCGAGTCCAATGGCGCGCTGGTTAAAGCCGTGGCCGGGCACGTGGTGGCGCTTCGCGGCAATCTGTCCCAGCCTCAGAGACAGTGTCTTATGACGCGTTGTGCCGGCTGCGTGCAGGGGCAAATCCAGCAGCGCCACCGTTATCGCGGCGGAGCCCAGGATCAGTCGACATGGCAAGGTCGCGGGGCCGGGCGAGGACGGATGTGGCGCTATCGTAGCGGTGCGGCCGATCAGTGCCTGGTCCGTCAGCTTCAGTTGACGACGGAGCAGGCGGTGCAGGCACAAGCCCGGGATCCCAACTTCAGCCGCGATGCCGCAACCCTCGTCCAGGCACTGGATCAGGCACAAGTCGCGCTGCTGGCCGGCTTCGAGAATACGCAGATCACCAGCGATGAACTCGCCCAAAAGACTGATAATCTGGCTACTGCCCGGAGTGATCTCGAACGAAGGGTGGCCCAGCACATCGCCTCGATCCATGGCCTCCTGTTCCCGTCGCAGCGGGAAAGGCTCGCCCAATTCGTTGCGGCGCAAGGGATTGACGCCGGACGCACAGGCGGGTAAAGTCAAACCGAAGTTCGATGTTTGAAGTTTGAAGTGAGAAGTAGAAAATCAACCATCAAACATCAGACTTCTTACTTCGTCTTGCGTCCGTAGCTCAACTGGACAGAGCATCGGTCTTCGGAACCGGCGGTTGGGGGTTCGAATCCCTCCGGACGCATTCGAGGAAGTGCTGGCCGAAGTGATAGGTTATGGCAGGCCCCGCGGGCATCCGCACCCCATTCAAAGTCTTTCTCCGTACGCAATGCCCGTTCCTGGTGTGAAATCCGCGATTTTACCGGAATTGTGTATGTTAAGAGGGGTAATGTGCTATTGACTTGCGAGTTAAGATGGGGTAGACTGGTAAGTTGAACATCGCAACGACAAGGATGGTCTCGGAAAGGTGACGTACGGGTAATGATTCTGGGAAGGATCGGGCCCGTCTACGCTGCACGGTTGTCAGGCAGATCCCGGATCGGCATGCCGGTCTGCCACGGTGCTTGAGCAGGAGACCGAAGATGAAGAGCGCTATAGTCCTGATCGTCGCGTCGGTAGCCCTGATGTTGAGTCAGATGGCTGTGGCCGCGCCGACCTATGTCCTGGTCGACACGCTGACCGTTCCCGGTACCGGTGGATCTGTCACGTCGTCCGTCACTCTTGGAGCGGGAAAGGACTACATGTTTGAGGCTCTTGGCACGTTCAGCGCCGGCGCCTCGATCACGGCTGATGCCGAGTATTCCTCCGGCCCGACCAGCTATGTATGGCAGGATCTGGTCGAGGGCTATGCAAGCTACGGCGAAGGACTTCTGGAGCTCCGCGTCAACGGCAGCTCTGTGGAGTGGGGTCCGTACAATGTGAGCCACACCTACACGCTCGCTCAGACCGGCGCGGGTAGCACGGTTTCATTCGACATCTATGACATCTATTACCCGAACAACTCGGGCTCACTGACGGTGAACATCTACGAAGTCGTTCCCGCCCCCGGCGCGATTCTGCTCGGCACCCTTGGCGCCGGCCTGGTCGGCTGGCTTCGCCGCCGCAGAACTCTGTGACCTGAGAAGAGAATCACCGCCATTCCGGGCTGCGAGCTACCACTTGCAGCCCTTTTCATTTCTTGGGGTTCTTCGATTCCGTTCGCAAAGAGGGCGGATGGCCGTTCCGGTCTACAACCCGAGCTTGGCCAACAGCAGGGGGTGCTTGGTGTCGAGTTCCGACATGAAGGCGGAGAGCTGATCCGCGTCCAGACGCGCGAAGCGGGCCGTCCACTTCTGCCGCAAACGCGCGGTTCTGAGGCAGTGGTGGCGGTTGGCCAGTCCGCCGGCCAGCAGCAATACGGCTCCGACGACTAGGATCGTGAACCAGTTGCCCAAACAGGCTTCGTACCCGGCCAGGGCCAGTCCGCCCGCTCCCGCGACGGAGGCGCCGCGGTAGAGGGTTCGCTTGAGGGCCGACAGATCGTTCAGATCCTCCAGCAGGTCGGCCGTGATAAGTTCGATGTAGTTGTCGCGCTGCGGTCCGCTCGGGCGAACATTGACCCTCATCGGCAGGTGCGGGTCAGCGTCTGTTCGTTCGGCAGAAGAAGAGCGGGACGCGTCGTGCGGATTCGCAGCGGCGCAGCGCGGGGTGGCCGGACAGTTGCCCATGAATCCGAGAATGAACACATCGATCTGGCTGTCCAGTTGCTCCAGTTGCGTGCCGATGTCCTCGAGGATCTGGGCACGCTGAACCGCGGCATCCTGCGTCAATTGATCGCCAGACGTCCCCCGCGGCGTGCAGCGGTCCAGGAATGTCTCGGCCAGAACTTCCGACGGAGCGGACGCGGCCTGCTGGCGGAGGGCGGCGTAGTATTGTCCGAAACGTTCCTTCTGAAATCTCTCGATCTTGTCCCGGGTCAGCTCAAACCCCTTGTCCTCCAGGAAGTCCATTCCCGTCCGGCGGATGTCGTCGAGGACGGAATCGATACAGGAGTCGGGGAAGAGGATGGCCACCCGCCAACTGGCGGAGAACTGCAAGAGCGTGAGGTATTCGATGAGGGTTTTGGCCGTGTCTTCCCCCGTCAACAGGGTGGCCTCGCCGACGGAGTCCATCGTAGCCTCGAAGATCAGTCCGCCCAGTTGTACGCCTAAGTTGCCACCCGTCATGCCACCACTCCACACGACTCAGCTTTCCCGGCAGCGCAAAGTATCTGCCGCCGAGGTGTTATCGGCCGAAACGGAGGAGCAGTTAAGCCAAAAACAGCCGGCCCGATCTGTCTGCGGATCAGGGTACCGCGGGACCGTCGTCGGAGCCGGGGGAGCCGCCGCCCTGGGTGCTCAGACGCCAGGCCGCGGCG
>CAYQXM010000106.1:0-17351 GCA_964421295.1 uncultured Pirellulales bacterium
GCCTCTCCGTTTCTTCCATCACCGGCGCCAACGCCGCACAAGGTCCCAGAACTTCTCTACGGCCCCGCACCTGCTGTGTGCGCAAACATCCGCCCGGGTGGCTTCGCGGCTCGTTTCGTCCCACTGTCGACGGCAGCCCTGTAGAGACGCAAAATCTTGCGTCTCCACGCCACCGCAACCGACTGCCGCCCGGTCAGGGGCCAGTGTCATAGCCGGTAGGGGCGAATCATGATTCGCCCATCTGTCCCCCCGCGCGAGAACAGCACCTGACACCGTCCCGCTCTCCGGCCATGAATGGTCATCGAATAGGACCGGCAGGGCCGCAGCGATAGGGCCACCTATTTGACTACCTGACGACGCTGTTCCTCGGTAGAATAGCCCCAGGTTCAGAGTCGTACAGAATGGGGCCACGCTCACATAGGAGAACACACATGCCCAATATTGCTTCAGTGCTCAAAGAGGAGATCACACGGCTTGCACGCAAAGAGGTTCGCTGCCAGACCAGCACTCTCAAGAGGGTGTCGGCTCAGTACCGCAGAGACATCGCCCGGTTGAAGCGGCAGCTATCCGACCTTCAGCACAAGATCTTGCCTCTACAGAAGCAGGCCCTCAAGAGTGCTCCCGTCCAGGCAGCCGAAGCAGAAGAACGTGTGCGTTACTCCGCCAAGGGTCTGCGGGCGCAACGGAGTCGCCTGGGCCTGTCTCAGGAGAGCTACGGCAAGCTTATCGGGGTGACCGCTCAGACGATCTACAGTTGGGAAAGTGGAATGTCTCGACCCCGCCGGTCACAATTGGCATCCATTGCCTCCGTGCGTCACCTGGGCAAGAGGGAAGCTCAGAATCGCCTGGAGCAGATGAAGGGCAAGGGCAAGAAGAGGTCCAGGTAGCCATAAGTGAAGAAGACAGAAGGCTGTCAGGAAAGAGGACAGCTCTGCGCGGCTCGTTTCGTCCTATGGTACTCCAACACTACGGGGTCCCAACGCGCTTGCTTGATTGGTCTTCCTCGCCTTGGGTAGCAGCCTACTTTGCGGCATGCCGCCATGATGATGCGGATGGAGAGATTTGGACTTTCAACGAGCGTCTCTATGAAAAAGAGGGTAAAAGACAATGGGAGTCCTCGGAAGGAGAATGGCCGTGGTGGACGGCGTTCTCGCTGGAAGATCCTCCCCATTGGTTCGTCTGTGAATTCTACGGGCGACGTTTCCCGCGTTTGGAGGCTCAACAAGGTGCCTTCTCTATGACTCCTCAGTTTGGCGTGGATCACGCCGCAGCGATTGCGGGACTTCTCGTAGACCATCCCGACTCGTTTCATTTGTATATCGTTCCAGCGGCACTCAAGGTGAGGCTCCGCAAAGCTCTTCGTGAGGAATACGGCATCTGGCGTGGGACGCTCTTTCCAGATTCCGCCGGAGCGGCAGGCGCGGTGCGCGAGGAAATTGCCGAGATGGCGGACTGACGGAGGGGCCCCTTGGGGTCAGGCATTGAAACAAGCCTGAGGGCAACGGCGGGGTCGGGCATCATCTAAGTGTCGGTAGCGACATCTGTGAGGCCCGCGAGAGGGTTGACCATCTCCTGGGCCACCGATAGAATAGTGACCATGTCGGCAATAATGGCCCATACCGCAGATGAACTGAAGAAGCAGATCAGCGACGCGCTCAGGCCGCTGCATCCGGAGGCGGTGATTCTCTTTGGCAGCTATGCGTGGGGACAGCCGACGGAGGACAGCGACATTGACCTCTACGTCGTGACGCAGGACGATTTCGTGCCGGCCACGTGGCGGCAGAAGCGCGATATCGTCCGGCAGGTATCGGACCGGATTCTCGACCTGAGGACACGCTATCCCATCGATCTGCTCGTCCACACCAAGCCCATGCACCGCCAGTTCGTCGAGACGCAAAGCAGCTTCGCCCGCCAGATCATGACGGAAGGAGCGCGGCTGTTATGAGGAAGGCGACTGCCGAATGGCTGAAGTCCGCGGAAATGGACCTCGAGAACGTCGCCCAAATCATCGATTTGGACCACTTGACTCCCATTGCGGCGTTCCATTCGCAGCAGTGCGTCGAGAAATGCCTCAAAGCCGTCCTTGAGGAGAACGTTCAGAAGGTACCGAAGGATCACTCAACGCTGAGACTATTCGGGCTAGTCAAGGGGTTTATCTCAATCGATGTGGATACGGCCGTTCTGACAGACTTGGACGCTCTCTACATAGAGGCCAGGTACCCAGGTGAACTCGGTTTGCTTCCCAGCGGCAAGCCGACTCTTGAGGACTCACGCGGGTTCTTTGAAGTTGCGAAGGCCGTGCACACTCAGGTGGTCGCCAGGTTGACTGGCGGCGTGAAATAGGCGAAGATACCTCAGGGACGTACCCAAAGGGCGAATCATGATCCGCCCCTAGCTCCCGGCCGGCCGTGCTCTGCGATACCCTTTCGGGATGGTGAGCCAAGATCGCAGGTGCTACGCAGAACGAAGAAGAGGGGCGGCTGGGCCACAGGCGTGATACGCCGGATATCAATTTGCGCATATTCGCACCTCCGGCGGTTGGCTCTACAATTGTCGGGACTACGTAGAAATTTCGCAACATAAGGCGCGACGGGCCCACGGGTGGGCCCGAGTCCTGAGTTTTGAGTCCTTAGGTTTGAGTTGACTGACGAATTCAACCCCCTGAAGCCTGAGGCCTGACACCTGCATTGATACGGCATATATCCTTTTGCGCATGTTTCTCACAAAAGCGGAGACCTCTACAATTGTCGGCACTACGTAGATTTTTCGCAACATAAGGCTAGCGCCCTGCGCGCACATTCCAAGAATTCGCGAAATTTTCTTATTCCTTGCGGGAGCGGGACTTACGTTTCTACAGATGTAGTAATTATGCACGATTTCTAGCAACATAAGGCTAGCGCGGCCCCCTTATAGAGGGCCACATGTGTGGCCCGCAGTTTGGAGTTCTTGGTTTTGAGTTTTGAGTTGAACAATGAGTGAAGATAGATGCAACAAGGCAGGTTCGATTGCGGCGTCCACTCAGAACTTAGGACTCAAAACTAAGGACTCGCAAACGCACCGGCCGGAGTGCGGCCAATGCGTTTGCGCCATGGGCGTCTGGAACGGGCGACGCGACTGGCTGATGTGCGCGAACTTCCCGGGGCATGAAGGGGAACTCACGCACGTGTCGGGGACGGGGATCGTCGTGGACTGTCGGAAGTTCTGCCGCAAGCAGACGGCGCTAGTGCGAGCGGAGGCGGTGGATCCCCAGAGTGTGCGCTACATCAGCCTGGGGCACGGCAAGGCGGCGATGGTCGATGCGGCGGATTTCGCGTGGCTCAACGTACGGAAATGGCATGCGGCCCACGGCGCGAGCTATGCCCGATCCACGATAGACGGAAAGTCCGTCCTCATGCATCGGCTGATCATGAATGCGCCGGCCGGGCTCGTGGTCGATCACTGGAACGGGAACATCTGGGACAACCGCAGGAGCAACCTGCGCCTGTGCACCCAGGAGGAGAACCAGCGCAACAGACGGAAGGCAGGCGGGGTGTCACGGTTCAAAGGAGTCTCATGGGACCCCAGGACCGGCAGGTGGGTGGCGAGAATTCATTACCGCGGCAGGAGGATTCACCTCGGAGTGTTCGAGGATGAAATCGAGGCGGCGCTGGCCTACGATCGCAAGGCCATCGAGCTATTCGGCTCGTTCGCCTATTTGAATTTTCCCACGGGCGCGCGATCGCCATCAGGACGCCAGAATTCGGCGCAGGCCGTGCACCAGGCGGCCGGCGCCGTCGGCGGCGGTCTGCTCGTCCAGGGCGCCGTAGCCGACGCGCAGAAGGCAGCGGTCCTGCACGCCAAAGGTCGTCCCCGGGATGACAGCGACCTTGTGTTCGGCGATCAGCCGCTGCGCCAGAAGCATCGAGTCGATGTCGGCGCGGACGCGCAGCAGAAGGTAAAACGCGCCGTCGGCGCGGGGGATGGTGACAAGATCGCTGATCTCGCGCAGTCGCTCCAGAACCAGTCGGCGGACCTGGCTCGTCGTGCGGAGCTTCGCATCGCAGTAGCTCCGCCCGGCGTGCATGGCGCCGACGGCGGCCCATTGGGAGATCACGGGGGGACAGATCAGGATCGTGTCCTGAATCTTGCGGACCGAGGTGAACAGCTTTTCCGGGAGGACCATCCAGCCGATGCGCCAGCTCGCAAAGCCATAGGCTTTGGACAGCGAGAACAGGGAAATGGTGTGCGGCGTGCTGCCCTCGATCGCGCCCGGCGAGAAATGCGTGACGCCGTCGTAGGTGAAGTACTCGTAGGCTTCGTCGGAGATGTGGTAGAGGCCGTGCCGGCGGCAGATCTCGTTGACCCGACGCAGCGACGCCTCGGAGTACACGCTGCCGGAGGGGTTGTTGGGCGAGATCGTGACAACGGCCCGCGTGCGGCCAGTGATGGCCCGCTCGATGAGGTCGGGCTGGAGCCGGTAGCTGTCGTCGGTGGACACGCACACGGCCCGGCAATCGACCATCATGATCGCCATCTCGTGGTTGAAGTAGTACGGCAGGTTGAGGATGATTTCGTCGCCCGGGTCGGCGATGGCCAGCACGGCGTTGACGAAGCCCATGTTGGCGCCCGCGGTGACAACGATGCGCCGGTCGGGGCCGACGCGGATGTCGTTCTCGGTAGCGAGCTTGTGTGCGATGCACTCGAGCAGCTCGGGAATGCCGTGTACGGGTTTGTACTTGTGATTCTCGGGCTCGGCCGCAAACTTCTGCAGGTACTCCGTCGCCTCGGGCGGGGGACCGTACCAGGCGACACCCTGGCCCAGCGAAATCGTGCCGGGGCTGGCCCGAATCCAGTCGCCGACGAGCGGGATAATGGGAGTTTGTACGGATTGCATGCGAAGACTCTGGTACATCGAGTTCGTCTCCATCAAGAGTGCCTGTCAGTTCGAGGGCGCCGGTGGGGGGGACGCCGGCGATGCGACCACCTCCGGGAGTGTGACGTCCGCGGGGGCGGTGCCGGTGGCGGGGCCGGTGAATTTCGCGCCATAGGGCGTGAAGCCCGTGACGAAGCCGCCGTGGGAGAGAAAGAACTGGCCGTTCTCGACGCCCATGAAACGGTCGAGCCGGTCGGCTTTGCCGGTGGCGTCGTGGCTGAAGGTCGCGGCGGTCAGCTCGACCCAGCGCTGGTCGGCGGTCCGGATCCACTGGTTGCCGTAGAGGGCTTTGCGGAGCCGGTGGCCGTTGGTGCCCACGAAATTCTCGCTGAAGCTGTACAGTCCGCGGAGGTAGCCGCCCTCCTTGGGCGCCCGCCAGCTCGAGATCAGGACCCACTTTTGCTGGTCGGGGTGAAAGTAGTAGCCGGAGTAGATCGTGTGCGTGGCGTCGGCGGGTCGGGCGGTGACGAGGAAACGCTGCTTCTGTCCCGTCTTCCAGCGGTATTTCAGATGGCTGTGCCCGCCGGTGCCCTCGTTGCCGAAATCGCCCGTGAATACGTCGGGACCTTTGACGATGAGTGTCACGCGATCTGCGTCTGCGACCTTCGCCCGATCCACGGCCTCGCCGCCGCTGTCCCAGACGGAGAAAATGATCCGCCGTTCCGTCGGGCTGTTGACCTGCATGCCGAAGTATCCGCGATGCCAGCCGGTGGCCATATAGTAGGTCCACAAGGGGTCTTCAAGAGCAGTCACCTCGCAATAGAACGCTTCGATGCGGGCACCCTTTTCGGTTGGGTAGTTCAGATGCACGGAGGCGGCGTTCCGACGCGGGAGCAGATTGAAATGTGCGTTGGCAGCGGCCGGGCCGGAGAGAGTCAGCGCGTTCACATCCCCGGCGGACTGGCCCGGAGGATTGAGCGATTCCAGAGTGAAACGCTGATAACCCGCCGTGGGGATTTCGAACGAACCGAAGTCGGCGGTCGCGAGATCGGCCCCCGTGCCCTGGACGGACGTCTGGTGCGACTGGCCCGCGACAGTCAGACGCAACTGCGATTTGACCTCGGCGGGAAGGCGGAGAGTCACCGAGCAGTCGAGCCGGCCCGTCGTCTTGATTTCTCCAAACCAGAGAACCTTCAGTGCCGGATCGTTCCAGCCTGTGATGCCGAAGCGTTGCGAAATGTGGGCGCCCTGCACGTTCGGATCCAGGTAGGCGGTGAAGGCCGGGACACGAATGTCGGCGGTCGCCAGACCAGCCAGGCAGGCAGCAATCCCCACCCATCCGGCGGCGTATCTGTGCCATCCCATTATGATCTCCTGCAAATGCGATAAAGCAACTCTGCACGGCAGTATAAACGACAAGCCGGGAGCGTGCCCAGTCCTATCCGAGCGTTGACTTGACCCGTCTGAATTGTGTAGAATACTTGGTATCGCGGCGTAATCGCCCGTGCATGGCGAAAAATCCGCTGGAGGATCGGTAGTGAAGAGGTCCATGCTCTTTGTCCTGGTTGTCTCTTTTGTCAGTCTGCCTCTCTCGGCGTTTGCGGCCGACTCCGACTCGTCCGCATCACCCGTCACCACCAAAGCCGGCGGGTCTCTCACTGCGGATGAGGTCTGGACCGCCGGCGCGGGGCCGTACCTTCTCACGGCTAGCCTCACGATTCCGTCCGGGCACACTCTCACAATCGAACCGGGCACTTCGGTGTACCTCAACTCCGGCGTCGACCTGAAAGTCTCCAACGGCGGGTGTCTCCTGGCCGAAGGCACCGAGACGCAGCCCATCCGCTTCACCCGGCCTCCCGACACGACGGCAAGCTGGGGCGGAATCACGATCAGCGGCGCCGCCAAGTCCCCGGAATCTCGCCTGGCGTACGTGTACTTCGAAGGCAACGGAGATACATGTATCGAGTTAGCCGCAGGGACTCTGTCTCTCGACCACGCCACCTTCGGCACGAATACACGGCGCTACCTCTCGCTCAACGGCGGCTCCTTCTTGATCAGTCACTGTCATTTCCCGCCCGCCGCCTCCTCTTTCGAGTTGCTCTACGGTAGCGGAAGCATCAAGGCCGGGGGCCGGGGCATCGTGCGGTCGTGTTTCTTCGGGGCCGCCTCCGGATACAGTGACGCGATCGATTTCAACGGCGGCAATCGCGAGGACGAACAGCCCATCCTGCAAGTCTACAATTGCGTCTTCATGGGGTCGGGCGACGATCTCATCGACCTCGACGGCACGGACGCGTGGATCGAAGGAAACATCTTTCTCCACTGTCACCGCAACGGGGCGAAGGACAGCGCGGCGTGCGTCTCGGGTGGCACGAAAAACAATGCCACTTCTCAAGTGACTATCATCGGCAACCTCTTCTTCGACTGCGATAACGCAGCCACGGTCAAGCAAGGCAACTTCTTCACCCTGATCAATAACACAATGGTGCACACGACGAGGAAGGGCGGCGTGGATTTCGACTCCGGCGTGGTCGCCGTGCGTGACATGACCCCGAGCCCCACGACATTTGCCGCGGGAGTGTATCTGGAAGGCAACATCGTGACGGATACCGAGAAGCTGATCCGCAGCTATGACGCCGATCAGACGAGCGTCACGCTCGTGGACAACATCCTGCCGAGCCCCTGGGATGGCCCGGGCCGCGGCAACGTGGTCGTGGACCCACAATTCCAGCACGTGCCGCAGGTATCGGAGACCTCCTTCACCACGTGGCAGGAAGCCCAGGTCATGCGGGAGTGGCTCAGTCTGCGTGAGGGATCGGCCGGTCGCGGCACGGGTCCGAACGGGACCGACAGAGGCGGCGTGGTGCCTTTGGGCGTCTCGATAGCGGGAGAACCCGCCGCTCTGACGCACGCGACCGCCGCGGTGCTCACGGTCGGCGTGAATCGCGCGGGCGACACGATTCCGGAGAAGGGTTTTCCGCTCGGATCGGGTTTCACGCACTACAAATGGCGGCTGGACGGCGGGGCGTGGAGCGAGGAGACACCCATCGATGTGCCGATCCAATTGACCGGTCTGGGCGAGGGGCCGCATCAGGTCGAAGCGGTAGGCAGGAACGACGCCGGCTGGTATCAGAACGATCCGGAATTTCGAGACGATGCGGTCGTGGCCGCGTCGCGCCGATGGACCGTGGATCGCAACTACTCCCGTCTGGTGATCAACGAGGTGCTGGCGAACGGCCGGAGCTGCGCTGAAGCGGTCGAGTTGTACTACGAAGGGCCCGATCTGCTGGATTTGTCGGGCATGACCGTGAGCGACGATCCCAACGAGCCGAACAAATTCGTCTTCCCCGCCGGAACGGCGCTGGCGCCGGGCCAGTACTTGACGCTCCTTGCGGATGCGAACGCGACGTCGTCCGGTATTCATCTGGGCTTTGCACTCGATGAAGAGGGCGATGGCCTCTATCTGTGCGACCGCAGCGGCGCGCTGGTGGATGCGGTCGAATTCGGCCGGCAGGTGCCGGACCTCTCCATCGGCCGGGTCGGATACGAGGGACAGTGGCAACTGACCACGCCTACGCGCGGGCAGATGAACGAGGCCCATCCGGCCGGCAATCCGGACCTGGTCAGAATCAATGAGTGGTTGGCGGGCAGTTTCGTCGAGTTGTACAATCCACAGGGGTATCCCGTGGACGTGCGAAACCTTGAACTCACGGATGGCTCGGCTGCATCCAACGCTTTGAATGCCTCGCGTCCGTTGAGCTTCATGCCGGCACGCGGATTCCAAACGCTCTGGGCGCAGCCGTCGAACGATCCTTTGTGGCTGGGCCTTGACCTGCCCAGCAGCGGCGGGACGATAAGCCTGTCCGACAGCCAGACCGGCCCGATCGACAGCGTCACATACGGTCCGCAGGTTGCCGGCGTGTCGCAGGGCCGTGTGCCGGATGGCGGCGCGTTGATCACGGCGCTGCCGGCGCCGACGCCCGGAGCGGAGAACTGGCCGGGGAGTACGATCGTGACGGAACCGGGGACCCTCGTGCGCGAAGATGCGGACAAGCGAGTCGTCGTCCCCACGGCGAAGGTCGACGATGGCTGGAAGGGCGGTCAGGTGTTTGACGATTCCGCCTGGATGCTCTGCACCGGCAGTCCCGGCGGCGTCGGGTATGAACGCGACACCGCCTATGAGACGTTGATCACGCTCGATACTGAGTCCAGGATGTATGGATCGGGCAAGAACGCCACGTGCTACGTCCGCGTTCCGTTCACGGCCGACCCCGGGGCTTGGAGCGACATCCGGAGCCTGACGCTGAGTGTTCGTTGTGACGACGCCTTCATCGCCTATCTGAATGGCGTGGAGATTGCCCGGAAGAACTTTGCGGGCGTGCCCACCTGGAACTCGCGTGCCGACAGCTCGATCGAAGCTGCCGTGACCAGCTTCGATGCGGTGGTGGACGTTACCGCATTCAAGAACCTGTTGCAGGACGGTGCCAACATCCTGGCCGTACACGCGATGAACAACTCCACCACGAGCTCGGATTTCCTTCTCAGCGTCGCCCTGGACGCCATGGCGGTGCGGGTCGAGAGTCAGCCTTAAGCCGGCCGCCCCCGATTTCCGCTCAGATCCGTCTTGCGTTCTGCCCCCGGCTTCGGTACCATCCTACCAGCTAGGCAAACAAGGACACGCACACCAAAATTCTCTTTGGAGGACCTTGTTATGGAACAGCCACGTCACAATCGCCCGTTCTTGTCAACGATGATCGCCGTTTTATGTGGATGGACTGTGGTGGCCGGCGTCAGTCCGGGGGCGGAAATCGTGACTCCGATTCCGGCGGTCCCGGTGGACCCTCCGAGCAAGGCATCAGCCTCGGGCCTCCACTACCTGTGGGAGCAGCCACCCGTCGAGCGGGATGCCTTGTCCAAGACTCCGTTCGTCTGCGGATGGGATGAACCGTCGTATGTCGAGGATCTCCCGAATACCGTCTCGCATTTGTCGAGCTATGCCATCGACGATTTCTCGTGTCGTGGCCCGATGCCGATCACCAGCATTCACTGGTGGGGGTCGTATCAAGAGTGGCTGGGGACGAAGCTGCCCACGGTGGGTCTTCCCGATGCCTGGCGGTTCATCTTCTACGGGGTTTCGGCGTTTGACGCCACCCGGCCGGGAGATGAAATCAAGAAGTTCGATGTGGATGCGAGCCGGGTCAGCGCGGAGTGGGTGGCGTTCGACCGATTCGGGGACAAAACCTCGGACAGTTGCTTTGAATACACGCTGGCACTGAGTTCCGGCGAGTACTTCCTGCCTACCGCATACACGGGGGATGTGTTCTGGATCAGCATCGCGGCGGTGTACAAAACTCAGAAACCCAATAATGTTTGGGGCTGGAAGACCCGGCCGGCGGGATGGGAAGCCGGGGCCCAGAAGATCTCCACGGACTACGCAATGACGCCGCAGGGACTGCCGATGAGCTCGATCAACATCTTGCCGGTGGAGCGGACGGACGCTTGCGGCCAGAAGAAGGCATACGACATGACGTTCGCCTTGGACACGGACTCCTCCTGGATCAAGGCCGAGCAACCATTCACAGGACTGCGCGACTGGACGTACTACGAGGATGAAGAGTCGACGGCCACCGGTCAGGCTATCTCCGCCATCGGCCCCAAGTGGATGCAGGAGCCGGACAAGACGAGCAGCGGCCAGAACGTCGACGCGACGGCGGATACCCCGCAGTCATGGGAGCCGGAAATTGTCGCGGACGATTTCGAGTGCAAGAGCACGGGGCCGATCAACTCGATCATGATATGGGGCGCATGGTATAACGGCGCCCCCGGCGGGGACGCGAGCAATGCCGAGTTTGTCCTGAGCATTCGCGAGAACCTGCCGCCCTCCGGCTCGCGTACGTACAGCATGCCGGGCCAGGTGCTGTGGACCCAGACGTTCAAGAAGGGCGACTTCAGCGTGCTGGCGAGCAACACGGACGATCAGGGGTATTCCAGCTCGGCCGCCAACAAGTCCTATTCGAAGTTTCTCTGGCAGGGTTACCAGTACACATTTTCGATCAGCGACGAGACCGCCTTCGTTCAGGCCGGGACCGCCGACAAACCGGTCGTCTATTGGCTCAGTGTCCAGGCCAGGGTGACCCGTACCGGCAACGCGACGCCGCGTTTTGGGTGGAAGACCTCGGCCACTACGTCCAATGCCGATGCCGTCTGGGCCAAGGGGCAGGAGCCGTATAGCGGCACCTGGAAGAAGTGGAGCTATCCCGCTCTGCATGCGCGCAGCGGCCAGCCTACGGCGATGGCGTTCTCGCTCATGACCATCAGCCTCGCGACTTCTGAGACGGTGGAACGGGAGGTTGCGGATGATTGGAAGAGCGAAGATGCACAACCGCTCGTGGCGGCGGCGTGGTGGGGCTCGTACCTCGGCTACACCTATGAGGCCTGCGCCTGCAACGACAAACCCGCGCCGGTCCGACCGACGTACTTCCTGCTTTCGATCTGGTCGAATGTGCCGGACCCGGACATCTCGAAGAGCCAGGACTTCGCTCATCCCGGTGAGAAGCTGTGGGAATACGCGGCCATGAAGTACGAGGAGGTCCTGGTCGGTTTTGACAGCGGACCGGCGGACGGCAACACAGCCAACGGCCGCGAGCCGGTCTTCCGGTATTCCGTCACGCTCCCCACCTATAAGAAGTTCACGCCGGAGGCCGGCAATACGTACTGGCTCAGCGTGATGGCGGTGTACGCCAATCCGAAAGCGGTCAACTACCCGTGGGGTTGGACGAACCACGAACAGACCTCCGGCGCCGCCGCTGTGGTAGGGACGGACTCGACAGACACCACCCCCAGGCCTATCCGGACTTGGCAACGGCTGTACAATGGCGCCCGCGATCCCGAGGATATGTCCTTCATCCTCTTCCAGCAGGGCCAGACCTTCAGCTTCATCCCGCTGTGACACGAGGGGAGGACCGCATCTCACGGCTGTCCCCGTGGAAGGCGGGGCGCGCCTGCTCTCAAGTCGCTTGCAGCCAGGATAAGCGATGTGGTATAATTGCCCTTACGGACGATCGGAGGGCCGCAGGAGGACTCTGGCGTCGCTACCCGGGTGTGTCTTTGCGGAAAGGTGGGAAGCATGGTGCGGAAGGCCAGCGTTTGGGTTATGGCGACTGTCTGCCTGGTGAGTGCGTTCTGTTCGTGCGCCTGGGCCAAGTACGGCGGAGGCAACGGCACCGCTGCCAAGCCCTATCTCATTTATTCCGCCGAGCACCTCAAGGAGATGGCGGACCACTATGGTGACTGGGGGCACGATGTCTACTGGAAGCTTATGGCCGATATCAATCTGGCCTCCTCCACCGTGGTCCTTAAGCCCATCGGCACCTGGGATCGGCAGTTTGAGGGGAACATCGACGGCAACGGCAAGACCATTTCCCATCTCCAGATGACCGTGACTTCCGGCGATTACGTCGGGCTTTTCGGCTATGCCGCCGCCGATATCCACGATGTGACGCTCACCGACGTTCGGATTGAAGCACCGCAGAGCACTTACGTGGGTGCTCTCGCCGGCGGGTCGACGCGCCCAGTCAAACGATGTCACGTCGTAGGTGGCACGGTGGTGGGTCTCAATAACGTCGGCGGGTTGATGGGCACCAACATCGGCGTGGTTTCTCGATGTCATACCACGTGCAGCGTGTCCGGTGGTGACGGTGTTGGGGGGCTTCTGGGCTGGAACCGCGGGGTAGAGGCGGCGAACCAGTGCTTTGCGAGTGGCTCGGTTACAGGCCAGCAGCGGGTCGGCGGGTTGGTGGGGAGAAATACGAGGGCGTTGAGAGACTGTTATGCGACCGGCGCTGTTAGCGCCAACATGAGTGTGGGCGGGTTGGTCGGCAGTGGTGAAGCGATGGAAGGCCCTATATGGAATTGTTACGCCCGGGGCAAGGTGTCTTGCACGGGGCCCTGGAGTGGCGGCCTGGCCGGAATGTCGGCCCTGTGCTTCAGCTGCTATTGGGAGGCCGGTTCGACCACCGCGTCGAGTCCGTATGGGCTCGCCAAGACGACCGCTCAAATGCGCTCGGCGGCCACCTTCCGTGGCTGGGGCCGCGGGGCGGCTTGGACCATTGCAGAAGGCGTGGACTACCCGCGACTGGCCTGGGAGAATCGCCCCAGCGTGCCTCTCGCGACGCCGGCGTTCCCCGGCAATGAGGGCAAAGGAACGGCTCAAAGCCCCTATGTGATCCACACGCCTGACGAGTTCAATGCTATCGGCGAGTTCCCCGGCGAGTGGGGCGCCTACTACAGGCTGGAGGCGGATATCGACCTGGCCCCCCTCGGGACAACGTGCCGCAACATCGGCGGTGAACACGCGCGATTCACCGGGACATTCGACGGCGCCGGCCACACGATTGCCAATTTTACATGCCCCACGTCCATATACTACCAGCATGCGGGACTCTTCGGGTATGCCTACGGTGCGACCATCAAGGGATTGACCTTGGTCAATCCCAGGGTCGAATCGAGGGCGTGGGTGTCGGCGGGACCACTCGCGGGAGTCGTGTACGGAGGAACGGTCGAGAAGTGTGGAGTCCAGGGAGGCGTCGTCACGGGTACGCTTGATATCGGTGGCCTGGTGGGTGTTTGTTCCAGCGCGACGATCACCCAGTGCTACAGCACATGTCAAGTAGCGGGATGGTTGTCTTCTCAGAGAATAGGGGGACTGGTCGGAAGGGGAGAGCGGTGCAATGTCAGCGAATCTTACGCCGCGGGCCGTGTTCAAGGGGATCTGTACATCGGGGGATTCATGGGTCGGTTGAATTCGGGGAGCGTCAGTCACTGCTATTCCTGTGGACTCACCACCGGCAGGCCGGACGCGGGCGGATTGATCGGCACGGCCGACAAGTCATCTGTTTCTGCGTGCTTTTGGGATACCCTGACGAGCGGGTGTCAATTGAGCGCCGGTGGAACGGGCCTTACCACGACGGATATGCAGACCGCGGCCACGTATGTTCTGGCCGGCTGGGACTTCGTGGGGGAGACCGCGAATGGCACCGCCAGCATCTGGTGCATCGAGGAGGGAAAAGGGTATCCGCAGTTCTATCAAGCGCCGGCAACGCCCGAAACCCCGACGACGCCCGAGACTCCGGTGACGCCGCCGCAAACCTGGGCCGACGATTTCGAGGATGGAAATGCGGCGCCGCTGTGGGAGGCATATCAGCCATACCCCGATCTTGTATCCCTGGCGGAGGCCAATGGTCGCCTGGAAGTCCGCACCCAGGGAGGCGTAACCGCTCAGACGGCTCTCTATGTCGCCAAGGGCTGGTCGCTGGACCCGAACACGGATTTCTATCTGAAAGTCAATTTCCGGCTGGAGGAGAGCGACAAGGGCGAGGGGTGGGTGTTCATAGGTCTGACGCCAAATCCGGCAGAGCCCCTGCGCTATCGGGTGGAAATGAAAGCGGGGGATGCGGGTGGCGGTTGCGTCTATGGTGGGGTGCTGACGGAGGAAATCGGGATGGCCCAATGGTCGGCCGTTCGCTACTCCGATATGGGCACGCTGTATATTTCCTACAACGTGGCGAAAGACGAATTGTACCGCAGCTTCACCGGCTATGGGCCGGCCAACGCGTGGAATACCGTGACCGGACTCGTGAAGAACCGGTGGAAGGGCAAGCCGCTTTACGTGTTCCTCGGCGGCAGTTTCACGGATATGCCTCTGGCCGACGGAAGTGCCTGGCTCGACAACTTCGTCGTGGATTCGGGTTCGGTCTCGGCACAGTGACTTCTGCCGGCCGCAAGCTACGGATATATCGGTTTTTAGCGTTATCCTGACGGTTGGTTGCGGGCCCGGGCTGAGGCGGCATTCTCCGCCAGCCCGACGGCTCTGAGCCGGGTCGTCTGGCTGTGCGCCCACCTTCATGGATATCCACTGGACCAACTCGCCTTCGCACCTTATACTCTCTCGCTTGGTTGATGTGTATATGAAGAGAACGGTCCTGATGCAGATTAGAAAGGAGAGCCGTCAATGAGTAATGCCCGATTGCGTTGTCTGTCCGTGTTCTGTGCGGTGGTGCTGGTGTGCGGGGTGGCGGTGGGCCAGACCGCGCTGACGGGGACGGTCTACAGCGTCAAGGATTTCGGCGCGAAAGCGGACGGCAAGACCAAGTGTACCGACTCGGTCAAGAAGGCGATCGAAGCGGCCGTCAAGGCGGGGGGCGGGACGGTCTTCTTCCCGGCGGGCGAGTACCTGACGGGACCGATTCATCTGCAGAGCAAGATCACGCTGTCGCTCGACGCCGGGTGCGTGTTGAAGTTCAGCACCGATTTCGATGACTACCTGCCGATGGTCAAGGCCCGATGGGAAGGTGTCGAGTGCAACAACTTTTCGCCGCAGATCTATGCCTATGAGGTTAATGACATCGCGATCACCGGGCGGGGCGTTATCGAGGGGCAGGGCCAGGCCTGGTGGGGCGCCATGCGGCGCAGGCCCGGAGCGGACCCGAACGTGACCAAGTACACGGACCTGTTCAAGCAGAACAACAAGGAGGCCATGCAACTGGCCTATTTCAAGAACCGCAACGTGTTCCTGCGGCCGCCGATGATTCAGTTGGTGGGCTGCCACCGCGTGCGGATCGAAGGCGTCCGGCTGCAGAATCCGCCGTTCTGGACGTGCAACCCGGTGTACTGCGAGGATATGGTCATCACGGGCCTCTCCATCAAGAATCCCGACAATTCGCCCAACACCGACGGCATCAACCCGGATAGCTGCAAGAACGTGCACATTTCCGACTGCCACATCAGCGTGGGCGACGACTGCATCACGATCAAGTCGGGCCGCGATGAAGACGGCCGCCGCGTGGGTAAGCCGTGCGAGAACATCACCGTGACGAATTGCACCATGCTCGACGGCCACGGCGGCGTCGTCATCGGCAGCGAAATGTCCGGCGGCGTCAAGAAGGTGACCATCAGCAACTGCGTCTTCGACGGCACCGATCGCGGCATCCGCCTCAAAACCTCCCGCAACCGTGGCGGCGTCATGGAAGACATCACGGTCAGCAATATCGTGATGAACAACGTCGGGGCGGGCCCGATCCATCTGGATATGTTCTACGAGAGAAATATCCCCGCCGGACCGATCACGGAGAAGACCCCGGCCGTCCGGAATCTCTATTTCAGCAACATCATCGTCCGGAACGCCAAGAGCGGCGGCTTCATGCTCGGCATCGAAGAAATGCCGGTCCAGAACGTGTCGTTCAGCGATATCTTCATCGAGGCCGAGACCGGGTTCTCCTGCAAAGATGTCAAGGGCGTCACGTTCCGCAATGTGCGGATCGACACCAAGAAGGGGCCGGCGCTCGTCTGCGAGAACACGGAGCGGCTGGAAATCGCCGGTCTGACGACCGCCGTGCCTCAGGAAAAAGCAGCAGTCATTGATCTTTTGAACACCAAGAGCGTCTATATGCACAATTGCTGGGCCTGGCCCAACACGGGCACGTTCCTGCGCCTCCGCGGCGACAAGAGCAAGGCCGTCATCGTGCAGGGCAACCAGCTCGGGCAGGCCAAGTCGGCCGTCGTCATGGAAGAAGGTTTCCCGGCGGCCGAGGCGGTACAGCAATAAGACGGATGGAAGACAAGAAAGCAGGATACTGAGAGATGGCAAAAGAAAAGTCAAAGTGCCCGGGGAAGGCGCGATATTTGTGCGGCAAGCGCATCTTGCCGGAACCGATTTCGGAGAAGACCAGCGTCGTGCAGTTGGTCGATTGCATGGACGCCTACAACGGGGGCCGGCTCCGCGCGGCGTGCCACCTGTTGAGAGACAGGTACTCCCAGAAGGATGTCACTATCGGCATGAGCCTGGCGGGGGCGCTGACGCCGGCAGGTCTGGGACCGGCGGCGATCATCCCGCTGATGAACCACGGCTTCGTGGACTGGATCGTCGCCACGGGCGCCAACATGTACCACGATCTGCACTTCGCGTTCAATCTGCCGCTGTACCGGGGCAGCCATAACGTGGATGACAAGGATCTGCGGAATCAGGGTGTCACGCGCATCTACGACGTCCTGTTCGATTACCAGGAAGTGCTCATGGAAACCGACCGGCGCCTGCGTGCGATCCTGGTCCGGCCGGAGTTTCAGAAGGAGATGGGCACGCGGGAGTTCTACCACCATCTCGGCAAGGTCCTCGACGAGTGGGAGCAGAAGAACGGCATCGGCCAGGTCAGCATCTTGGCGGCGGCCTATCGCAACGGCATTCCGGTTTTCACGTCCTCGCCAGGCGATTCGACCCACGGCATGAACGTGGCCGGGCTGGAGCTGCTTGCCGAGGCGGCGGGATTGCAGGACAAGTTCAAGCTCAAGATCAACCCGAGTATCGACGTCAACGACACGACCGCCATCATCCTGAATGCCAAGAATTACGAGAAAGGCAAGACCGGCGTCCTCCTCATCGGCGGCGGCAGTCCGAAGAACTTCATGCTCCAGACCGAGCCGCAGATCCAGGAAGTCCTGATGATCC
>CAYQXM010000107.1:0-17205 GCA_964421295.1 uncultured Pirellulales bacterium
TGACTATTGCTGATTGATTATTCGGTTCTCACCGGCCGCCAATCATCAATAATCAATTATCAATCATCAATGCTATCCGCGGATCTGCCGGATCAACTCGATGGTTTCCTTGACCTTCGCCGTGATCCCCGCCCAGTCTTTAGCCGCGACGAGTTCCTTGGTGATCAGCTTCGAGCCCATGCCGGCGCAGACGATCCCCGCCTTGAACCAGGCGGTCAAACTTTCTTTCGTCGGTGACACGCCGCCGGTGGGCATGATCTCCGTCCAGGGGCACGGCCCACGCACACTCTCGACGAAGCCCGGGCCGCCGACCTCGCCCGGGAAGAGCTTGACGATGTCCACGCCCAGGATGTGAGCCTTGTGCACCTCCGTGACGGTGCCGCAGCCGGGGCTGTAGGGAATCTTGCGACAGTTGCACAGTTTGGCCGTCTCCTCATCGAGCAGCGGGCCCACGACGAAGTCCGCCCCCGCCGCAATGTAGAGGGCTGCGGTCGGCGCATCGCAGATCGAACCGACGCCCAGCATAACGTCCGCCTTCTGCGCATCGCGGTACTCCGCCAGTTGCGTGAACACCGCGATCGCCCGGTCCCCGCGATTGGTGAACTCGATCACCTTCGCCCCGCCGTCGGCGCAGGCCTTGACGACATTCTTCGCCACGTCCGCGTCCTTGTGATAGAACACGGGCACCAACCCGATCTGCTTCATCGCCGTCAACACGGCCAGTCTGCTATGTCTTGCCATTCGTCCAACCTTTATCTCTAATTTCAGATTTCAAATCTCAAATCCTATTCTGCTCGTCCGGCCGCCGATTTTCAACCCCTTGCCGCCGGATTTGCCCGGATTCTGCGCCGGGCCGAACACGCCGGGGTTTGTCCGAATATCGTGAAAATATCTATATTCTCTCCCGCCGGCGGAGTAGTATGTGGGGCACATGGCCGGCCCCGGTGGGTCGGCCAATCCGCAAGTCGAATGCGTTCTCTAAGGGCCGCTCTCAGGGCCCGGCAACAGGATGTGCGTGGGCCGGCAGTGCAACCGGCTGAATAGGTTCCCTCGTGAAGTCCGTTGTAGGAGACGTACGATGAATGAGCAAGCTATTTCGAGGAAGACGAACCGCCGTGACATGTTGAAGCGTTCGGGCATGGGCGTCCTTGGCGGCGTGACGCTCGGAGCCCTGGCGCCGGGAAACGTTCGGGCCGAAGAGGGCGTCCCCGGGATATCCTATGCCTCGTGGATTCACGGCCACAGCATGCAGATCGAGTACCCGGACCGGGTTCCCTATCAGCGGCGCACGGGGATGAGCTTCGACCTCGAGGGCCAGCCCGGCACGGACAACTGGTTTCACTTCGCGATCCCCACGCCGGTGATCATCAACGACGTCCGCCTCCGCGCCGGCTCGGTCTTGCTGGTCTTCAAGACCTACTCCCTCGACGCGTTCGTCCGGGACGTCCACGTCTACGACGGGCTATACCGGATCGCCGCGCACGACAATGTCAACCTGTCGATGGACCAGTTCTCCGTACGTCTGGAGGTGCCGGACAGGCCGGCCCTGGGCTGGGGCCTTGGCATCTCGCTGGGCGTTGGTTTCGGCGTAGAGGCGATGGACCATCACATGGAGTTCATCGCCGCGGGCTGCGATTTTGTGATTCAGGCGCCTGGCCTAGAAACAATTTGACCTCGCCGGGCGATGTGTGTCCTCCCGTCGAGGTCATGAACGGCCGGGGTGACGCTTGTCTTACGCCATCTGGCGGCGACGCATCCAGCCGACCGAGCTGGTGCTGAGACCGATCAGGAGCAGCAGGCCGGGGGCCGGCAGTGCGGCTTTGCTCTCGGACTCCGGCATCGTCAGGTGGGGCACGGCGCTGATCACGTCGACGATGTCACTGTGGGTCAGGCTGTCGGGGCGTTCGCTGATGACCTGATCATAACCGTACTCCGTGGCTTCCAGGAGCAGGCTCTCCGTCACGGCGGTGTCCACATTCGTCAGACTCGCGATATTCAGGACCAGCATCGTCTCCGCCGCGGTCGTGTACGTGGTGGCACTGAAAGCGGCCGACGTGCAGAACGACAGGAAAAGGAACGAGACGGCGACAATGGCTCTGATCGAATGCGTCATGGAATTCACCCCCAACATCAACCTACCCTTTTGGTTACCTTGGCAGATGTCCCACCCCCTGGGAATCTGTGTCTTTCGCTTCGTCGCTTAGTCTACCCATTAAACCCGATTTAGCCCCCTAAGTCAAGCACAAACGCCGCTTTTTCGCCCTCCGCCGCCGCCACGCGACAGGAGTTCGCAAGAGGCCCCTGGCATCTGCTACCACCGTCACATCCCGTCTTTTCCATATCAGACCTTCGATATCCTGTCGTTCTGCGGCCATTTTTATCGCCCCTGGGAAGCCCCGTCACCGCATGGATCATAGATCCGCACTCATACCACGCCTCCCTCTTTACTGATAATGCGTAGCGATTTTTGCCATTTCTTCCTTGCCGCCCGGGAACCGGTGCTTGTATTGTCTATGCCGTGAAACGAAGGAGACTCGGACGATGGATGTGCCCTCAAGAGACGTGTTGTCCCTAACGCCGCGGCCGCGATCGATCTAGCAGGCTATCGATGCGCCGCATGGAACGGCTGACGAGAAACCCCGGCCCGGACCGGCGTACGGCGTTCCCATCGTCGTATCTCCACCCGACGGCACAGGTTTCTCGCATCATTAATGAAGGGAGATGTGCGTATGAAGGACCTTCTGGACAAACTTTCGTCGTACAACATCTTCAACTACCTGTTTCCCGGCGTGCTCTTCGCCTTGATGTCCGGCACAGTCACGGGGCGCTCGTTCCTGCAACAGGACCTGGTGACGGGGGTCTTCCTGTACTACCTCCTGGGGCTTATCGTGAGCCGATTCGGCTCCCTGGTCATCGAGCCCTTGCTCAAGCAACTGGGCTTCGTTCGTCACGCCCCTTACAGCGATTTCGTGGTCGCGTCCAAGAAGAATCCGGGACTGGCCGTGCTCTCCGAAGTCAACAATATGTACCGGACGCTGTGTGCTCTGTTCGCCCTCCTCCTTCTGATGAGGCTCTACGAGACCCTAGGGGCCAGATTTCCGTCGTGGAGGACGTGGGAATTGATCGTCGTCGTCGTAGTTCTGATGGTGGTCTTCGCGGTCTCGTATCGCAAGCAGAGCGACTATGTCCGGAAGACGGTTGAGGCCGACAAGCTATTGGCCAAAACGGCGTGACCCGGAACGAAATGGCGCATGGGACTGGGCCCGGCGCTGACGTGAAACGAAGCCGGCGACAAACGCCCTCTCTCCGTTCAAGAGGGTAAAGCTTCGGTGGCGACCGTGTGGGCGCAGCCGCGGCCTCCGTCCGAATGCCGCCGACGCACAGGAAAAGGAAAGGGGAGAAGAGGAAATGGAGAAGACAAGTCTACTCCAGAGACATATCCTGATGCGATTGTCTCTGCTGGGCAGTCTGGAAATCTGTCTCGTGGCGGCCGGGTGCGGCGTCCTGGACCGATTCAGCCACGTGGAGAGGGATGCCTCCAGGTATGGGACGGTAGCCGTAGGCGCGGTGCGGGCCGTGGACTACAACGCTCCCTCTCTGAGGGAGTCCCGACGCCGGCTCAGTCAGGATTTGGACGGCATTCGGGCCAGTCTCAACACGATCTACGGCGTGCGTCCGCAAGTCTCCGCCGGCAAGCTTCCGAAGGATGCGAATGCCGACGCACAGGCCCAGGACAAGCGTGCCGAAGGGGCGACGCCGGCCGCCGGGCCGAACCCGCAGGTCTGCGAAATGGATCTGATCGCGTCCCGCATGTCGGCCCTCAAATTCATTGAATCGGAACGAGCGGATACGAACCTGGCCGAGACGGTTCCCCTACAGCCGGGGTCGCGCCGGATGGAGGTGAGCCTCGATTGCAGCGCCTGGGTCCGGGGCAACGCGCGGGCCGTGCTCGTCGAAATCGACTTGTATCCCTTCAAAGCGGATAGTTGGTGCCACCAGGCCGGACAAATTCTGAAGAAGTGGGCCGCGCAGAAGCCGGCCGATGGGAATGACTATGCCAAACAATGGGATAAGACCCTGGGCCGGTTGGAGGGATTCTATGCTGATGACGCCACTGAAGCTGACGTGCAGCGTTTTCGGCAGCATCTGAAAGTGCCCAGGCGGACCGCCGCCATGCAGGAGCCGAACAAGCCGCTGGGGTATTATGTGGCCCGATGTCACGATTGGCTGGAGGTGAATCACCTGCGCCCTCTGATCGTCCACATCGAACGCATGAGCAGAGCCGAGTACCAGATCCTGGGCGAATCAAACCGTTTCAGCACGGAGGCTGAGTTGGGATTGACCTACGCGGTTGCATCGGCCAAACTGGGCAGCGCGACCGAAAAGCTACTGTCGGAACAGATGGCCAGGATGCAATCCCTCAATCTGGCCTTCGTGGCGGGTTACCACCGCGCGGGGTGGCTTTTCATGCCCGCCGAGATAACGAGCGACCACATGCCCCCGACCGAGCGACGCTTGAAGATGGTCGTGGATGTCCCTGACGATCTGTTGCGATTGGGCATCCATATCCACAAACTCTTCCTCGACGATCGGCTCCGCATCCTGGGCGACTCCACCCTGGCCCGGCAGGTGGCCGGCTACCAAGAGGCGCGGTCACTCCTGGATGACGCCGAGCGGTTGTACCCCGACGAGAGTAATGACGGAAATGGAGGCGATGAGAAGAGCTACCGCTTCGTGAAAACACGAATGCGCAACATGTTGTATCAAGGCTGGCCTGAAGAAATTGTCGTGGATATTCCTCGCAGCCCCCGGACGGACGCAAAGAACCCATGACATCCAATTCCGGTTGACACCGTCCAGAGACTCGGCGAATACCCGCCCCGCTTTTGCGCCTCCATCCCGCCGGCGTGACTTCCGGCCGCCCTGGACACCCCGTGGCGATTGTTCCCGCTTTTTCCCTTGTTTCCGGCACATGATCAGAGTATCCTGCTCCTTATAGAGAAAGTGACGCGGATATGGGAAGTCCACATTGCCGGGTGACGGCGAATGGAGATCTTTCCCCCGGCCTGGTGGGAGATTCCGGTAGCGACTTGATGGAAGGAGAACGGACATGAACCGACTGACGACAATCCTGCTGGCGACCCTCGCTCTCAGCGGCACCATCGACCCCAACCTGACACGGGCGTCCTGTGCCATCGAGTTCATCACTTCCATACCCTTGCCGTGTGAAAGTTGCACAGGTCTGACATGGGACGGCGCCTATCTCTGGATAGCGGACGGTACCACACACCGCATCCATCAGACCGATTCGCTCACCGGCAAAGTCCTCCGCTCGCTCCCCTTCCCCTGCGCGTCCGTGTCCGGACTGGCCTGGGATGGCTCATCGCTCTGGCTTGCCGATGCCAGTCAAAACAAGGTCTGCAAACTGGATCCGTCGAATGGAGCCGTCCTTTACTCCTTCGCCCTGCCGCCCGGCGTGCCGCAAGGGCTGGATTTCGATGGGACCTATTTGTGGTGGGTGGGCCAACGTGCCGCGAAACCGCACAACGAGTTCAAGATTTGCTGCCTGACGACTACAGGGGACATCGTAGGCACTTTCACTCCCTACGGGTACTTCCCGATGGGCCTGGCGTTCGACGGCACGTTCCTCTGGCAGGCCGACACGTCCACTAACAGGATATACAAGATCAACCCGCTGGATTGGTATGCCGAGGATTCCTTCCCCGCAAGCGTCAATTACCCCAACGATCTGGCGTGGGATGGAACGCACCTCTGGCTGGCCGACAATGGCACCGACCGCCTGTACAAGTTCAACGCATACCCCGCCGACGAAGCGTTCAACAAACCGGCCGTGTTGGTGTGCGGGACCAACAAAACGGACGGGCTGGTGGACGTCCAACAGAAGTTGCAGGACACCGGGCTATTCCGGCTGGTTGGGCGGCACGACGACATCAATTGGCGTCCCGAAGGAGCGGACTTCCGCGAATTCGACGCAGTGTTGGTGTGCGGTACCATGGGCGGCGACAAGGCGACAGGATTCGGCAATGTGGCGGCCAGCTACGTGGATGCCGGCGGCCCGCTCGTTTGCGCGCTGTTCGAAGTCGCCGGCGGGCCCGGGATGCTGGGACGCTGGGCGAGCGGTGCGTACTCCGCTATTCCGTACGGCGCTCAGCTACAGGGCACCCGCGCCACGCTGGGAACCGTGTACGATACGACCCACCCCATCATGAAGAAGGTCGCCGCATTTGACGGCGGGCCCCAAAGCTATCGTCCCGCCGCCACGAACGTCGCGGCCGGCGCGACGCGCATCGCCGACTGGTCCGACGGCCGGCCGCTAGTCGCCACCCGGCTGATCGGCACGACGCGCCGCGTGGACCTGGGGTTCTACCCCGTTTCGTCCGACGCCAACGCCGGCAGTTGGGACGTCTCCACCGACGGCGCCCGCCTGATGGCCAATGCCCTCCTGTGGGCCTCCCATTATACCCCGGTGGAAATCCCGGCGCCGGTGATGATCAACTTCGACGATGTCGCGGCGCCCTCGTTCTTCCTCGACGCAACGCCACTGACGACGGAGTACGCTGCCCAGGGCGTGACCTTCACCGGCCCCGGCTCCCGGGACGGTGGCGCGATCCTGAGCGAGACAGCCGGTGGCTTCACGGCCGACCCGAACTCCCGGCCGAACGTCCTGGCCTTCAGCAGCGTCGCCCTCCTGCACAGCGGCGGCCGCGCCCGCGGCCCGGAAACCCTGAACTTCTCTCCCGCCGTCACGAGCATCACGCTCTCGGCCGCCCTCGCCTCCGCGTTCGACGCCGGCGCCCTGGCCCTCGACGCTTACGACACCCAGGGCGTCCGCCTGGATACGCAGACCGTCACCCTGTCCACCCGGTGGCACCGCGTCACCATCGCCGTCCCCGGCGTCACCAGACTCGTGCTCACCGCCACCGCCCGCTCCTTCATGCTGGACGACCTAGCCTTCGCCTACGCTGACATCCCATAAACGCACAGATAGAGGATCAGGGGAGTGACAAACGCAGCAAAACAGTAACTGTCCCTGGCATGCACCGACATTTTATGGTACCGGGTATTGCACGATGAGCCAACGTAGAAGACGGATCATTGCTGGTGTTGTAGTGGCCGTGTCGGTGGCAACGATGTGCATTGTGGTCGCTCCATATCTATACTATAGCCTGGCTCCTCTCCAGATGCTGCCGGCGAGACTGATTCGGCACGCCGTGCGTTTCACCACGGGCCGTGCATTGCCCGAGACCGTGGAAGGCGCGCAAGGCATGATCTCCGGCGGCAGGGATGTAGCGGTCTTTGTTCGATTTCATACCGACAAGGCCGGTATTCAGTATATGTTGCGGGTGTTCGGTGGACCCGGCGTGCGAACGGAGACGTTCAATGAAGAAGATCTTCACTCACGCCATGTTTTCGTGATGGCGGAGCAATGGCAAGAGCGGCTCAACGTGCGTCTGTATGACCGGGAGTCTATTCGCTCGGCCACTGTGATTACCCCTATAGTTACGTCCGATGGTTTGGACTACATACTCCTGATCGACTTGGAGCGAGACGACATCTACCTTTCGGGGGCACGGATGTGACTTCCAGGGGAGCATGGGGAGCGGAGAGAGGACGGTGGGATCCATGTCGTGGTGACAACGGGGACGAGAATGCTGAAGAAACGAGATTACGGGTTGGGAAAGACGATTCGGAATTGGGACACCCGCCGCCGGCAGGGCCCAATCCTGCGCTTGCTCGCAGCGGCGGTCATGGTGTTCTGCCTTGGCTGCCGCCCCAAGCCACCCGATTTCAGTGCTTGTACGAAGGTCGAAATCAAATATGACGGGGGAGCGCTCAACCGCTTTTTCCCGAGCTCGGCACAGCAGCAAAGCTTGTTCAACGAGCAGGAAAGGCAGGCCGTGCGGTCTTGTGACACGTGGACGCTCAGTGATCCGGCGGCGATTCAAGCGCTTTCGGCCGAAGTCGACAAAGGGGTCTACCAACGTTACGAATCGGGGTATGTACCGGGCGCTCTGTACGTGATTGGATATCGCGGACTCAAGCGGAAAATGTCGATGGTCCTGTATGGTACGGAAGCATGCAGCAGGGGTAACCGCCTCTTTGTGTACTCCAAACCTCTGGCCGAGCTGCCAGTCCTCAGGCCACCGGGGTTGGATCCGCTGAGGGTGCGATGGGCCTGCGCGGACAACCTGGCAATTCTTCGTGTGGATGGCATTCGGGACGGTTTCACGCCGCGAAAATCGGGCTTTCGATACCCTGAGCCCAACTCCTGGTGCGACACGCTGCCCGGAAGCGTTCACAACCATCAGCCCCCCTGGGCAGATTCGGCTATCCGTTCGGTGCTCATATGTCCAGGCGAACGTGCATCGACAGCCCCAGGCGAGGCGGGTCCAACACGAGTTGACGGAAGTCCGTCAGGTGAGACTCCCTACACATTGACTTCACACTATGCCATGAACCCCAATTGCGAACCGAACTCCCCGCCGGACACCGTGCTGCTGTTCGAGACCAAGGCGGGCTGGAACCAGCACGGCGGGCCGGAGTTGTTCACCTTCGACAACCACGACCCCAAAGGCGGCTGCGTCATACTCAACGACGGGACGACTCTGTTCATTCGCACGAAAGAAGAACTTGGCCAGCTCCGCTGGAGAAACTAGGGAGAGCAAGGGATCGCACCTCGGGGGAAGAACGGACGTGCGGCAGGCCGTTGGCAATGCGGCCGATACGCAGTATTCTGGACTTTTGCGATTCCAGTATCGCACCGGTTGGCTTGTCGGGACGTATTCGACTCGACTTCGCCGAGACCGAATACGGGCAGAGCAGACAGAAGACTGGGAGCCGGATATGGCCAGGCTGCAGACGGTGAACGATGTTTTAGAGTTTGCGATCGCCCGGGAACTCGAGTCGCACCAGTTCTACATGGACCTGGGCAAACTGGCGGTGCGGCCGGAGGCGCGGGATATGATTCACCGGCTGGCGGCGGAGGAAGTGCAGCATGGCATCTATCTCCAGGCCCTCCAGGCGGGGGAAGTGGCGTTCGCCGGCGACGAGGAAATCGGCAGTCTCAATATCGAGGAGACCCTGCTGGAAGTCACGCCGGGACCCCAGATGAGCTACGCGGATCTGCTGGTCATGGCAATGAAGAAGGAACAGGCGGCGGTCCGGCTGTATACGAACCTGGCGTCCATCGCGAGGAATCAGGCCCAGCGCGACGTGCTGCAGAAGATGGCCCAGGAGGAGGCCCGGCACAAGCTCCGGCTCGAAGTCGAATATGACTGGACGACCTTTTGACGGAGAGGCGAGACCTCTTTGTGTCACTGGCGATTCAGTTTCTGACCGAGCCAGGATTCCATCTTCGAATAGAACTGGTCCTTCTGCTCCGCCGAGAAGGCACGGATGCTGGCACCGTGGTGGGCATTGGCGACTACAATCTTGATCGCGTCGGTCCGGCCGATGAGCTGCATCTGCGTCGCCGACCAGGCGTCCATCTCGCCGTAGATGTAGACCACGTGGTTGGCCTTGTATTGGAGGAAGTTGTAGACGAAGGCCATCGTCGCCGGATTGAAGACGATCTTGGCGTCCGCGGGGCAGATTACGAGATTCGTCGGGTTCTTCAGCGTCTTCATGTACGGCTTGAAGTCTGTGATATTAAAGTTGTAATATCCTAGCTCGCTGAAGGCCTGATAGAGGAACGGCTCGAACGGCTTGCGGCCCTGGTCGCTGTAGTAGCGTAGCGTCCCGACGCGATTGTAGTGGGCGGCGAGCGCCTCGGCGGGAGCGTTGGGCTCGGGGACATCGGCGGGATTCGTGCCGTATTGCCAGAACGCACACGCGTACTCGAGAACGCCGTACTCATAGGCCTCGGACAGGCCCATCACGAACGTCCACTTGTGACGCTCGGCCTCAACCTTGACCAGCGGCAGGACTTCGTCTTCACGCTGGAACAGGGCGATCTGATAGTTCTTGACCTTCTGCCGTGTGGCGGCGTCACCGGCGGTTTGGAGGAACTGGTAAATGCGTGGATCTTCCTGGGTGACATTCACCGGGGCCACGTACGCGACGGTCGCGTTCATGTCCTCGGGATAAAAGCACTTATAGAAGAGCGCGGTTTGCCCGCCCTTGCTGACGCCGGTACTGACCCACTTGCCGGTGTAGAGCGTCTTCAAGGCCGTGACGACGGCGTGCAGATCGTCGGCGGACTGCTTCACCGTGAGGTACTCCCACTTCACCGGCGACGGGACCGACCGGCCGAAGTAGCGATGCTCGACCGTGACGCCGTTGCCGGCGAGGATGCGTTGCAGCTCGCCGCCGGAGTTGCCGCGGGCGGCATAGCCTTCGGTCGAGAGCAGGACCGGCTTGTCGTAACCCGCATGGGCAAGAAACACCCGCTGCTGGAACTTCGCACCGGAGGGATTGTTGTGATCGAGTGGCTGCGTGAACGACAGCTCGTAGCCCTCGCGGAACTGCTGGCTATCGAATCGCGTCTCCGTCACCTGTGTGACCCCGGGCAGAGCCTTCAGCTTCTTCAGCAGCTCGGATTCGGGCTTGGGAGCCTCCGCCTGTCCGAATGCGACGGAGCCCATGGCGGCGCCTACGACGGCGCACATGGACAGGAACGTGACACAACGCCTGGTCTTACGCACAATCCACCTCCTACTGAACAGGGTCTATCTGTCTTGAAGGACTTCGAGTTTGTCGGGTCGCAGCCGCTCCAGATCGGGCATCTGGTTGCGGCCGATGCACGTGTCGATCACCACGGTGCTGTCCTCGTATTCCTCATGCACGATCCGGCTGTGCGCCCGGAGAAAACTCTGCATCTTGCCGTTGGAGGCGTGGAGCGTCACGCGCACGGTCACCTCGCCGCCCCGGTAGTGCGCGACCACCTTCTGGGCCAGGGCATCGAGGCCGAGCCCCTTCTTGGCCGAGATCGCCACCGCTTCCGGGTGCATGGTTTCCAGCGTTTCGAGCAACCGGATGTCCTGGATGGCGTCGGTCTTGTTGAGGACCAGCACCATCGGCTTTTCCTTGCACCCGATCTCTTCCAGCACCTTGTTGACCGACTCGATCTGGCTCATGACGCTCGGATTGCTGACATCGATGACGTGCAGCAGCAGATCCGAGTTGACCGCTTCTTCGAGCGTCGCCTTGAACGACGCCACCAGTTGGTGCGGCAGCCGGGCGACGAAGCCGACGGTGTCACTGAGCAGAATATCGACGCCCCGGACCGGCATCCATTTCCGCGTCAGCGTGTCGAGCGTCGCAAAGAGCCGGTCCTCGACGAAGGCGTTGGCATCCGTAAGTGCATTGAGCAGCGTGCTCTTTCCGGCATTCGTGTAACCGACGAGGGACACCTGGTAGATGCCCTTGCGTCCGATGATCTCGCGGCGTTTCTGCTCGTCGATGAGTTCCAGGTTGTCTTTCAGCTCGTTGATGCGTTTGCTGACGAGCCGCCGGTCGATTTCGAGCTGTTGCTCGCCCGGCCCGCGGACGCCGATCGCGCCGACCGCCCCCGCCGTGGTGCCGCCGCCGGCCCCGGCCACGGAGTCGAGGTGTGACCACATCCGCGTCAGACGCGGATACGTGTATTCGAGCTGGGCCAGCTCCACCTGGAGCTTCGCCTGTTTGGTCTGGGCCCGCGTGGCGAAGATGTCGAGAATCAACTCGCTGCGATCGATGACCTTCACCTCGATCGCTTCCTCCAACTCGCGTATCTGCCCCGGCGACAGGTCGTTGTCGAAGATCACGACATTCGCCTTGAACCGCCGGACCCGCTGGCCCAGTTGCAGCACCTTGCCCTTGCCGATGTACGTCGAGGCGTTGATCTTGCGGATCTTCTGCTGGAACCGGTCCACGACGACCGCCCCAGCGCTTTCGGCCAGCGACGTCAGCTCCGCTAAGTTGTCGTATGCACCGGACTTAGGCAAAACCGCCGCCACCAGGATGGCCCGTTCCTTCCGAACCTCCAACGTCGGTCGATACTTATCTACTCCCAAAGAATACCTCCCAAAAACGGCCCCATGATACCCCGCCCTCCCACAAAAATCAATTTTGCACTTGAAAACGGCGCCCTGACGCACTAAATTGGACAATTCAATGTACGGATGGGTGCACACCGTCCATGTGAGTTTAGGTCGAAAGTCCTGGAAAATCGTAAAGGAGTCTACTGAGTGCTGAAAGTAAAGATGCGTACCGGCGAGTCCGTGCAGCAGATGATCAGGCGGTTCAAGAAGCTGTGCGAGAAAGAAGGCCTGATCCGCGATATGAAACGTTCCGCTTACTACGAGAAGCCCTCGGAGCGGGAACGCCGGCGCATGCGTAAAGCTCAGCGGATGGCCCGGCGCTAACGCCGACCCTTCTGACCGAATTGTTTTGATCTCCAACCGAGCCGTCGGCCCGATGTGGCGCGCCTGCTCGGTTCTTCTTTGCGCCCACCACCCTCCACAGGGAAGTCCGAAGCACGAAATCCTAAACTCGCAACAATGATCCAAATCCAAATGATCGAATGACCGAAACGCCCGCGTCGAACCGTGGTCCGTTTCGGATTTTGAGTTTTGGTGATTTGGGTTTGTTTCGCATTTCGATATTCGAATTTCGGATGTGTTCGCCTGGATTTGCTCCCGCACGCGGCGGCACACACACCCGCTCCCTGCCAGATACACGTACCGCACCTCATCGGGGAAGTTCAGGTACGCGTACTTGCCGAACAATTGCCGCGCCCTGCGATCGTAGGCTCTGGCCGCCTCGGCCTCATCGTCGAAGTGTCCCAGGTAGAAGGTCTTGCCGCGACAGATGATGATGGCCAGCCATTTGCCGTATCGGGAATCCCACGAGACGCCTTTGAATATGGATGTTGACCCAGAATGGCCCGTGGCGTTCATCGAGTTCTGGGAATGCGTACACTCGCGAAGATTGCACCTGCGGTTGTCCCAGACGTTGCCGTTCCTGTGATCGACCACCTTCCCCGGCGACGGGTTCTTGATGAGTCGATGCATATAGACGGTCTTCTGTTTGATCCGCGTGTGCGCATAACCTTTGGTCCCGCCGGTGGTTCGCCACCTGTACTTGCTGAGCCATTCGAAGTCCGCCGCATCGACCATCACTGATTTGCCGTCTCCCAGGCTGATATAGCGAACGTTCGCATCCAGCGCCGCCGGCGGCACATCGCCCGCCCCCCTGCGCTTCGGCCAGAACCTCCGACAGTCCACCGACGCCACCCCCGCCGTCACGCGCGACAGGTCGCCCTCGTGCCCCGGGTAATTGGCACAGAGCAACTCCTCGGGCCGACCATTCCAGACCCTCGTCGCACACACGCATTGCCCGCAGTCTCGGTTCATAGGAAACCTCAAGATGGAAGTTTGAAGGTTGATGTTTGAGGGTTGATGTGAAACACGAATCGCGATCGATCGCGATGAACAGGAAGGTGAAGCAGCGTCAGTAGCTGATCGGCACGTGACGCTGCTGTTCGGTTGTCCTTTCGATCAACAATCAAACATCACAAATCGAAAAACAATCGTCCCGGCCCCCGGCCGGGCACAGTCTCGACACACATATATAGACGCACAATCCGTGAGTTGGTTACATACCAATCCAAAATATTCCGCGCATTCACCTAACCCCTTACCCCGCAAGCACTAGTGATTTGACCATATTGCGGTTGCAGCCGAAAATCCGCCGCACGCATGTCCAGCATCCGGCCTGGACCCTCCCCCTGCCTTTCCGCCCTCCGCCCTCCGACTTCCGTTTTCTTGTCGCTTATCACTTGTTCCTTGTCACTTGTCTCCCTACAATGAACCTTGTTTTGCAGGAAGTTGACGTGTTGGAGGCCGAAGCAGAAATGGCGAACGTCCCAATTAGCAGGGAGACTCACGATGAAGAATCGACGCCAAGAAGACATCGAATCACTCGATTGGGTCGAGCGAGTACCGGAGCAGAATCGAGAGAAAGTCAGGGAATCATTCCTGAAGGCCGGAACCTTAAAAGACAAAGTCAGATTGCTGGCGAGATGGCATCCCAAGGGTTACGCAACACTCCGGCCCATCCGGAACTTGGAGGAGTACTTTAGGTATGTCAAGGCCAGCACGACGGACTGGACTTGGTTCCGTGGTGAAACGAGAGATTTTGGCAGGCTCGTACCGAGGCTTTATAGAGGATGTAAGACTGGAAATATCGCGGAACAAAAGGAGAACGAACGTCTCTACTTCCTCGAATTTCAAAGAAGAGCACGCCCCTTTGCACCAGACGTGGCTCTGAACGATACGTGGGCATGGTATTTTCTCATTCAGCACTATGGTGGACCGACAAGGCTTCTCGATTGGTCGGAAGATGCGGCGATAGCGCTCTTCTTTGCGGTAGGAACGGATCAGGGGGACACTAGGAATTCCATCGTCACCTGCCTGGAGCCAGCGGCCCTGCTCGATTACGCTTTCAGAGAGGTCGGCGGAAAAGCAACCAATGCGGGTAGGGTCCTCTACCCGGGTGAAAGACCTACGGAAAGGTGGATCGGAAACATAGGCGAGCAAGACGGGCAGCCCATTAGAAGCCTGCCAATTTCGCCAATCGCCTTGCTCCCGCCTCATCTGAACCCAAGAATAACCGCACAGCGATCGTGTTTCACGCTGTTCGGAAACAAGGCTGATGGGTTTCACAAGAACGGCAAACAAATCGTTTGTCCCTGCTGTGGTGGGCCGATCTTTTCCAGACTAGTCATCGACGGCAAGAGCAGGAACGACCTGAGAAAGGAACTGGCCAAAATAGGAGTGACTTCTGGGCGAGTCTACCCAGGGTTGGAGGGCCTTTGTAGAGAACTCTCGCAAGAAATCTACACAGAAAACCCAAGGTTGAGAGCCGCACGCCAGCAACTAAGACTCGCTTCCTCCACTGGACAGCCCCATAGTACGGAATAGGTAATGTCTGACGGTTGGGTAGGATGGGCCTTGGCCCATGCGGGTTCCTTTTTGTGGACGTGATAGAGTGACACAATGCAGAAGGGATCAGGAGGCAACCTTGGAACAGACGGGGGAACAGACGGGGGTCAGCCCTCAAAATAACAATTAAGGGATCTGGCGAACAGGTTGCAGGTTGGAGGTTATGTTCGTCACGCTGGGGAACAGACGGGGGTCAGCCCTCAAAATAACAATTAAGGGATCTGGCGAACAGGTTGCAGGTTGGAGGTTATGTTCGTCACGCTGATGAGAACTTAGGGACAGTCACCGAATTTGACATAGGCGACATGCGGTAACGACAAATGCACTTCATTCAGGGAACCGGTGAGGGTCGGCCTTCAAGATAACAATTAAGAACCTTGGGACAGTTGGGTAGGATGGGCCTTGGCCCATGCGGGTTCCTACGAATGTGAATGAATCAGCATGGGCCAAGGCCCATCCTACGAATTCGCGAAACTTGCATTGAGGGAGGGACAATGTGACAGATTACCGGCGGGCACGACAGGAAGGCGGATGCTTCTTCTTCACGGTTGTGACCTGCGACCGGCGGCCATTTCTGACGGAGGAGCGGGCGCGGGAATGTCTCCGGTCCGCCTGGGATGACGTGCAGCGGTTGCATCCGTTTGAGATCGTCGCGGTTTGCCTGTTGCCGGACCATTTGCACTGCGTGTGGAGACTGCCGGAAGGAGACGAGAACTATTCGCAGCGCTGGGCGAGCATCAAGGGGGGATTCACACGGCGATACCTCCAGGCGGGAGGGGCGGAATCGGTGCAGAGCCCGTCCCGGCAAGACAGACGCGAACGCGGGTTGTGGCAGCGGCGATTCTGGGAGCATCGCATTCGCGACGAAACCGATCTCCAGCATCACATCGACTACGTGCATTTCAATCCGGTCACACACAGGCTCGTTGAACAGATTCAAGACTGGCCATGGTCGTCGTTTCATCGGTATATTAGGGAAGGGTTTTATCAGGGGTATGACTGGTCCGTGGTTCAGAAGGACATCGAGAGGCTTGGCCCGTACGAATGTGAATGAATCCGCATGGGCCAAGGCCCATCCTTGTATGTTCTACGAGACCGGATATCCTGCCTTGGGGCAGGAGGTGTTCGGGCGGGTGGGTTGACGGGGGTGTCAACCCACCCGCCGCGCCGACGAGATCGTCCCATCCTGGGGCTTGGAGCCCGTGTGTAGCGAGATCCGTCGTCGCGTCGTTTGTCACGACCCCGAACAGCCGCCGGAGCCATTGTACTCGATGAGCTCGCATATGCAAGGAAGGGGAGTTTTATGAAACACGTCGTGGGCATCGACATCGCCAAACGTCAGTTCCTCCTGCATCTTCTGCCCGAGGGAACATCCGCCGAATACGACAACAACGCCCGGGGCATCGCCCGCTGTTGCCGGTTCCTGGCCTGCTGCGAACCTGAAGTGATCGTTCTGGAAGCCACCGGGGGGTACGAACAGCCCTTGACCATTGCGTTGCAAGCGGCCGGTCTGCCCGTCCTCGTGGTGAATCCCCGGCGTGTCCGCGATTACGCGCGCGCCATGGGACGCACCGCCAAGACCGATCCGATCGATGCGAAAGTCCTCGCGGAGTTCGCCACCAGCCCCTGGCTGACGCCGCGTGAACTGCCCGATGCCGACGCCCGCCAACGCACCGCCTGGATCGCCCGCCGGGACCAGCTCGTCCGCCTCCATGTGGCCGAGTCCAATCATCTCGAACATGTCACCGATCCGCTGATTCTCCGGAGTGTGCGTCAGGTGCTGGCCCTGTTGAAAAAGCAGATCACCGTGATCGACCAGAAACTCGCCGCGTGCCTCGCCGCTGATCCGCACCTGCAACGTCAAGCCGAGATTATCGACTCGGTCCCCGGCCTCGGCACCCTCACCGCCACGATGCTCGTGACCCGCTTGCCGGAACTTGGGCGCGTCAATCGCCGCCAGATCGCCGCGCTGGTGGGCGTCGCGCCGATGAATCGTGACAGCGGCCAATACCGCGGCAAACGCATGACCGGCGGCGGCCGCACGCGCATCCGGGCCGCCCTGTACATGCCGGTACTGGCGGTGATCCGCTTCAATCGACGTCTCCGCCTCTTCTATCAACGCCTTCTAACTGCCGGCAAGTGCAAGATGACCGCCCTCGTTGCCACCATGCGTAAGCTGTTGACCATCCTCAACGCCATGATCCAACAAAATCGTCTCTGGAAACCAAAATATGCTTGATCCGAAACACAGCCGCTACCG